>CAZEFW010000031.1:0-64400 GCA_964511535.1 uncultured Myxococcales bacterium | reverse complement strand
GGAGCTACACTAAATGCGAACCGCGGGTGTCTCATACTCGTTGACAGGCTCCGACCAGGGTGTTCCGCCCGATGCCGAGCTGCCGCGCCGCCTCGGACTTGTTCCCCGCGCACGCCTCGAGGGTCCGCAGGATATGGTCCCGCTCCACCTCGGCGAGGGGCATGCCGGCGGGGTATCCGCGTCCGGCGCCGGTGGGCGAGTCACCACCCGGCAGCGAGAGGTGGTGCTCCTGGATCCTGTCTCCGGGGCAGAGCACCACCGCGCTCTCGATGCAGTGCTCGAGCTCCCGAACGTTGCCTGGCCAGTGGTGCCGCTGGAGCCGCTTGACCGCCTCAGGGGTGATGCCCTGGATCCGCCTGCGGTGGCGGCGCGCGAACATGTCCAGGAAGTGATCGGTCAGCCGCACGATGTCTGCATCGCCCCGGCTGGCCAGGGGCGGGACCATCAGCTCCACCACGCGGATCCTGTAGTACAGGTCCTGGCGAAACTTGCCCTCCTGAACCAGCCGCGCGAGATCCGCGTTGGTGGCGGCGAGGAAGCGCACGTCGGCGCGCAGGGTCTCGCGGCCGCCGAGGCGCTCGAAGGCTCGGTCCTGCAAGAACCGCAGCAGCTTGCCCTGGAGCGCCAGGGGCAGGTCGCCGATCTCGTCCAGCAACAGCGTGCCCCCGTTGGCCAGCTCGAACTTGCCCCGCACACGCCGCTCTGCCCCGGTGAACGCCCCGCGCTCATGGCCGAACAGCTCCGACTCGATGAGGCCAGCGGGCAGGGCGGTGCAGTCCACGTGCACCAGCGGGCCGCCAGCCCGGTCGCTGTTGTCATGGATGGCGTTGGCCACCAGGCTCTTGCCGGTGCCGGTCTCTCCCCGGATGAGCACCGTGGCGTCGGTGGTGGCCGCGGCCAGGATGCGTCGGTACAGCTCCGCCATCAGCGGCGACTCGCCGACGATATTGTTGAACGGGCCGTCCAGGAGCACGCCGTGCTGGCGATCGCCGCAGGGGCGCATGGAGGTCCGGGCCAGGGCTTCCATCACCTGGGCCGCCATCTGCTCCAGCAGCAGCAGATGGCGGTCGCCGAAGCGGCCCTGGCGCCGGTTGAGCAGCTGGAGCACGCCGCGCACGGCGCCGCCCTCATCCAGCACGGGCACCGCGGCCATGCTGCGGGTGGTGAAGCCCGTCTGCGCGTCGATGCCGGCGAAGAAGTGCTCGTCCTGCTCCACGTCCTCGATGAGCACCGCCTCGCCCGTGTTGGCCACATGTCCGGCGATGCCCTGACCCGCGGGCAGGCGGATCTCCTCCAGCTCGGGCAGGTGCGCCACGCGGCTGCACAGCTCGCCGGTGAGGCCGTCCACCAGGTAGAGGGTGCCGCGCTCGGCGTCCGCCTCCTGCACCGCGCGGTCCACCATGGCGGTGAGCAGCTGGTCGGTGGTCACCTGGCGGCCGAGCATGTCGGCCACCGAGTGCAGCACTGACGGAGGATCACGAAGGGTCATCGGCCCTCGATGTTACGTGGCCGCGACGAGGCGGGCAACCGGGGTCGGCGCTCAGGTGCCTTTTCAATTCTTTTCACCTCACCCCGCTGGCCGCCGCGGCGCCGGGGCTGCCAGTCTCCGCCCAGCCGCCCAGCTCCAGGATGTCGCCCTCTCGCGCTGCGCGGGCCCCGGGGAACAGCTGCCGCGCGTCCCGCTCGAGCCGCGCCAGCGCCAGGTCATCCCGGGCTGGATCATGGTGCGTGAGCACCAGCCGCTCCACGCCGGCATGCAGGGCGAGGGCCGCGGCCGCCTCGTAGGTGGCGTGCCCCCATCCCACCCGCTCGGGGTACTCCTCGGGCAGGTACTGGGCGTCGTGGATCAGGAGATCCGCCTGCTGGCACAACGGCGCCAGGTCTGGATCCGGGCCGTCGGGTCGGTGCTCCGTATCACACGCGTTGACCACGGCGCGCTCCCCGTGCTCGAGGCGGTAGGCCAGGCCGCCGCCCGGGTGGTTAAGCGGCGCGGTGCGCACCGCCACGCCGTCCAGGTCGAGCTCCTCGCCCGGCTCCACCTCGGTGAACTCCAGCCGGGCAGGCACCTGCTGCAGGGGGACGGGAAAGCTCGGGCCTGACATCTGCGTTGCCAGAACCTGCCGGGTGCCGCAGGGGCCGACGATGCGCAGGCAAGTGTCCGGGTTGAACAACGCCGCCAGGAACGGGAAGCCCTGGATGTGGTCCCAGTGCAGGTGGCTCAGCAGCAGCCAGGCGTCCAGCGGCGCCCCCTGCTGTGCAAGCCCGAGCTGCCGCAGCCCGGTGCCGGCGTCGATGATGACGCGCCGCCCACCGAGGCGCACCTCCACGCAAGTTGTGTTGCCGCCGGCCCCCGCGGTGTGCGGTCCCGGCGACGCGATGCTCCCCCTGACTCCCCAGAATCGAACGGTATCGAGCATGGTGACCTCCTTTGTTTGCAGGTTGGAGCAATGCAAGGGGGTTGCCAGGTTGAAGGGCTTGTGATTTCAGCCGGTTGCTTTTTGGGGGCCGGGGCGCGTTGATCCGGAACGGGGCAGGCGGTGTGTGCAATTGATCCAGGATGGCAGGCTTCAGGCTCGCCGGGGCAAGGGCTCCGCGCGGTCGGCGCAGCTATCCAGCGCGTCGCCCAGGGTCTCCACCCATGCCTGCGGCAGGGCTCCAGGGACGGAGCGACTGAGGAACCGGTGAAGCAGCTCTGCCGCCTGCGGATCCGGATCCAGCACCAGCGCCTTGAGCGCGGCGTGGACCACCGCGGGCACGGGGTGGGCCAGCCCTTCCTCGTACAGGTCCATCAGGGATGGAACCTCTGCGCCGATGGGGCCCTGGCGGGGCAGGGTGGCGCCGCGCCCGGATGACAGCACTGCCGCGATGGCCCGCAGCCTGATCCACGGTAGCCCGGACCGGAGCAGGCCGAGGACCTCTTCGCCAGGCAGGTCCAGCGCCCCGGCCTCCAGCTGCTCGATGCAGCGATACGTGACGCGAAGCGGCGCCAGCCGCTGGCGCAGCTCCTCGTCGAGCTGGCTCCAGCGGCCCTGTCGGAGCAGGGGCTCCAGGTGCTCGAAGGCGCGGTTCCCGCCCAGATCCGCCATGATCAGCGCGGCGTTGTACCGATCCTGCTCCGAGCCGCTGGCGAGCATCTCGATGGCCAGCGCCTTGACACGCTCGGGGACCTCACGGGTCAGGGAGGCCATGGCGCAACAGCGCGCCTCGCCGGCGTCCCCCAGCATGGCCCGCTCGAGCAGCGCGAGCGCCTCCTTGCTGCCCATGGCAGCCAGCGCATCAGCGGCGGCCTTCGCCTCCCCGGGGGCGTCGCTCGTCAACCCCCGCGCGGCCCTGCGCAGGGCCTCCTCCGGCGCCGGCGCCTCCGGATGCTCCGGCCAGCGCGCCAGGGCGCCCAACGCGCGAAGCTGGATCCAGCGAGGGGCGAACCTGAAGAGGCCCGCCAGGTCTCCCGGAGCCAGGGCGTCTGGCCCCTGATGGATGAGCACCTCCAGCGGGGCGTACGCGCGGCGCAGGGGCGTCATCTGCTCGCGCAGCCGCCAGTCGAGGGCCGCGTAGCGGTCCTGTGCGAGCAAGGGCTCAAGGTGCTCGAAGGCCACGGCGCCGCCCACCCTGCACAGGGCCTCGGTGGCGAGGCGCTGCTCGTAGCGCACCGGCGAGCGCCGGTGGCGAAGGACCAGGGGCAACGCCTCGTCCGGCGCCAGGGTGGCCAGGGCCACGAGCGCCCGCCCGCGCACCACCACCGAGTCGTCGTCGAGGGCCTGCCTGAGGTACGGCAACAGCTCCTCGTTCAGGTCGTCGTCCAGGGCTGACGCCGCCTGCTCCCGGCGAAAAGGATCATCGCTGACCAGCGCCGGCCCAAGCCGATCCATCGGCTGCTGCCCCGCCGGCCGAACGTCCACCTCCGGGTCGTACTCCATCGGGATGCCGAGCTCCTGCACCCGGGCGTGCAGCCGCTGGAACCGCTGGAACCGGAGCGCCTGGTCAAGGCCGCTGCGGTCCTGCCACTCGGAGCAGGCGGCCAGGGCGCCGAACTCGCCAATGCTATGGGGCAGCACACCGAAATCGTCCGGCCTGCGGGACAGGGCGGTCTCCGGGTAGATCTTGGTGGTGCCGGCCAGGGTCACCCTGCTGATGGCCCGGCGGTTGCGCTGCAGGAACATCAGCGTCTCGTCGAACTCCGCCTCGGTCTCGCCCGGGAAGCCGACCATGAGGTTGACATGGGTGCGCAGACCAGCGCCCGAGGCGTCCGCGAGCACCCGCTCCGCCAGCGGCACGTCGAACTGCTTGTTCATGCGGCGCAGGACGCCCGGGGAGCCGGACTCCACGCCGAAGATGATGTCCCGGAAGCCGGCGCGCCGCATGCGCGCCAGCCGCGCGCGGGTCATGGCCGACCGCACGATGGTGTTGCCGGTGAGGTGAGGTCGCAGATCCCGCTGGATGAGGCCGGCGCACAGGAGGTCCACGAAGGTGATGGAGCCGTTGGTGGTCTGGTCGTAGGCGTGGAAGCGGGAGACGCCATGGCGCTCGGTGAGGAAGGAGATCTCCTCAACCGCCTGCGCCGGATCCCGGTACCGGTAGCCGGGCCAGAGCGAGCGCTGGAAGCACATGGAGCAGGACCTGGGGCAGCCCCTGCTCCAGAGCAGCGGCAGGAGCCCGGCCTCGTATCGGTCCATCTGGACGTCATCGAAGGTGGGCCAGGGCAGGGCGTCCAGCGGCTCAACCTGGGGTCGCGCGACCACCGGCAGGCTCAGCCCCTGCTGCATGACCAGGGCGCCGGGGGTCCCGGGCAGCGCGTCCCGCCCGCCCTCCTGGAACCGCCGCACCAGCTCGAGCAGGGTCAGCTCGCCCTCCCGGTAGACGAACGCGTCCACCCGGCGCAGGAAGCGCGCCAGGCGCGCGGCGCCGTCCTCCTCGCCCAGGTCGCTGCACGGCAAGCCGAAGAAGCGCGGCACCCCCCGGTCGTCCGGCAGGCGAACGGCCGGCCCCCCAACCACCACCAGGCCGCGGTAGCCGCCATCCCACAGCAGATCCACCAGGTCCTGGACCACGGTGGTGTTCAGGTTGTGCATGGTGAGGCCCACCGCCAGCGGCGCCTCCTGCAGCAGGGTGTTCACCTCGTCGTGCACATGCTGGCGCAGGGCGGGCGGCATGGCGCGCTCCACCGGGGCGCTCTTCCACCAGAAACCGGAGTGCCCCATGTCCCAGGAGGTGCGGAGCTCTGGGCTTGCCAGGCGGTGCAGCTCCTGGCTCAAATCCACGGTGCGGCAGCCGAGACCGGCCGCGGTCAAGGTCTGCGCGAGGTAGGCTATGGAGAGGTTGGGCGCGCCCGGCTCCCAGGGCGGGCAATGGATGAAATGCACCTCGCCTGACAAGCGCCCACCTCCTTTCACGATGCAGCACGGGCAAGGTCTCCCCGCGCCGCAAGTCTACACCAGAAGGGGGGGGCTCCCCCGTGGGCCAGGCGGCCGCCACGTCGGTCATGGTGGCGAGGAATAACGAGGCTGTAGTAATCTCCGGCCCGTAAGGAGCATACATGGTCAGGAATACACTGATGATTATGTTGGCGGCTGCTGTGGCCATGGCCTGCAGCGACGACGACAACGGCGCCTTCTCCGACGGCGGCGGCAACCCGGCGGACGCCGGGGTCGTCCCCGAGGGCGGGCTGTGGAAGTGCAACAACCCGGGCAAGGCGTGCAACGCCCACAACGCCTGCGCCATCGATCCGGTGTGCGGCAAGGACGGGTGGTGCCGCGCCACCAGCTGGCAGGACTGTGGCGACAAGCTCGACTGCACCGAGGACCGGTGCAAGGGCCTGGGGCTGTGCGAGAACAAGCCGAAGGCGGGCTGGTGCGCGCTGATGGTGCCCGACCTCAAGGGGGGCGACAGCAAGCGCAAGTGCCTCAAGCCCGGCATGGCCGAGGCGACGCACCCGAAGGACCCGTGCAAGGCGTGCGACCCCACCAAGAGCCAGACCCAGTGGAGCGCGGCGTCGGGCAAGAAATGCGACGACGGCAACGCCTGCACCAAGGACGATGTCTGCAAGGACGGCGTCTGCGGCGGGACCTACTTCGGCAACAAGTGCGGCGATGGGCTCGGCTGCACCGACGACAAGTGCGACGGCAAGGGCGGCTGCACCAACCCGATGAAGGCCGGCTGGTGCCTCATCGGCGGCAAGTGCTACAAGCAGAACATCTACGACGTCAACGGCTGCGGCTACTGCGATCCGACCAAGAGCCTGTTCGCGTGGACCCCCACGCCAGACATCTGCAAGGTGGGGAAGTACTGCTTCACCAAGGGCACCAAGGACAGCAGCGGCTGCGGCGTGTGCGACCCGAAGAAGAGCGCCAAGGGCTGGTCCCCGGCGCCGGACAAGTGCCTCATCGGAAACCTGTGCTACGCCAAGGGCGCCAAACACAGCTCCGGCTGCGCCACCTGCGACCCGACCAAGAGCCAGTCCGCCTGGACCCCGTCGCCAGGCAAGTGCTGGATCGCCGGCGGCTGCTACCTCAGCGGCGCAAAGGACCAGGTCGGCTGTGGCGTCTGCAACCCCACCAAGAGCGCGTCGGCCTGGACCACCGCCGCCGGAGCCGTGGTCAAGTACACCACCTTCGACGCCGGGCTCGGCTCCTTCGCCGTCTCGCCGGCGGTCAAGGGGATCGGCTGGACCCAGAGCACCGCCAGGGCCAGGGTGGGCAAGGGGAGCCTGCACTACGGCAGCAAGACCGGCGGCGGCTACGACAACGGCGCGGCCAACAAGGGCACCGCCAAGAGCCCGGGCTACGCCCTGGCCAAGGGCAAGAAGGCGGCGCTCTACTTCTGGCTCTACATGGACACGGAGACCACCAACAACGTGGACCAGCTGCAGGTGAAGGTGGGGGGCAAGGTGGTGTGGAAGAAGGACGGCAGCACCATGCCGGTGTCCAGCAGCTACCGCCGCTGGGTCATGGTGGAGGTGGACCTCTCGAGCTTCGCGGGCAGCACCATCAACGTGGTGTTCTCCTTCGACACGGTTGACGACTGGGCCAACACCACCGAGGGGGTCTACATCGACGACGTGCGGGTGGTGTCGGGCTGCTGAAGCCGGGGTCGGTCCCTACCAGTTACAGGTGTCGGCGCACAGCTTGACGCCCCAGGGCGTCGGGCAACACTTGAGCCCGAAGCACTCGGCGTCCACGTTGCAGCCGAAGGGGCTCGGCTTGTAGCCGGTGTCCCACTTGGGGGGCGGGGCCCACTGATCCGGCGGCGGCGGCTGGTACTGGTCAGGCGTGGGCCAGCCGCCCTTGTCCTTCTTGGGTGGGTTGTTGCCCTGGTCCTTCTTGGGTGGGTTGTTGCCCTTGTCATTCTTGGGCAAGGCCCAGTCCTTGGTCGGCTTGACGTAGGCGTCTGGCGGGTTGTCCAGGTTTCCCGGGCAGGCCAGCAAGAACAAGGCGCTGGAGGCTATGAGGGCGGTTCGCTTGAGCACGGATCTAGCCTACCCCCAAACGACTCCTGCTGACCAGCCTGTTGGCGGCAGGGCAGTCACGGTAAACTGCTGATCCCGGGCCCGACAGCGCATGGAGGAGATGATGGTCAAGCAGATCGTGGGCGTACTTTGTGCGGTGTGGATGGTGGCAGGCTGTTCAGATGAGGTCGCGCCCGCGTCGCCCGATGGGCCGCCGATGGACGCGGGCCGCGACGGCAAGATCCGCAAGGACAAGAAAGCGCCCAGGCCAGATGACGGGGTGGACAGGGGCCCAAGGCCAGACGGTCCCGGCAAGCCCGACAGGAGCGTGGGGCCTGATCAGTGGATCAAGCCGGACGCCGCGCCGCCGGCCAAGGCCATGCTCAGGGGGTACGGCTCCTCGCAGGGGGTGGGCTTCAACGGCATGGCCATGGACGGCAAGGGCAACATGTTTGTCGGCGGCTGGTTGCGTGGCAGCATCACCGTGGCTGGAAAGACCCTCACCTCCAAGGGCAACAACGATGTCCTGCTGCTCAAGCTGGACCCCACGGGGAAGGCGCTGTGGGGGGTCACCGGCGGGGGCAGCAAGTGGGACGGCGTGGATCAGGTGGCGCTGGACGGGGCGGGCAACGTCTACATCACTGGCTACTACCAGTACTTCGCGACCATCGGGGGCAAGCAGCTGACCGGCCAGTACAACCGCTATGACCTGTTCGTCGCCAAGCTGAGCCCGGCGGGCAAGTTCCTCTGGCTGCAGGCCGCGGGCGGCGACAAGGATGACGCGGCGCCGGGGCTGGTGGTGGACAAGGCGGGCAACGCCTTCATCGCCGGCACCATGGCGGGTACCGTCAAGTTCGGCAACAAGACCCTCACCTCCACCAACGCCTACGGTGACCCCTTCGCCGCGCGGCTGGACCCCAAGGGCAGCTGGGGCTGGGTGGTGACCGCCAAGACCGGGGGCGCGGCCACAGGCCTGGCCGCCGACGGCAAGGGGGCTCTGCTGCTGGCCGGGCATTACCTCGGGGCTGCCAACCTCGGCGGCCACAAGCTGACCTCCAAGGGCTCCTACGACGTGCTGGCCGCGCGGTTGACCCCGGGCGGCAGCGTCACCTGGGCCACATCATTTGGCGGGGCCAAGTCCGACAAGGCCGGGGGCATCGCGGCTGATACCAAGGGCAACGCCTGCCTCACCGGCGGGTTCGAGGGGGCGGCCAGCTTCGACAGCGTCAAGCTGACCCCCGCCGGGCAGGGCGACCTGTTCGCCGCCAGGATCAACGCGAGCGGCAAGGTGCAGTGGGCGCTCGCCGCGGGCGGGCCCAACAACTTCAACAACGACAACGGCGTGGCAGTGGTCGTGGACAGCGCCGGGACCTGTCATGTCACCGGGAAGTTCGTGGGCGAGGCCACGGTGGGCAAGACCAAGCTCGTCTCTCCGGGCGGCAAGTGGGACACCGCGTTCCTGCTGGCCAGCGTGTCGCCCGCCGGCAAGTTCACCCGCGCGCTGATGGGAACGGCCAGCTCCTACGACCACGCCAACGCCGTCCAGGTAGACTCCGCGCGCAATGTGTATGTGGCCGGCACCTCCTGCTGCGGCACCCTCACCGCGGGCACCCTCTCGCTCAAGACCAACGGGAAGAACACCGGCTTCATCTGGCGGACTCCACCGACCAAGGCACCGTGACCGAAGCGCTGTAACGAGCGCGCACCTGGCCAGACCGCATAGGTGAGCAGCAACAACAGGTCGGGGCAGGGCGCCCCTTCACAGAGAGGATATGACATGACATCCAAGCGGCCTGCATCGGCCGCGGGCGGGGAGGAGTTCGGCCAGTCGCCGGAGGAACTGTTCAACAACGCCCCCACCGCGTTGATGGTGCTCGACCGTGACCTCCAGGTCCATCGGCTGAACCAGGCGGCCGCCAGCGCGCTGCCCAACTGGTCCGAGGAGGGCCGCCCGTCGCTCGGTGAGCTGGTGGGGTGCGGCATGTGCGGCGAAGAGGGGAGCTGCGGCTTCGACCAGCGATGCGAGAGCTGCCCGGTGCTGGAGATGGGGCGACGGTTGGCGGAGGGGGCGGAGCGCTACACGGCCCGCTGGTCGGTGCCCCTGCCAGGGCAGGACGGGGCCGCGACCTTCGAGATGTCGGCTACGCCGCTGGGCGAGGAGCGTGCGCTGGTGGCCATGGCCAGGGTGCCGGAGGAGGACGAGCTGATGCGGAAGATCGAGGCGCTGCAGCGGCGCACGCGGGAGCTCCAGCAGGACAACCTCACGCTGCGCCGGGAGGCGAGGCTGCGCCAGGTGGACGCCCGGGCCAGCGCGCGGCTCGCCGCCTTCCCAACGAACAACCCCCACCCGGTGCTTGGCTGGGGCCGAGAGGGGATGAAGTTTGCCAACATGGCCATCCGTCGACTGGCTTCCACGCTGGAGTCGCCGCTCGAGGCGCTGCTCCCGGAGGAGCACGAGGCGCTGATCCGCCGCTGCCTGGAGACTGGCAGGGGTGCGAGCGCTCAGGCCACCGTCGGTGGGCGCGTGCTGAGCTGGGCCTATGCGCCGGCGCCGGCGGATCATGTGGTGAACATGTACTGCCATGATGTCACCCGCCAGTACCGGTTCTACGAGGCGCTGCAAGACCGGGAGGCGAAGCTGCACATGCTGCTGGCGCAGATGCCGGTGCTGCTGTGGACCGTGGATCATGACCTGCGGATAACGGAGCTCCAGGGGCGGCTGCAGGGGGTGCCGGGCTGCGGCGCGCCCGGGCGCGACCTGCGAGATCTGCTGCCCGACTCCACCGACGCCGCGCCTGTGCTCCGCGCCCACCGGGCGGCCCTGGGGGGAGAGCCCGCGAGCTACGATCTGGCGACCCACGGGCGGATCTTTTCCTGCCGGCTGGAGCCGCTCTACGCCCCGGACGGAGGCGCCATCGTGGGCTGCGTGGGCGTCGCCCACGACGTGACACACCGACGGCGGCTGGAGGACGAGCGGCTGCGGGCGCTGGAGGCCGAGCTGGACCTCGAGCGCACCCGGGGGGAGCTGGAGCGGACCAGGGCGCAGGTACTTCACGCCGATCGGCTGGCGACCATTGGCACGCTGGCCGGCGGCGTGGGGCACGAGTTGAACAACGCAGCCTCGGTGTTGTTGACCAGCAGCGAGCTGATCCAGGAGTCGGCCGAGGCCGGGGAGAGCCTCGACCCCGAGGATCTGGAGGCGCTGTTCATGGCCACGGAGCATGTGCGGGTCCACGCGCGAAACCTGCTGGAGTACGGCAAGCCGTCCCACGACCTCGCCGAGCAGGTGGACCTGCGAGACCTGGCGTATCGCGCCCTGGAGATGCTGCAGCGCAGCGGCAAGCTGAAGCAGGCGCGCGTCACCCTGGACCTGGGCGATGCGCCGCTGGTGGCGCGTATCAACCCCGTGCGGGTGGAGCAGGTGCTGGTCAACCTGATGGACAACGCCGCTGACGCAGTTGAACCCGGCGGGAGCGTGCGGCTGGAGCTGCGGCCAGACAGGGCGCGGTCGCGGGTGCGTGGCCGGGTTCTGGACGATGGCTGCGGCGTGTCCGGCGAGCTGGCGCGCAGGGTGTTCGACCCCTACGTAACCACCAAGGACCACGGCACCGGTCTCGGCCTCGCCGTCGTACGCGGCATCGTTGTCTCCATGGGAGGCGAGGTGACCCTGCGTCCCCGACAGCCGCAGGGGACCGTGGTGGAGTTCGACCTGCCCCTGAGCGGCTCACCGAAGTAGCGAACGCCTGTGGTGGAGCGTGCGAGGGCGTGAGGTGGTTAAGAGCCCGCGCGTGGCGTAGCATGATCAAGGAAGGAGACGATCATGCGACCGATTCCTACATCGCTGCGGCCGAGGGGCGTTGCGTTATGCGCGCTCCTGGCGCTCGTCGCCAGCGACGCCCGGGCAGACGAGGCGTACTCCATCGCAGTGGCGCCGTTGCACCACCAGGGGCTGTTGCTGTCTGCAGACCAGGTGGCTGCGCTGGAGGCGGCGTTTGCCAGCGCCGCGCGGCTACCTGGCGTGTCGGTTGTCAGGTCGGTCAAGCCGGTGGACGAGGCCGTGGGGCGGCTGAAGAAGCGACCGCCCTGCGTGTCCAAGGTCTGCCTCATCGCCGCGGCCAGGGCCACCGAAGCGCGCTGGGCTGCGGGGGTGCGCATCAAGCGGGAGGCGCCCAGGTCTCGCGGGACGGCCCGCGCCAAGAAGGGCACGTCCTGTCTGGTGCTCACCGGGCTGGTCTCCAACCACTCCCCTGATCACAAGCGCGCCTACGAGCTGTGGGGCAAGGGCAGCGCGTGCGCCCTGGCCAGCCTGCGGGAGGTGGTGGTTGCCCACGGCAAACAGGTGGCCCGGGTGAGCCGCCTGGAGCCGGCGCGCAAGCTGACGAAGAAGGACCTCAAGGTGCTGAAGATCCTCGGCACGCGCGGCGCCAACGACGGGGATTCCGTGGCGGACCTGCTCTCCTCGGGCAACAGCGGCGCCCTGGCCCGGGCGCTCAAGGGCAGCGGCGGCGTCAAGGTGAGCGGCAAGAAGCCTCCGCCGCCAGACAAAGCCGCGGTGCGCAAGTGCCTCAGCCGTTGCGACGACGACGACAAAAAATGCTCGCCGCGTTGCGGCAAGCGCGAGTCCGGCCAGAAAATGACCCCCAAACACCGCGGCTGCCTCAAGCGGTGCGGCTGCGCCCGGGTGGGCTGCCGCAAGCGGTGCAAGGAGGGCGCGCCCTATCGGTACGAGTGCCGGTAGGCGCAAGCCTTACTTGATGATGGTCGGCTCCTCTTCCTCGTAATCCTCGTCCTGCTTCTCCTCCCCCACGCGGATGATCTTCGTCGGTGAGCTGTGGAAGCGCGGGTCGCGCAGCTCCGGCCCGCCGGGCACGGACTCCGGGTCGGTGGGGTCGTCGTCGAAGATCGGGTTGGTGCCGCGCTGGGTGTCGCGCTCCAGCTCCTTCTGGAAGTCCTTGCCGGGGCGCGGGCGCTTCTTGCGCACCCGCACCCGGGAGGCCTTCTCGTCTGGATCCAGGATCACTGTGCGAAGCTGGTGCAGGTCGGCCCCGGGCGGCAGCCGCTCCTCCGGATCCGGCACATGTGGGGTCATGCGGGTGACCCCCATACCGGAGGTGTCCCCGTCGGGGTGCACCGGCACGAACTGGGTGTACGGCGCCCCCTCGCCCAGGATCTCCGCCAGCAGGTTGTCCCCCAGATCTTCCGGATCGCTCTCCCCCAGCACGAACTGCTCCAGCAGGCGCAGGTCCTTGTCGATGTCCCGGGCGAACATCACCCGCAGCAGCTGCCCAAGCCGCGCCGGGGAGTAGTCGGGGTACTGCTCGTGGATGAACTGCCGCAGCGCCTCGGCGAAGTCCTGAGCCGTCTGAAACCGTGCCCCCAGCGAGCGGCTCATGGCGCGCTGAATGATCTTCTCCAGGGCCAGGGGCACCCGCGGGTTCAGCTCGCTCGGCGGGGTGAACCGGGCGTCGCGCACCTTCATAATCAGGTCCATCTCGTTTTCGGCCATGAAGGGCGGCTGCCGGGTGAGCATCTCGTACATCACCGCGCCGGCGGAGAAGATGTCGGAGCGCCGATCCACCTTGCGCCCCAGGGCCTGCTCCGGGCTCATGTACTTCACCTTGCCCTTGATCACCCCGTGGCGGGTCTGGATCCGGCTCAGCTTCGCCTTGGCGATGCCGAAGTCGCACAGCTTGACCCTGCTGTCGTAGCCCACCAGGATGTTGGACGGGCTGACGTCCCTGTGGACGATCTCCATGGGCTCGCCCGTGGCGTCCCGGGCCTCGTGCGTGGCATGCAGGGCGGCCAGGGTGCACATCACGATGTACGCGCAGTGCTCGGGCGGGAACCAGGCGTCGTCCTCGCGCAGCCGCTCCAGCACGGAGCGGACGTCCCGCCCGTCCACGAACTCCATGGCCAGGAAGTAGTCATCCACCACCCGGACGAACTCAAACACCTTGGCGATGTTGGCGTGGTCCACCATGATGGTGATCTTCGCCTCGTCCACCATCATCTGCAGGAAGTCGTCGTCGTCGGCCAGGTTGGAGAGCACCCGCTTGATGGCCACCATGTGATTGTGGCCCCGGGAGTCGAAGGTCAGGGCCCGATATATCTCCGCCATGCCGCCCACGGCGATGCGGTCGAGCAAGAAATAGCGGCCAACTTGTTGGGCGATGATCATGCACCAGACATCTTATCCGTATGCTAGGTTGCATGTGTAAATTGTTGCGCTCGAGAAAGGAGTTGAGCCGCATGAAGAGCAGCACCAATCCCCTGGCGCTGGCCCTGGCGCTGACCCTGGTCCTGGCAGCCCCCGGCTGCAAGAAGGGCGGCGACGCCGAGCCCGAGGGGAGCCGACCATACGCAGTGAAGGTGGAGGCCCCGTCGCCGGGCAAGACGGGTGAGCCCCTCACCGCCCGGGTGCGGCTGGAGCCGCGCGATGGATACAAGGTGAACCTGGAGTACCCCGCCAAGCTGGAGGTGATGGGCCCCATGGGCGCGGCGCCCATGCGCCAGACCATCAACTCCGGGCAGGCGGCGAGCCTCACCGAGCAGGAGCTGGTGATGGACGCCTCCTTCACACTCGGACGGGGCGGAGAGCACCGCTTCTCGGGCAAGCTGAACTTCAGCGTCTGCACCGAGACGGTGTGCGAGGTCAAGAGCGAGGACGTGAGCTGGACCGCGAGCATCTCGGAGTAATCGCCGGGGACGCCGTGGCCTGACGAGGGAGCCGAGGCACCATGGACTTGTTGCAGAAGATCGGCAGCCAGGTTGAGGAGCACTTCAAGGGGAGCAAGCGGGTGCTCTCCTTCGCGGAGTACCTGGAGCTGGCCCGCAATAACCCGCGGGCCCAGACCCGCGGCGCCGCCCAGTACCTGCTCGACATGTTCGAGCACTTCGGCTGGGACGAGGTGCCCGCGCCGGGCGGCGAGACCCGCCGCGCGCGCCTGTTCGACGCGCCCTGGGACGGCGGCAGGGCGAGCCTGGTGGGGCAGGAGGAGGTGCAGGCTGCCATTTACCGCAACCTGCGCAACTTCGTGCGCCAGGGCAGGGTGGATCGCTTCATCCTGCTCACCGGCCCCAACGGCAGCGCCAAGTCCACCATCACCGAGATGCTCTCGCGCGCCATGGAGCAGTACTCGCGGCTGGACGAGGGCGCGCTGTACCGCTTCAACTGGATCTTCCCCACGGAAAAGCTGAGCCGCAGCGGCATCGGCTTCGGCGGGTCGTCGGGCGGGGAGACCGCGCGGGACGACCGGGTCACCTTCGCCCACCTCGAGGAGCACGAGGTGGACGCGCGCGTGCCGTGCGAGATGGGCGACCACCCCCTGCTGCTGGTACCCCGGGACGCGCGCCAGGCGTTGCTGAAAGAGCTGAGCGAAGACGGGGTGATGACCTCGGACTACCTGCTGCGGGGCAACCTGTGCCCCAAGTGCAAGCTGATCTACGAGGCGCTGCTGGCCAGCTACGAGGGAGACTACCTGCGCCTGCTCCGGCACGTGCAGGTGAACCGCTTCTTCGCCTCCCGTCGCTACCGCCAGGCCACCAGCAGGGTGGAGCCCCAGATGGCGGTGGACGCGGTGACCCGGCAGATCACCGCTGACCGCAGCCTCGGCGCGCTGCCCACGGCGCTGCAGAACATCAACCTGTACGAGCTCGACGGGCACCTGGTGAAGGCGAACCGGGGGGTGGTGGACTTCTCGGACCTGCTCAAGCGGCCCATCGAGGCGTTCAAGTACCTGCTCATCGCGGTGGAGGAGGGCCGGGTCTCGCTGGACCAGGCCAACATCTTCTTCGATCTGCTCTTCGTGGGCAGCTCCAACGAGACCCACCTCAACGCGCTGATGGAGAGCCACGAGTGGACCTCCTTCAAGGCGCGCATCGAGCTGGTGCGCGTGCCCTATCTGCGGGACTACAGGCGCGAGAAGCAGATCTACGACGCCCAGGTGGGCCAGGGGCAGGTGGTCAAGCACATCGCGCCCCACGCCACCGCGGTGGCCGCCCTGTGGGCCGTGCTCACCCGCCTGTTCAAGCCGAACGAGGAGAAGTACGACGCCAAGGTCAAGCCGCTGATCAAGAAGCTGACGCCGCTGGAGAAGGCGGAGCTCTACGCCCGGGGGGAGCTGCCCGGTTGGGCCCGTGGGGACGACGCCAAGCGGCTCCGCGGCGCGGTCAAGGAGATCTGGCGCGAGACCCAGGCAGAGGTGGTCTACGAGGGGCGCATCGGCGCCTCGCCGCGGGAGATGAAGACCTTGATCCTGGACGCGGCGCAGGACCCGCTCCACGACTGCCTCTCCCCCAACGCGGTGTTCACCCGCCTGCAAGAGCTGGTCAAGGAGACCTCGGTCTACGCCTACCTGCGCATGCAGTCCAAGGACGGGTACTTCGAGAACGAGCGCTTCATCGATCTGGCCCGGGGCTGGTACCTGGACCAGGCCGATCGAGAGGTGAGCGATGCCAGCGGCCTGATAGAGGAGGAGAGCCACCACGAGCTCTTCTCCCGCTACCTGAGCAACGTGATGCACCAGACCCGCGGGGAGAAGGTGCAGAACGAGGTGACCGGCGCCTACGAGGAGCCCGACGCCCAGCTCATGGCCCAGGTGGAGAAAGACCTGGAGACCACCGGCAATGTGGAGGACTTCCGCAAGGGGCTCATCTCGCGCATCGGCGCCTGGTCCGTGGACCACGCCGGGGAGAAGCCGAACTACCGCGACATCTTTCCCCAGCAGCTGGAGCAGCTGCGGTCGGCCTACTTCAACCGCCGCAAGGAGCGGCTCCAGGCGCTGCTTGAGCGGACCTTGCGGGTGCTGGGCGACGACGAGAGCGGCATGAGCGACGAGGAGATCGCCGAGGCGAAGGAGGTCGTGGCGCGGCTGGAAGAACGCCACGGGTACTGCGAGCACTGCGCGCGTGAGGCGCTGGCCCTGCTGCTCGGGGCCCGGTACGCGGACTCATGATCGGCAAGGCACAGGCAGAGCTGATCCGCGCCGCTGGATCCATGGCCAACAAGAAGGAGGTCGCCCACCTGCTCTACATCGGCGATCTGCCCCTGCCGGAGGACCTGATCAAGGCCAAGTCGCCGGCGCGGCGCAAGATCGTCCAGGCGGTGACCAGCGAGTCCCAGCGCCAGGTGATCGAGTCCCTCGGCATCCCCACCATCTCCTTGCCGGTCTACGACATGGCGCGGCCGGAGAAGTTCAAGATCGCCCTGGTGGGGGGCATCGCCAAGGGGCTGTTCCGGGACGGCGACGTGGTGCTCGGCATGACCTCCCGGCGGCCGGCCACCTACCCCGACAGCCTGCTGCTGGTGACCATCGGCGAGGAGGGGCCCGACTCGGTGGACACCGGCTTTGGCATCGTCGGCACCGAGCGCATCTCCTCCACGG
This sequence comes from uncultured Myxococcales bacterium, assembly GCA_964511535.1. Lineage (GTDB taxonomy): Bacteria > Myxococcota_A > Polyangia > CAZCFB01 > CAZCFB01. Next base: position 47,576 of record CAZEFW010000031.1, on the reverse strand, counting down.
TGCTGGAGAGCGTCATCGATCTCGCGGTGGCCATCTCCGTGGAGGGCTGGGAGGGCAAGGCCATCGGGACCATCCTGGTGGTGGGGGACACCAACGCGGTGATGGAGAAGTCGCGGCAGCTGACCCTCAACCCGTTCCAGGGCTACTCCGAGGAGGAGAAGAACGTGCTCAACCCGGATGTGCGGGAGGCGATCAAGAATTTCGCCGTGCTCGACGGCGCGTTCGTGATCCGCGAGGACGGCGTGGTGCTGTCCGCCGGTCGCTACCTGCGGTTCGAGGAGGAGAAGGGGCTCACCGTGCCCCTCGGCCTCGGCGCGCGGCACATGGCCGCGGCGGGCACGTCGCTGGACACCGAAGCCATCACGGTGGTGGTGTCCGAGACCACCGGCGCGGTGCGCTTGTTTCAGGGAGGCGAGTGCAAGCTGCACCTGCGTCCCGGCCAGATGCGACGGCGTGGCGCCGTGGACCAGGCCGTCACCGCCGGGGAGCGCCAGGAGAAGTAATCATGGGCAGCAAGAAGAGCAAGGGCGACCGCCTGCGGTCGGTAAAGGGGATGCACGACATCCTGCCGCCGGACAGCCGCCGGCTGCAGGAGGTGCAGCGTGTGAGCCACGCGCTGCTTCAGCGCTATGGCTACGCCGAGGCGCGCACCCCGATCCTGGAGTACACGCCGCTGTTCGCGCGCTCCATCGGCGACCAGACCGACATCGTCGAGAAGGAGATGTACACCTTCGCCGATCGAGACGACACGTCGCTGACCATGCGCCCCGAGGGCACCGCTTCTGTGGTGCGGGCCTATGTCCAGCACGCCCTGCACAAGGTGGAGCCGGTGACCCGCTGGTACTACTTCGGGCCCATGTTCCGCCACGAGCGGGCGCAGCGCGGACGGTACAGGCAGTTCTACCAGCTCGGGGTGGAGGCGCTGGGCGCGGCCAAGGCGAGCATCGACGCCGAGATGATCGGCATGCTGGTGGTCCTGCTGGATGACCTGGGGTTGCAGAACCTGCGGGTGCACCTCAACACGCTGGGGTGCCCCGAGTGCCGGCCCGGCTACCGCCAGGCGCTGCTTGACTTCCTCGGGCCCCGGGAGGCGGAGCTGTGCGAGGACTGCGAGCGGCGCTTCGCCAATAACCCCCTGCGGGTGCTGGACTGCAAGGTGGAGGGGTGCCGGGCGGTGGGGGACGCGGCGCCGCGCAGCATCGACCACACATGCCAGGCGTGCCGCGAGCACTGGGACCAGCTCAACGGCGATCTCGGGCTGCTGGAGGTGGAGGTGCGCCTGGACAACCGGCTGGTGCGCGGGCTGGACTACTACACCCGCACCACCTTCGAGCTGATCAGCGACGCGGGCGACCTCGGCTCCCAGAACACCGTGGCCGGCGGGGGTCGCTACGACGGGCTGGTGCAGGAGCTGGGCGGGCCGCCCACGCCGGCGGTGGGGTTCGCCATGGGGCTGGAGCGGCTGCTGTTGGCCCTGGGGCCCGATCTGCCGGCGCTGGCGCCGGTGGCGGACGTGGCGATGGTGACCCGCGGCGAGCGGGCGCGGGCGGCGGCGGTGCCCCTGGCGGCGCGGCTGCGAAAGAGCGGCCTGGCCGTGGACATCGACCACCGCGGCGGCAGCATGAAGAGCCAGATGAAGCGCGCCAACAAGCTCGGCGCGCCGGCGGTGGTGATCCTGGGCGACGACGAGGTGGACCGGGGCGTGGCGGCCCTGCGCGACATGGCCGACTCGACCCAGGAGGAGGTGGCGGTGGATGAGCTGGAGGGGAAGATCCGGGGGTTGGCGGGCCGGTGAGTCCGGTCGTCAACGTCCACGCTAAAGTCTAGGTCTATGTCTTGATAACTAACGACGCGGTCATATTCGGGCTCCTGATCGTCACCCTGGCGGTGATCCTGCGCACGTCGGGGATGGAGCGGTTCGCGAAGTTCTACAAGTTCGTGCCGGCGTTGCTGCTGTGCTACTTCGTCCCGTCGCTGTACACCAACTTCGGGCTCATCGACATCTCGGACTCGAAGGTCTACCACGTCACCTCGCGCTACCTGCTGCCCGCCAGCCTGATCCTGCTCACTCTGAGCATCGATCTCAGGGGGGTCTTCGGCCTCGGGCCGCGGGCGCTGGTGATGTTCCTCACCGCGACGCTGAGCATCGTGCTGGGCGGGCCGTTCGCCATGTTCGTGGTGGGGATGGTGTCGCCGGAGACCGTGGGGGGCGATGGGCCGGAGGCGGTGTGGCGCGGCATGTCGACGCTTGCCGGGTCATGGATCGGCGGCGGGGCGAACCAGGTGGCCATGAAGGAGGTGTTCGAGGTGGGCGACGGGATCTTCTCGGCGCTCATCGCCGTGGACGTGCTGGTGGCCAAGGTCTCCATGGCGTTCCACTTCTACGGCGCGGCCAACTACGAGGCGTGGGACCGCTGGTTCCGCGCCGACAACTCGGCCATCCTGGCCCTGCGCGACAAGATCGAGGCGTACCGGCGCTCCATCGCCAAGATCCCGTCGCTGGCCGACGCCACGGTGGTGGCCGCGGCGGGCCTGGGGGTGACCGGGTTTTGTCACCTGCTGGCCGACCTCATCGCGCCGTGGATCCTGAACAACCACCCCGAGCTGACCCGCTACAGCCTCACCTCCCCGTTCTTCTGGCTCACCATCCTGGCCACCACCTCCGGCCTGCTCCTGTCCATGACCCCCGCGCGCAAGCTGGAGGGGGTGGGCGCGTCGCGCATGGGCTCGCTGTTCATCTACCTGCTTGTGGTCTCCATCGGCATGAAGATGGACATCTCGGCCGTGTTCCGCACGCCCGGCGTATTCGTCATCGGGCTGGTGTGGAACCTGTTCCACGTGGGGATCATCGTGCTCGTGGCGCGGCTGATCCGGGCGCCGTTCTTCTTCACCGCGGTGGGGAGCCAGGCCAACATCGGCGGCGCCGCGTCCGCGCCGGTCATCGCCGCGGCGTTCCACCCCGCGCTGGCGCCGGTGGGGGTGATGCTGGCGGTGTTCGGTTACGCGCTCGGGACCTACGGCGCCTACGCCTGCGCGCTGATGATGAAGGCGGTCAGCGGCGGCTGATCAGCGCCGCTCGCGACTCAGCGCACCAGCACGAGGGTCCAGTACGGGGTCTGGCCCTTGCAGATGACCTGGCCCAGGGCGGCCCGGGTCCACTGGGGGTTGGCCATGTTGTCGCGGTGGGCCGGGCTCTTGACCCAGGAGAGGAAGGCACCGCCACCCTTCCAGTAGCCGCGCGCGATGTTCTCCCCGGCCGAGGAGAACTTGGCCCCCGCCTGCTTCAGCCGGCCGTCCACGCCGCCGCCGCCCGGGCTCTTGTGGGAGAAGTAGTTGCGCTTGCACATGTCGTCGCTGTGGAGGCGCGCGGCGCTGAGGCCCGCGGGCGCGCAGCCCAGGGATGAGAGGCCGCGCTTGAGCCGGTGGTCGTTGATCAGCTTCAGCGCGTCGGTCTCCTCCAGGGTGCCGCACTTGGTGGCGGGCGCCTTGCCGCCGCCGCCCGGCGCGCCGTTGCTGGTGTAGCCGGTGGACGGGCTCTGGGCCGCGAAGCAGACGTTGCTGCCCGGCTGGTAGCGGGTGCAGACCTCGGCGCCATCACACTTCGGGTCGCTGCCCAGGCTGGTGCACTTCTCCATGCAGTACTGGCCCAGCACCTTGGCGCCGTTGTACACGGCGGCGCAGGTCAGGCCAGCGGCGCAGCCCCCGCCGTTGCACGCCTTGCCCTCGGTGATGGAGCCGGGCCCGCCGCTGCCACCGCCGCCGGGCTGCTGGCCGCCGCCGCCGCCCTGGCCCTGCTGCACCACGTCCTTGCCCGCGGTCTGCAGGATCCAGGAGCGATAGGCGTCCACCCGGGTGTCCACGCCGTACTTCTGGCAGTAGGCATCGCCCCAGGAGGTGACCCCGGCGAGGATCTCCTTGCCGGCGGCCGTGACGAAGGCCGGCCCGCCCGAGTCGCCGTTGCAGGTGCCGCTGATGCCCCCGCCGGTGCCGTGGTACCACAGGGTGGTGGAGGTGAGCTTGCTGATGGTGTTGGTGCCCATGCGCTTGGTGCCCGAGTCGTTGGTGAACCCGGAGGACTTGCCGTAGCCCACCAGGATCACCCGCTGCCCCATCTTGGGCGCCTGCACCATGATCGGCGTGGGCTGGATCCCCTGGACATCCCTGTCGAGCACCAGCACCGCGATGTCGTTATTCAGCGAGCTGTTGCTGTAGCCCGGGTGTGGTACGGCGCGGACCACGTTGTACGACGCGCCGTTGGCAATGAAGCGCATGCCGCCGTACTTGACGCAGTGGGCGGCGGTGATCACGGTCCGGCGCCCCACCAGGGTGCCGGTGCACAGGCCGCCGCCCATGCGCACCATGCCCACCGAGGGGTGGCCGCTGTCCACCTGGCCATCGGTGATGTAGGGGGAGAGGCTGGCGCCCCCGGTGGACTTGCCGGTGACCTGGGGACCATCGCCGATCCCCTCGCCGCCGATGCCCACCGGATCGCACGCCGTAAAACCGAGCGCCAGGGTCATGGTCAGGGCCAGGGTGAGCGGCAGGTTGAGCAGTCTCGGCATCCGGTGGTCACCTCCTGGCCATGAATAATGCAGAGGTCGTGCCAGGCGCGATTCAGCCAGGAACAGGGCGATACATGGCGATTCACCCTGGCGCGGGGCGGGGGAAAAGTCCCCACCTGGGGCTCAGATGCCCCCTGTCGAGCGCACTTCGAGGGCCAAATAGAGCAGGCCGTCAGGGTCGCGCTGCCGCAGCAGGACCCGGCGGCCGGGCGCGGTCATCACCGCCAGAAACCCCCGGCGGTTGATGGCCATGCCCTCCTCCCGGGGGGCGCTGCGCCAGAGCCTGCGCAGGCGCTGCGGGGTGGGCCGCTCTCCCTCCTTCAGGGTCGCGAGCACCACCACCGCGAACAGCGGCTCGCCCGGTCGTCGCCTCCCGCGTGCCTCGCGCCAGCCGATCTCCTCGGCTCGCACCCCGCGCCGCTGCAGCAGCATGGTTCGGCCCTCCAGCCGGGCGTTGGCCAGCTCCGAGTCGGTGAGCAGGACCCAGAACGGGGCGCCGCGGGCGTTGAGCGCCCTGGCCGCCCGGGCCAGCCCGTCATGCCGGCCCGGCCGGGGCCGCAGCATACCCGAGGCCTGCTCGCGCGGGATGCCCAGATCGGGCCCGAACAGGGTGGCCCAGGCCAACACGGCCAGCAGGGCGCAGGTCATCAGCCCCCGCGCTCCACCGGCCACCCGGGGCCGGGAGAGCCGCGCCGGCAGCGCCTCGAGCAGCACCCCGGCCGGCGCCGCCGCCAGGGCGGCCATGGGCAGGAAGTAGCGCGACCAGTAGTTGAACCAGAGCAGGTGAAGCAACATGGGCACAGCCAGGGCCGCCGCCAGCCAGCCGGCGCCGGGTCGCCGGCGGGCCAATTGCACGGCCGCGCCCGCGGCCCCGAGCAGCAGCAGCAGGGTCAGCAGCGGCTGGCGGCTCAGGTGCACCAGACGCTGAATGGCAGGCATGTCCTGCAGGCTGCCCGAGGACATGGCGTAGTTGGACAGCACCTGGTCCCAGTTGAACAGCAGGTAGGGCAGGGCCAGCGCGGCGCCCACGGCGGCCCCGGCGCAGAGCTCTCTGCCGCCGCGAGCCCCGTCCCGCCAGGGGCGAAGCAGCAGCCAGAGCCCGGGGACCAGCGCGTGGACCAGGAAGCTCAGCTTGGTCAGCACCCCGAGCCCGAGCAGGGCGCCGAGCAACGCCCCTCGGCCCGCGCCGCCCTGCTCGGGCGGTGAGAGGAAGATCAGCGCGCACCCCAGCACGAGGCACGCGATGAGGGGCTCATGGTAATCGAGCCGGCACCAGCCAGCCACGAAGGGGCTCGTGGCCACCAGCAGCGCCCCCCACAGGCCCGCCCCGGCGCGCAGGCGGCGGGTCAGCCGCCAGGCCTGAACCACCAGCACCAGGTGGCACAGCACCGACAGCAGCCTTGGCCCGGCCAGGTCGAGGCCAGTGATCTGCATCAGCGGCGCGGCGAGCAGAGGGGCCAGGGGGCCCTTGGGGCACTGCGCCGCCAGCGCGCCAGCCCACCCCCCCTCCAGTTGGAGCAGCTCAAGCGCCTGGTTGGCGAAGGTGTCGCTGCCGCTGGGCCGCCGGTCTCGCAGCACCGCCCAGAGGTCCATGGCCACGGTCACCGCGGCCACCAGGGCCACCTGGAGCTGCTCTGCCTTCCCCCCGGCGAGTCGGCCGCGCGTCATGCGCCCATCTTAGCCTGGATATTGCGCCAGTTGTCCTGCTGCGGCGTCCGCTACCGTCGGCGCAGCGGCTCCCGCGCCGCCTCACCATACGCACCAGTATGCTTTCGCCGGCGCGGGTCCACTGCGCCTCGGTCTCGGCCCCCTCGTGACGGCCCCCTGGCGCAATATCCAGGTCCAAGCCTGCTATACTGCATGCGTGCCCAGATCCCGGCGTCCCAGTGCCAAACGCAGCTACGTGACCACCAGGGACGGCTGGCGGCTTTGCCTCTACCGCTACGCCAACGAGGGCGCCAGGGCGCCGGTGCTGCTGGTGCACGGCCTCGGCGCGAACCACCACAACCTCGACCCGCCCGCCCAGGACATCTCCCTGGCGCTCTATCTGCATCGCCGGGGCCATGACGTATGGCTGGTGGACCTGCGCGGCGCGGGGCGGTCGCGGCCCTCCGGCTGGCCCCTGCGCCGCCGCCGGCAGTTCGACTTCGACGACTACGTCCACCGGGACGTGCCGGTGGTCATGCGCGCCGTGCTGGACGGCGCCGACGCGGAGGCCCTGTACTGGGTGGGCCACAGCATGGGCGGCATGCTGGCCTACGCCGCCCTGGAGCACTACGACCAGCGGCTGTTCCGGGCCGTGACCACCATCGCCTCGCCGGCGTTCACCGAGATGAAGCACCAGATGGTGGACCTGATCCACAACCTGCGCTTCATGCTCAACGTGGTGCCCTGGATCCCGTACCGCCACGGCAGCAAGCTGGCTGCCCTGGCGCCGGGCCTCGTGATCAAGGCCCTGGGGGGCGTGGTGGCCAACCCGGAGCTGATGGACAAGCGCCATGTCCGGCAGCTGCTGCTGACCACCACCGTGGATCTGCCGGCGCGGCTGATGGAGCAGTTCGCCGAGTGGTACGGCGGCGATCACGGCTTCACCCAGCGCGAGGGCATGCTCGACTATTACGACCACCTGGACCGCATCACCGCGCCGCTCCAGCTCATCGCCGGGGCAGGGGACGGGCTCACGCCGCCCGCGGACATCCAGTTCGTATTCGACCGCGTCTCCTCCGAGGACAAGGAGTTCCTCCTGTGCGGTCGCGAGAACGGCTTCTCAGCCGATTATGGCCACATCGACATGGTGCTCGGCACCCGCGCACCGGTGGAGGTGTTTCCACACATCGCCCGGTGGATTGAGGCCCACTGATCTGGCCATCGGTGCTAACCTCCTGCCCGTACATCCCCAAAACCTGATCGACGCCGGAGGGGCCGCGTGGCCAAAAAGAGCGGAAAGAGCCGCAAGTACATCGCCGTGGCCGGCAACATGGGCGCGGGCAAGAGCACCCTGGTCAACTTCCTCTGCCACCAGTACAAGCTGAAGCCCTTCTTCGAGCCGAACGAGGAGAACCCGTACCTCAAGGACTTCTACAAGGACATGCGGCGCTGGGCCTTTCACAGCCAGATGTACTTCCTGTCGGCCAAGTTCCGGGTCCACCAGGAGCTGGAGCAGGCGCGCAGCAAGAAGACCGTGGTGCAGGACCGCACCATCTACGAGGACGCCGAGATCTTCGCCGAGAACCTGTACCGCTCCCGCCGCATCTCCAAGCGGGACTACGCCACCTACCGGCGCCTGTACGAGTCGATCACCCACTCGCTTCGCCCGCCCGATCTGATGATCTACCTGCGCGCCACCGTGCGCACCGTGCGCAAGCGGATCAAGCTGCGCGGGCGCCCCGAGGAGCAGCAGGTGCCGCTGAGCTACGTGCGGCGCCTCAACGCCCTGTACGAGGAGTGGTTCGGCCGCTATGACCTGTCGCGAACCCTGATCCTGGAGACGGATCGCATGGACTACATCACCGACCTGGTTGACCGGATCGATCTGATGCGCGAGATCGAGCGCTATCTCTGATCTGTGATATAGAAAGACAACCGATCAACCCATGGGAACCAGAGCCAAAGACGGAAAGCAGGCCGAGCCGGTGAAGCTGCCGGACACCCTCGCTGACAAGGAGCTGGTGGAGCAGCTGCTCGCGGGGGACGAGCGCTCCTTCACCGGGCTGATCGGCCAGCACCACTCCGCCCTGGTGCGCCTGGCGCGGATGTTCGTCTCGACCCAGGCGTCGGCAGAGGAGGTGGTGCAGGAGACCTGGGAGGCGGTGCTCACCGGGCTGCCCCGGTTCCAGGGCCGCTCCTCCCTCAAGACCTGGATCTTCCGCATCCTGACCAACCGCGCCAAGACCCGCGGGGTCCGGGAGGGGCGCTCCGTCCCCATGAGCGCCATGGGCGACGGAGAGAAAGACGCCGAGCCCGCAGTGGACCCGGCGCGGTTCAAGAAGAACGGCGGCTGGGACCGGGCGCCCACGCGCTGGGAGGTGGACGGCCCGGACCAGGTGCTGGAGCGGGGAGAGCTGAAGGACCAGATCCTGGCCGCGGTGGAGAAGTTGCCCCCCAATCAGTGCGCGGTCATCACCCTGCGGGACGTCGAAGGGTGGTCTTCATCCGAGGTATGTAACGCGCTGGAGTTGAGCGAGACCAATCAGCGGGTTTTGCTTCACCGCGCGCGCAGCAAGGTCCGCAAGGCGCTTGCTGGATACCTCGAAGGGGAGGGCTGAAGAGGGATGATGTCCTGTCGAGATCTGACCGAGTTGGTCACAGACTACATGGAGGGGCGCATGTCGTTCATGCAGCGGCTCTCCTTCCAGATCCACGTCGGGATGTGCAAGCCCTGCCGGGAGTACCTGCGCCAGATGAAGCTCACCGTGGACTCCGTCGGCGGGCTGGCGGCGGAGCAGAAGCTGCCGCCCATGCCGCCCGAGGTCCAGGACGAGCTGCTCTCCCGGTTCCGTCACTGGAAGACCACCTGACACCTCCACCTGTCACCCCATCCACCTGGAGCCCATGCACCACATAATCATCGGGAACGGCATCACGGGCGTTTCCGCCGCCCAGGCAATCCGCCAACGCGACGCCGCCGCGCGCATCACGATCATCAGCGACGAGTCACCCTTCTTCTACGCCCGCACAGCGCTGATGTGGATCTACATGCGCCAGCTGACACAGCGGGACACCGAGCCGTTCGAGCGCTGGTACTGGAAGGAGCAGCGCATCGACCTGCGGCAGGGCAGGGTGACCGGCGCGGACACGGCGGCGCGGACCGTCACCCTCGAGGACGGCGACACCCTCTCCTACGACCGGCTGCTGCTGGCCACCGGCGGCAAGCCGAACATGTTCGGCTGGCCCGGGCAGGACCTGGACGGCGTGTGCAACATGACCGGCCTGAAGGACCTGGAGCGCCTGGAGGCGGTGCGATCGCGACTGGAGCGCGCGGTGGTGGTGGGGGGCGGGCTCATCGGCATCGAGCTGGTGGAGATGATGCTGCACGACCATGTGCCGGTGACTTACCTGGTGCGCGAGCCGTGGTACTGGGACCTGGCACTCTCCGAGCCGGAGGCGTGCATCGTGGAGGCCCGGCTCGAGGGCCACGGGGTGAACCTGGTGCTCGAGGACGAGATCGGCGAGATCCGCGGCGACGGCCAGGTGCAGCAGCTCGTGACGAAGAAGGGCGTGGAGCTGCCGTGCCAGATGGTGGGCGTGGCCACGGGGGTGGGCGCCCGGTTCGAGCTGGCCGAGGCGGCAGGCCTCGATGTGGACCGCGGAATCCTGGTGGACGACTGCTTCCGCACCAGCGCCGAGGGGGTCTACGCCGCAGGCGACTGCGCCGTTATCAAGATGCCGGGGGAGGAGCGGCCGAGGGTGGAGAAGCTGTGGTACACGGGCCAGAAGCACGGCGTGGTGGCCGGGCGGTCCATGGCCGGCGATGCCGACGCGCGCTACGCGCCCGGGATCCCATACAACAGCGCCCAGTTCATGTTCCTGGATTACGTCACCGTCGGCTGGATGAAGCAGATGCGGCCAGATCTCGACGAGCACTTCCAGCAGGCGGCGGGCACCGAGGACTCGGTACGCATCAGCCATCAGGACGGCCGCGTCATGGGCTTCTCCATGCTCGGCCCGCGCTGGAACGCCAGCGTACTCATACGCTGGATCGAGGAGAAGCGCGGCTTGAAGTGGGCGCTGGAGCACCTGAACGATGCGGTGTTCAATGAGGAGTTTCGCAAGGACCACCTGGGCGGCGCGGCCGCGAGGAGGGCGTAGATGGTCGCCGTGGCGCAGGGAGTTCACGGCGGCATCCGTGGCAGGGGGATCTCGGCCTGGATCCTGACGGCGGTGCTGCTCGGGTTTTACGTCGACCTGTACTACTTCAACCACCTGACCCCGGTGGCGAAGCTGATCTGGTCAGGGGCGAGCAAGTGGTGGCTCTACGGGCTGCTCTACACCGTGGCCATCCTGGTGGCTGGCGGCCTGTACATCGCGAAGAACCGGCGCAGCCGCTATCAGGTGGTGCGCACCGTGGTGGTCATGGTGGTGCAGCTGCTGCTGGCGTTCCTGGTGCCGATGTGGATGCAGATGTTCGCCAGCAAGAGCTTCTACTTCAGCTACCTGTGGCCGTTGAAGATAGAGTATTTCTATCCCAACACCATCCTCGGCTTCCCGGGGTGGATCGTGGCGTACAGCTTCGTCGCCTCGCTGGTGGCTGTGCCGCTGCTGGGGTTCTTCGTGGGCAAGCGGTGGTACTGCTCATGGGTCTGCGGCTGCGGCGGGCTGGCCAACACCTTCGGCGACCCCTGGCGCCACCTGTCGAGCAAGACCCGCTGGTCATGGAAGCTCGAGCAGTACTCCATCCACGGGGTGCTGTTGCTGGCGCTGGTCACCACCGGGCTGGTGATGATCTCCTGGCTCGTGGGGGACAGCTCGTCAGGGCTCAAGTCCATCACCGGCGAGCTGCAGCGGCACTACGGCTTCTTCATCGGCGGCATCTGGTCCGGCGTCATCGGCGTATCGCTCTACCCTGTGCTCGGCACCCGGGTATGGTGCCGGTTCGGCTGCCCCATGGCGGCCCTGCTGGGGCTGATCCAGCGCCCGGGGCGCTACCAGATCACCACCCAGGGCGAGCTGTGCATCGCCTGCGGCAACTGCTCCAAGTACTGCGAGATGGGCATCGACGTGCGCTCCTACGCCATGCAGGGCGAGCCGGTCAACCGCGCCAGCTGCGTGGGCTGCGGTCTGTGCCAGCATGTCTGCCCGCGAGGGGTGCTTCGGCTGGAGATGGTGAAGAAAGGGAAGGCTTGAGACTTGAGACTTGAGACTTGAGGGCTGATTGTCTGGGGCTATCCCCCCTCAAGCCTTACAGCCTCAAGCCTCAAGCCTGCGAGCGCAGCGAGCCTAGCTCAGGATCTTGTCTACCTTGGGCGCCCTGATGCGGGCGGGGCGGGGCATGCCGCTGCCGAGCAGCGGGCGCGCGTAGGCGTAGAACGCCTCGGTGACGTCGTTGCCCTCCTCGTTGATGAACTCGTCGGGCATGATGCGGGTCTTGCCGCCGATGTCCTCCAGCTTCTCCAGCTTGTAGTCCACCGAGTAGTTGCCGGTGCGCTTGATGGTCACCGAGCCGTCCACGTCGTGCCACAGGGCGAAATGCACCGCCTTCTCGCCCACCTCCCGGGCCTCGTGCTGGTCCACATCGCTGACGATGCCGGAGAAGGAGCGCTGCAGGTAACCGAAGGTGTCAGCGCGCACGCGCTTGATGCCCAGGTTGTCCCTGATCTGGTCCGCCAGCAGGTCGCCCAGGGCGCCTGATCCGGAGAGCTGGATGTTGCCGTGGGCGTCCTTCTCGTCGGTCTGCAGCACCTTCTGGATGATCGGCGTGCCGTCGGCGTCGTGGATCCCCTCGCTCACCGCCACCACGCAGCGGCCATGCCGGGTGAACACCCGGTCCACGTCGGCCAGGAACTTCTCCGGCTCGAACACCCGCTCCGGGCAGTAGATCAGGTGCGGCCCGTCGTCGGGGAAGGACCGCCCCAGGGAGCTGGCCGCCGTGAGGAAGCCGGCGTGCCGCCCCATGACCACCGCCAGGTAGACCCCGGCCAGGGCGCGGTTGTCCAGGTTGGTGCCCATGAACGCCAGCGAGACGAACCGCGCCGCGGACGGGAAGCCCGGGGTGTGGTCGTTGAGCACCAGGTCATTGTCGATGGTCTTGGGCACGTGCACGCAGCGCAGGTCGTAGCCCGCGGCGTCGGCCTGGGCGTTGACGATGCGCGCCGCGTCCGAGCTGTCGTTGCCGCCGATATAGAAGAAGTAGCGCACGTCGTGGGCCTGCAGCACCTTGAAGATGCGCGCGCAGTACTCCTCGTCGGGCTTGTCGCGGGTGCTCAGGATACCGGACGCGGGCGTGCTCGCCACCCGCTCCAGGTTGTGCGTCGTCTCCTGGGTCAGGTCCATGAACTTCTCGTTGACGATGCCCTCGACGCCGTTGATGGCGCCGTACACGCGGGTCACCTGGGGAAACTTGCGGGCCTCCGCAACGACACCCACGAGGGACTGGTTGATCACCGCGGTGGGCCCGCCGCCCTGGGCCACCACGACCTTGCCTTCAAGCTTGGCCATCGGATTCCTCCGTTGAGTTTGGTGACTGTTGTTTAGCTCGCCCGGGGGTGGCGGGCAAGGGATGAAGGCGCTATTCGCTGGCGCCCATCCGGCGGGCCATGTCCACGCCCTCGTCCCACTGGATCTGGCGGGAGAGGCTCAGGGCCTGGGCCACCAGCGAGTCCTTGGCCGCGGGCCGGTGATGGGCCTGGAGCAGCAGGCACTCGGCCATGGCCTGCCGGTCGCCCAGGCGGCGGAACAGGGTGATGGCGGTGCTCAGGTTCTCCTCGGCGTGACGCTGCTTTCCGGTGGCGTTATACACCCTGCCGAGCACATGATGCGCCCGCGCCCTGCCCATCTCGGCGCCGGACCGCTCGGCCTGCGCCAGGGCGAACAGGCTGGTGGTCAGCGCGTCCGAGTGGTGGCCGGCTGCCTCGCGGCGCTCGGCGAGGTCGATGAGCAGGCGCCAGAACCCGGGGGGCAGGTCAGCGCCGGTGGGGCCCTCTCCGCCGCTCACCATCAGGGTGCCCTCCTCGAGCTCCTCGATGGCCGCCTCCGCCAGGCCGCTGATGGACAGGCTCTCTGCCAGATCGAGGTACGCGTCCACGAGGATGCCGGGCTTGCCCACCGCCAGGCTGAGGCGGATGGCCTCCTTGAAGTTCCGCTGGGCCCGCTCGTAGTCTGCCCTGATGCTGGCGAGCCGCCCGCTCTCCAGGTTGAGCAGCGCCAGGGCCCCTGGCGAGTTTTCGGCCTGCTGGCTCGCCTCCTCCAGGGTCATCTCGGCCGACAGCAGGTGCCCCGAGAGGCGCAGAGCCCGGGCCAGCTTGAGGCTCAGGCGCATGCACCGGATCTCGTCCATCCTCATGTTGAGCTCGAACTGGGCCACCCGCAGAGCGCGCGGGTAGTGGTGCATGGCCGCGCTCACGGCGTCGTGACAGCGCACCGCCAGATCTCCTGCTCGCTCCAGCAGGTTGAGCGCCCGCCGCCCGAGCCGCGCCTCGAACGCGTGGTGGGCTCGAACCGTGAGCAGCTCGCCCGCGTTCTCCAGCGCCGTCAGCGCCTTCAGGTGCATCTCCTGGCGCTGCTTATCGGGGATGCCCGCGTGGACCACCCTGGAGATCAGGTCATGCTGCACCGACAGCAGGGTGTCATGGCCGGAGGTGGTGATCAGCCGCCGATCTTCGAGGCTGGCGATGGCCTGATCCATGGCGTCGGCGTCCACCCCTAACTCCAGGATGAGGTCCAGGGGCGCCGTGCGTCCGAAGATGCTGATCGCCTCGAGCACCGCGCGCTCCTGGTCCGAGAGCTCGGCCGTCCGGTGCCGCACCAGGTCCTCCAGGGTCACGTCCACCGCCTCGCCTGCCTCCTTGGCGCCGCGGATGGCCTGATCCACGTACAACGGGTTGCCCCGGGTCCGCTCGATGAGCTGGTTCAGCTCTTCCGGGCTGAACAGCTTCTCAGCGCCGGCGGCGCGCCGCGCCAGGTTCGACACCTCATCGGCGTTCAGCGGTGTCAGGCTCAGGGTCTGATCCCGCGCCTCCTCCGACACCACCGGCGCCTCCACCACCATCACCACCTTCACGTTCACGCCGTCAGCCGCGCGGCACAGGGCGTTGAGGAAGGAGATGGAGCCGCCGTCGAACAGGTTGACGTCGTCCAGCAACACGGCTGCGCCGCCGGTGCGCTCCCCCAGCGCCTGGATGGCGCGGATGGAGGTGGACACCAGCTCGCGGAAGTGCACGTGGGTGTCCTCGGCGCCCACCGCGCTGCTCGGCTTGAACAGCCCGAGCAGCGCCCTGGCGTCGTCCGCCTCCATGCCCGCCTCGCTCACTGCCACGCGCAGCTCGTCGACGGCAGGAGACTTGGTCTCGATCTGCAGCGCCTGCAGCACCAGCCGTCTTACGGGATATAGCGGAGACATGGAGAAGGTCGGGTCGGAGCCCGCGTGCACCACGCGCCACCCCTGCCCACGAGCGAGCCGGCCCGCGGTGGCCAGCAGGGTCGTCCGCCCCATGCCCGGGGTGCCGCGGATCTCCAGCACGCCAGCCCCCTCTTCCATGAACACGTCGATGGCGGTGATGACCTGGCGCCGTCCCACCATGCTGTCGGCCGCCAGGTGCTGGATGCGCCGCAGGTGGTCCTTGCTGTTGAGGGTGTCCGCGAGGCTGATCAGGTGGCTCGTGGTGTCGATGACGCCGGGGATGTCCCCGGTTGGGGTCTCGGTGAAGGAGGGCACCTCGTCGCTGTCAGACCGCACCGGGCCGAGGGTCAACTCCTCGGCCATCTCCATGTCCGGAACCTCGACCTCGATGGACACCGGATCGAAGCCGCCATCGATGGACGGGAAGGCAGGGGTGAGCTGGTCCTCGAAGTTCACCAGCATCCCGTCGTAGGAGCTGTTGCAGTGCTCCGAGCAAAACCCGAGGGGCGAATCGGGGGGCCGGTTGCAGGCGGTGCACGGGATCCGATGCTCGGCAGTGGTCCCTGACGCGGCCGAAAAGAGGCTGGACCGGAGCTCGGCCACGCTCTGGTAGCGTTGCCTGGGAGAGACCGACAGCGCGCGGTGGAAGATCTCCTCCACCGCGTCAGGGATGGCCTCTTGCCCCGCCGAGCCCAGCAAGGACGGCCGCGGCTCGTACAGGTGCATGGAGAGGGTCTCCTCCACCGTGCCGCCGCGGAAGGGCGCGTGCCCCGTGAGCAGCTCGAACATGAGCACGCCCAGGGCGTAGACGTCGGTCTGGACCGTCGGGGGTTTGCCGCGGATCTGCTCGGGCGCCATGTAGGAGGGGGTGCCGCAGACCTCCCCCGCCACGGTGACGTTGAGGCTCGGGTGGCCGCCGTGCATCTTGGCGATGCCGAAGTCGAGCAGCTTGGTGAAGTCCTCTCCGCCGCGCAGGGTGAACACCATGATGTTCTCGGGCTTCAGGTCGCGGTGGATCACGTTGTTGCCGTGGGCCTCCTCCACCGCGGCCATAATCTGGGCGAACAGGCGCAGCACCCGCGAGAAGGGCAGGGGCCCGGTCTCACGCAGGATGTCGGCCAGGGTCACGCCCCGCACGTACTCGCTGACGATGAACAGCTGCTTGCCCGGGTTCTGTCCGAAATCGGTGATCGACACGATATGCGGGTGCTGGAGCAGGCTGACCGCCTTGGCCTCCCGCTTGAACCGGGTGATGCGGTTGTTGTCCGCGCTGCGCCCCGGCTTCATCAGCTTGATCGCCACGGAGTGCCCGAGGACCTTGTGCTGGCCACGGTAGACCCACCCCATGCCGCCTTCCTTGAGGAACTCGGCCAGCTCGTATTTGCCCTCCACCATCATGCCGGCGAGCTCCGTCCCCGGGCGCAGGGTATGCGGCCCGAGCGGCTCGTCGCAGGAAGGGCACTGCCTGAAAGCGTCCAGGCATCCTTCCTTACATGAGGGGCAAACATGCATCTGAGCAACAACTCCAGTGTGTAGCTTGGGTATGTGTGGCCGTGGTGCGCCCGGTTACTGTCACTGTAGTCTAAAGCATATTGAGTGCCAGGATAAATTCAAGCAGCGCGATAGACAAAATGGACAATGTTTTCGAGTTCTTAAATTCCCATAATTCCATGTGTTAATGTGTCCTATGGGAGGGCCATCAAGTGCTGATCGCTCGATAGCATGGTCTGAGGAGACGGGATAACGTGACATCCTGGACCGGATTTGTTTAGCTTCTTTGGCCATGAACCGCGGACAGAAAAATGGACCTCACTACAAGGAAGACGGGGTATCCATCCACTGGCCCGGCAAAACTGAAGACTTACAGATCCCCGCGCCCATGGAGTTGCCCCCCGGATCTGTGGAGCGCTGGGGGGATCCACGGCCGGCGGACGGGGCGGTCGGCACTCTCTACCAGGGCGACAATCTCGAGATCCTGTCCGGGCTGGCGCAGCGCCTGGCCGGCACGGTTGACCTGATCTACATCGATCCTCCCTTCGCCACGGGGGATCTGTTCTACGGCGGCCGCGAGGCCGGCGCCAGCGCGAGGCGGCAGGGCAGGGGGCCAGCGGCGTTCTCGGATCGGTGGGCAGGGGGCATGGCCGGCTACCTCGGCATGATGGCGCCGCGGCTGCTGCTCATGCGAGAGCTGCTGAGCGAGACGGGCAGCCTGATGGTCCACGTGGATCACCGGGCCCGCGCCCACCTGCGGCTGCTGTTGGACGAGGTGTTCGGCGCCGACGCGCTGGTCAACGAGATCGCCTGGTGCTACGGCGGGGGCGGCGCGCCGCGCAAACGCTACCCGCGAAAGCACGACATGATCCTGTGGTACGCCAGGGGCGATGCGTGGACCTTCAACCGCCAGTTCCGACCCTACTCGGCGGGCACCTTGCAGCGAGGTCTGACCCGGGTGAAGGGAGACCGCTACCGGCTGCGCCCCGAGGGCGCGGGCCTTGACGACTGGTGGCATGGACCCGAGGTGGGCAAGATCCTCAGCCCCACGGCCCGGGAGAACCTGAAGTACCCGACCCAGAAGCCCGAGGGGCTGCTGGAGCGGGTGATTCAGGGCCACTCCAACCCGGGGGACCTGGTGGCAGACTTCTTCTGCGGCTCCGGCACCACCCTGGCCGTGGCGGCCCGATTGGGGCGGCGCTGGCTCGGCTGCGACGCAGGCGCGCGCGCGATCCAGACCTGCCGCAAGCGCCTGGCGCGGCTGGATCCACCGGCCGGGTTCGAGGTCCACGCGCCGCGGGAGCTGTCACCCGGAGCCGGGCCGCTGCGCGTTGAGCGGGACCCGGAGGGCCCGGCCACCCTGACTCTGCGCTGGCCCGCCGATGCGCCGCCTCTTGACTACTGGGCGGTGGACTTCGATCACGACGGCGCCCTGTTCCGGCCGGGCTGGATCAGCGTCGCGTCCCGCAAGGTCCCTGCCGAGACGGTGGCCGTGGGATCGGGGCTCAGGGCGCTGGCGCTGGTGGTGGACGTGGAGGGCGGGGAGGCCTGGCTCGAGGCCTGAGGCGCTTCAGCCCTCCGTGGGGTCGTCTGCGCTCATCACCCCGTAGTCATGCAGGCGCCGGTAGAGGGTCTTCTTGCTCATGCCGAGCACCGCCGACGCGCGCACCTTGTTCCAGTCGAGCATCTCCAGCGTCCGGATCAGGTAGCGCCGCTCAACCTCCTCCATGGGCAGGCCCATGGGAATGTTCAGCCCCTGCACCGACTCCTCGGCCGAGATGCCGAGATGGTCGGAGGCAGGCTCTGGGCGGTGATCTCGTCGCCCCTGACGGTGACCACCATGCTCTCCACCAGGTTGCGCAGCTCGCGCACGTTGCCTGGCCAGGCGTATGCGCACAGCTTCTCCACGGCGCCCCTCGTGAACCCGCCCGGGATCGACTTGTCGTGCTCGACGCAAAACATGTCGAGGAAATAATCGAGCAGCAGGGGCACGTCTTCGGGCCGCTCCCGCAGGGCGGGCACCTGCAGGGTGACCACCTTGAGCCGGTAGTACAGCTCTTCCCGGAACTCGTTGTCCTGCATCGCCTGCTCCAGGTCCCGGTTCGTGGCGGCGATGAGCCGGACATCCACCGGGATGGTGGACTGGCCGCCCACCCGCTCAATCTCTCGCTCCTGTAAGGCCCGCAGCAGCTTGAGCTGCACCGGCACCGACAGGTCGCCCACCTCGTCCAGGAACAGGGTGCCGCCGTTGGCCGCCTCGAACCGGCCCTGCCTCCCACGGTGGGCCCCGGTGAACGCGCCCTTCTCGTGGCCGAACAGCTCGCTCTCGATGATGGTCTCGGCCAGCGCCACGCAGTTGACCTTGACCAGCGGCCCGTCCACCCGCCGGCTGTGACGGTGGATGGCCGAGGCGATGAGCTCCTTGCCGGTGCCCGACTCACCCCGGATCAACACCGACGCGTTGGTGGGCGCGATCTGCTCCACCTGGCGCAGGACCTCCTGCATCAGCTGAGATTGACCGATGACGCCGGAGAGTGAGCTCCGGCGCTTGAGCTCGCGCCTGAGCTGCCGGTTCTCTCGCTCCAGCTCCTGGCGACGGTGTGCCCGGTGCACCAGCAGCTCCAGCTGGTCCAGGTTGACCGGCTTGGTGATGTAGTCCACGGCGCCCAGGCGCATGGCCTCGACGGCCTGCTCGATGGTTCCGAAGGCGGTCACGAGGATTGCGGCGGTCTCGGGGTGTTGCTCCCGGACATGGGCAAGCAGATCGACCCCGCTCATGCGTCCGAGGTTCACATCGGAGATGACCACGTCCACCTGCGCCAGGTCGAGCCGGCTCATGGCCTCCTCGGCGGAGGCCGCCCCCAGGGTCTCGAACCCCTCCACATCGGCCAGCGCCGTGCAGAGGCTCTCCCGCGTGCTGTCGTCGTCTTCAACCACAAGCAGCCGTGGCATCTAATCTCCTCTTGCCTGCTCTGCTGGCAGGCTCACGATGAAGGTCGCGCCCTCACCCCGCTCCGATGTGACGGTGATCTCACCGCCCATCTCCTTGACCAGGCGCGCGCAGATGGCGAGGCCCAGCCCGGTGCCGTCGGCCTTGGTGGTGTGGAAGGGGCGGAACACCTGCTCCAGGTCGGCCAGCTCCCCGTCGATGCCGGGGCCGGTGTCCGCCACCCGGATGGCTACCCTGTCATCCTCGGCCACGGCGGAGATGGTGATGGTGCCGCCCCGCTCCATGGCCTGGATGGCGTTGAGCATGATGTTGAGCAGCACCTGGCGCAGCTTCGCCTCGTCAGCCATCATCCGGGGCAGCGCGCCAAGGTCACCGGTCAAGACGATGTCGGTGCGGTTCCGCCGCGCCTCGGGCTCCATGAAGGTCACGACGTCCCCCAGCAACTGTTCCACCGCGATGAGGACCACCTCCGCTTGCCTGCCGCGCACCACCGCCAGGAGGTGCTTCTCAACGAGGTCGTTGATGCGGGCGATCTCGCTCTGCAGGGCGCCCAGAACTTCACCCGCCATGTTCACGCTCCTGTCGTCCCCCCGGCCGAGCAGGCGCGCGGCGCGCTGGGTGTTGATCGACAGGGCGTTGAGGGGCTGGCGCACCTCGTGGGCCACGATTGAGGCCATCTCGCCAGCCACGGCCGTGCGCTCCAGCCGGGTGTGGTTGGAGCGCAGCTGCGAGAGGTGGGCGTGCACCGCCTCCAGCTCGGCGGTACGCTCTGCGACCTTCTCTTCCAGCTCGAGGTTGAACCGGTCAACTGCGCGCACCCGGCGCGTGGCCTCCCTGTCCAGCATCATCGCCCCCGCCAGCATCACCAGGATAATGGCGCCGGTGAACAGGAAGATGGAGGCGAAGTCACGGTGGCTCGTGGTGGTGGCCACACGCACCGGCGTGGCCACGGCCAGGGACCAGGTCTTGCTGCCGGCCTTGAACGGCGTATAGACCACCAGCTTCTCCTCACCATCGCCGATCTTGATGTGCCCGATCCCTTCCATGCCCGCGGTCATCTGGCTGTGCAGCTCGAAGGTGCTGTGGCAGCTGGAGCATTTCTTGCCCGGGACGAGGGCCTTTTCGCCCAGCTGATCGCGGTGCTTGGGGTGCATGATCAGGCGGCCCTGGTGGTCCAGCACCCAGCCGTAGCTGTCTCTGCTCACGCGGACCTCGTCGGCGATGTGCGAGCGGAGCGCGCCCCAGTCCAGCACGAGGCCGATGCGCCCCCGGTCGTCATGAGAAGACGCGGCCGCCCCGGCGCTGGCCAGGGACGGGGCCGCCGCCAGCCGCGCGTGGCCCAGCTCCATGGTACAGACCAGCGCCCGGTCCGACCGGGTGGCCTTCGTGACCAGCGGGCCGGAGATGCGCATGACATTGCGCAGGCCCCCGCGGCGCACCTGGCTCAGCAGGTCGAGCATCTGGGGCGGAGGATCGCTGGAGTAGGTGGAGACCTTGCCCCCCGCCTTCTGGTGGAACGCGAAGGCCGCGCCGTGCTCGGCCATCTGTTCAACCACGGTTGTGATGATGATGGCGTGGTCGCCCTGGCTTCTCTGCTCTGCCTCCATGTCCTCCATGGCCGCGATGACCACCAGGAACTTGTCCACCTCTCTGAACACCTCCGAGATGCGTTCGGCCGCCAGCTCGGCCATGTAGAGCTGCTTCTCGGCGTAGTGCTGTTCGGCCTGGCGCCGCGCGCGCAGGTAATCGAAGACCGCCCCCAGCGACAGGCCGAGGATGAGCAGCGGCGTCAGGATCCGCACCACGAGGCGAAGGTCGGTGGGTCTCCTGGTGCCGTGCCTGTTGGTCATCTGTTGGACCTATCCGCTCGCCCATGCGCTCTGCCAGAGTCGGCATCGCCTCCAGGGGAGTGTAGCGCGGGGCAAGGGGAGGGGTCCCGCGGGAAGATCAGGGGCAGCCGAGGCCGCCGCTGTGGCAGGTGGCGCACATGGGGTTGCTCGCGCACTGGCCCGACTTGTCCTGCCAGGACCAGCCCGTTGGGTGGGGGCTGCCGCCCATGCCGCCCACCTTGTGGCAGGAGACACAGTTGGAGGCGCTGCCCCGGTCATGGCACGAGGCGCAGCTGTTGATGTCCCGGCGCGCCTTGTGGCCGTGGAAGTCGTCGCCGCCGGGGACCATCCAGCCCGCTGGGTGCGGGTTGCGGGTCGCGCCGCCGGCGAGGGCCTTGTCCGGGGGCGCTGACAGGCCGTTGAGGGCGTGGCACGAGCGGCAGGTGCGCTGCCCGTGGCACTTGCGGCACGAGGCCGGATCGGAGCGCGCCTCCACCGCGTGGCGGGTCAGGTAGTCGCCGCGGTGGATGAACCGCGCGGACACCTTCTCCGGGAAGCGCACCGAGGCCTTGGCCAGGGCGGTGGGGGCGTGGCAGTCCGCGCAGTAGGTCTGGTCGTGGCACTGCACGCAGGCCGCGATGTTCTGCTTCGCCTGGGTCCCGTGGTTGCGGGCGAAGCCGGGCCCGTGGCTCAGCCGGTCGATGGGGCGCTTGCCGAACCGGGAGAGGTCCTTGTGGCAGGCGCTGCACTGCAGCTTGTCGTGGGTCTTGGCGTGGCAGTCGGCGGTGTTGCAGGTGGCGTGGCCCGGGATGACCTTGCCGCCGTCCTGGTCCTTGGGGTGGCAGGTGGCGCACTCCTTGACCCGCTCGCCGTGGGCCTTGTGCGAGAAGTTGAGCGCCCGGCTGAAGCGGGTGAAGGCGATGCCCTCGCGGGCGCCGCGGTGGCACTTGGCGCACTCGCCCTTGTCATCCACCTCGTGGCAGTCGCCGCACTTTGCGTGGCCGGCCGGGATCAGCTTGCCAGCGGGATCGCCGGTGCTCTCCTCGACCCCCTCGTGGCAGTCGCCGCAGTCGGCCTCCTCGATGTGCTTGGCGTGGGGGAAGATCAGCTGTCCGCTGTGGTCGCTTTCGCCCTTGATGACCGAGCAGCCGCCCGCGGCCATCGCGAGCGCCAGGGCGGTCATGGTGATGGTGAGCGTAGGGGTTCGCATCACATCATCCTCCCGCGCTTGACGGCGACTCCGCCGCCGGTGAAGGCGTCGAACTCCCAGGTGAGGCGCACGGTGAAGTTCCCTGTGCGGCTCAGCAGCGGCGTGAACCCCCCGCCCCCCCCGGCCAGCAGGCCGAGGCATGGAGTGATGGGGGCGCGCAGGTAGCCGCCCGCCATGAAGGACAGGCGCTCTCCGCGCACCGTCTCGTCCAGCACCATCAGGTCCAGGTCCGCCACAATGTGGAAGGTGCGGCCCAGCAGGTGCAGGGGCAGGGCCGCGGCCAGGCGCGCCCGGTTGGCCGCGTTCTCGCTGCTCTCCACCCGCTCCAGGCCAAGGGTGCCGCGCCCGCCCGGCACGAAGCGCCAGGTGCCCCGCAAGGACGCCCGGTTGGCGCCAGTGAGCTCATCGTCATGGTGACCGGCCGCCGCGGAGGCGCTGCCCTCGGCGTGGGAGTGAGCCAGGTAGAACCGCCGGCCGTAGCCGCCCTCCACCGACAGGGTGCGGCTGATGCGATAGCGCGCGTCGAGCCCCGCCTCGTGGAAGCTCTCCTGGGAGAAGACCGCGAAGATGGAGGTGCGGGGGATCCACAGGTCCGGGCTGGAGAAGCGGTAGCCAGCGGTGAGGCTCAGGCCTCGCAGCGGGCGCAACGCCACAGTGCCCCGGGCGTCCTTGAGCCGCAACGCCTCCAGGCTGAGGGTGGCCGCGCCGCCCAGGTCGAGCCAGGTCAGCGGGCTGACGTTCAGGTCCGCGCCGATGTCATGGTGAGCCACCTCACCAGCGAAGCGCTTGTGCAGGTACGACACGCCACCCGAGACCAGCCCCAGGTCCACGTAGCCCAGGCGCCCGCCGACGATCCACGCGCCGCCGCGCTTGTAGTGGTCGCTCTCGGTGGGCCATGGCGTGTAGACGATGCGCATGCCCGTGGGCACGCCGCCGAACACGCCGACCTCCAGGCCGGAGCTGTGCAGGTAGCGGGCCTTGCCGCCGTCCACCTGCTCCAGCACCGCGGGGCCGAGGGCCACGAACTGCCGTCCAGCGGTGATCTCCAGCCCGGAGAGCACCGACAGCGTCCCCTCGGCCGGCGCCCGGAAGGAGATGGACAGCACGTTGATGTCGCCGGTGGCCCTGCCGGTCTCCTGCAGGTCCAGCGCGTCCACCATGCCCCACATCGAGGCGTCCACCGACAGGCCTTGCAGGCCGAGGTCGCGGGTCTTGAGCTCCACCAGCTCGTAGAACGGCAGGTACCGGGCCACGTCCTGGTCAGCCGGGACCACGAATCCACGCGCGTAGGTGGTGGAGCGCGCCCATAGCCCCCTGGTCTGGGCGGTCGCGGGCGCGCTCGCCAGTGTCAGGGCGGCCAGGGCAAGGGATGCTGAAATGATCCGTGCCGGTCTCACAGGTCCACCTTCCCGTTCAGATGTACAGCAGGGTTCAGGGCGCCCGATTTGTCGTAGGCGCTGGAGTGGCAGCCGTCACAGGTCAGGCTCGCCGGGTGTGAAGAGCCTGAGCTGGTCTTGGTCGGCGGGTTGCCGTGGCATGAGTTGCAGCCCAGGGTCGGGGAGGCCTTGGCTGTCCAGCTCCAGGTGGTGACCGACCCGCCGCTGCCGGTGTGGCAGTAGACGTTGGCGCAGGTGCCCTTGGTGCGGTCCCAGGTGGGCTTGCCCTTGCCGGTGGCCAGGGCGCTGAAGGTGACCTCGGCGGGCAGGTCGCTGTCGATGTGGCCAGCGTCCTTGAGCGCCTTGGGAACCTTGTGGCAGTCAGCGCACTTGACGGGCCCCACCAGCGAACCGCTGGTCTTGAGGTGCGCGTCGTGCAGCCCCACGGTTACCAGGGAGGTGGCGCTCTTGCCCGACAGGTCCGGCGCCGGCGCGCCAGCGGACGCCGCCGTGCCGTGGCATCCGTCGCAGGTTCCGCCCCCCGCCTTGCCCAGGCTCACCTT
The DNA here is from genome assembly GCA_964511535.1 of uncultured Myxococcales bacterium. GTDB lineage: Bacteria > Myxococcota_A > Polyangia > CAZCFB01 > CAZCFB01. The sequence goes on along the minus strand of CAZEFW010000031.1, from coordinate 23,541 downwards.
GCCGTCCAGGTGCAGCGCGGCGGAGGCGGCCTCCAGCTTCACCTTGGAGTTGACGTCGAAGCAGGTTGCGCTCCCCCCGCTGCAGGCCTTGAAGACCTGCTGGTGGCAGACCGAGCAGTCCGCCCCGCCATAGGCCGGGTTGGTGTGGGGCGCTGCGTGGCAGCTGCCGCAGGTCGACTTCTTGGTGGAGTTCCAGACCGGCTTGCTGTCGGTGCCCGCGCTGGTCAGCGACGCACCGTGGCAGTAGACCGTGCAGGTGCCGGTCTTCTGGTCGTAGGCAGCGGTGATGTTGCCCTTGGCCGCGGTCCCGCTCAGGACCACCTCGGCGGTGAGGTCGCTCTTTTTGCCCGCGGCGTCGTCGAACAGGTGGCCCGCGGCGTCCGTGCTGGTCGGGACCTTGTGGCAGTCCGCGCAGGCCACGGCGGGGTAGGGACCCTTGATGCCCAGGTGGGCGGCGTGGGCGCCGACCCCTCTGGATGCGGAGGTCAGGTTCCACGACAGGTCCATGGGCGGGGCAGAGGAGCCGGTCTTCTTGTCGCCGTGGCACACGGTGCAGCTGGTGACCCCGGAGGTATGGCAGGTGTAGCAGGAGCCGCCGCCGGCCTTGCTGTTACCTCTTAGATCGGCGCCGTGGCATTCCTGGCAGCCGGTGGTCTTCCACCCCCTGGCGCGGAGCAGCCCGCCATGGAAGCCCCCACTGCTGCGCTTGCCCGGGTAGACCCAGCCCGGCGGATGAACCATGTCGGCGCCGTAGGCCAGCCCGTGGTCCACCACCCAGGCCGTGAGCGCCTTGAGGTCCGCGGTACGCCTGGTGTCTGCGGTCTCACCCGATACGAGCTCATCAGTCTTGGGCAGCAGGTGGCCCCAGTGGGTCGCCTCCTTGGCAGAGTCCAGCTTGGTCAGCAGCCGGCTGGTGGCATCGCCCGGGATGACGTTTCGAGTGGTATCGGTGCCCGGTCCGAGCAGCCCGGCGTAGGTGGACAGGTCATAGCTCCCTTCCGCCTTGGCCCCGGAGTGGCAGCTCACGCACCGCTTGGCCAGAAGCGGACCCACGGTCAGCTTGTAAGTCACCGCCGCGGTTCCGTCATCGGCCCCGCGCAGCTCGCCGCAGCCCATGGCCAACGCGCCCGTGATGGCCATCAGGAGCGCGCAAAGCGCCAATTGTGCTCCCTCTGGCCCGGCCTCGGCCCTCGAGTGGGTCATTTTGTCCCTCGTGTGCTGGTGGGGTAATCGCACATGAATATCCCGTTTTTATGGACCTTATTGAGATTTCTGGAGTGTAGACACACTCTCAACCGGGCCAATTTGGCGCATGGCCACAGGCCCTGCCCAGGCCTCTGGTGGGGAAATGAAGCTGGAATTAAGCAGGACCTGAGCCCCGGAAGGGGGGGGACTGGCTCTGCTACTTGTGGCACTCCTTGCACTTCTTCGGCCCCTTCTTCTGCTTCTTGTGGCAGCCCACACAATTGACATGATAGTGGTTTTTCTTGAGGCTGGTCTCACCGCCGCCCAGCTTACCCTTGACCTTCTTGGCGCCGTGGCAGCCTTTGGTGGAGCAGCTCACGTTCTGCTTTTTCTTGTCTTTGACTTCGTGGTGGCAAGTGACGCACTTGACCTTGTACTTCTTGGAGTGAGCCTGGTGGTCGAACTCCACACCCGACTTTTTCTTCTTGAACTTGTCGATGGTGATCTTATTGGGAGGCGCCTTGGCGGCCAGGCCCGTCACCATGCCCATAATTCCCATTGTAATCAAAACGATGAGAAGCTTGCGGCTCATTTTGGTCTCCTTTCTGTGCCGGACATCTTCCTTGCCCGGGTGCCGAGGATGGTCTTGCAAAAAACATGCTCAATCAGGCACGGTCGTTGCAACCTGACTTTAAAAGTCCGAGTTCGATACTTACCAGTCATTACAGGACGCTTGAAGTACAACGGAAATTCTAACCAATGGATAGGCATTTGTTCCCTACGAGTAACCCATTAAGCCACTCCCTGGCGGTCATATGTTTCATTCTGGTTACATGGCCAGCCCTGCTCCATGCCGAGGAGGAAGGGTGCCTGAAGTGCCACAACGACCCCGCGCTGAACAAAAAAGTCGTGGACCCGGCGCGGAACCTGGTGCTCGACATGAAGGCGCTGGCTGGATCGGTGCACGCGGATCTCTCCTGCACGGATTGCCACACGCAGCTCGCCGACGCTGATGAGGGTGCGCCTCATAAAAAGAAGATCGGCCCGCCCAACTGCGTGGATTGCCACGAGGAGGCCGACGCGGACTACAAGCTGAGCGTTCACGGGCAGTCCAAGGCGCGGGGTGAGCAGGGCATGGCCCTGTGCGGCGACTGCCACGGCGCCCACGACATCGTCAATGTCAAGGACAAGAAGTCGCGGGTCTACAAGCTGAATCTGCCGTTTACCTGCGCCAAGTGCCACAAGAACGCCAAGCTGGCCCGTGAGCACAAGATCCACGATCCCAAGGCGGCGCAGCACTACATGGAGAGCATCCATGGCCACGGCCTGCTCAAGGACGGGCTCATCGTCTCCGCCTCCTGCACTGACTGTCACGGCGCCCACAAGATCTTCGCCAAAAAGGACAAGCGCTCGAAGATCCACCACTCCAGGGTGCCGGACACCTGCGCCAACTGCCATGTGGGGATCAAGGAGATCTACGCCCGGAGTATCCACGGCAAGCTGCTGGCCGCGGGCGACCCCAAGGGGCCGGTATGCACCGACTGCCACACCTCCCACGAGATCCAGAAGCCCCACAGCGGGGTGTTCAAGCTGCACTCCGACGAGAAGTGCGGCGCCTGCCACCAGGACCGGCTGAAGAACTACCGCGAGACCTACCACGGCAAGGCCATCGCGCTGGGGGCCTCGAAGGTGGCCGCCTGCTACGACTGCCACGGGTACCACGACGTGCTGCCGGCCAGTGACCCGAGGTCGCTCCTGTCGAAGGAGCGGATCCTGCCCACCTGCAAGAAGTGCCACGAGAAGGCCACCGCCGGGTTCACCGGCTACCTGGCCCACGGCGACCACTCGGACAAGGAGAACTACCCGCGGCTGTACTGGATGTTCATCTTCATGACGGGCCTGCTGCTGGCGGTGTTCGGCTTCTTCGGCCTGCACACCCTGCTCTGGTTCGCGCGCTCCCTGGCGCTGCTGATCCGCGACCCGAAGGCGTTCAAGGAGGCCAAGGCCGCCACCCGCAAGGAGAAGGGCGCGCGCATGTTCGTGCGCTTCCGCCCGGTGGATCGGTTCAACCATTTCCTGGTGATCTTTTCGTTCCTGCTGCTGACCATCACCGGCATGCCGCTGAAGTTTTACGACAAGGCATGGGCCCAGTGGATGTTCAGCTGGATGGGCGGCGCCGAGGTGGCGGCGGTGCTGCACCGGGTGGGCGCCATCATCACCTTCGTCTACTTCGCGGTGCACATCATGAGCATGCTCTCGGCCTTCTGGCGCCGGCGGTCGACCTTCCGCTGCCCGGACTCCGGGAAGTTTCAGCTGCGCCGCGTCCTCGGGCTGGTCTTCGGGCCGGACTCACCCATGCCCAACTTCCAGGACCTCAGGGACTTCTGGGCCCACAACAAGTGGTTCTTCGGCCGGGGCCCGCGGCCCCAGTTCGACCGGTGGACCTACTGGGAGAAGTTCGACTACCTGGCGGTGTTCTGGGGGGTGTTCATCATCGGGCTGTCGGGCCTGGTGATGTGGTTCCCCGAGGCGTTTACCCACCACCTCCCCGGCTGGATCATCAACGTCGCGCACATCATGCACAGCGACGAGGCGCTGCTCGCGGCCGGGTTCATCTTCACATTCCACTTCTTTAACGTGCACTTTCGAATCGAGAAGTTCCCCATGGATTCCGTGATTTTTTCGGGGCGCATCACCGAGGCGGAGATGCTGCACGAGCGCAAGCGGCTGTACGACCGGCTCGAGGCCGAGGGGCGGCTCAAGGACGAGGAGCACACCGGCGAGTGGGGCGACTGGAAGAAGATATGGGTGCCCATCGGGATGGGGGCCTTCCTCATCGGCGTGGTGCTGATCATCGCCATCTACGTGGCCATGGCCGACCGGCTCATGCGGTAGTGTCCCGTGAGGCGGGCGAGCTCATCGGGTGCCACTGCCCCCTGGCGGTGCATGGGTACGAAGGCGAGCAGGGGGCGCTCCCCCGGAGGAGCATTGCACGTGCACAACGTCTTTGCGCCAGTCACCCTCGGCGCTCTCCGCGGGCGGGGAAGAATTCCCCTCCAGGCTTCCCTGCCCGCGCTTTCCTGCTAGTTTTTAATCCAACTCAAGGAGACCTCATGCTACCCGTGCGCCCGTTGCTCGCCCTGATCCTCAGCTCCGCCCTGGCGCTCTGCGCCTGCGACCGGACCTGCCCACCTGCGCCTGGCGGCGGAGCTGGCTCGGCGCCGGCGGCCAAGCCTGCCGGAGGGGAGGTCGGCGCGCCGGCTTCGGGAGCGCTCGCGCGGGTCAACGGCGTGGCCCTCACCGCGGCCGACGTCAAGGTGCTCGCGGGGCGGGGGCATGGCAAGGCGGCGCCCAACAAGGAGCGGGAGCGGCGGGTGCTGGAGAACATCGTCAACCAGGAGATGGTGGCCCAGGCGGCCCTGAAGCTGGGCCTGGACAGGGAAGCTCCCCTGCGGGACAAGCTGCACCTGCTCCAGGCCCGGGCCGATGCTGAGCGACGGCGCGCGCTGTACGAGGCGTACCTGGAGCGCGAGGTGACCAACAAGGTGAGGATCACCGACGAGGAGGCCAGGGCGTACTGGGACAAGAACAAGTCGGCGGTGCGCACCGCCGTGCACATCCTCCAGCTCCGCCGGCGGAGCGAGGCGGACATCAACGAGGCCGCCAAGGAGCTGGCGGCGGGCAAGGACTTCGTGGAGCTGGCCAAGCTGAGGCCCGGCGTCGAGGGGCACGGGGCGAGCGGTCACAAGTTCTGGGACATGGGGTTCATGCACTGGGCGCAGATCCCCGCCATCTGGCGGGGGGCCCTGCTCGGGCTCGAGGTGGGCAAGACCACCGACGTGATCAAGGGCCCCGGGGGGCGCTCCTGGATCCTGAAGGTGGCCGGCCGGCAGGAGGACGAGGCCGGCGCGTTCGACGCGTACAGGAAGGTGGTGGTGGACGCGCTGCGCAGCGAAAAGCGCATGGCACGCCACGAGCAGGTGATCGGGGCCCTCAAGGCAGCGGCAAAGGTAGAGATGACCCGGGCGCCGGCCGCCCGGTAATTCAGCGCGGCCGCAGGTCGAACACAACCGCCCACCGGTCGCTGTATGCCACGGGCAGCCGCCCCTGGCTCAGCCCCGGCCTCCCCTGTACGCGTCCGCGGCGCATGATCATGTAATCCGCCCCCAGCCGCGCCCGCACGATGTCCGGGTTGATGGCTGCCCGGCCCCGGGCGTACTCTTCCAGCAGCATTGAGAAGTCGCGGTCCTCCCGCAGGGAGTAGGTCGGGTCGAGGCCCCAGACGTAGCGCTGGCGATGGCCGTCGTAGTACAGCTCGGGGAAGTCGTCCCAGTCGAGGTTCACCACCACGGCCCCCTCGGCAAGGTTTCGCGCCATCCACCGGGTGGCGCCGCGGAACTGAAAGGGCTGGTTCAGGTTGCGGTAGACGTCGTAGAACCCGAGGCTGCGCGCGTGAAGCGCCACGGCCCCGGCCAGGGCCAGCAGGGGCAGGACGAAACGCAGGCGCGGCCGAGGCGCGAGCAGCGCGCTCAGCGGCGCCCCATCGGCCAGCAGGTCGCGGAAGAGCAGGGCCCACGCCATGCACAGCAGCGGCGCCGAGTACTCGGCGAAGCGGGCTGAGGCCAGGGTCATGGCGAACCAGAAGGTGGCCGCCAGGGCCGCGCCCCCCGTCCCCGGCCGGGCGGTCTTTCGGAACAGGAGCGCCGCGGGCAGCAGGGCGAGGCCCATGACCGTGAGCAGCGGGTAAATGTTCCAAAACGCGGCGGGCGGGTAGGAGTAGATCTCGTTGCCCAGCTCCACGCCGGCGACCTCCACCCCGGACAGCCCCTGGGTCAGCACCTGAACATAGGTGAAGAAGGTCTCCAGGGTCAGCGGCGTGTACGGGTGGATCGCCAGCCCCGCCACGGCCCCCAGCCCGGCGGCCAGCGGCGCGCGCCAGTCCAGGCCGCCCCGCAGCAGCCAGCGCCCGATGACGAAGGGCAGGGCGGTCATGACCAGGGCGAAGGGCACGGTGTAGCTCCAGGCGTAGACGAACCCGAGGGCGGCCAGGGCGCGCCAGCGGCCCCGGGACAGCAGCAAGTGCAGGCCGATGACCTGCAGCAGGATGCTCAGCACGTGGGAGCGGATCATGGTGAGCCGCGCGATGAACAGCCCGCCGGTGCACAGGGCCAAAAACACGAACAGCGCCGGCCAGGGCGCGCCGCGGGCTCGCAGCACCCACAGCATGGTCCCGAGCACCGCCGCCGAGAGCAGCACCGAGAAGACCTGCACGCCCCGCAGCGGCTCGTCGCCCACCTGGGCGAAGGGCATCATCAGCGCGTGGTACAGCAGCTCCTTGTCGCAGAACCGGTCGCGCCAGGTGCTCAGCTCGGTCCAGGGGAACTGCCGGGACAGCCCGCGCTCGGGCATGGTCTCGGCGAAGCGAGCGTGGAAGTAGCCGTCCCGTTCGAACAATCCCCCGGTGGCGAAGGCGGCCCAGGAGAAGAGGCCGAGGGCGTAGACCAGCAGCACCGCGGGCGAGATCCGGTCTCTGATGAGGTCGAAGGTGCGGTCGGGAGCGGATTTCACGGGAGGAATAAATATGCCACAAAAAGAGAGGGGCCCCTGCGGCGAGAGCGATTCTCCGCAGGGGCCCCTTCGGGTGATCCGACCTGACGGCCGGTGACACTGGGACTACTTGACGGCGTGGTACCCCTTGGCCGCTGCCTCGAGCACGGCGTCCGTCTTGACCGTGGCGCTGCCGCCCGTGCGGTGGCACTGCTTGCAGGCGAAGCCGATGGTCAGGTACGGCATGGCCTTGCCGCCGGTGGCGTCAAACTGCTTGGCCGTGGCGCTCGGGTTGATCCGGAACAGGTGGCTCTTGACGTCGCCGTTCCACTTGGCGGTATCGCCCACCGCGCTCTTGACCGCCTCGGGCATGTGGCAGGTGATGCAGGTGGGGAAGGTCCCGCTGTGCTTGGACACCTTCGGGGTGGCGTTGGCGACCTTGTAGTGGCACGACTCGCAGGTGGCGACGATGCCCTTGGTGGGGCTGGTGGTGGCGTCCTTGTAGCGAGAGCTCTCGTGCGGGTTGTGGCAGTCCACGCAGTTCATGGCCTTCTTCTTGGTCTGGTACATCTCCTCCCACTGCTCGTGGTGCTTGATGAAGCCCTTGCTGGCGTCGATGGTGGCGGGGGAGCTGCGCACGTGGCACTTGCCGCAGGCGGCCGGGTCGCGGTCCACCTTCATCATCTCCAGGCCGTTGGTGGCAATGTGGCGGCTGCCAGCACCGTGACACTCCTCGCAGGTGATGCCGGTCTCCTTCCAGGTGCCGGTGATGCCCTCGAGCTTGTCCTGGTTGCCAGAGTAGCGGTAGCCGGAGGTGTGGCAGGGGCCGCAGGTGTACTTCTTGGTGCCGATCTTGTAGGTGTCGCTGTAGGCGACCCATTCTTTGGTCTCCAGGTTGTACTGCACCTTCTTGCCGGTGATGATGTAACCCTTGAGGTCCATGAAGCGGACCTTCCAGCCGTAGCCGCCGATCATGTAGCTGATGTCGGACCACTTGTAGGCCTTGCCGGTGTCATCGGTGGGGGGTGTCGCGGGCAGGGTGCTGAAGGGGAAGTTTGTGGGGGCCTTGCCGCCCACGATCTTGGTCACCTTGTAGGGGTGGCCCGACTTGCTCCACTTGGCGTAGTGGTCAGAGTGGCAGGTCTTGCACTTGGCAGAGCCGACCCAGGTCAGGGCGCCGGTACCGTTGGTGCCGTTGGTGCCGTTGGTGCCGTTGGTGCCGTTGGTGCCGTTGGCACCGTTGGTGCCGTTGACACCGTTGACGCCGTCCGCGCCAGCCGGTCCAGCCGGTCCTTCACAGCCCATCAGGACGAGGGTGAGGGACAGCAGGATCATCACCGCCCCGTGATACCACCTGCGAGAATTGTTGGACCTGCTCAATGACATTTTGCTCTCCTTGAGTGCATGTATTATTTCGGCTCGACCACCAGCATTGCTTGTTCCATGCCAAACTCCAGGAAGTTGGTGTAATATTTCAAAGGCAATGAAATTAGACTGTTACGGTTGTTGTCCCGTCAGGCACCCTGCCAGGGAGCACCAACGCAGGGTCTCGCCGATGTCATAATTCCCTGCTCAGGAAGGGTCCTCGAGCGCATGTGGGTCATTTTGGGCCGCAAGATCCGGGGCCCGTGGCCAGATGGGTCAAAGTGACAATTTCCGGGCAGCTTCGACGCACCGTGGCCTGTGGGATCCCGGGCAACGGCGATCTCCCTGAATCCGGCGAAAAGACCGGAAAATGCGTTGCTTGCACGGAAACTCGGCCCCATATTGAGTATGTTTCTTGCACTGCAGAGTGCGAACCTCGACCATGGCCGACTTCGGACATACCACCATCCAGGGAATGATGCTGCTCGCCAGTTGGGCCCTGGCCCTCGCCCTGGTGGGCGCCACCCGCCGGCAGGGCCGCCTGGTTCACGCCGCTCGAACAGCCAGCTACGCCGTGGCGGGCATGTCCACCCTCTCCATCCTGGTGCTCTCCTACGGCTTCGCGGCCAGCGACTTCTCGATCCAGTACGTGCAGAAATACTCGGACCGCGGCATGCCGATGTTCTACAAGCTCACCGCGGTGTGGGGCGGGCAGTCGGGCTCCCTGCTGTTCTGGGCCTGGCTGCTGGCCATGCTGTCTGCCCTGGCGATCCACGTCAACCGGCGGCGGCTGGGGGATATCATGCCCTGGTTCATCGCCATCCTGATGGCGGTGATGGTCTTCTTCTGCGTGCTGATGCTGCTGACGGCCAACCCGTTCGACATGTTCCTGGTCAGCGCGCCCACCACGGGGCAGGGGCTCAACCCGCTGCTGCAGAACGCCTACATGGTGACCCACCCGCCGTCGCTGTACGTGGGCTACGTGGGCATGACCATCCCCTTCGCCCTGGCCGTGGCGTCGCTGCTGGCCGGGGTCAACGACGAGCGCTGGCTCATCGCCGCGCGGCCCTTCGCCCTGGGCTCCTGGTACTTCCTCACCATGGGCCTGCTGCTGGGCATGATCTGGGCCTACGAGGAGCTCGGCTGGGGCGGCTACTGGGCCTGGGACCCGGTGGAGAACGCCGGGCTGATCCCGTGGTTCACCGGCACGGCGTTGATGCACTCCATGATGGCCCAGGAGCGGCGCGGCCTGCTCAAGGTCTGGACCGTGGCCCTGGCCATCATCTCCTTCGTGCTGACCATCTTCGGCACCTTCATCACCCGCTCCGGGCTCATCGACTCGGTGCACGCCTTCGCCAAGTCGAACATCGGCTGGTACTTCCTCGGCTTCATGTTCCTGGTGCTGGTCGCCGGCGCTGCGTTGATGGTCTGGCGGCGGGACCTGCTGCGCGGCGACCGGGAGCAGGGCGCGGTGTTCAGCCGCGAGTACTTCTTCATGCTCTACAACTGGCTGCTGCTCATCGCGTCGCTGATGGTGATCCTGATGACCCTGTGGCCCACCCTCACGGCGCTCGTGGGAGACAAGCAGGTGCTGCGGCCGGAGGTGTTCAACCGCTGGATGACGCCCATCGGGCTGGCGCTGCTGCTGCTCACCGGCGTGGGGCCGCTGCTCAACTGGCGCGTCACGACCTCGCAGTTGCTGCTGCGGCAGCTGGTCTTCCCGGTGGCCTCGGCGGTGGTGGCTGGCGGGGCGCTGGCTGCGTCGGGGTTCACCCACGGCTGGGCGCTGACCACCATGATCCTGGTGGCCCTGGCCCTGGCGTCCATGGGCCAGCTTCTGTTGAAGAACCTGCGCAACACACGAAGGGTGGGCGCCATCCTGGTTCACGCGGGCATCGTGATGATGTACGTGGGCTTCGCCGGCGAGGCGTACAAGCAGGAGAAGGACGTTGAGATGGTCCGGGGCAAGCGGGCCGACATCGGCCGCTACACGGTGCGCTACGACGGCGCGGAGATGACCAACGACCAGCAGAAGCGCATGCTCACCACCACCCTGTCGGTCTACCTGGGCGACGAGCGCCTCGGGTCCATCCACCCGGCGCGCTGGATCTACTTCAAGCATGAAAACCAGCCCACCACCGAGGTCGGGATCCACCGCACCCTGCGCGATGATCTGTTCGTGGCCCTCGGCTCCTGGGACCAGAAAACCGACAACGCCGCGTTCAAGCTCATCGTCAACCCGCTGGTGAACTGGATCTGGCTCGGCTTCATCCTGCTCACCATCGGCGCGGTGGTGGCGTTCATCCCCACCCGGGCCCGTCGGCGGGATAGCACGAGGGAGGCCTGACATGGCGCGCATGGCGCTGACCTTCAAGATCGCGCGGTTCCTGCTGCCGACCCTGGGCGCGGCCGTGGGGGCCGGCGCGTACGTGAAGGCGGGCGGGCAGATGGGGGGCACGGCGTTCCTGTTGATCATGCACAGCGGCATGCTCGTGGGGTGGGTGGCCAACCGGCTGTTTCAGAGCGTGGCCCTGGCCCTGGGGCACCTGGAGTCGCCCGGCGCCGGTGATCCGGACGCCATGGTGGACGCGGCGCTGGCGGCCCACGGTCGCGCCGCCACCGACGCGGAGGCGGACGCATGACCCGCGCGCTGCTCGCGACGCTGCTCCTGTTCGCCTGGCCGGCGGTGGCCGCGGCGCAGGCTGGCTCCTTCACAATGCCGCTGCCCGACGCCAGCCTGCCCCGAGGCGTGGTGACGGTGAAGGTCACCGGCGCCAGCATGTCGGAACGCCAGGTGGGCACCGAGGTGCTCCTGTTGGAGGCCACCGCTGGTGGGGAGCCGAAGGTCGCGGGGCGCGCAAAGACGGGCGAGGACGGGCGCGCGCGCTTCGAGGCGGTGGCCGCCGGCAAGCGCTATCAGCTCGCCCTGGCCGGCGAAGGGCAGCAGCCCGCGTCCGGGATCTTCGACGGGCCGGCCGAGGGCGGCCTGCGCTTTCTGGTCTCGCTCGGCGGCGCCAACCCGATGCCCGGGGGGGCACCCCCGGCCGGCGGCGCGCAGCCCGGAGCAGCGCTCCCGCCGGGTCACCCCCCCACCGCGGGCCACGGCGCGGGCCCGTCGAGCCAGCAAACCCAGATCGGCGCGGCAGAGATCGAGGAGAGCGAGGCGGTGCCGCCCGGCAAGCTGCTGGTGCGCGTGCTGCGCGGCAAGGCTCGCGAGCCGGTCAAGGGCGCCGACGTGATGATCACCGCCAACCCGGCGGCTGCCACCACGCCGGGCAAGCTGATGCTCACCGCCGGCGCGGGGCTCAAGCGACAGACCGACGCCAGGGGCGAGGTGACGGTGGACCTGCCCGCCGACAAGGGCGGCAAGGCCATGGTGCTGGCCGCTCACGACGAGCTGACCTACCGCAGCCGCCCCCTGAGCGGCGCCGGCGACAAGGGGCTGACGGCCACCTTCCAGGTGTTCGATCGTATCTCCAGCCCGGACAAGTTGACCCTCGGTCCCGGGACGCAGCTGGTGGTCCAGGTGGGGGAGAAGCGGCTCTCCTTCATGCAGGTGCTCCGGCTGAGCAACAGGGCCGACGCCATCTTCGATCCGGGTGAGGCGGGGATGGTCCTGCCCCTTCCGCGCGGGGCGAGCGGGGTGGAGGTGCCGGAGACCTTCAAGGGGCTGATGGTGGTGGACGAGGAGAAGCGCCAGGTGCGCTTCGTGGCGCCGCTGCCGCCGGGGGAGCTGGACCTGCGCTACTTCTTCGAGATCCCGTACACTGGCGCCGAGGAGGAGCTGGTGCAGGTGATGCCCTTCGCCTCCACGGGCGCGTCGGTGGGGTTGATCAACAAGTTGCCCGTGGTGGTGAGCGGACCCCAGATCACCGGCAGCGTGATGCGCGGCGTCCAGGACGGCTCCGGGCAGCGCAAGGTCTACACCCTGACAGACACCGCCGCGGGCGCGCGCTGGGAGATCCTCTTCTCCGGGCTCCCGGCCCAGGACGACCGGACAGTGTGGATCGTCATCGGGCTGTCGGGGCTGATCATCCTGGCGGGGATGTTCTTCGCCGTGCAGGGCGTGGCCGTGGGGCGCCGGCGCAGGGAGCAGCGGGAGCGCCTGCTGGCCGAGCTGGCGGCGATGGAGCCGGGCGCGGGCGGCGAGGCGGCGCTACGCCAGGAGCTGGCGGCATTGCTGCGAGAGGAGGCGTGATGAAGGGGCGCGCCGCGCTGTTCTACCTGTTCGCCGCGCTCTGCGCCGCGGGCTTCCTCGCGGCGCCGTACCTGGTGTTCCTGGTGGCTCCCGAAGACCCGAACATGGGCTTCAGCCAGAAGATCTTCTACTTCCACGTGCCGTGCGCCTGGTCCATGTTCCTGGCCACCATGGTGGCGGCCGTGGGTGGCGGCGCATTCCTGTTCAGCGGCAAACGCTGGGGTGACGAGCTGTGCGCGGCGGGCAGCGAGCTGGGTGTGGTCTACGGCACGCTGGTGCTGACCACTGGCCCCCTGTGGGCCCGGGTGGCGTGGGGCCACTACTGGCAGTGGGACGTCCGGCTCACCACCGTGCTGGTGCTGTTCCTCAGCCTCATCGCGGTGCTCATGGCCCGCCGTTTCGTCGGACCCTCGGGTCGCCGGGTGGCCGCCGGGCTGAGCATCTTCGGCGCCGCCAACGTTCCCATCGTCTACTTCTCGGTCAAGCTGTGGCGCACCATCCACCCCAAGACCTCCGTCGTGGGGAGCCTGCCCCGGGAGATGCTGGGCCCGTTCCTGTTCAGCCTGGCCGTGTTCACCGTGCTGTTCATCCTGCTCATCTGGGTGCGCTTCAGGCTGGAGCGCAGCCGCTCGCAGCTCGACGAGCTCATCGCCGCCGCCTTCGAGCGGAGGGAGTCCTGACCATGTACCATCTCCACTCTCTGCTGGCCGCCGCGCAGGATTACAAGCCGTTCACCCCCGGCGCGGAGGACACCGGCCAGGTCTCGGCGCCGCTGTTCGTGGTGCTGGCCTACTCGCTGATATGGGTGGTGCTGCTGCTCTTCGTGGCCTCGGTGTACCGGAGGCAAAAACTGGTCGAGCAGGAGCTGGAGGATTTGAGGAAGGAGCTGGGGGAGTAGCGTCCCCGTATTTGTAACCTCGCGGGTACACGGCTCTCCTCCCTTTGCCCTGCACCTCAAACCATGTTTACCTGGGCCGTCGTGCGTCCAGTCGCCCTGATATCGCTGTCCCTGCTCCTGCTCGCCGGCGGCTGTCCGCGGCCGGTGGGCAAGGGGCCCGCCGCGCCACCCCTCAGGAGGGAGCCCCCCGTGACACAGAAGCTCAAGAGTGGTCTGAACGTCGTGGTCCAGGAGAACCACTCCGCCCCGGTTGTGGCCTTGCAGATGTGGGTCAATGCCGGAAGCGCCCAGGATCCGGCAGGCAAGGAGGGCATGGCGCATGTGCTGGAGCACATGGTGTTCAAGGGCACCGCGCGCCGAAACGAGGGCGCCATCGCCCGGGAGATCGAGGGCTCCGGCGGGCAGATCAACGCCTGGACCTCCCACGACCAGACCGTGTACCACGTGGTCATCGCCAGCCGCTACTTCGGCCGCGCCCTGGAGGTGCTGGCCGACGCCATGCAGAACCCCCGCTTCGACCCGGACGACCTGTCCCGTGAGCTCCAGGTGATCCAGGAGGAGATCAAGATGGGGGAAGACACGCCGGCCAAGGCGGTGGCCCAGCAGCTGTTCGCCAAGGCCTACCGCAAGCACCATTACCGCAGGCCGGTGATCGGCCGGGCTGCCACGGTGGGGGCCATGACCCGCGCCGACGTCAACGCGTTCCACCGCAAGTTCTACGCGCCGGGCAACATGACCCTGGTGGTGGTGGGCGACGTCACCCGGGCGCTGGTGATGCGCCAGGTGGCCCGGCTCTTCCCGGGCAAGCGGGGCGCGCCGCGCAAGGCCGCCACGCCAGTGGAGCCGTCCCAGCGCAAGCTCCGGGTGGCGGCCCAACACCGGCCGGGGCAGGAGACCTACCTCTCGTTCGGCTTCCACATTCCCGGGCTGCAGGACCCGGCCACGCCAGTGCTGGACCTGATCGGCATCATCCTGGGCGAGGGCGAGAGCTCCCGCCTGGTGCGCCGGGTGAAGAACGAGCGGCAGCTGTTGACCCAGGTCAACGCCTACGCCTACACGCCGCGGGATCCGGGGCTGCTGGTGATCACGGCCGCCCTGGTGCCGGAGAAGCTCGAGGACGCCGTGACGGCCATCCTGGGGGAGGTGACGCGGCTGGGCAGCGGTGACGTGGCCGCCGACGAGCTGCGCCGGGCCAAGACCATCGTGGAGAGCGACGCCGTGTTCCAGAAGGAGACCGTGCAGGGGCAGGCGCGAAAGCTCGGCTTCTACCACACGGTGGCCGGGGGCGCGGCCTTTGAGCAGCGCTACAACCGGCGGGTCAGCGGCACCACTGCGGCCGAGCTGCGTCAGGCCGCGGCGCGCCACCTGCGGGCGGCGAACCTCACCATCTCGGTGGCCGGTCCGGCGGCCGAGAGCAAGAGCAGCGCCCTGGAGCAGGCGGTTCGGCGGGGCGTCCAGCGCGCCCAGGAGCAGGCCAGGCGTGCCGGCGAGGCGCGGGCCACCGAGGAGGGCAGGGTGGTCAAGGTGCGGCTGGCCAACGGCGCCCGGCTGCTGGTTCAGCAGGACAGCACCGTCCCGCTGGTGTCCATCCGGGCCGCCTGGCTCGGTGGGCTGCGCTACGAAAACCCGCGCAACAACGGCATCAACAACCTGCTGGCCACCCTCATCACTCGCGGCACCACCAGCCGCAGCGCGCACCAGGTCAATGAGGCCATCGAGAAGATGGCCGGGATCATCAGCGGCTTCTCCGGCTACAACTCCTTCGGCGTGCAGGCCGAGCTGCTGGCCAGCCAGTGGGAGCAGGGGCTGGAGATCCTGGCCGACTGTGTGCTGCACCCCGCCCTGGCAGAAGACGAGGTGGAGCGGGCCCGGCGGCAGGCCATCGAGGACCTCATGGCGCAGCAGGACAGCCCCGCGTCCCTGGCCATGGACCTGTTCTCCCGGACCCTGTTCAAGAAGCACCCGTATCGCTTCAGCATGCTGGGCCGGGTGGAGACCGTGGCGCGGCTCACCCGCGGCTCCCTCAAGCGCTACCACAAGCGCCACTTCGGGCCCGGGCGCATGGTGCTCACCCTGGTGGGCGATGTGGACCCCGAGCGGGTGGCGCTGAAGTTTACCCAGCTGTTCGGCCATGGCGGAAAGGGCGGCGCGGCGCCGCCGAAGATCGCGCCGGAGCCTGCGCCCGAGGCGGCGCAGGACGCGTTCCTGCTGCTCGACAGGCAGCAGGCCCATGTGGTGGCGGGGTGGCCCGGCACCAGCCTGCGCCGCAAGGATCGCTACGCGCTGGAGGTGCTGGCGAACCTGATGTCCGGCCAGTCGGGGCGCCTCTTCCTGCAGCTCCGCGAGCGGCAAGGGCTGGCCTACAATGTGGGGGCCTTCTCCCTCGAGGGGCTCGAGGCGGGCTACTTCGCGGTGTACCTCGCCACCAGCCCCACCAACCTGAACGCCGCCCTCAACGGCATCGACGCCGAGGTGGCGCGGCTGAAGGACAAGCCGGTGGGCAAGGCCGAGCTGGGCCGGGTGCAGCGCTACATGGTGGGCAGCTTCGAGACCTCCCTGCAGCGCAAGTCCACGGTGGCCTCGCTGCTCACCTTCGGTGAGCTCTACGGGCTCGGGCACCAGGGCTACAAGAAGTACACCGCGGCGGTGATGGCGGTGACCCCGGCGGACCTGCAGCGGGTGGCGAGGCGCTACCTGCGGGACGACCGCAAGGTAGTGGCCGTGGTCAAACCCCAGGAGCCGAGCCAGGGGGCGAAGAAGATCGTGGCCTCGGACCGGCGGGCAGGGGTGCTCAAGGAGGGGGCGGAGCGGCCCAAGCGGCGACGGCGGAAGAAGAGCGCGAAGAGCAAAAAGCGCAAAGCGAAACGCAAGAAGTGACGATGGACCCTGGCGGGACCGGGGTGGGCGAGCTTATTCGGTGATCAGCCGCAGCATGGGGTAGCGCTCGTGGCAGCCGGTCTCGCTCTGCAGGGTGTTCAGCCGGCGATGGGTGCGGGCGAGGTAGTGTTGGCCCAGGGCCCAGCCGATGCAGAACATCACCGAGACTGCGCCGGTGGCCCAGGCCAGGGGGGTACCCTGGATGCCAGGGTGGCTGCGGGCCAGCAGCCAGGCGCACGCGGCCACCACGGCCAGGGAGATGCAGGTCCAGTTCTGGCGGGAACGTTGCACCAGGTTCCAGCGCAGGGTGGCCATCTCCATGACCTTGTGACGAATATTGGTTTTGGGGGGCGGTTGTTGGTCTATCTTCTGGATTCTGCCTGACATGGTAGTACATATCTTACAATGTACTCGTATGTAGGTCTAATATTCGGCTGTTTCGTGTTTGGCCCTCGCTGGCCCGGTTCAATCAGGCTTTAATTTCAGCATGGCCCCGGGCCGAGGCAGTCCGGGGCCAGCCTTCACCCGCGGCGTCGAGCGGCCGCCAGCAAAACCCCCAGCAGCAGCAGCCAGGGCAGGGCGGCAGCGGCGATACCGGGCCGCGCCACGGCGCACCCGCCGGTGTCATACTCGGCCGGGATGTCCGTGGCCTTGCACTCGCCCGGATCGTTCTTGGTGGGGTACACCGAGCACATGGCCGCCTTGTCGTCGCTGGTGAGGCTGCGCTTCTTGGTCTCGCCCAGGTCGGTGAAGTTGTACATGGTGCTCTCCTTCATGGCGGAGGTCACCGACGAGGAGCCGCACTTGGGGATGGTCTTGCCCGTGTGATCCTTGGGCGGGGTGTTGTAGGTGCCGTCGTCGCACGGGTGGTCGAACCCTAGGGCGTGGCCAAGCTCGTGGGTCAAGGTGTTCTCCACGTCATGGCGCTGCTTGCTGCCCGTGGTGGAGAAGCGCAGGTGCTGGCCGTTGAGGATGATGTCGGCGTCCAGCACGCGGCCGTCCTCGCCATGGCCCGGGTTCCGGGTGCTCTCCACGAAGGAGATCTTCGTCAACGCCACCGCGAAGGTGCCGTGGCTCCAGCCGCTCTCCACCCAGCTGATGATGTTCTCGTTGGCGCCCTCGCTGTTGTACCCCGGCTTGAGGTTCTTGGCCTTGGGCAGCTCATTGAAGCCGAGGTAGGAGCAGGACTTGGTGGCGTTGCGCCAGTTGGTCCACGCCTTGCGCGCGGCGGTGAGCTCGGTGTCCCCCGGGATGTCGTCGCTGCCGTTGGCGTCGATGCGCATCACGAGGCAGTTGGTCTTGCGCCACTCCACCGGGATGCCGTTGCCATTTATGGTGCGCACCCAGGCCATGGCAGGCTGCGGGGCGAGCAGGCCCAGCGCCAGCATCATCGTCAGCGCACGCGGCATCGATCCGCCTCCTTCTTGCAGCGAAGTCGCAGCTTCTCGAGCTGCTGCACGAAGCCTCCCAGCTCCTGGCTGATGCGCGGGCCCCGGGCCGGCTTCAGGCCGTCCGCGGTCTTGTGGACCAGCGACGCCCCGGCCATGCGCTGGCGCACCACCCTGGATCCGTCCGCGGTCTTCGACAGATCGAACACCCCCTGGTTCATGCCGAGCACCCAGCGGTGGCCCGCCCGGCTGGTGAGGAAGAGCACCACCTGCTGCCCCTTGCTGAACCGCGGGCTGCCCGGCACATGCATCCGGATGTCCCCCACCTTGCCGCCCAGGGTGCGGACCTTCACCGTCCGCCCCTCGACCTTGCCCTGCACTGTGCGCTCCACCCTGAGCTCGGTCTCGGTCTCGATGGAGCGCCGGTCAGCGGTCCAGTAGGAGCGGCTGCCCATCACCTCGCCCTGGATTACCGCCTGCGCGTGGGCCACCAGGTTGGGCAGCTCCAGCTTGATCAGGACCGAGGCGCGAGCCTCGCCCGCGCCCGCCGCCACCAGCAATAAAGCCAACATGTAGTGGAATCTCATCGGTACCTCTCGCCGGGTAATGTACCACTCATCAGTTCTAAACGCCGTGACACAGGTCCATATTTTCGATGCAGATTGACCAGCCGGGGGCGCATCTGCTAAGAGCCGGTCATGCTTGAGAAAGGTTCCAAAGAAGTGCGCGTGAGAATCGCGCCCAGCCCCACCGGCGACCCCCACGTGGGAACCGCTTACGTGGCCCTTTTCAACTACGCCTTCGCCCGCCACCACGGCGGCAAGTTCGTGCTCCGCATCGAGGATACGGACCAGGCGCGCTCCAGCGCCGCCTCCGAGGAGGCGATCCTGCGAAGCCTGCGCTGGCTGGGCCTGGACTGGGACGAGGGCCCCGACTGCGGCGGCGACCACGGGCCGTACCGCCAGTCCGAGCGATCCGCCGGCTACACCGAGCATGTGGGCCGGCTGATGGAGCAGGGCGATGCATATCGCTGCTTCTGCACCCCGGAGCGGCTGGCCGAGCTGCGCAAGCAGCAGCGCGCCGCCAAGCAGGATCCGGGCTACGACGGGCTGTGCAAGGGGCTGTCGCCCGAGGAGTCCGCGTCCCGCGCTGCCGCCGGGGAGGCCCACGTTGTGCGGCTGAAGATGGACCGCGCCGGCGAGACGGTGCTGCGCGACGGGCTGCGGGGCGAGGTGGTGCTGCCCAACACCATGAGCGACGACCAGGTGTTGCTCAAGAGCGACGGCATGCCCACATACCACCTGGCCAACGTGGTGGACGACCACCTGATGGGCATCACCCACGTGATCCGGGCCGAGGAGTGGATCTCGTCGGCGCCCAAGCACCTGCGCCTGTACCATGCGTTCGGCTGGGATCCGCCGGTGTTCATGCACCTGCCGCTGCTGCGCAACAACGACAAGAACCGCTCCAAGATCTCCAAGCGCCGCAACCCCGTGAGCCTGGAGTATTACCAGGAGGCCGGGATCCTGCCCGAGGCGATGGTCAACTTCCTCGGGCTGATGGGCTGGTCCTACGGCGATGACCAGGAGAAGTTCTCCCTGGCCCAGATGGTGGAGCGCTTCGATCTGGTGCCCGGCTCGGTGAGCCTCTCGGGGCCCGTGTTCGACCTGGAGAAGCTGAACTGGCTCAACAGCCAATACCTGCACGAGCTGAGCGATGAGCAGCTGGTGGACCGGCTGCTGGAGTGGCAGCTCGGGCGGGACTACCTGCTGAAGCTGATGCCCCTGGCCAGGGAGCGGATCCGGCGGCTGGACGAGTTCGTCCCCCTGACCGAGTACTTCTTTGCGGGGGATCTCGACTATGAGCCGGTCAAGGATCTGCTCAAGCCGAAGAAGCGCACCGGCCCGGAGACGGCCAAGATGCTGACGAAGCTGGTGGACCGGCTGGACGCGGATCGCGAGTGGGATCCGGAGCAGATGGAGCAGATGTTCCGCGACTTCACCGAGGAGCTGGGGTGGAAGACCCGCGAGGTCTTCATGACGGTGCGCGTGGCCATCACCGGGCGCAAGGCCTCGCCGCCGCTGTTCGATACCATGGTGGTGTGCGGGCGGGAGCGCTCCCGGCGCCGGCTGCGCCAGGCCATCGTCTACCTCAAGACCCTCAAGTGACCCGACGGTGAAGCACCTCATCACATGGCCCTGGGCCCTGGCGCTGGGGCTGTTCTACCTGGCCGCCGCCTACGTGATCCACCTGGACAAGGTGGTCGGCAGCGTCTTGCTGACGGCGGGGATCCTGGCGTTCCACCGCCCCCTGGGCCGGCTGCTCGGGGGCACCCTGGTGGACAGCTGGAAGATCCTGAACCGCGAGGCTCGCCAGGAGCGCGCGGCGGCCTCACTCAGGGGCGAGAGCCGCGACTTCGACTACCGGCCGCTGGTGGTGCTGGCGGTCACGGCGGTGACCTTGACCCTGATCGAGTACTTCGGCGACCGCGGCACCTACACCCAGTTCCTCAACCGGGTGGCGCCAGACTTCTTCCACAACCGCTACTACGAGCTGACCACCTTCGCTTACTGGACCGGCTTCCGCGTGCTCGGCTACGTGGTGATCCCCTGGCTGTCGGTGCTCTTCATGCCGGGAGAGCGGATCCGCGACTACGGACTCAAGCTGTCCGGCGCGCTGAAGCACACCTGGATATATCTGGCGCTGTTCCTCATCGTGCTGCCGGCGGTGGTGATGGTGAGTTACACCAGAGAGTTCCAGCAGACCTACCCGTTCTACAAGCTGGCCAGCCGATCCTGGTTCGACTACCTCGGCTGGGAGGCACTCTACGCGCTGCAGTTCTGGGCGCTGGAGGTGTTCTTCCGCGGGTACATGCTGCACCCGCTCAAGCGCAGCATGGGGTCGTACGCCATCTTCTGCATGGCGGTGCCCTACTGCATGATCCACTACCACAAGCCGCTGGCCGAGGTGCTGGGCGCCGTGGCCGCGGGGGTGGTGCTCGGCACCCTCAGCATGCGCACCGGCTCCATCTGGTGCGGCGTGCTGATCCACGTGAGCGTGGCCGTGAGCATGGACGGGTTATCCATGGCCCAGACCATGGGCTGGCCAGGGAAACACTTTCGAGTCCCCGGGTAGCAATCAGGGGACCACCCCCCTAACAAAGAATTACCAAAAATTACAATTCGGTGACATTTCGCCTGGCGGCGTGCCTGATCATTGGCGATCAGGATAACTGTCTGGAATCTTGACTCATGTGGTACCAAAATCTGCTCATTGGAATGTATCTCGCGGTCCTGCTCTGCCTGGCCATGTTCGGCTTCCACCGGACCATCCTGGTGTGGCTCTATCTGCGTCACAAGAAGAACGTGCCCGAGCCGAAGGGGCAGTACCCGGAGGCTGACCTGCCCCGGGTGACCGTTCAGCTGCCGCTGTTCAACGAGATGTATGTGGTGGAGCGGCTGATGGACGCGGTGCGCGGCCTGGATTATCCACGCGACCGGCTGGAGGTCCAGGTGCTGGACGACTCCACCGACGAGACCCAGGGCATCTGCCGCCGCAAGGTGGCCGAGCTGCAGCGCCAGGGGCTGGACATCCATTACATCCATCGCGAGGACCGCACCGGCTACAAGGCCGGCGCCCTGGACAACGGCCTGAAACAGGCCACGGGTGAGCTGGTGATGGTTTTCGACGCCGACTTCCTGCCTCAGCCCGAGATGCTGCGGCAGATGGTGCACTACTTCATCGACGAGAAGGTGGGCATGGTGCAGGCGCGCTGGAGCCACCTGAACCAGGACTACTCCAAGCTCACCGAGGTGGAGGCCATGATGCTGGACGGCCACTTCGTGGTTGAGCACACGGCGCGCCACCGCTCGGGGCGGTTCTTCAACTTCAACGGCACCGCGGGCATCTGGCGCATCTGCGCCATCCATGACGCTGGCGGCTGGCAGCACGACACCCTGACCGAGGACATGGACCTGTCTTACCGCGCCCAGCTGCGCGGCTGGGACTTCGTCTACCTGTACGACACCATCTCCCCGGCGGAGCTGCCGGTGGAGATGAACAGCTTCAAGAGCCAGCAGTTCCGCTGGGCCAAGGGCTCGATCCAGGTGGCGCTCAAGCTGCTGCCCACCATCCTGCGCTCGGACGTGCCCCGGCGTGTCAAGATCGAGGCGTTCTTCCACCTGACCAACAACTTCGCCTATCCGCTGTTGCTGCTGCTGAGCTTGCTGCTGCTGCCGAACCTGGCGGTGCGCACCACCCACGGCTGGCGCGAGGTGCTGCTCATCGACCTGCCGCTCTTCTTCGGCACCACCGGCTCGGTGATCTCGTTCTACATGGTGGCCACCCGCGAGGTGAACCCGCGCGGCTGGTTCAACAAGATCAAATACCTGCCGCTGATGCTGTCGGTGGGCATCGGGCTCTGCATCAACCAGACCCGCGCCGTCATCGAGGCGCTGTTGGGCAAGGAGACCGAGTTCGTGCGCACCCCCAAGCATGGCGTGGCGCGCAAGGACGAGGACTGGCGGGCGAAGCACTACCGGGCCATGAAGAACCTGGTGCCCTTCTTCGAGCTGTTCATGGCGCTCTACTTCACCGCCACCCTGGCGGTGGCCGCCCGCGGCGGGCACTTCCTGTCCATGCCCTTCCTGTTGCTGTTCCTCATCGGCTACGGCTACGTGGGCATGCTCAGCGTTTACCAGCGCCGCTGATATAATCCGCAGCTACCATGGCCTCCGCAGCCACAAGCACCCTGCCCACCCTCTCGGGGGAGGATGACGGGGACCAGCCGGTCTGTCTGCTGCTGGTGATCGAGGGGCCCGACATGGGCCGCGCCGTGGACCTGGAGCCGGGCGCGGCGGTGACCGTGGGCAGCGGCGGCGAGTGCGACCTGGTGCTGGCGGATGGGCGGGTCTCGCGCAGCCACTTCCGCGTGGAGGCGTCGGGGGGCAGGTTCGTGGTGCGGGACCTGGACAGCACCAACGGGACGCGGGCGGGAGGCGCGGTGGTGACCGAGGTCACGGTGCCCGCCGGGACCACCATCGGGGCCGGGCGCACCCGACTGCGGATCCAGCCGCGGCAGCAGGCGGTGGAGGCGCCGCCGAGCCAGTCCCGGCGGCTGGGGGAGCTGGTGGGCGAGAGCCTGGCCATGCGGGAGGTCTTCGCTGTGCTGGAGCTGGCCGCGGCGGCGGGCGTGACAGTGCTGCTCGAGGGGGAGACCGGCACCGGAAAGGAGCTGGCTGCTCGCGCCGTGCACGAGCTGAGCTCCAGGCGCCGGGGGCCCTTCGTGCCGCTCAACTGCGGGGCGCTGCCCGAGGGCACCCTGGAGAGCGAGCTGTTCGGCCATGTGCGCGGGGCGTTCACCGGGGCGGCGCGGGATCGCCGGGGCGCCTTCGAGCGGGCGCACCGGGGGACCCTCTTCCTGGACGAGCTGGACAGCATGCCCGCCCAGGCGCAGGTGCGCCTGCTGCGCGCGCTGGAGGAGCGCAAGGTCACGCCCATGGGGGGCGAGCGCGAGCGGGAGGCCGACGTCCGGGTGGTGGCCGCCAGTCGCCAGAGCCTGACGCGCCTGGTGGAGCAGGGCACCTTCCGCCCCGACCTGTACTACCGGCTGTCGGTGGTGCGGATCCTGCTGCCTCCCCTGCGCGACCGCCCCGAGGACGTCGGCCCCATCGCGGCGGAGCTGCTGCGGCTGCGCGGCTGGCCCGAGCCGGTGCAGGTGGGCGGGCCGAACCTGGAGCTGCTCCGGGCCCACGGCTGGCCCGGCAACGCGCGGGAGCTGCGCAACATCCTGGACCGGGCACTGGCAATGAGCCCGGGGGTCGAGTCGTTCGGAGAGCTGAAGCTGGCCCTGGCCCCCGGGGGCGCGTTTTCCGGGGAGCCTGGACCGCGCACGGACCTGCCCTTCGCCGACGCTAAGGCGGAGGTGGTGGAGCGGTTCGAGCGCCGCTACCTGGCGGACATGCTGGAGCGCACCGGGGGCAACCTGTCGGCGGCCGCGCGCGAGGCAGGGCTGGACCGGAAGCATTTGCGGCGGCTGGCGCGCAAGCACGGGCTGGTGGAGTAGGGCGGCCCTCAGCCGCTCC
>CAZEFW010000030.1:64754-64905 GCA_964511535.1 uncultured Myxococcales bacterium | reverse complement strand
GTCGCCAGCCACGGCGACCCACAGCCAACCCATCCCCGATTCTGGCATTCTGGCATCCTGGCATCCTGGCATCCTGGCATTCGCCGGCCAAAGGCCGGCGCCCCCCCCCCCCGCCCGGGCCCGGGCCGCGGGCGAGGGGGGAGTAGGGGGG
>CAZEFW010000030.1:0-64744 GCA_964511535.1 uncultured Myxococcales bacterium | reverse complement strand
CCCCCCCCCCCCCCCCGCCCCCCCCCCCCCCCCCCCCCCCCCCCCCCCCCCCCCTTTACCGTCCCCGGCTCTCCGTATAGCTTCAATATGAGAGAGGAGAACCCCATGTCTGAACGAACCTCCGGCCCCGGGGAATCACCGTTCCCGCCGGCAACCCTTGAGCAGTGGCGCGCGTTGGCAGAGAAGTCCCTCCGGGGCAGAAATCCGGACGAGCTGGCCAGCGTCACCCTGGAAGGCATCACCCTCGACCCGCTGCTCACCGCCGCGGAGGAGCCGCGGCTCTCCCACCTTGGCGGGGCCCCGGGCGCCTCGCCCTTCGTTCGAGGCCCCTCGGCCAGGGGCGCTGGCGAGCGGCCATGGCTCAAGCGCATCGACCTCGCACTGCCCCTGCCGGCGCGCTGGGGCGCGGCGGCCGCGGACCACCTGAAGTCCGGCGCGACCGCCCTGGGCGTGATGCTCGACCGGGCCAGCCGGTCGGGGCTCGACCCGGACATGGAGCGGGCCCGCGGAATCATCGGGCGCAGCGGCATGTCCCTCGCCTCCGCAGCTGACCTGGCCCTGGCACTCGACGGCGTCGACCTGCAGCGAACCCCGCTGTTCATCGAGGCGGGCGGGGCCGGACTGCAGGTCGCCGGGCTGCTGTGCGCCGAGGCCCGCCGTCGTGGCCTGGAGCCGACACAGCTGCACGGCTCGCTCTCCTGCGATCCCCTCGGCGAGCTGGCCGAAGGCGGCGCCCTGCCGGTGCCCATGTCCCAGGCCTACGACGAGATGGCGGCGCTCATGAGCTGGGCCGCGGATCACGCGCCCTCCATGCGCATCGCCATGGTGCATCTGCACCCGTACCACGACGCCGGCGGCAGCGCAGTGCACGAGCTGGCCTTCGCCCTGGCCACCGGAGCCGAGTACCTGGCCGCCATGACCGACCGCGGCCTCGACGCTGACCGGGCGGCCGCGCTGATCTCCTTCTCCTTCTCGGTGGGGCCGCGGCTGTTCGCGGAGATGGCCAAGCTGCGCGCGGCCCGGCTGCTCTGGAGCCAGGTGTGCGAGGCCTTCGGCTGCTCTCCTGGCGCGGGGGCCATGCGGATTCACGCCCGCTCCTCGCGCTACGCCATGACCGTGCGGGACCCGTGGACCAACCTGCTGCGCGGGACCCTGACCGCCTTCGCCGCCGTGGCGGCGCGCGCGGACTGCATCGCCGTGGCGCCCTTTGACGCGCCCCTGGGCCCGAGCAGCGCTTTTTCGCGCCGGCTGGCCCGCAACACGCAGCTGATCCTGGAGCTGGAGTCGCACCTCGGGTGGGTCACGGATCCAGCCGGCGGCTCCTGGGCCGTGGAGCACCTCACCGACGGAATCGCGCGCCAGGCCTGGGCGCTGTTCCAGCGCGTCGAGGCGCTGGGCGGCATGTCAGACGCCCTCGCCGAGGGGCTGCCGCAGCGAGAGATCGCGACCCTCGCGGCCACCCGCCGTCAGGCCGTCGCCACCGCCGAACAGACCCTGGTGGGGGTCAACCGGTTCGCGCTGCCCGACGAGGAGCGCCCGCGTGGACGCGCGGGGGACCTGTCCGGCGTGCGCAGCGAGCGCCTGGCGGATCTGGCCCAGCTGCGGAGCGGCCGCGACGAGGGGGCCCTGGACGAGGCCCTGCAGAAAGTGCGGGTGCTCAAGGCTGGCGCCGCCGCCGAGCAGGTGGACGCCGCCGCCATGGCCGCCAGCCTGGGCGCCACCGTGGGCGAGATGACCGCGGCCCTGCGCCACGAGGCCGGGGACGGACCGCGCATCGAGCCGCTGCACCTGCGCCGCGCGGGCGAAGACTACGATCTGCTGCGAGAGGCTGCCGACACCTACCTGGCGCGCCACGGCGAGCGGCCGAAGGCGCTGCTGTGTGGCCTCGGCCCCCTGCCCCACCGCCGGGTGCGCCAGGAGCTGACTGCTGACGTGGTCCGCGCGGGCGGCATGCTCACCGACGAGCTCGAGGTGGACGAGTCGAAATCAGCGCAGGAGGTCGCGCAGGCCGTTTTGGCTCGCCGGCCGCGCGCCGTGCTTCTGTGCGGCAGCGACGCCGCCTACGCCAGGCTGGTGGCGCCGGTGACCGCGGCGCTCAAGGCCGCCGACCCCCGCCTCTGCGTGGGCCTGGCCGGCGCCGACGATGAGCAGGGGTCCCTGGCAGCCGCCGGGGTGGACCTCTTTCTCGGTCCAGGCGTGGACAGGGTCAAGACCATCCGGACACTGCAGCGCGAGCTGGGGGTGATGCTATGAGCCCAAAACCTGACTTCACCAGCCTTCCCTACCCTGACAGCTTCCCAACCGCCGATGCCGGCGAGGCAGGCGAGACCCTGGCCACCGCCGAGGGGATCCCCCTGGCAGGCCTGTACGGCCCGAAGGACCGCGACGGACTGGACCACCTGGGGGGGCTGCCCGGCATCGCGCCCTTCGTGCGTGGACCGTACCCGACCATGTACCTCCAGCGGCCCTGGACCATCCGCCAGTACGCGGGCTTCTCCACGGCCGAGGAGTCCAACGCCTTTTACCGCCGAAACCTGGCCGCCGGACAGAAGGGGCTCTCGGTGGCCTTCGACCTGGCCACCCACAGGGGCTACGACTCGGACCACCCGCGGGTGGAGGGGGACGTGGGCAAGGCGGGCGTGGCCATCGACTCGGTGCTCGACACCGCGGTGCTGTTCGACCGCATCCCCCTGGACCAGATCTCCGTCTCCATGACCATGAACGGCGCGGTGCTGCCAGTGATGGCCTGCTACATCGTCACCGCCGAGGAGCAGGGCGTCGCCCCCGAGAAGCTGGCGGGCACGATCCAGAACGACATCCTCAAGGAGTTCATGGTCCGTAACACCTATATCTATCCGCCCACGCCGAGCATGCGGATCATCGCCGACATCTTCGCGTTCACCTCGAAGAGCATGCCCCGGTTCAACAGCATCTCCATCTCGGGCTACCACATGCAGGAGGCCGGAGCGCCGGCGGACGTGGAGCTGGCTTACACCCTGGCCGACGGCGTGGAGTACATCCGCGCCGGCCTCGGCGTCGGGCTCTCGGTGGACGACTTCGCGCCGCGCATGTCCTTCTTCTTCGGCGTCGGCATGAGCTTCTTCATGGAGGTCGCCAAGCTGCGCGCGGCCCGGCTGCTCTGGGCCCGGCTGGTCAACGACTTCGCGCCGCAAAATCCGCGCTCCATGTGCCTGCGCACCCACTGCCAGACCTCCGGCTGGAGCCTCACAGAGCAGGACCCGTTCAACAACGTGGTGCGTACCTGCGTCGAGGCCCTGGCCGCGGCCACGGGGCATACCCAGTCGCTGCACACCAACGCCCTGGACGAGGCCATCGCCCTGCCCACCGACTTCTCGGCGCGCATCGCGCGTAACACGCAGCTCGTCCTGCAGGAGGAGAGCGACATCTGCCGCGCGGTGGACCCGTGGGGCGGCTCCTACCTGGTGGAGCGGCTCACCGCCGACCTCACTGCCCGCGCCTGGGACCTGATCCAGGAGGTGGAGCAGGCCGGCGGCATGGCCCGGGCCATCGAGAAGGCGATCCCCCAGGGCCGCATCGAGGAGGCCGCGGCCCGGCGCCAGGCGCGTATCGACGCCGGCGAGGAGGTGATCGTGGGGGTCAACCAGTACCGCACCGACGAGGAGCAGGCGCTGGAGACCCTGGAGGTGGACAACACCGCCGTGCGGCGGGCCCAGGTGCAGCGCCTGGAGCAGCTGCGCGCCGAGCGAGACGCGGCCGCGGTGGAGCGCTGCCTGGCCGCGCTGACCCGCTGCGCCGAGGCGGGCGAGGGCAACCTGCTGGAGCTCTCGGTGGCGGCAGCCCGGGCGCGGGCCACCGTCGGTGAGATCTCCGACGCCCTGGAGAAGGTGTGGGGCCGCCACCGCGCCGAGCCGCGCACCATGCCAGGCGTCTACGGGGCGGCGGCCGGGGCCATGCCCGAGTTCGTGGCCGCCCGCGAGCGCGCTGACGAGTTCGCCGCGCGGGAGGGCCGGCGCCCCCGGCTGCTGGTGGCCAAGATGGGCCAGGACGGCCATGACCGCGGGGCGAAGGTCATCGCCACCGCCTTCGCCGACATGGGCTTCGACGTGGACATCGGGCCGCTGTTCCAGACGCCCGAGGAGACGGCGCGTCAGGCGGTGGAGAACGACGTGCACCTGGTGGGCGTCTCGTCCCAGGCCGCGGGTCACAAGACCCTGGTGCCGCGGCTGGTGCAGGAGCTGCGCGACCAGGACCGGCCCGACATCATGGTGGTGGTGGGCGGGGTTGTGCCTGCCCGGGACTACGACTTCCTGCGCGAGCATGGCGTGGCCGCCATCTTCGGGCCGGGCACGGTGATCCCCGAGGCGTGCCTCGAGGTGCTGCGCCAGCTCGAGGAGCGGCAAGGGTAGCCGCGCGCCCATGGCCCGGTCTCCGCTCCCGCTGCAGGAGTATGTCGACGGCGTGCTCGCCGGCGACCGTCGCGTGCTGGCCCGGGCCATCACGCTGGTGGAGAGCCGCGCCGACGCCCACCAGGATCTGGCCGCCGAGCTGCTGGCGGCGCTGAGCCCGCGGGCTGGCCAGGCCCGCCGCGTGGGCATCACGGGCGCGCCGGGGGTGGGCAAGAGCACGCTCATCGAGACCCTCGGGCTGCGCCTCACCGCTGCGGGGTCGCGGGTGGCGGTGCTGGCGGTGGACCCGTCGAGCACCCTGAGCCGCGGCTCCATCCTCGGGGACAAGACCCGCATGCCCGAGCTGGCCGCAGACGAGCGGGCCTACATCCGCCCATCGCCGGCCGGCGAGACCCTGGGCGGCGTGGCCCGGCGAACGCGGGAGGCGATGCTGCTGTGCGAGGCCGCGGGCTTCGACGTGGTGCTGGTGGAGACGGTGGGGGTGGGCCAGAGCGAGGTGGCCATCCGCGCCATGGTCGACCTCTTCCTGCTGCTGCTGCTGCCCGGCGGCGGTGACGAGCTGCAGGGGATCAAGCGCGGCGTGGTGGAGCTGGCCGATATCCTGTGCGTCAACAAGGCAGACGGCGACGGCGTGGAGGCGGCCGAGCGGACCCGCGCCTCCTACGCCGCGGCCCGCGCGCTGCTCGCCTCGCCCACCCCGGACTGGATCGTGGAGGTGCTCGCCTGCTCTGGCCTCACCGGCGACGGCGTGGACGACCTGTGGGCCCTGGCGGACCGGTTCTTCCAGCAGGTGGAGCAGAGCGGCTTCCTGCAGGTCCGCCGCCGAGACCAGGCCCTGGAGTGGATGCGCACCACCGTGCAGCAGGAGCTGGAGCGGAGGTTCTACCGGGAGGCGCGGGTCAAGGCGATGCTGCCGGGGCTGGAGGAGGCAGTGGCCGAAGGGGAGGTGCCGCCGACGGTGGCGGCGCGGCGGTTGTTGGGTGGAACAAAAAACAAGGAACAAGAAACAAGAAATCAAAAATGAACAGCGACGGCGGGGGGCCGCGCGGCCGAGCGTCTACCTGATGGGCGAGGCCGACCTGGAATCATCCCGGCGTTCTGGCATCCCGGCGTTCTGGCACTCTGGCATTCGGCGGCCGCAGGTCGCCGTCACTTGTCCAGAATCTTCGACGCCAACACCGCCGTCAGCCCTTTCCCCTTGTCCTCGTCGAAGATCTCCAGGTAGGTCGCGAGGAAGTACTCCCGGATCTCCCGCGGTGAGGCGCTGCGCCCCATCTGCCCCCAGTCATCTGCCTCGGGGATCCACTCCACTCGCACCACCCGCCCCTCCTTGCGCATGCGCAGCCTCGCGCCATGTCGCTCGGTCTGAACCTTCAACCCGGGCAGCACCTCGAGTTCCCCGCCCTGCTCGCTCCGGAAGCGGTAGGGGTCCCAGGCGTTGGGGCCCACCCGGCGCCAGTACCCGACGATGCGGGCCCTGAAGTCGTCCCGAGTCTTGGCGTCCGGGTCCAGAACATCTCGGGAGTCGACCAGGTTCGAAATGGAGCGCCTCCTACTTGATGGCCATGACCCGGATGGCGTGGTTGCCGGTGTCCGCGATGAACAGCATGCCGTTGGCGACGGCCAGGCCGTACGGCTGCTTGAACCGCGCCGAGGTGGTGTGGCCGTCCACGAACCCCTGGTAACCGGAGGCGGAGCCGGCGAAGACCACTGCCTGGGCGGCCCAGATGCGCCGGATGACGTTGTTGCCCGAGTCGGACACATATACCTCGCCGCTGGGTCCCACCGCCACGCCGCGCGGGTAGTAAAACTTGGCGGTGGCCAGGGGACCGACGACGAAGCCCTGCCCGCTGCCCGCCAGGGTGTAGGTGGTCGTGCCATAGATCCGGCGGATGCGGTGGTTGTACATGTCGGCGATGTAGAAGCCGTTCTTGTTGTACAGGGACAGCGCGATGGGCGCGTAGAACTTCGCCGCGGTGCTGGCGCCGTCGACGTAGCCGTAGGAGGAGCCAGCCTGGGTGTAGACGTTGGCGTAGTACAGCCGGCGGATGCGGTGGTTGGCCGTGTCGGCGATGTAGATCGTGTTGTCGCCGTCCATGATCAGCCCCTGTGGCGAGTTGAACTTCGCCACGTTGGCCAGCCCGTCGGTGGTGCCAGAGAGGCCGCAGGTGCCGGCCGCCGTGCTGACGGAGCCGCTACTGAACACCACCCGGATGCAGTGGTTATCCCGGTCGGCCACATACATCTTGCCCGTGGAGTCCCGGGCCAGATCGCTGGGCACCCTGAACTGCGCCGTGGTGGCGGACCCGTCCTTGTAGCCATAGGTGCTGCCCGCGAAGGTGGTGACCTGCTTGTTGTAGATCTGCCGGATCACGTTGTTGGACCGGTCGGCCACCCACACCTTGGTGCCCGTGGAATCGGTGGCCAGCCCCATGGGGGAGTTGAACCGGGCGCTGGTGGCCGCCCCGTTGACCAGCCCCGAGGATCCCATGCCCGCCAGGGTCACCACGCATCCCAGCTTGTAGGACCACATGGTCTTGTTCTTGGATGCGTTGCAATAGAAGCAGCCGTGGCTCGCGGCGGTATTGGTGTAGCCGTTGGCGTAGCACACCCCGCCGATGAGACAGTAGCCAGTCTTGACCGTGTGGGTGCACCCCTTGTTCACGCCGGTGCAGGTGTCGGTGGTGCACACCTTCTTGTCGTCGCAGTAGTAGGGCAGCCCGACGCACTTCCCCCCGGCGCACTGGTCGTTGTAGGTGCACGACCTGGAGTCGTTGCACTTGGTGGTGGAGGGCGCGTTGGCGATCTTGCACTGCCCCAACGAGCAGCTCTCCACGGTGCAGAGGTTGCCGTCCACGCAGGTCTTGCAGGTCATGCCCCCCTTGCCGCAGAGGGTGGATTTCTGGGCCGACATGGCCACGCAGGTGTCGCCCTGGCAGCACCCCTTGCAGCGGCCGCCAGGCTTGCAGCGGCACTTGCCCGATACGCAGTCCAGCCCGATGCCGCACACCTTGGCCGTGGTGCCGCAGTAGCACTTGCCCGCCACGCAGATGTCAGCGTTGGCCTTGCACGCGGAGTTGCATGCCCCGCAGTGCTTCTTGTCGGTGGCGAGGTCCGCGCACACCCCGTTGCAATAGGTCTTGCCCTTGGGGCACCCGCCGTCCGGCGCCACGAACTGGTCCGGCGAGCGGGTGTCTGGCTTGCGCAGGTCTCCGCGATCAGCCATGGCGTCGCGAGCGTCCGCCCGGGCATCCTTCTTGTGCGGGTTGCTGTCCGGCCGGGCGTCCTTGCCGCCGCCCTGGGACACGCAGGTGCCGCTGGCGCCGTTGCACACCGTGCCGGGGCCGCATGGCTGATTCGGCCCACACGGACGGCCCTCGGGCACCAGGTCCCCCACGAGACAGCCGCCGAGGAAAAGTGCAATGGATAACAGTACGCCGCGCCGGTTCGCCATCACCGGGCCATTGTACTACTTCTTTCTGCTTCTTGCGTTTTTGCCGCTCCGCCGGCCGCGTCGGCCCCCCTGCCCCTTGCGCGCCTGTCGCCGCGCCACTGGCACCCCCGCGGCATCGCGCAGCTCGTTGAGCTCCTTCTGGTTCAGCCGCCGGTTGCGCCCCGGCCGCAGCCCCTCGACGGTGATGGGGCCGAATGCGATGCGGATGATCTTGAGCACCTTGCCCCCCACCTCCTCCACCATGCGATGGATCTGGTGGTTCAGCCCCTGGGAGATCTCCATCTCGAGCCAGCTGTTCTTCTCGGTCTCGCCCAGCACGCCCACGCGCGCCTTGACCGTGAAGCCGTCCAGGTCCACCCCCGCCTGGAGCTGCTCAATCTGCGCCATGCTGACCCCGCCCTTGACCTTCACGTGGTAGGTGCGCGGCACCTGGCTGCGCGGATGAGCCAGCGCCGCGGCCAGCTCGCCGTCGTTGGTCAACAGCAGCAGCCCCTGGGTGTGATAATCGAGCCGCCCCACCGGGAACACCCTCACCCCCTGCTCGCCCAGCACGTCGAGCACTGTCTCCCGGCCCTGGGGATCCTCGGCGGTGCACACCGTGGCGTCCGGCTTGTATAGCGCGAACCAGACCAGGTCCTCGGGCATCACCCGCTGGCCGTCGAACTGCACCCGGTCCTGGTGCGGGTCCACCTTGGTGCCGAGCTCGCGCACAACCTTGCCGTTGACCCGCACCCGCCCCGCAGTGATTAGCGCCTCACACTTGCGCCGCGAATCGATCCCCGCCTGCGCCAGATACTTCTGCAACCTGATCATGTCGCTTCATCCGTGGCCGTAGCCGTAGCCGCAGTCGATCCATCCCCCCCGTCCACTTCATCCCCTGCCAGCCCGAGCTTCTCCTTGACCCGCTCCTGCTCCTGCAGCTCGCGCTCCTCTTCCTGCCGACTGTGATCTTTGACCACCGACACGGCGAGATCCATGGCCTCGTCCAGGGCGCCGAACACCTGGTCATCCTCCTCCTCCAGCCGCCGCTCCTCCTCGGCCTGCTGCTCCCGCAGGGCGCGCATGCTCTCGGCGATCTCCGCCGGCGTGGGCTTGCGCTCGCCCTCCTCCTCCTGTTCGGCCGCGGCCTCGGGCTCGGCGCCTGCTTCCGCCGCCTCCCCCTGCTCCGGCGGCGTCTCGCCGCGCTGGGCGGCCACCGCCGCCTCCGCCTCCTCTGGCGTGCCGTACTTCAGCTCCACCTCCTCGGCGTTCTCCTCGTTCAGCTCGGTGAACTCCTTGAGCGTGGGCAGGTCCTTGAGGTCCCGCAGCGCGAAGAACTCCATGAACAGCCGCGTGGTGCCGTACAGGATCGGCCGCCCCGGCTCCTCCTTCTTGCCGGTGATGCGGATCATGTTGCGCTCCAGCAGCACCCTGATGGTGGAGCCGCTGTCCACCCCGCGGATCTCCTCGATCTCCGGCCGCGTCACCGGCTGGCGGTAGGCGATGATCGCCAGGGTCTCCAGCATGGCCCGGGTCAACCGCGGCGCGCGGGTCGCGTGCAGCTTGCGCACCCAGCGGGCGTTGTCCGGGTGGGTACGGAACTGGTACCCCCCGCCCACCTTGCGCAGCTGGATGCCGGAGGTCTCGTACTCCGCCTCCATGTCCCGCAGCGCCTCGCGGATCCCCTCGGTGCTCTTGC
This sequence comes from uncultured Myxococcales bacterium, assembly GCA_964511535.1. GTDB lineage: Bacteria > Myxococcota_A > Polyangia > CAZCFB01 > CAZCFB01. The sequence goes on along the minus strand of CAZEFW010000030.1, from coordinate 55,224 downwards.
TGTTAGTCAGCTGCTTGAGCTGCGCCACGGTCAACGGCTCCTCCGCCGCGAAGATCAGGCTCTCGATGATTTCCTTGATCGCCATCCGCTCACTCCTCGGGTGGGGGCTCGAACGACGCCTCCACGTCTTCCACGTTGCGCAGGGCCTCGGTGCCCTTGAGGTAGATGTCGCCCAGGTCCTCGTGCTGCAGGATGCTCACCATACCGAGGCGCGCCATCTCCAGCACGGCCATGAACGTCACCACAAGCTCGTGCCGCAGTTGGGCCGGCGGCTTGTCGGTGTTGAAGCAGTCGAAGAATCTCACGGCGCCGATGTCCCGCAGCGAGTCCACCAGCTCGTTGAGCCGGTCGGTGATGGAGATGCGGTCCACCACCACGTCGTGGACTTGTTTCACCTTGACCCTGGCCATGGCCTGGGCCAGCGCCTCCACGAGCGCGAAGCTGCTCACCTGTCGTAGCGGCTGGTCGTCGGGGTTCGGCTTCTCCTCCTCGGCGCCGCGGGTCCAGACCTGGCGCTCCAGCAGCGGCCGGTCCACCAGCTGCTCGGCCGCCTTCCGGTACTTCTGGTACTCCAGCAGCCGACGGATCAACTCCTGCCGCGGATCGCCCTCGTCCTCCTCGTCCTCCTCCAGCTCCTCGGGCCGGGGCAGCATCTCCCGCGACTTGATGAACGCCAGGGTGGCGGCCATGAGCAGGTACTCCCCGGCCACGTCCAGGTTCAGCGCCTGCATCATGTCGATGTACTCGAGGTACTTCTCGGTGATGAACGAGATGGGGATGTCGAAGATGTCGAGCTCGTGGCGCTTGACCAGGTGCAGCAGCAGGTCGAGCGGCCCCTCGAACTCGGGCAGGACGACGCGGTACCCCTCCTCTCCCGGCGCGTCCGACATGCTCGGGCTACCTGACCACCGCGATCAGGATCTCCTGGGTCAAGCGCATCATCTGGGTGGCGGGCCACAGGAACACCCGCACCGCCCCGGTGACCAGCAAGCCGATGAGGATGAAGAAGCCGTACTGGTGCAAGAAGTCCATGTGCCGCGCGTAGCGATCGGGCAGCAACCCCGCCAGCACCGCGCCCCCGTCCAGGGGCGGCACCGGGATCAGGTTGAAGAAGCAGAGCACCCAGTTCAGCTGGATCACCATGGCGATGCCCTGGAGGATGTCCGGCTTGCCGTCCAGCACGCCCGTGACCATCAAGATGCCGAGCACGATGGTCAGCACCACCGCCATGATCACGTTCATGGCCGGCCCTGCGGCGGCCACGATGAGGTGGGCGGTCTTCATGCGCAGCTTGCGGGTGAAGGACATGGGGTTGATCTGGACTGGTTTGCCCCAGCCGAACAGGATGCCGGTGTTCATCAACACCGCGATGACAGGGAAGAGCAGCGTACCGATGGGATCGGCGTGCGCCATGGGGTTGAGGGTCACGCGCCCCTGAAGGCGGGGCGTGCGGTCCCCGAGCTTGTCTGCCGAGATGGCGTGGCCGTACTCATGCACCGCGATTGACAGGATCAACGCGATGAGAAATACGACGGCCTCCCGGACCTTATCTAGTGAGAGATCCAAGGTAAAACTCCAGCCCGCGATTATAGATGGGGACGGCTAGCCGGTCCAGCCGTCGAGGTACTGGCCCAGGGCGCTGTTCATCTGGTCGAACGAGTCGGCGCAGAAGAGCACCGGCTGGTACTTGGTGACGTCGTACTCCTGGGCCGTGATGGCGTCGAAGTCGAGCGGCCGGTGCTCGGCCTCGCCCATGGCCTCCAGCTCGCCGGCCGACGACAGCAGGCCGGCGCCATACGCCTTGACCTCGCCGTCTTCCCGCAGCACGCCGAACTCGATGGTGAACCAGTAGATCCGGCCCAGGCGCTCGATGGCCTCGTCGCTCTCCGTTCGCGCCGCGGCCTCCCCGATGAGGCGGTTGAGCCGGGTGAAGTTGGGAGAGGCCAGCATGGAGGCGTGCCCGATGAGCTCGTGCACCACATCCGGCTCGGGGGTGTACAGCGGCGAGGAGTGGTGGCGGATGTACTGGGTCGACAGGAACACGCCGTTGCCCAGGGTGGAGAGGAACACCTTGGGGTGCACCAGCCCGCCCACCGGCTCGAGCCGGAAGCCGCTCAGCGCCTCGATGCGCGCCGAGACCTGCTCCAACTGCGGGATCTCGTCGCGGGGCATGCCGAGCCGGGCGGAGCAGGTCTTGTACTCGGCGCAGGCGTGGGCCTCATGGGCCGGGGCCAGGTGTTCCCAAACCGCACGCCATACCCCGTGCTCCTCCGGGGTGTACGGGGCGTCCGGCACCGTAGTGCCGGGCTCGTACTCCTGAGCTATCTGCGCGATGGCGTTGCGCCTCGCGCGGTACTCGGTGTCACGAAAGCCGGGGTGATCGGGGTCGAGTTCCACGATCGCCTTGCGGTCATCGCTCATTACTATCGCGGAGTTGGCAGCGTTTGTGCTGCCGTCGAAGTTGTCCTTGTCGCCTGTGCTCTGATCGCTCATCTCGCGGGTCTCCTGTGCAGGACCGATAAAGTATGGGCACCGATCCGGCCGCGGTCAAACCGGCGCCTTTAAATAGGTCCACTTGGGACTTTTTGCCGTTTTTTTGGGCGCCTTGGGCATCTGAGCTAAGATCAATATCACGGAGTTAGTCGCACGCAGGGGCTCATGGCCATTATGGCCAGAGCCCGCTGTCGCAGGTCGGTGTGAGATGAGGGGGAGGAGAAAAATGCAGTTGGGCTTTCCTGATACTGGATCCTTTGACCGAGACGAGCTGATCCAGCTCCTCGCCCGCTTGACCGGTCTCCCCGAAGCGAAGCTCATCCCGGGGGCGGACATCTACCACGACCTCGGCATCGACTCCATGGCCGCCCTGCGCGTGGTGGCCAACGTGGAGGCGCACTACAGGCTCACCTTTGACGAGGCCGAGGCTGCCGACATCCGCACGGTGGAGCAGTTCCTCGACATGGTCGAGGCCACCATCGCCTTGGAATCGTAGAGGTTATCCATGCGGATTGCCTTGATTCAGCTGAGGAAACGCTTCTCGGTGGACAGCCCACGCCTTGCCCGATTCCTCCAGCGGCACCGCGCGAACTTCCGCGAGTACGCCATGCCCCACCTGGGGCTGCTCACCCTGGCCGCGGCCACGCCGCCGCACCATGAGGTGACCTTCTTCAACGAAAACCTGGAGCCGGTGGACCTCGAGCGCCTGGAGGCTGACGTGGTGGCCATCTCGGCGCTGACCCAGGCCGCCTCCCAGGCGTACCGCGCCGCCGACGCCCTGCGCGCTCGCGGGGTCCACGTGGTGCTGGGCGGGATCCACCCCACGGTGATGCCCGACGAGGCCCAGGCCCACGCCGACACGGTCATCGTGGGGGAGGCCGAGGAGCTGTGGCCCGAGTTCCTGGCGGACCTGGAGGCGGGCAAGCCTGGCGCGCGCTACGAGCGCCTGGAGTGCCACATCGACCTGACCCGCTCGCCGGCGCCGCGCTACGACCTGCTGGACCAGCAGAACCATGCCCTGCTGGCGGATCGCGCCAACATGATCCCGCTTCAGACCAGCCGCGGCTGCCCCATGGATTGCGATTTCTGCAGCGCCTCGCTCATCTGGGGGCGCAAGCAGCGCCGCAAGACCGTGGAGCAGGTGGTGGCCGAGGTGCGCGCCATCAAGGCCCAGTTCGGCAACCCGATGATCTGCTTCGCAGACGACAACCTGTTTCTGGACAAGGCGTACGGCAAGGCGCTGCTGCGGGCGCTGATCCCCGAGCGGCTGCAATGGATGACCCAGTGCGACCTGTCGGTGGCTGATGACGAGGAGCTGCTGGAGCTCGTCTTTCGCTCGGGCTGCAGTCACCTGTTCCTCGGGCTGGAGAGCGTGCACCCGGACAACCTGTCGCGCTTCTCGCCCATCAAGCGCCAGGAGCTCCAGGAGGTTGAGGCCCGCATCGCGCGCCTGCACGCCGCGGGCATCGTGGCCTACGCCTCGCTCATGATCGGCCTGGACCACGACACGCCGGAGGTGATCCGCGCCACCCGTGATTTCGTCCTGCGCAACCACCTGGTGCCCCATTTCTGCGTCCTGACCCCGCTGCCGGGCACCGAGCTGTACCGCCGGATGGAGGCGGAGGGGCGGCTGCTGGACCCCGGCAACTGGGACCGCTGCACCTTCTTCGACGTGACCATTCAGCCCAAGCAGATGACCCCGCAGGAGCTGGAGGAGCAGGTGGCCTGGCTGTTCGAGGAGACCTGGAATGAAGAGGTGGCGCGGGAGCGGAGGGCCTACTTCCTGCGCATGTACCGGGCCGCCGTGCGGCGGTTCCCCGCGGAGGGCGGTGCGTGACCGAGCCCAGGGGTGAGCTGGCGCGCAGCGTGGTGACGCGCGCAGCCGAGGCGCCGGACCAGCCCTGCCTCCTGACGCCAGACGGCGCCGCGGTGTCCTACGGCGCCCTGCTCCGGGCCGCGCGCCAGTGCGCCGACGAGCTGCGACGCGTGGGCTTGAGGCCAGGCCAGCGGGTCGCCCTCGTGCTGGACAGCCAGCCCGGCTTCCCCGCCTGGTACGCCGGCGCCCAGCTGGCGGGGCTCGTGCCCTGCCCTGTCACGCCGCACCAGACCGAGCAGGAGCTGGGGCGAAGCATCGCCGCGGTGGACCCGGCCTGCGCCCTGGCGGACCGGGAGGGCCCGGCGCCGGTGCCGACCCTGTTGGCGCCGCCGTGGGATGTCGAGGCGCCCGGACCGCCGGCCCTGCAGGGGGACGCTCGCCCGCTCCCCGCGGCGGACCAACCGCCACAGTGGCAGGACATCGCGGCGGTCCACATCACCATGCGCGGTTCCGGCGGGCCCTTGGGGGTGATGCACACCGCGGCGGCCCAGCGGGCAGCAGCAGCGTCGTTCTGCCAGGGGACTGGACTGCGCGCGGGCGAGGTGGTGCTCGGCATGCTGCCCTTCGCCCACATCTTCAGCTTCACCGCCAACTTGCTGGCCCCGCTTCACGCCGGCGCCACCCTGCTGCTGGCCCACGGCGTCAACGCCCGGGACCTGCCCGCCCTGATCCAGGCGCGCCGCCCGGCGCTGGCGTTTTTGACCCCGGCCCAGGCCGAGCGCATGGCGGACGTTCAGGAGGCGGCCTTCGCCGACCTCTCCAGCCTGGAGCGGGTCTGGTGCGGCGGCGCCGCCTTCGACGACGCGCTGGTGCAGCGCTTCGGCGCCAGCACGGGGCTGCGCCTGCTGCAGGGCTACGGCCTGACCGAGGCGTTCGTGGTGTGCGCCAACCCGTACCGCGACGCCCCGGCCCGGCCGGAGACCATCGGCCTGCCCTTCCCGGGCTACCAGATGCGCGTGGTGGGCAGCGACGGCCAGGAGCTGGCAGACGGTGAGGCGGGCGCGCTGCAGGTGGCCGGCCCCGCGGTGATGGCGGGGTTCCTGGGCCAGGAAGACCTGACCGCCGAGGTGATGTCTGGACCGTGGCTCCGCACGGGCGATCGGGCCGCGCGGGATGCCGACGGACACTTCCGGTTCTGCGGCTGGGACAAGCCGGTGATCAAGACCCTCGGGCTGGTGGTGGACCTGCAGGAGGTGGAGGCGCAGCTGCGCCAGGTCGTGCCCCGGGCGGTAGAGGTCGAGCTGACCCCGCACCTGCGGCCCCGGTGGGGCCATGTGCTGGACGCGAAGCTGACGGTGCGCGGGCCGCTGCCCGACGAGGCCGAGGTGCGCCAGCGCCTGGGCCGCCGGCTTTCTTTTTACAAGATTCCCCGGCGCCTGGAGCTGGTTCCGGCCGACAGCGCGGGGGAGCGATGAGGTGACACGGTGAGCAGAGACAACGCGGGGAGCTCAGGAGGCGGGGCCGAACGGCGCGGCGCCGTGCGGGTGGATGTCGCGGATCTCAGGGCGCTGAGCGGTCCGCCCATCAAGATTCACAACCTGAGCAGCTCCGGCATGCGCTTCCACTCCCCCGTGTTCATGACGCGCGGCCAGAGCGCCGAGATCAGCCTCGCCCTGCCGGGACAGGATGAGCCGGTGGAGCTGCGCTTCGTGGTGGAGCGCCAGGATACGCACAACCAGGGCGTCTACCGGGCCATGTTCCTGGACCTGTCCAGGGCTCAGGTCTCGGCCATAGAGCACTACGTGCACAACACGCTGCTCGTCTCCAGCCAGGCGGAGCTGTTCAGCCGGTATCCCTCCCTGGTAGGCAAGAACCTGCAGACCATCCGCGAACAGGACCGGATCGAGCAGCTGCTGCGCGCGCGGATGGTGGCGCGCAAGCCCCTGATCATCACCGCCGGTGACCTCAAGGTGCAGGCGCGGGTGCGCATCAAGGCCATCGACTCCTCGAGGCCGCTGATGCAGGTCATCTCCATGGAGCGGATCCGGTTCCGCCTCGGCGCCACCCTGCTGCTGAACCTGCCCTCGGGCAACCGCAGCTACCTGTTCGAGTCCGCTGTGGTGGAGACCTCGGGCGCCAGCCACACCTTCCTGCGGCCGGCGCTGATCTTCTTCGCCGACGAGCGGTTCGACCTGCGCGAGCCCCTCGCCCCGGGCGCCCTGACCGCGGTGATCTCCCTGCCCTACCCCCCGGACACCGAGCTTCGGCTGCCGGTGCTCAACCGGAGCGACGGCGGCCTGGCCCTGGAGCTGCCCGCCAAGGCGCCCATGTTCAACGGCACGCCGGTGGAGCGCATCCGGCTGGTGCCGGCGGGCGGCGGTCCCGAGGAGGAGGTTGGCCCGATGGTGGTGTGCCATGTCTCGGGCCACCCCCGGGGTGAGCCGGACAAGGTGCTGGTGGGGATGCAGTACTCCCTGCCCCGGGCGCCGCTGCAGGTGGGCCGGTGGGACCGCAAGACCACCCCCGTGCCCCCGAGCCGGGGGACCCTCGATGGCGAGGCCCATGTCACCCTGGTCACGCCCCCCGGCGAGGAGACCCGGGCCGAGCTGCGCCACCTGGGGCTGGTGCGCACGCGGCTGCTGCGCTGGGAGGACGACGGCGGCGCGGAGATGGTGGGGCGCCTGGACACGCCCCCCGGGTTCAGCCGCGACCAGCCGGTGCCGGTGGTGGTGGTGCCGCCTGCCGCGGTCAAGACTAAGGAGACGGTGGTGGGGCTCTCCATGTCCCTGGTGGAGGGGTTCGCGTCGGTGGGCGAGCAGGTGGCGGTGCTGCGCTACGACGGCACGAACCGCCGCGGCGAGAGCTACAACGCCCACGCCGACAACCCGTACGGGCAGAAGATGCTCTCCTGGAACCACGCCCGGGGCATCGCCGATCTGGAGGCGACCCTGGCGGCGGTGCGCTCCGGGGAGCATGTCAACGCCTCGCACATCATCCTGGTCACCTTCAGCGCGGCGGGCCTGGAGGCGCGCTACCTGCTGGCCCGCGGCGGGGGCGAGGTCACCCTCTGGATACCGATCCTCGCGGTGCCCGAGTTCCGCGAGGCGAGCCAGCGCATCTACGGTGGCATGGACGTGGTGGACCTGGAGCGCCTCGGCGTGTTGCCCGAGCGGCTGCGGGCCCTGGGCGAGGAGCTGCTGGCCCAGCAATACGTGAAGGACGCGGTGGACCTCGGGCTGGCGGGCATGGACCAGGCGCGCGAGGACATGGCGGCCATCCGCTGCCCGGTCTACTGGATCGCCGGGCGGGACGACGGCTGGGTGGACTTCAGCCAGGTGCAGGATCTGATGACAATCCGGGCCGACCGCGGCGCCCTGCGCAACCTGTTCCCCGTGGAGAGCGGCCACCAGCTGCGTACCAGCGCCCAGGCGCTGGAGGTGTTCCACATGATCACCGAGCTGGTGATGCGGCACGTGACGCCCGACGCCCCCATGGCCCGGCATGCCCTCTCTCCGGACGACGTGGAGGAGGCGAGCAAGCGGGAGCAGGAGCGGCTCCAGCTGGATCAGATCCACGACCCGGCGGTGTACTGGCAGAACTACCTCATGGGTGACGGCCCCGACGAGCTGGGCTACGACATCATGCGCGAGGCCGAGGACTTCGAGGTCTTCATGCGGCAGCAGGCCCAGCTGCTCAGGGTCCAGGACGGCGACGTGGTCGCCGACCTCGGCACCGGCACGGGGAACCTGATGGACGCCCTCGTCCGCCACGGCCTCGGCGGGCGGCGACCTGCGCGGCTGGTGCTGTCGGACCTGGTGCCGTCCGCGCTGGAGCGGGCCGAGCGCAAGGTGCGGACCGCCCTGCAGGAGGTCGGCCTCACCCTGCCCGTGGAGGCGGTGGCGGCCAACCTGGAGCACAGCCGGCTGGCGGTGATCGAGTCACTCCTGGCAGGTGAGCTGCACGGCCCCATGGCGCTCAGATCAAAGGTGGCGGGGCTGGGCGAGTCGACCCTGACCCGGCTGGCCGCCGGCTACGACCGCCTGGCCCACCGGGTGATGCGGGGCCACGTGGTCACGGACAAGGAGCACGCCCGGCTGCAGGCGCGGCTCGGCGACGCGGTGCTGGCCTACCTGCTGGAGCTGTCCCGGGCGGCGCGCCTGGTGCGCGGCGTCACCGTGCCCGAGGACCTGCGCCCGGGCATCCACCGGGAGCCGGGCCACGCGCTGCGGACCAGCGACCTGAACCTGGACCTGATCAGCTTCGGCGACACCGCCCCGGGCCAGGGGCTGCCCCTGCCGGAGGGCGCGTTCGACTGCATCGCGTCGAGCCTCGTGATCTGCTACCTGAACGAGCCGGCCCGGGTGGTCCGGTCCCTGGCGCGCCTGCTGCGCCCGGGCGGCCGCGCGGTGATCTCCACGCCCCGGCCGGACATGGACATCTCGGGCATCTTCGTCCGCCTCGTGGAGGGAATCACCAACCGCGGCGGCGACGAGGAGCTGGACCTGCTGGCCAGCGCGCGCAAGTTCTCCAACAGCGCCGCCCTGCTGCTCTACCTTGAGGAGCAGGGCTACTTCCACCTGCCCGACGAGCAGAAGCTGTGCCGCTGGATGGAGGAGGCCGGGTTCCAGCAGCTGGACGTGACCTACGGGCTCGGGCACCCGCCCCAGGCCATCATCGTGTCCGGGGTGCTGCCAGGCTAGAGCCCTGACGGAGCGTAGGAGGAGAGAGCCAGATGAGCGAGACCAAGGGGTACGGGACCATAACCGCCGCGGACGAGCTTGCCTTCGAGGAGCACCTGCGCGGCATAAACCTGACGGCCCTGCGGGTCGCGGCGGTCCTGATCGGGGTGCTCGGCCTCTCGTTTTCGGTGCTCGATTATTTCGTCATCCCGGAATACTTCTACCCCCTGCTCGGGCTGCGCATCGCGCTGTTCATCTTCGCCGGCGTCACGGTGGCCCTCACCTTCTTCCCGGCGGGCGAGCGGGCCGTGGGCCCCCTGTCCAACGGCATCTTCCTGCTGGCCGGGATCATGATCGTGGTGATGATTCACCTGCACCTGGGCTACAAGGACCCGTACTACGCGGGGCTGATGCTGGTGATCCTCGGCGCCGGCGTGTTGATGAAGTGGAAGCTGCACGAGTGCTACCTGACCTACGGCGGCATCTACCTGGCCTACATCACGCCCTGCCTGTTCCAGGATATCGACGAGCTGGCCACGCTGATGTCCAATAACTTCTTCCTCTTCTCCACCATCATCGTGGCCAGCGCGGCCCAGTACAACGCGCTCAAGCTGCAGCGGGGCGAGTTCTTCGCCAACCGGGCCCTCGAGGCCGCCCTTGAGCAGCTCAAGGAGCTCGACCGGATCAAGAGCCAGTTCTTCAGCAACATCACCCACGAGCTGCGCACCCCGCTGACCATGATCCTCTCCCCGCTGGAGAGCATGCTCGACGGAGACCTGGGCGAGCTGGACGACGACCAGAAGGGGTACCTCCGGCCGCTGCACCGCAACGCCCTGCGCCTGCTCAAGCTGATCAACGATCTGCTCGATCTGGCCCGGTTCGAGGACCGGTTCATGCGCATCGCGGTGCGGAGGGTGGACCCCCGGGAGCTGCTCGGCCTGATGGCGGAGCACTCCCGCCCGCTGGCCGGGCGCAAGGGGATCAAGCTCAAGCTCGAGCTGGACGGCGACAGCGACGACCTGTACATGGACCCCGACAAGATGGAGCAGGCGCTGATCAACCTGGTGGCAAACGCGCTGAAGTTCACCCCCGCGGGCGGCAAGGTGACCCTCGGGCTGTGGTCCTGCCCGGGCGAGGTGCAGTTCAGCGTGACCGACACCGGCATCGGCATCCCCGAGGATCAGCAGGACCAGGTGTTCGAGCGCTTCCAACAGGCCGACGGGTCGATCTCGCGTCGCTATGGCGGCACCGGCATCGGGCTGGCGCTGGCCCTGGAGATCGTGCAGATGCACGGGGGTGAAATTCGCGTCGTGAGCGAGGAGGGCAAGGGGAGCTGCTTCACCATCTCGCTGAAAGAGGGGATGGACCACTTCGATCCGAAGGTGCTCGACCGCCGCAAGGCGCGCGGCCCCAAGGCGGAGCACCGCCGCACCGAGGACCGGGAGCCCCAGGAGTGGACCCGGCAGCTGCTGGAGCGCAAGGAGTACCGCTACCTCGACATCGACCAGGCCACCGAGCGGCGCCTGGCGGAGCGCGGCGACGACTCGATGAAGACCGCCAAGATCCTGGTGGTGGAGGACACGGTGGACGTGCTGAAGTTCATCCACCTGCAGCTGCGCAGCGACTACGCCGTCTACCTGGCCAAGGACGGGCACCAGGGCCTGGAGCTGGCCCTGCGGGAGCACCCGGACCTGATCATCACCGACATGATGATGCCCGGCATGGACGGCACCACCATGGTGGGCAAGATCCGCGAGGAGCAGGCCCTCAACGAGGTGCCCGTGATCATGCTCACCGCCAAGACCGACGACGAGGCGCGCATGGCCGCGCGGGAGGCGGGGGCGGACATCTACCTGAACAAGCCGTTCAAGACCCGGGAGCTCAAGGGCGCCATCCAGCGGCTGCTGCAGCGCAGGGGGCACGAGTTCTCTGCCATCGCGCGGGAGCAGGTGCGGAGCCTCGCGGTCATCGCGGGGGGGCTGGCTCACGAGATCCACAACCCGCTGAACTACATCAAGTCGGGCTTCACGGTCATCAGCGAGAAGCTCGATCTGGCCATCAAGACGCTGCAGCGGGAAGACCTCGACGCCGAGAAGCGAGACGAGATCCTGGCGACCTGCGTGGCGCGTGTGGACCGCATGCGCACCCACGCCGACACCGGAATCTCTCGCATCGAGAATTTGATGAAGCTGGTGCAGAGCTACGCCCGCGACGGCTTCCCGAGCTCGCCCGAGCCGCTCCTGCTGGACGAAGCCATCAGGTCCACGCAGACGCTGCTGTCGGCCAACGAGGGCAAGCAGGTCAACGTGGACCTCGACCTGGCGGCGCCCGACGCTGCCGTGATGTGTGTGGCCGAGGAGATGAACCAGGTGATCGGCAACCTGTGGCAGAACGCCATGGACGCGGTGGAGGACGGCGGCAACGTTAAGATCTCCACCCGCGTCGACCGCGCTCATGTCCTGATGGAGGTGGCCGACGACGGCGCGGGGATCTCCCAGGAGAACATGCGCCGCATCTTCGCGCCCTTCTTCACCACCAAGGGGCCCAAGAGCGGCATGGGCCTGGGCCTGGCCATCTCCCACCGCGTGGTGAGCCAGGCAGGCGGCGAGCTGTCGGTGGAGTCAGTCGAAGGCAACGGGGCCACCTTCCGGGTAAAGCTCCCGATGGCGCCCGTTGTAGCTGCATAGCGAAGCGAAGCGAAGCGAAGCGAAGCGAACGTCTACGTCCAGGGGGCCCCGAAAATGCGCTCGCGCATTCCTGGGGCTACGCCGAGATCGGCATGAGGATGGTGAACGTGGTGCCCTGGCCTTCTTCGCTGATGACATTGAGCTCGCCGCCCATGCGCTCGATGGAGGTCTTGCACAGGCGAAGGCCGAGGCCCATGCCGTCCTTGCCCTTGGTGGTGAAGAAGGGCGTGAAGATCTGCTCCAGCACGTCGGGAGGCATGCCGCACCCGGTGTCTTCCACCTCGATGACCGCGTTATCTCCCTCCCGGCGGGTTCGCACCCGGATGGCGTCGCCGGCCTCGGTGGCGTGCACCGCGTTGCGCAGCAGGTTCATCAGCACCAGGTAGAGCCGGTGACGATCAGTGACCACGTCGGTGCCTGCGTCACACTCCACCTCCACTTCCCGGGCGCGCAGGGCCTTGTCATGCTTCAGGAAGGTCACCGCACGCTCCACCAGCGGGTCCAGCGGCTCGGACACCCGGGCCACGCGGGTCTCGCGGTTTTCGGTGAGCGCCACCAGGTCTTCGAGCAGCGTGTTAACCGACTGCCCGCCCTCCATGGTGGTCTCCATCAGGGTGATCAGGCGCGGATCCTTCTCCAGGGTGCCGAGCGCGGATTGCAGCGTGCCGAGGCACTGGAAGTGGGCCTCGATCCGCGCCATCAGGGTGCCGGAGGCCCGGCCCACCATGGCCAGCCGCTCTGCGTGCAGCAGCCGCTCCTGGGTGGCGCGCAGCTCGTCGATGGCGCCGTCCAGCCGCTTGCACTCCTGGCGCAGCTCGTCGGCGCCCCGGCTCAGGGCGATCTCCAGACAGAGGGTCTCGTGAGCCTTGTGGATCGCCACCACCACCGCCTGGATCGGGCTCCCCTCGGGCAACAGCCGGAAGGCGTGCCAGGTGTTGATCGCCTCGAGCAGGGTCTCGCGGTTGCCTGACCCGCCAAAGATCACCGGGCGCCCGGGCCGCGCCTGCACCGACGCCGCCAGCAGCGCATCGCGCTGCTCGCCCACCAGGTCCGCGGCCACAAACACGGGCACCGCCGGCCGCTCCAGCCCGTCGACGTTACCGTCGGGGGGGATGTGGTGGATCTGCGCCCCATCTCCCAGGTGGTGGCGGAGGCTCTGCTCGAACTCTCCCACCCCGCCCGGACCGAGCCAGATCACCGGCGGGCTCTCCATGGCGTCGAGCACGTTCCAGGGGTACCCCTTGAAGGTCTCGATCACGAGCCACCTCCCGGCTTGACCGGGCGCTGGCTGGCCGTCTCCTTCGCCTGGTTTTTTACCTGCACGGCCGGCCGCTCGCCGGTGGGCTCCACCGCCGCGTCGGGCAACCAGTTCGCCTGGTTTTTTACCTGCACGGCCGGCCGCTCGCCGGTGGGCTCCACCGCCGCGTCGGGCAACCAGATGGTGGCCCGGGTCCCCTTGCCCGGCGTGCTGGCCAGCTCCAGCCGGCCCCCGTGGGCCTCCGCGGTGAGCCCGGCGATCTCCAGTCCGAGGCCCATGCCGGGCGGGTCGAAGCCGCTGAAGAACGGCTCGCGCGCGCGGCCCAGGGTGTTCTCATCCATGCCGGTGCCCAGGTCCTGCACCTCGATGAGCAGGCTGGCAGGTTCGAGCCCGGGCCGCACTGACACCACCACGGGGAGGTCGGCCTCGCTGGCCATGGCCGCGTTGCGCAGCAGGGCGATGAGGGCCTGGCGCAGCCGCGACGGGTCGATGTTCAGCCGACGCGTCTCCGGGTCCACCTGGATCCGCACCGGGCACTTGCTCGCCACGTCCTCCATGCTGAACAGCTCCACCGTGGCGCCGAAGAAGGAGTAGGCCGGGACGAACTTGCGCACCATCTCCACGGAGCTGGAGCTGGCGAAGTCCCTGATCTGCTCCAGCAGCTCCAGCAGCGAGCTCAGGTTGACGCGGGTCCGCTTGGCCACCTCGATGAGCACCGGGTGCCTGGAGGTCTTCTGGATCCGGTCGGTGAGGTAGGCCAGGCTGGTGGAGAGGTTGCGCAGCTCGTGCACGATGCCCGAGGTGACGCTGCCGAGGGCGGCCTTGCGCTCGGCCACCAGCAGCTGCTCCTGCGTCTCCCACAGGCGGGACAGCGCGGTGTCCAGCTGCCCGCGGCGCTCCTCCAGCGCCTCGACCACCTTGCGCAGGGCCATGGCGCTGGCGCGGACCTTCATCGAATCCGCCACGATGGAGCGGATCTCCAGCGGGTCGAACGGCTTGAACAGGAACCGGTAGACCGCGCCGTAGTTGATGGCGTCCACCATCGGCTCCAGGTCGCCGTAGGCGGTCAGCACGATGCGCACGATGTCCGGGTGCTCGTCGGCCACGCGCTGGAGCAGCTCCACGCCGGTCATGCCGGGCATGCGCTGGTCGGCGATGATCAGATCCACCGGGCCATGCTCCCGCAGCACCGCCAGAGCCTCCTCGCCGCCGGGGGCGGTGAGCACCTGCCACCGCTCCTCGAGCAGGGCGGCCAGCACATCCAGGTTCTCCAGCTCGTCGTCCACGAGCAGGATCTGTTTGCAAGCCGGGACCTCGATCCCCAGCTCCTCGAACATCTCCAGGATATGCTTCGGTAGCATCTCCACGTCAGGCTCCTGCCCTGGGGATCCGCCCACCCTGGCCTCGCTCGTGCTCGAGCGCACCCACGCCAAAAATACGCGGACGATCCCTCACCTTTGGGCTTCTGCAGACTATATAGCCGCCCGCGCCGGTCCGCGAATTTATTGCCGCCCTTTGGGGGAGCGGCTTATCGCTTCTTGTTCAGGGCGTCGGCGAAGGGGTTATTGGCGAACTGCTTCGGCGCGCGCGGCTTGCCCCGGGGGGGTGGCCCTGACCGGGGCGTGCGCGGGCCGCGCGGCGGCTTACCCCCCTCCTGGCTGCGCGCCGACAGGGAGATGCGGCGCCGCTCCAGGTCGACCCCGAGCACCCACACCCGGAGCCGGTCTCCCACCTTGACCACGTCATGCGGATCCTTGACGAAGTGGTCCGCCAGCTTGGAGATGTGCACCAGGCCGTCCTGGTGCACCCCCACGTCCACGAAGGCGCCGAAGTTGGTCACGTTGGTCACCACGCCCTCGAGCCTCATCCCCTCGTGCAGATCCGTCATCTCCTGGACATCTTCGCGGAACCGGGGCGCCTCGAAGGTGGAGCGTGGATCCCGGCCCGGCTTGCGCAGCTCGCCGATGATGTCTCGCAGGGTGGGCTCGCCCACCTCGGGCCCAATGTAGCGCCGCAGCTCAACCCGCCCTGCCAGCTCGTCGTCGCCCACCAGCTGCTTCAGGTCGACCCCCAGGTCGCCGGCCATGGCCTTGACCAGCTTGTAGCGCTCCGGATGCACGGCCGATCCGTCCAGCGGGTTGGCCCCGTCCCTGATGCGCAGGAACCCTGCCGCCTGCTCGAAGGCGCGGGGCCCGAGGCCCTTGACCTTGAGCAGCTGCCGCCGCGTGGCGAAGGGCCCGTTGTCGTCCCGGAACGCCACGATGTTGCGGGCCAGCTTGGGGCCCACCCCCGCCACCCGGGCCAGCAGCGGCGCGCTGGCGGTGTTCAGCTCCACGCCCACCTGGTTGACGCAGCTCTCCACCACCTCGTCCAGCTTGCGCCCCAGCATCGGCTGGTTCACGTCGTGCTGGTACTGCCCCACGCCGATGGCCTTGGGCTCGATCTTCACCAGCTCTGCCAGCGGGTCCTGCAGCCGGCGGGCGATGGAGATGGCCCCGCGCACGGTCAGGTCGAGGTCGGGGAACTCCTCACGGGCCAGGTCGGAGGCGCTGTACACGCTGGCGCCTGCCTCGTTGACCTGAACCGCCACGGCGTCTGACAGCGCCCCGTCATCGCGCAAGACCTGTCGGGCCAGGGCCTCGGCCTCGCGCCCGCCAGTGCCGTTGCCCACCGCCACGGCCCGGGGCCGGTGACGCCGCAGGAAGCCGGCCAGCGCCCCGCGCGCCCGGTCGTCGCCGCCGCGGTTGATGTACACGGTGGTGGTGTCGAGGTACTTGCCGGTGGCGTCCACCGCCGCGCACTTGCAGCCGGTGCGTAGGCCGGGATCCACGCCCACCACCGCCTCCGGCCCGAGGGGCGCCGCCAGCAGCAGGTTCTTCAGGTTGCTGGCGAACACGTCCACCGCCTGGCGCTCGGCGCGCTCCCTGGTCTCGGCGCGGATGTCCGCCGCCACCGACGGGCAGAGCAGCCGCCCGTAGGCCTCCGCCGCGGCCTCCTTGAGCTGCCCGCAGAAGGGCGACGTCGGGTCCACCCCGGCTCGCCGCTCGATCTGAGGCAGCAGCGCCTCGTCGGGCAGGGCCAGCTTGACGCTGAGCATCTTCTCCTTCTCGCCGCGCTGGATCGCCAGGTAGCGGTGCGACGGGATGCGGGAGACCTGCTCGCTGAAGTCGTAGTACTGCTCGAACTTGCTCCGCTCCCCCTTCTTGCCCCGCGCCACCTTGCTGGTGACGACGCCGTCGCGGGCCATGCGCCGGCGCACCAACCCCCGGGTGTCGGCGTCCTCGGCGATGGCCTCGGCGGCGATGTCCCGGGCGCCGGCCAGCGCCGCGTCCACGTCGGGCACCTCCCGCTCCGGGTCCACGAACGCCCCTGCCTCGGCCGCGGGGTTCCCGTCGGCGGGCTGGGCCAGGATGCGCAGGGCCAGCGGCTCGAGCCCGCGCTCCCGCGCCTTGGTGGCCCGGGTCCTGCGCTTCGGCCGGTACGGCAGGTACAGATCCTCCAGCTCGGTCTTGGTCTTGCACGCCATGACCCGCGCACGCAGCGCGTCGGTCAGCTTGCCCTGGCGCTCGATCTCGGACAGTACGGTGGCCCGGCGCTTCTCCAGCTCATCGAGGTAGCCGGCGCGCTCCTGGATGTCCCGGATCTGCACCTCGTCCAGGCTGCCGTGGGCCTCCTTGCGGTAGCGGGCGATGAAGGGCACCGTGCCCCCCTCGGCGAGCAGGCGCAGCACCGCGGCCACGCCCTGGAGAGGGAGGCCCAGCTCGCCGGCGATGATCTGCGCCGGATCGACGGCGTTGTTTTGGCTCATGAACGGCTCCTGAGGCTACGGCTTGAAGGCCCTGACGCGGTGGTTGCTGAAGTCCGCGATGAAGATGTAGCCGGCCTTGGTGATGAAGATGCCCTGGGGGTTGTAGAACTTGGCCGCGGAGATCTTGCCGTCCTGGAACCCCTGGCCCTTCTTGTTGAGCGTGTAGGTCTTGCCCTGGCGCAGCACCCGGATGGTGTGGTTCTTGGAGTCGGCGAAGTAGACATCGCCGTTGCTGCGGTCCACCGCGATGCCGCCCGGCCAGTTCATGGTGGACGCCTTGGCGGTCGCCCCGTCGGTGCCGCCGGCGAAGCCGGTGCCCACCACCGTGGTGACGATGCCGGCGTAGATCATACGGATCCTGTTGTTCTGGGTGTCGGCCACATAGAACTTGCCCTTGCCGTCGTGGTCGATGGCCGCCGGGTACTTGAACCTGGCGCCGCCTGCCTGGCCGTCGGCCCAGCCCTGGAGCTTGGGCGTGCCCGCGAAGGTGGAGACGGTGTTGTTCTTGATCTGCCGGATGACGTGGAACTTGGAGTCCACCACGTAAAGGCTATTGCCAGGTCCCACTGCCAGCCCCATGGGGTCGAAGAAGGTGGCCGAGCTGGCCGCCCCGTTGGTGTAGAACGTGCTCGAGCCGGTGCCGGCGAAGGTCGACAGCTGCCCGTTGCTCAGGACCTTGATCTTGTCCTCGCCCACGGCGCTGATGTACACCTCCCCGCCGGCGCCCACGGCCACGTAGAAGGGCTGGTTCAGCTTGGTGGTGTTTGGCGTTCCGGCGACGGTGCTAACCATGCCCTTTTCGACCTTGCGTACCAGGTTGTTGGTACGCTCGGCGATGTACACCACGCCCGCGCCGTCCTCGGCCACACCCCAGGGGCCCTTGAGCTGCGCGCTGCTCGTGGGCCCGTCGGCGTGGCCGTTCTTTCCGGTGCCGGCCACGGTGATGACGCAGCCCGGAGCTGGCCCCCAGACCCTCGGGTTGTAGGCAGGGGCGCACTCCAGGCAGGTGCTGCCCCCCGCCTTGGTCCCCTTGGCGATACAGGTGCCGCCGATGTCGCAGAAGCCGGGCAGCAGCTTGTTGACGCAGCCCGCGTCGGTGCACAGGTCCTGGGTGCATGATTTTCCATCGCTGCAAGCCGCGCACTGCTGCAGGTCGGGCGTGACTTTCTGATCCGGCGGCGGCAGGTCGGGCGCGGGGGCCTTGTCCGGCACCGGGCCGTCCTTCTTCTTCCCCTGGTCCGGCGCCGGGCCGTCCTTCTTCTTCCCCTGGTCCGGCGCCTTGCTGTCCTTGCCCTTGAGGTCAGCGACCTTCAGGTCAGCGACCTTGACGTCGGTCCGGGCCGCGTCTTGCCCCCTGTCCGGCGTGGGCAGGTCGCCCGTCCCCCGGTCGGCGGCCAGGTCCGCACCCCGGTCCCCGCCTGGCGGGGCCACGTTGTCCAGGTCATGGCTGCACCCGGCGAGCAACAGAGGCAGGGCCAGGGCGATGCACTTGGTGGGGTTTGCGTTGAACATCACTCTCCATCCGCGGCGAGCAGCCGCTCGAAGGAGCGGCTGAAGTTGAAGTACGAGGCGAGGGTCCGCAGCAACGCCATGAGCGGCGCGGCCAGGAACATGCCCGGGATCCCCCACAGGAACCCCCAGAAGATCAGCCCCATCAGGATGGCCAGGGGCTTGATGGCCAGGCGGTCCCCCATCAGCTTGGGCTCCAGCACCTGGCCGAGCAACATGTGCATCACCACCATGGCGCCGCCGAAGAACAGCGCCGTGCTGGCCGAGCCGTGCTGCACCGCCGCCAGGGCCACCGGCGGCAAGCTGGCCAGGGTCGAGCCCACCGACGGGATGAAGTTGAGCAGGAACCCGAGCAGCGCCCAGAACAGGCTGAAGTCCACCTCGAACAGGTAGCACAGCAGGTAGACCCCTACGCCGGTGAGCAGGCTGAGCAGCGCCTTGACGCTGATGTAGGCGCTGATCTTGTCGTTCATCTCGGCCATGATGCCGCGGTAGCCCGCCCCCCCGGCCACCAGGAAGCCGGTGAAGATAACGATGAGCAGGAAGTTGCCCACCAGGGAGAGCAGCGACGAAAAGATGCCCCCCACGGCGCCGCTCACCGGGATCTGGGACAGCTGGTCCACCAGCCCCGTCCGGTCCAGCGCCTCGAAGCCGTGGGAGACGGCCAGCGCCTCGGCCTGCTTGAGCATGGTCGTTACCTTGCCCTGGTAGAACGGGAACCTGTCGGCCATGTCCTTGCCGGAGACCACTGCGGCCATGATCAGCGCGGCCAGGCCGGACAGGATGAGCGCGGTGGCCAGGGCCTTGCTGATCCAGCGCCAGCGGGAGTCGCCGAGGCGCAGCGCGCCGGTGACGCGGCCCTCCACCTGGCCCACGATCATGGACAGGAACAGGGCGATGACCAGCGGCACGATGACCGCCTGGGTGTAGTACATGGCCACGCCCAGGGCGAGCAGGCCCACGATGAGCCGGAAGGTCTCGTCGATGGAGAAGACCGAGTTGACGATGGCGTCGGCGTCGGTGTCGCGCAGGCCGATCCCCTCCGCCATCTCCAGCACATGCTCGTACTCGTCGTTGCTGATGCCGCCCTTGGACTTGCACAGCTGGGCCAGGTTGTAGATGAAGTGGCGCTTCTCGGCGTTGCTGAGCCGGTCACCCGCCTCTGCCAGGGCGAGGTCCAGCTCCTCGTGGGGCACGCGCCCGGCGGCCACCTCCTCCTCCAGCAGCGGGATCAACCCCGCCCGGTCCTGCTGGATCAGGAAGCGCTTGATCCAGACCAGCTCGCGGCGCTCGATGTTGCGGTCCGCCTGGGTCAAGCTGAGGAAGGCGCGCAGGTGGAACAGGCCCCACCAGTCCTGCTCCTGCGCGTCCGATTGTGCTGGCGAGGCCATGAAATTCGATTAAATACTCAACCTCGCCATCCAACAAGGAGGGAACCGTGAGCCACCGCATCGAGAGAGATTCCATGGGGACGTTTCAGGTTCCTGCCGACGCGCTGTACGGCGCGCAGACCGCGCGGGCCGTGGACAACTTCCCGGTCAGCGGACGCGGCATCGGCAGGGAGATGATCCGCGCTCTGGGGTTGGTGAAGCTGGCGGCGGCGGAGGTGAACCGGGACCTGGGGGGCCTGGAGCCGCGCCTGGCCGAGGCCATCGTGACCGCGGCGCAGGAGGTGGCCGACGGCGAGCACGACGCCCACTTCCCGGTGGATACGTTCCAGACCGGGTCCGGCACCAGCAGCAACATGAACGCCAACGAGGTCATCGCCAACCGGGCCATCCAGCTGCTGGGCGGCGAGCTCGGCTCCAAGGACCCTGTGCACCCCAACGACCATGTCAACCGCGGGCAGTCGTCCAACGACGTGTTCCCCACCGCGATCCACGTGGCGGCGGTGACGGCGGTGACGGCGAGCCTGCTGCCGGCGCTGGGGCAGCTGCAGCAGGCGCTGGAGCGCAAGGCCGCGGAGCTGGACGACGTGGTCAAGATCGGTCGAACCCACCTGCAGGACGCCACGCCGATCCGGCTGGGGCAGGAGCTGGGGGGCTACGCTGCCCAGGTGGCCCACTGCACGAAGCATGTGGAGGCGGCCCTGGGCCACATGCGGGAGCTGGCCATCGGCGGCACCGCGGTGGGCACCGGCATCAACACAGACCCCGAGTTCGGCGGGCGGGTGGCGGCGCGGCTCTCGGAGCTCACGGGAGAGGCCTTCGTGGAGGCGCCCGACCACTTCGAGGCCCAGGCGGCCCAGGACGGGGCGGTACAGCTGAGCGGCGCGCTCAAGACCCTGGCCGTGGCGCTGATCAAGGTGGCCAACGACCTGCGCTTCCTCGCCTCGGGACCGCGCCTGGGCCTGGGCGAGCTGGAGATCCCGGCTGTGCAGCCCGGCTCCAGCATCATGCCGGGCAAGGTGAACCCGGTCATCGCCGAGTCGCTGATCATGGCCTGCGCCCAGGTCATCGGCGACGACGGGGCCATCACCCTGGGCGGCATGTACGGCTTCTTCGAGCTCAACGTGATGCTGCCGCTCATCGCGCGCAACCTGCTGGAGCAGGTGGAGCTGCTGGCCAGGGCGGTGCCCATGTTCAGCGACAAGCTGGTGGCGGGGATCCAGGCCAACCGGCAGTGGATCGAGGCGCGCAACGAGCAGTCCCTCTCCCTGGCCACGGCCCTGGCGCCGGTCATCGGCTACGACCGGGCCGCGGAGATCGCCAAGCAATCACACAAGACGGGCAAGACCGTGCGCGAGCTGTGCCTGGAGCAGGAGGTGCTGCCGGAGGAGGAGCTGGAGCGGGTGCTCGACCTTCAACGGCAGACCGAGCCGGGGTAAACTGTCAGGTGTCGCCGGGTGGGGACATCACGGATGGGAGGAATGAAGTTCATGAAGTCGTATGCCGTGACCATGACCCTCTGCGTTGGGTCGTTGCTGTTTGCCTCTTGTAGCCATGACCTGGACTCCGTGACGCCCCCGGGCCAGGACCAGGGCCCGGCCGAGGCTGGCCTCGACAAGGGCACCACCAAGCCCGATGCCCCCAGGCCCGACAAGGGGCCCAAGCCGGACAGCAAGGTAAAAAAAGACGTGGCCCTGCCGGACGCGCCAAAGCCAGACAAGACCAAGCCGAAGCCGGACAAGATGCTCCCGGACAAGATGCTCCCGGACAAGACCAAGCCGAAGCCGGACAAGATGCTCCCCGACAAGATGCTCCCGGACAAGATGATCCCGGACATGGCCATGTGCATCGTGCGCTTCTGGAGCGACTTCAATAACCTGAGCGGCTGGGTATCCGGCTCGCTGATCTTCAAGAACAGCGCCAGCGGCTATACCAAGATCCCCTCGGCCAGCGGCGGCGTATACAAACACACCAGCACCAGCTCTTCTGGCCAGGGCGGCCACCACCGGGCCCTGGCATCGCCCATCAACGGCGCCCGGTTCCTGATCTCGGCCACCGTCTCGGGAGACAAGACGAAGGCGATGAACGGGCTGATCCGACTCGGGGCGATGTACGGCAATACCATGACCCCCTTACCCGCCAACCCGAAGGTGACCCGCGGCATCGGCTACAGCTGCAACTACTATGCGCCCGCGAAGCAGGTCTCGGTCACCCGCCACGACGGCGGCAAGTCGGCGGTGGATGTGGCCCGCAGCAAATACGTGACCGGCAGCAGCAACGCCCACAGCGTCAGCTGCGAGCGCCTCCAGGACGGCAGCTGGGTCCTGACCATGGACGGCAAGAAGCTGAGCCTGGACGTCAACAAGAAGGACCTGACCTACAAGAAGCTGCCCTACATCTCCACCCTGATCCCAGCCAGCTCCACCAAGTTCACCGTGGACAAGCTGACGTACGAGGGCTGCCCCTGACCTGAAGGGACGAGCAGCCGCCGGCGCCCATCAGCGCGAGGCGTGCTTCGGCGCGGCGGGCGTGGTGGTGATGCGCGCCCTCGGCAGGCGGCTCTTGCTCAGCAGCGCGCCCACGAGGCCGGTAACCAGGGCGTCCTCGGCCTCGCCGCGGTCGGCCGCCTCGCGCACCCCGCGGAAGGCCCAGGAGGTGGCCCCGCGCCCCACGTCCACCAGGGTGGCGCCCAGGGTGCAGCGGGTGACGGTGTGCGCCGCGCGGACCGGGGCGAGACCATCGCGCCTGGCCTTGCCCGTGTGGTCCGGCAGCTCGGCCAGCGCCGCGCGCCTGGCCCGGATGAGCGAGACCCGCAGGTGCCGCACCCGCGCGGCCGCCGCGGCGCGGTCGTAATCCTCGCTCGCGCCTGCATGCTCCTGCTTCAGGCGCTGGCGCTCCTCCCCTTTCAGGGCGGCGTGTAGTCCACCCGGGGCACCTTGCCCACCAGCGCCACCCGGTCCAGGCTGCCCTCCATCACCAGCTTCGCGCCGCGGCCGCCCACCTCCTTGCGCGCCCGCAGCGGCCGCAGCACCCGCTCGTCCATGAACTGGGTGTAGCCCGCCCGGAGCATGGCCATGGCCAGCAGATCGGCCAGCTGATCCACTTTGCCCTTGCTGTTGAGCGCCATCGCCTGCTGGGCCCCCTTCTTCTTCTTCGTCATGCCTCCTTTCAGTTCAGGGATGTCTGGGGAGGGGCACGCATTCGCCGTGCCTGTGCAGGAGGAGCGTCAAACCGCCAGGATCTCAGGATTTTCTCGGATACCCATCCGGGGCGCGCGGATCTGGCCCGCTACCACGCCATCGAAAATATGTCCTTTGATTACAAGGCCCTGGCAAGGGGCTCGCCTGGATTTGTTGTGCAGACAACATTTCCGACGACGCGACCGCGCGCCGCCGCTCCAGCGCCCCCTGATATATTGGCAAGGGTGAACCGGGGAGGAGCAGGTGAACGTCGGGGGCCGTTGCGCTGTGCCGTGCTGGCAGTGCTGGTGGCCGGCTGCGCGCCGGACCTGGCGCCGGCTGACGAGCCGGGGGCCGGGCCCGCGCGGGCGCTGCTCCAGGCCCCCCTCGCGCCGCGGTTCCTGGCGCACCGGGAGCTGCGCGCCGGAGCCGTCGCGCCCGCGCGCGCGGTGCCCCCTGCCCCGCTGGACCTGTCCCACATGCGCGGCGTGCAGCTGGAGATCACCCCACCCATGGATCAGCCCGCCTCCGGGCTGGAGCGCAAGCACGACCTGCGCGATGCGGGCCGCTTCACCGAGATCAAGAAGCAGAACATGAACCAGTCGTGCTGGACCTTCCCGCCCGTGGCCGCGCTGGAGTGGCTGCTGTTGCCCGGGGAGCGCTGGGACTTCTCCGAGAACAACCTGCGCTGCGCCCACGGCTTCGACCTGCAGCCCCAGGACGGCGGCACCGCGCTGATGACCGCGGCCTACTTCGCCCGCGCGGCCGGCCCGGTGCTGGAGAACGACGACCCGTACCCCAAGTGGACGGCCGGGTGCAATTCGCCCAAGGGGCTACGCCATCGAAAGGTCGTCACCCAGATGTTGATCATCCCGGACCGCGCCGGCCCGCTGGACAACGCCAACCTCAAGGCCGCCATCAAGGCGTACGGGCCCATCGCCACCTGCCTGCACTACGACTCCGAGCATTACCTGAAGGTGTGGAAGTCTTACCGCAACCCCAAGGGCACCACCTGCACCCACCTGGTCAACCTGGTGGGCTGGGACGACGACTTCGACGGCTACGGCTTCGCAACCTCCGCCCCCGGCGACGGCGCGTGGATCATCCGCAACAGCTGGGGCGACAAGTGGGGCGATGGCGGCTACGGCTATGTCTCCTACTACGACGGCATGATCGGCACCACCAACTGGGCCTACACCGCCACCACGGGCCCCATGCGCGGCGGCCGGGTCTACCAGCACGACCCGCTGGGCTGGGTCAACAGCGTGGGCTACGACGCGCCCACGGCCTGGATGGCCAACGTCTTTGTCGCCGCGGCAGACGAGCCGCTGCACTCGGTCAGCTTCTACGCGGCGGCGCCGAAGACGACCTACGCCCTGTCCGTGTACGACGGCGTCAGCGCCAGCCCCGTGGGCGCGACCCTGCTCGGCTCGCGCAGCGGCACCCTGGCCGTGGCGGGGTACCACACGGTGCCCCTGGCCTCCCTCGGCATCAGCCTGAAGGCCAACCGGAAGTTCTCGGTGGGGGTCAAGCTCACCACCCCCGGGTTCAACAAGCCGATCCCGGTGGAGGTGCCCATCAGCGGCTACAGCAGCAAGGCCGCTGCCCAGCCGGGCCAGAGCTACGCGAGCCAGGACGGCGTCACCTGGACCGACCTGTCGAGCAAGATCGCCGGCGCCAACGTCTGCCTCAAGGCGTTTTCCGGCACAAGAAATGACCTGCGGAGCTGCGGCGCGCATCGCTTCGACGGGTCGACCTGGTCGTTCACCTCCAGGCCCGCGGGCACGACGTGCAGGCCCGCCGCAGGGCAATGCGACCAGGCCGAGGCCTGCGACGGCACCTCCTGGACTTGCCCCGCCGACCGGTTCAAGCCGGGCGCCGCCGTCTGTCGAGAATCCACCGGGGTGTGCGACGAGGCGGAGCGGTGCACCGGGAAGTCAGCCCGCTGCCCCGAGCAGGCGTTCTACCCGCGGGGCATCGTCTGCCGCACCGCCGGCGGGGAGTGCGACCCGCCGGAGCTCTGCAGCGGCGACTCACCACACTGCCCGGGCGAGCTCCTCTCGCCAGACGGCGCCCCATGCGCCGAAGGGGAAGGGACCTGCGCCGCGGGCCAGTGCCAGGTGGAGGGCGGCTGCGCTCTGGCAGCCGGCGGGTCGTCGAGCGACCACGGCGCCGCCGGGGCGCCCTGGCTGGCGCTGCTGCTGGCGCTGCTGCTTCGTCGACGGCGCAGCGCCGGGGCTGGCGGCGGCTGGACCGCGCGCGTCATCGTCATGGCCCTGCTGATGTTGACGCTCGCCTGCGCCGCCGCCGGCTGCTCCGACGAGGCGGCCGGCGCTGCCACGGACGGCGGGCGCGACCAGGGCCGGGCCTGCCCTGCCAAGGGCCCGCCCACCGGCCCGCCCTTCATCTACCTGGCCTTCGACGGCGTCACCCTCACCAGCGCCCCCGCGGGATTTGACGACGCCACGAAGAGCGCCACGAGCCTGGTCTCGACCACCACCAGCTACGGCAAGTTCCTCGCCAGCGATCCGGGCCGGGTCAAGAGGATCGTGGGCGTCCAGACCGACCTGGCCAGGGTCCTGTCGCCCTACGCCGTGGGTATCACCACCACCCGCCCGCCCCCCGCCGTGGACTACATGATGGTGGTCTTCGCCGGCGTGGACCGCGGCGCGCTGCTCGGCATGGTGCACCATGACTGCGGCGACAGGATCAAGAACGACGTGATCGTGCTGTTCGAGGGCATCGCCAGCGCCGCCATGGGGCCCAAGGGCATGGCCAACGAGACCATCTTCTCCATCGCGCGCGCCATCGGCATGGCCAAGACGCGCGGGCCCGGCCACCCTTGCTCCTGCGATCCCAGCGGTTCCTGCACCAACGACGCCCTCTGCACAGTGACCCGAAACGCCCAGGTGAGCTTCGGGCAGTGCCCCGGCCACGGCGCGGTGCAGGACGAGGACGCGGCCTTCGCCAGCGCGTTCGGCTGCCGCTGAGATGACGGCTTGCGCCTCGCCCGGCGGCGCGTGACCATGCATGGTCACACATCCCCCCCTGCACGGGTCATATACTGAAACCGGTCCGGTCGCGGCGGGGTAGTTGAGAGCAGGTGATCCCGTTCACGCCTGACGGGCCAGGCTCTGCTACATTTCTGGCCCAGAAACCTGAGGAGACATCCATGGAGAACATGGTCGAACTCAAGTGCGTGGCCAAGGTGTACCCGCTTGGCGACCTCACCGTGCGGGCCCTGAACGACCTCGATCTCACCATCAACAAGGGCGAGTTCACGGTCATCGCCGGGCCGTCGGGCAGCGGGAAGACCACCCTGCTCAACATGGTGGGCTGCGTGGACGTGCCCACCGAGGGGGAGGTGATCATCGACGGCAAGGCCACCTCCGGGCTCAACGACAAGGCGCGCACCAAGCTGCGGCTGGAGAAGCTCGGCTTCATCTTCCAGACCTTCAACCTGATCCCGGTGCTCACCGCGGCCCAGAACGTGGAGTTCCCGCTGCTGCTGCAGCGGCGCCACTCGGCCGCCCAGCGCAAGGAGCGGGTGGAGGAGATGCTCGGGCTGGTGGGGCTGAGCGATCTGATCCACCAGCGCCCCAACCAGATGTCCGGCGGCCAGCGCCAGCGCGTGGCCATCGCCCGGGCCCTGGTCACCCTGCCGAGCATCGTGCTGGCCGACGAGCCCACGGCGAACCTCGACTCCGCCACCGGCATGTCGGTCATCGAGCTGATGAAGAAGCTGAACCGGGAGCGGGAGACCACCTTCATCTTCTCCTCCCACGACCCCCGGGTGATGGAGCAGGCCCGCCGGGTGATCAATATCGTCGACGGCAGCATCGCCGACGACACCGCCGCCGGCGACGAGGCGCAGGCCTGATGGGCACCTTCCGCATGCTGGCCGCCATGGCCTGGCGCAACCTGTGGAGCCACTGGGGCAAGAACGCCCTGGTGGGCCTGCTCATCCTGTTCGGCACCTTTTTGGTGGTGCTCGGCACCTCGGTGCTCGACGGCATCGACAAGGCCATGGCCCGCAGCATCACCCAGAGCGTCTCTGGCCACCTGCAGGTCTACTCCAGGGACGCCCGGGACGACCTGGCATTGTTCGGCTCCGGGTTCATGGGCGCCGACGACCTGGGCGTGATGACCGATTTTTCCAGGGTGAAGGCCGCCATCGAGACGGTGCCCGGGGTCAAGGCGGTGCTGCCCATGGGCATGGACGTGTTCGACATCTACAGCGCGTCGGAGCTGGACCACGCCATCGAGCGGCTGCGCAAGTCGTACGAGGCAGGGGACCAGGCCGGCGCGGCGCTGGTGGCGACGCGCATCCGCGCCATGGCCGACCTGCTGCGCCAGGAGCTGCAGCGGCGCAAGAAGACCATGCGCGACCACGAGAAGCTGGACAAGAACATCGCCCTGGTGGACCGGGTGCGCACCGACGAGTTCTGGGCCGAGGTGAAGCAGGACCACGGCCCCGGCGTGATGTACCTCGACACCAAGGTCGCGCCGCTGGTGGACGAAAACGAGGGCTACTTCCTGCAGGTCATCGGCACCGACATGCACAAGTTCGCCGAGCACTTCGGCCAGTTCGAGCTGGTCTCGGGCCAGATGCCCCCGGTGGGGGAGCGGGGGGTGCTGATCAACCAGAAGTTCTACGACAAGCGCCTGCGCAACCCGGTTGCTCGCTACCTCGACCGCCTGCACCGGGAGGTCACCGAGAAGGGCAAGCGCATCGAGGGCGACCCCGTGATGACGGGGCGGGTGCAGCGCATGGTGCGCCAGTACCGGCGCATCACCTTCCAGCTGCAGGTGGATCAGGCCAGGGAGCTGAGCGCCAGGCTGCGCAAGCTGATGCCGGGGGCCAAGGGGAGCGTGGACGAGCTGGTGCAGCAGTTATTGAAGGTGGACGACGACAACCTCGCGACCCGGCGCAAGTTCTTCTTCGACGAGATCGCGCCGATGCTGCGGCTCTACCTGTTCAAGGTGGGCGAGGTGATCACCCTGCGGGCCTACACCCGCTCGGGCACCATCAAGTCGGCCAACGTCAAGGTGTGGGGCACCTTCGGCTTCAAGGGGCTGGAGCGCTCGGACCTGGCCGGCGCCCACAGCCTGATGGACATCATGACCTACCGTGATCTTTACGGCCACATGACGCCGGACAAGCGCAAGGAGCTGGCCGGAATCAAGAAACAGGTGGGGCTGCAGGACGTGGGCCGGGACGACGCCGAGGACGCGCTGTTCGGCGGCGGGGCCGGGGGCGTGGAGGACGAGACCGACGCGGGCGACGGGTTCGACGAGTTCGCCGGGGTGGACCTGTCCGGCGCGGGCAAGGCGGGCGTATCCAGCAGCTTCGACCCGGCGCTCATCAACAAGGGGCTGGCCATGCACGCGGCGGTGGTGCTGGACGACATCAAGATGATCCCCGCGGCCCGCGAGGCGATCATCGCCGCCACCGACAAGGCTGGCCTGAAGCTCCAGGCCGTGGACTGGAAGCAGGCCTCGGGCATGGTGGGTCAGATGGTGGTGCTGGTGCGCGTGATCCTGTTCGTGGCAATCGGCATCATCTTCCTGGTGGCCCTGGTGATCATCAACAACACCATGGTCATGGCCACCCTGGAGCGCACCATGGAGATCGGCACCATGCGCGCCATCGGCGCCCAGGCCTCCCTGGTGCGCCGGCTCTTTTTGCTGGAGACCATGCTGCTGGGGCTGCTGTCGGGCGGCCTGGGCGGGGCGCTGGGCGCGGCCCTCGTCTCCTGGCTCGGCAAGGTGGGGCTGCCCGCCCCGGCCGACGTGCTCGTGTTCCTGTTCGCCGGCCCGCGGCTCTACCCCGAGGTGGGGGCGGGCAACGTCATCGTGGGCCTGGCCGCCATCGTGTTGGTGAGCCTGCTGGCCACCCTCTACCCGGCCACCATCGCCACCCGCGTCCAGCCGGTGGTGGCCATGTCGCCGAGGGAGTGAACCATGGGCCTCTACCTCACAATCGCCCTGCGTAACCTGCTCCAGGCCCGCCGCCGCACCGGCCTGCTGGTCACCGCCCTGGCCGCGGTCACCATGCTGCTGGTGATGCTCATGGCCCTGTCCAACGGCCTGACCGAGACCATGATCCGCTCCGCCACGGCCATCAGCTCGGGGCATGTCAACGTCGCCGGCTTCTCCAAGCACAAGACCACCGACGCCTGGCCGGTGCTGCACGGCATCTCGGGACTGCGCAAGCAGGTGGAGCAGCTGGTGCCCGAGTCCGAGCTGCTGGTGGTGCGCGAGCGCGCGTGGGCCAAGATCATCTCCAACCAGCACAGCATGTACGTCAGCCCCACCGGCGTGGACATCCGCGAGGAGGCGCGCCTGCGCGAGGCGGTGACCATGGCCCGGGAGGGTGACTACAAGGAGGGCGGCGGCGACCAGGTCAAGGGCGACCTGGCGAAGCTGTCCGAGCCGAACACCGTGATGCTCTTTGCGAGCCAGGCCAAGCGGCTGGAGGTGGAGGTGGGCGACGACCTGACCATCACCGCGCCCACCGGCGCCGGCCGCACCAACACCGTGGACGTGACCGTGGTGGCCATCGCCAAGGACTTCGGCTTCCTCTCCAACTGGGCCGCCTTCGTGCCCCACCAGACGGTCAAGGACCTGTACGAGTACGGCGAGGACACCGGCAGCGTGATCCAGATCTACCTGAAGGACCCGAGCCAGGCCGAGGCGGTGATGGCGCGGCTGCGCCAGGACCTCAAGGCCAAGGGGCACGAGGTGATGGAGCACCACCCCGCCCCCTTCTTCTTCAAGTTCGAGCGCGTGGCGGGCGAGGACTGGACCGGCCAGCAGCTGGACCTGACCATCTGGTCCGACGAGGTGTCCTACCTCAAGTGGGTGGTCACCGCCCTGGACGCCATCAGCTACATCCTGGTGGGGATCCTGATGATCATCATCGCCCTCGGCATCACCGACGCCATGTGGATCGCCGTGCGAGAGCGCACCGGCGAGGTGGGCACGGTGCGCGCCATCGGCATGACCCGGCGCCAGGTGTTGACGCTGTTCCTGGTGGAGGCTCTGCTCCTTGGGCTCATGGGCACGCTGCTCGGGGGCGCCGTCGGCTCGGGCGTGGCGGTGCTGCTGGACCAGGCGCAGATCCACATCGCCACCGAGGCGGTGCAGGCGCTTTTGCTGAGCGATGTATTAAACCTGTCGGTCACGCCGTCTCATGTGGCAGGGGCGGTGGCCGTGTTCACCCTGCTCACCGGCCTGAGCGCCCTTGGACCGGCCGTGCGGGCCGCGCGCATGCAGCCCGTGACGGCCATGCACCACGCAGGCTGAGGAGGAACCGATGAAGACGATGACGACGCTGATGCTGACGCTGGCGGCCCTGCTGCTGGCCGCCCCGGCCACCGCCGCGCCCCTGGACGAGGCGGGCGTCAAGGCGCTGGTCAAGGTCATCGACGACCGCCAGCGCAACTCGGGCGACTACAAGGCCATGGTCTTTCTGGAGCGCAAGGAGAAGGACAAGAACGACCTGGTCTACCAGCTGGTGGTCTACCGCCGCGACGCTGACGACAAGCTGATGATGCTGTTCCTCAAGCCCAAGGCCGAGGCGGGCCGCGGCTACCTGCGTATCGACAAGAACCTGTTCATGTACGACCCGGCCACCGGCAAGTGGGACCGCCGCACCGAGCGCGAGCGCATCGGCGGCACCGACTCCCGCCGCGCGGACTACGACGAGTCGCGCCTGGCCGAGGACTACAAGGCCAAATATGTGGGCGAGGAGAAGCTGGGCCGGTTCAAGGTGCACCACCTGAAGCTGGTGGCCAAGAAGAAGGCCGACGTGGCGTTCCCGATCCAGCACATCTGGGTCGACCAGAAGACCGGCAACATGCTCAAGAGCCAGGAGCACGCCCAGTCGGGCAAGCTGATGCGCAGCTCGTACTATCCGAAGTGGAAGAAGATGTACTCCGAGTCCAAGGGCGCGCACATCTACTTCCCCAAGGAGATACGGATCTTCGACGAGGTGGAGAAGGGGAACCGCTCCACCATCGTGATCCAGAAGGTGGACCTCTCGTCCCTCAAGGCGAACCTGTTCACCAAGGCCTGGCTCGAGTCCCGCAGCAGATGACCCGCGCGCTCACCCTGCTGCTGTTGCTGGCCGCGCTGGCGCCTGCACCGGCGCGGGCCGAGCCGACGGACGAGGCCGCCCGCGAGGCCGAGATGTTTGGAGGCAGTGCGGAGGAGAAGCAGCGGGAAGCCGACATGTTCGGCGGGCCTGCCGAGGAGGAGGCAGAGGATGAGACCCAGAAGGAGAAGCCCGCCTCACCCCTGGACGAGCCGGTGCGCTCGGCCGGCGCCATCCGGGACCTGCTGCAGGAGGCGGACGACCCGCTGACCATCGGCGGGCAGCTGTCGCTGCGCTTCCAGTACACCTGGGCCGACGAGTTCGCCGACGAGGAGCACAGCGTCACCAGCCCCAACGTGGTCTACCTGTTCCTCGACGCGCGGCCGTCGGACCGGCTGCGCGCCTTCGTGCGGGGGCGGCTGATGTACGACCCCACCCTGCAGGACGGCCTCGACGCCTCGGGGCTGCCAGCCGACTCCCTGGCGGTGGCGCTGGACCAGCTGTGGCTCAAGGCGGACATCTACGAGGTGGTCTACGTCACCGCGGGGCGCCAGCCGATCCGGTGGGGCTCAAGCCGGTTCTGGAACCCCACCGACATCCTGAACCAGCAGCGCCGCGACCCGCTGGCCATCTTCGACGAGCGGGTGGGCCCCACCCTGCTCAAGCTTCACTTCCCGGTGGAGTCGCTGGGCTGGAACTTCTACGCCATCGGCGGCATCGACCTGGCCAAGCACCCGGACCGCGTCACCGGCGCAGTACGGGGCGAGTTCCTGGTGGGCCCGGTGGAGGCCGCCATTTCAGCAGGCTACGGCAAGGACCAGCCCCTTCGCCTGGGCGCCGACCTGTCCGCCGGCTTCTGGCTGGTGGACCTGCGCTTCGAGGCAGGCTTCGCTTACGACGACAGCCGGCCCCACTACACCGGCCAGCTGGACCTGGCCACGGGCAAGACCCCGGTGGCCACCGACCGCTCCGACCGGTGGATCCCCCAGCTCACCCTGGGCGGGGAGCTGCAGTTCATGATCACCGACCAGGACTACCTGCTCATCGGGGTGGAGTACTTCCACAACGGCGCGGGCTACCCCGACGCCGACCTGTACGACTGGCTGCTGCTGCGCTCGGCCAGCGGGGAACAGGGGGCCTTCACGCCGTTCTACCTGGGGCGCCACTACTTCGCGGCCTACGCGCTGCTCCCCTCTCCTGGCAGCTGGGACGACACCACCATCTCGCTGTCCGGCCTGGCCAACCTGAGCGACCGCACCGGGCTGCTCAGGCTCGACTGGCGCGTGCGGGTGCTGACCTACCTGGACCTGGCGCTGTTCGCCTCGGTGCGCATGGGGGACCACGGGGAGTTTCACTACGGGGTGAAGGTGCCGCCGCTGACCGGCGTGCCCGGCGTGCCCGACGCGTACAGCAAGGGCTTCACCATCCCGGCGTCCAGGCTCGACCTGGGGCTGTGGGCCACGCTGGCGTTGTAGGGGGAAAGAGGGCGGCAGGGGTACAGGGGGAGGAATCACTCCATGGTGATGTTCATCGCCTCGGCCTGGCTGCGCACCGCGCGCTTGACCGCGGCGTCGAAGGCCAAGTCGTCGGTCTTGCCCTTGCGCTTCTTCTCGGCCTTGACGAACGCCTTGCGCTTGCCGGACAGCTTGCGGATCTTCTTCTTGATGCTGGCCCGGCGCTGCTCCAGCTTGTCCAGGTGAGCGCCCAGCTCATCCTCTGACAGGCTCTGCAGCTCCGCGGGCATGGCCTCGCGCTCGACCTTCTTGCCCGCCTTGCGCGCGTCCACCAGGTCCCAGTCGTCCGCACGGTAGACTGCGCTGGCCTTGGCCGCGGCGCGGGTGGCCGCCACGCCGGCGTGGGTGCTCGCCGCGTTCTTGTCCTGCCGCTTCTGGTTCACCTTGGCCCGCTTCCCCTTGCGGCCGTAGCCCACGTAGGTGGAGTTGAGCTTGTTGGACAGCTCCTTGAGCTTGCGGTCGTAGGGCGTGGCCACCACCGTGGTGCCGTGGTTGTGATCGATGGCGGCGAAGACACCCTTGCCGCCCGAGGCCACCGCGCGCCAGCTGGGCGCGATGCCGTCTGCCTGGCTGCCGCAGTAGATGGCGTTGACGAAGATCCCCTTGCGCCGGGCCTGCTTCACCGCGGTGGCCGCCCGCACCTGCCGGTCCTGGTCCGCGGACTCGTTTCCGGCCACGAAGATCTGCCGCAGCGTGTTGCGGCCCCGGTGCCACTTCATCTTGCGCACCGACGTATGCACCGCCCGGCCCACGTACTCCGTGCCGCCGTTGGTGCGCAGGGCGAACAGCTTCTCGTAGATGCCGTCCAGGTCGGTTGTCAGCGGGCTCTGGACCACCACGTGGCCGTCCTGGGCGTTCCCGGGAGAGCCGAAGGTCACCAGCCCCACCCGCAGGATGGGCCGCGGCCGCGCCCGGGAGGCCTCGTTTACGATGTCCCAAAGCTTCTGGCGCGCGGCGTTGATCAGGCCGCCCATGCTCGAGCTGGTGTCCAGGGCGATGACCATGTCGATGCGCGCGCCGGCTTTCTTGGCCGGGCGGCGTTGCTGTCCTTGTTGCTGGCGAGAGGCGTCAGCGGCCAGCGGGGCCAGCGCGAGCGCGCAGGTGATCATCAGGGCAGTGGCGAAACGTCCCATGTCGTCCTCCTAGGGTATTGGATGATGTGGCGGGGCGTCGCTCGCCCCGAATGACCGTTACAACGCGGCGGGGACGGGTTCGGTCTACCCGCGCGGCAAAAAAGTTTTCGGGCCTTTGTTACAATCGGCTCATGGCACACATGAGAGGAAGGACCGGGGCGGGCGCGCTGTGCGCCGCGCTGCTGCTGCTCGGGGCGTGCGGCGACGGCGATGGCGCCGCGCCGGCGCGCTGCACCCGCACCTGCACCACCACGGACGAGTGCTGCTCCACGCCGCCATGCGACAAGGGGGAGAGCGCCACGATCTGCTCCGGCGGGCTGTGCCGCATGGTGGGCTGCACCACCGACGCGGACTGCTCGGGAGGCGGGGGCGGGCTCAAGGAGACCTGCAAGCAGGTCAGCCGCTGGGGGCTCAACTGGGGCGCGTGCGGGTTCTTCTGCAACAAGGACAGCGACTGCCCCAAGCTCGCCGGGTACACCCTCAAGTGCGTCACCGGCAACCCCCAGATTCCCTCGTTCACCAGCTGCGGCCTCGGCTGCACCGTCGACAGCGACTGCCCCAAGATCTCGGGCGTCACCCTCAAGTGCATCGACAGCAACTACTGCAGCGTCGACGTGGGCGCTTTCCTGTGCAAGACCGACGCCGACTGCGGCAGCTCGAAGCACTCCAGGTGCGATGTCAGCTCGGGCCTCTGTACCTGCACCTCGGACCAGGCGTGCAACCCCTCGGGGGGCAGCACCTACAAGTGCAGCAAGAGCTACTGATGGGGGCGCCCCCCGGGATGGTCACCCCGGGGGGTTTAACGAAATCAGTTCTTTTTGCAGTTGGAGGGAGTGTCGCAGCCGGCGTTGTCCATGCAGTCGCAGAAGCTGGCCTGGCACTTGTCCTGGCAGGCCTTGTCAGCGATGCACGCGGCCACACAGGTGGAGTTGGTGGTGGTGCAGGCGTTGGTATCTTCCTGGGTGCAGGTGTCGCCGCAGCCCGCCATGCAGAGGCCGACGGCGAGCGTCAGGGCGATGATCAGTTTCTTCATTGGTGCCTCCTGATTGGGATTGGTTGCCAGCCCCATACTGCTCCCAGTTACCGGCGACGTCAAAACCCGCGCCAGGCAGCGTGGCGAGGCTGTCAAACAACTCACGCCGCCCCCTCATGGCCCTAAATTCTTGAGGATTTTTGCGTTGGATCTTAGGCTGTGGCCATGTCTGACATTGAGATCGATCCCGAGATCAAGCTCCCGGAAGAGTTGACCTCATTTTTGTCCCCCACCTGGGGCCGCGTGCTGGACCATATGCACCTGTCCGGCGCCGCCGACGGCACCATGGAGGGCGAGACCCACCTGGTGATCTACAAGTACAGGCTGATGGTGTTCAGCCGTACCTCGCCGGAAGGCGCGTTCGATTCGGTGCCCCTGGACGAGCCCACCCTGCCCCGCCTAGAGGACCATGACGGCCGGCTGGTGCTGGTGATCACCACGCGGGAGGGCGAGGAGATCAACCTCCCGCTGTCCCTGGACGAGGAGATCCACGCGCGCCGCATCGTGGTGCAGTTCGAGGAGATCTTCGCCGAGGAGGAGCTCGACGCCCCCACCGAGGCGTACGAGGACGGCATGCTGCCAGGCGACTCGCGCGTGCAGGAGGACGTCCACGTGGAGCCCGAGCCCGAAGACCAGCCCTCAATCATGGTGGAGGTGGAGGACGACTTCGAGGACGAGGCAGACTGGGCCAGGGATGAGGATGCATCCGAAGAAGTAGTTGTGTCGCCCGAACCCGCTCCCGAGCCCGCTCCCGAGCCCGCTCCCGCTCCCGATCCCGCTCCCGAACCCCATCCCCATCCCCCCCCGGCCCCCTCGCCCTGAGCATGCGCGCGCTCGACCTTGATCTGCAGCGGGACCCGCGCGGCGATGTCGCGCCCGCGCCCCCGACGAAGCCGGGCCCCGGCGAGGGAGAGGCGAGCCGGGTCAAGCGGCGGGTGGATCGCTTCCTCGGCGATGCCCAGGCCCGAGGCGCCGCCCGGAGCGGGCGCGCGCACCCCTACCTGTTCGACCTGCTGCGCGCGGTGGACCGCAACTTCGAACCGGATCTGTCGCTGATCCCGAAGGTCAAGCGACGCGCGCCGCCCGCGTACTTCCGCGCTTACAAGGCGGCCATCAAGCAGTTCATGAAGATGGGTTCGGCGCTGCCATTCGACCCGAGCAAGATGGGCGAGGAGGTCACGCCGCCCAAGCTGCTCGTGGGGCAGGCCATGATCGCGGAGGCGGTGATGAAGGAGGGGGGGCAGCTGCTGACCAACGAGATCTGTGTGGAGGCGAAGCCAGGCGCGCTGCCGGTGGTGGCCTCTCGACGGCGCAGCGGCGTGCGCGCCCTGGACCGCCTGGCCGACCGAGCCATGGCCACGGCCCTGCGCCAGCTCCACGATCCGGCGCCAGCGGACATGCCCCGGGCCCGCGCCTGCTACCGCTACGAGGTCCGCTTCGGCCGCTCCCTCCCGCGCATCGGCCTGAGCTGCAGCTTCGACATCACCCTCAAGGAGTTCGGCTGCAAGCTCCCCGGAGGCGAGTTCCTGACCAAGAAGGTGGGCCTGGCTCGGCTCTATCTTGGACGGTGAAAGGATCAGATGGTCGACAGTCTGTAGTCTGTAGTCGGTAGTCGGTGGTCACTTTCACGGCGGATCCGCCATGTCGTTCTGGCATTCTGGCATTCTGGCATCCTGGCATCCTGGCATTCG
This sequence comes from uncultured Myxococcales bacterium, assembly GCA_964511535.1. GTDB lineage: Bacteria > Myxococcota_A > Polyangia > CAZCFB01 > CAZCFB01. The sequence continues at coordinate 18,938 of CAZEFW010000030.1, read as the reverse complement.
CGAGCCGCAGGCTCGCGGGGCCCCCCCCCCCCCCCCCCCCCCCCCCCCCCCCCCCACCCTCCCTCCCAGCACCAGCCCCACCGCTCCCAGCACCAGGCTGCCGCCCAGCCAGAGCCCGCTGTTGGGCGTCTCGTTCAGGGCGATGCGGCCGAAGACCACCGCCACCAGCGGGTTGACGAACGCGTAGGAGGAGACCGGCCCCGGGCCCACCTCGCGCAGCAGCCAGGTGTACGCACAGAGCGCCACGCCCGAGCCGAACAGGGTGAGGTACCCGAGCGCCAGCCACGGCGTCGGCCCCGCAGCTGCCAGCGAGGCGTGGCTCAACAGGGCGACCTCGCCCCGCAGCCCGCCCGCCACAAGCAGCATGACGCCGCCCATGAGCATCTGCAGCCCGGTGGCCAGCATCGCCGACCCGGGCTGGGGCAGCCGCGGCGAGAGCACCGAGCCGAGGGCCCACAAGGGCGGGGCGCACGCCAGCGCCAGCAAGGGCCCGGGCTGCACCGCGCCCGACGGCCGGCACAGGACCCAGACCCCGCAGAAGCCGAGGGCGATGCCAGCGATGACCATCAGCGGCGGGCGCCGTCCGCCCGGCCAGACCCATTGATAGAGCGCCATCCACATGGGCATGGTGGACATCACCACGGCCGCCTGCCCGGATGGAACCCACTGCTCGGACCAGCCCACGATGCCGTGGGAGCCGAGCATCATCAGCAGCCCTGTGACCGCCGGGCCCAACAGCTGCCGCCTCGACGGTATGGGCGCCCCTCTGGCGAGCAGCGCCCCTGTGAGCGCTGCACCCGCCACCAGGAACCGCAGCCCCCCGGCAAGCAACGGCGGCAGGCAGGTGACCACCACCCGGATGGCGGCGTAGGTCGTACCCCAGATCAGGTAGATCGCCGCCAGGGCCGCGACCACCTCGAACCACTGTCTCTTCGTTCGCTCTTTCATGGCCCCCAGAAGGTGACGCCGGGGCGGGGACCAGAACAGATTCACAAAATCAGTTTTGTAACCATAACAGTTGGCGATTTGAGTAAACTGTTATGGTCGTCGCGCAGGCCAGCTGTATCTTGTGCGACGGCGCGAGGGGCGCACCATGGGAGAGAGGTGAACCGGATGCAGGCAAGCGAACAGGGCGGCGGGCCGCTCTACCGACAGGTGGCGGACCGGGTGCAAGGCCTCATCGAGGACGGCACGCTGCGGCCGGGTGACCGGGCGCCGTCGGTGCGCCGCCTGCACAGCCAGTGGGCGGTCAGCATGACCACGGTGCTCGAGGCGTACCGGCTGCTGGAAGACCGCGGCCTGATCCGCGCGCGGCCGCGGTCGGGCTACTACGTGCAGGCGAGCCAGGGCGCGGTGGTCAAGGAGGTGGAGACGGTGGAGCCGCCTCGCCGGGCCCAGCGGGTGCGCACCGACCTGATGATGCGGCTGCAGGCGGAGATCAACGCGCCCGGCTTCGTGCGCCTCGGCGCAGCGGCGCCTGATCTCGACCTGCTGCCAGGGCGCGTGCTGGCCCGAAAGGTCAACGAGGTGATGCGCTCCTCGCCGCGGGTGGCCCACAGCTACATGACGGGGCTGGGAGACGAGGGCCTGCGCCGGGCCATCGCCCGCCGCATGGTGGACGCCGGGTGCGCCGTGGGTCCGGCGGACGTGGTCATCACCAACGGCGCCCAGGAGGCGCTCTTCCTGGCGCTGCAGGCCGTGACGCGCCCGGGGCAGCAGGTGGCGGTGGAGTCGCCCTGCTACTTCGGGCTGCTGGAGATCCTCGAGGGGCTGCACCTGCGCGCACTGGAGGTGCGCACCGATCCGCGGCACGGCGTGGACCTCGACGCCCTGGACCGGGCCCTCGCGCGCCCGTCGGTGTCGGCGTGCGCCATGGTCACCAACTACAGCAACCCCCTGGGCTGCCTCATGGGCGAGGCGAAGAAGCGCCGGCTGGCCCGGCTGCTCAAGCGCCACGACGTGGTGATGGTGGAGGACGACATCTACGGCGAGCTGCCATTTCAGGGCTCCCGCCCGCCCGCGGTCAAGGCCTTCGACCGGGCCGGCCGGGTGATCTATGTCAGCTCGTTCTCCAAGACCATCTCCCCCGGTTTCCGCATCGGGTGGATGGTCCCGGGCGAGGCCATGGAGAAGGCGCTGTGGTTGAAGAACATCTCCTCCATCGCGTCGCCGAGCATCCCGCAGCTGGCCCTGGCGGCCTACCTGCGCGAGGGGGGCTACGAGCGCCACCTGCGCAAGCTGCGCCGGGTGTACCGGGACAACCTGGCCCGGACCATCGACGCCATCGGCCGCTACTTCCCCGCGGGGAGCCGGGCCACGCGGCCCCGGGGAGGGCAGGTCATCTGGGTCCAGCTCCCGTCGAAGGTGAGCGCCTCGCTGCTGTGCGAGCAGGTCCGCCACCACAAGATCTCCCTGGCGCCCGGCGACCTGTTCTCGGCCTCCGGCAGGTACGCCAACTGCCTGCGCCTCAACCTGGCCGTGAAGCATGAAGACCGCGTGGACCGCGCCCTGCAGATCATCGGCGAGCTGGCCACGGCGCAGCTCTGATATCCTGCCCGTCATGAGCGGGCCCGACGACCACGCCCCGTCCCACGGGCGCCCCCCGGACAGCGCCGAAGCGGTGCAGCAGATGTTCGACCGCATCTCGGGGCGGTACGACCTGATGAACCGGCTGATCACCCTGGGGCAGGACAGGCGCTGGCGGCGGTGGGTGGTGCAGGAGGCGCGGCTGCCCCGGGAGGGCGGGCGCCTGCTGGACCTCGGCGCGGGCACCGGCGACATCGCCGCCGAGGCGCTGCGCCAGCGCCCGGGCCTGCAGCAGGTGGTGGCGGCAGATCTGAGCGCGTCCATGATGTCGGTGGGGCGAGCGCGGCTCGGCGACGCGCCCATCAGCTGGTGCCAGGTGGACGCCCTGCGGCTCCCCTTCGCCGACGCGTCCTTCGACGCGGTCACCTCGGGCTACCTGGCCCGCAACGTGGCCGACCGCCGCCAGCTGTTCGCGGAGCAGCTCCGGGTGGTCAAGCCGGGAGGGCGGGTGGTCTGCCTCGACACCACGCCTCCACCGCCAGGCGCCGCCGCGCCGCTGGTGCGGTTCCACATGGCGGTGGTGATCCCGGCGCTGGGCAAGCTGGTGGCCGGCGACGGCGACGCCTATCGCTACCTGCCCGAGACCACCGAGGGGTTCCTGGCCCCGGAGGCGCTGGCGGAGGTCATGTCCGACGCGGGCCTGGTGGACGTGGCCCACCGCACCTTCATGCTCGGGACCCAGGCGATCCACGCCGGCAGCAAACCCGGCAGCTGATCTGCGCGAGGAGGAGTCGCCTCCATCCTGCCAGGGCGCGGCAAGATGCCGCGTCTACTTTGCGCCGCAAGGTGCTGCGTCTGCTGTGCGCCGTAAGATGCCGCGTCTACAGATGTAGAAGCGGCGTCCCGCCGCTTTTTACAGCCGTGGCCCCTAGAAACCGAAGGCGAAGCAGCGGTCGTGGACCATCTGGATCAGGAAGTCGTCGATGGCCGGCTCACCCCGGCCCCGGCTGGTGGCGCGCAGGGCCTTCATGGTTGCCTCCATCAACGCGTAGGACACGCCCTCGCGGGCCATGGTGAGGCGGTCGGAGGCGCTGGGACCGCGGGGCACCTCGACATCGTAGGGCAGGCCGGCGCCCTCGCCCTTTTCGCCTTGCGGGTAGAGGTAGCGCTTGAACGGCTCCTCCTTGGGGTGGCGGTTCTGCGGGTCGAACAGCTCCTTGAGCTTGTAGCCGCTGGCCAGCCCCTCCACCGCCCGTGACATGGCCTCCATCACCGGCGTCGGCTGGCCCAGCAGCGCCCGGTAGCGCTCGTCGGTCTTGCGCACCCGGCGGCGCACCACGCCGTTGGGGGCGTAGCGATCCATGGCGCGCAGGATGCACCAGAACAGCGCGCTGTGGCGCTTGAAGTAGAGCGAGCGATGCCGCCGCAGCACCGGATTCTCCGACGCCACGCAGGTGGCGTACCCCGACAGCAGCACGTCCAGCCGCCGCAGCAGCGACGGGCCCCAGGTGCGGTAGAGCAGCCGGTAGCCGTCCTCGGTCAGGTTCAGGGTCTCGTGGGGCTCGAGGTGGGTGTTGCGCTGGGCGCCGCTCCAGAAGTGCACGTCCTCCCACGGCACGTCGCTGACCCTCCCCCCCTCGCGCAGCTTGTCCCACAGGGCGGTGCCGGGGAAGGGCGAGAGGCGGGTGATCTGCTGGTACGTCGGGCAGAGGGAGACGAAGTAGTTCAGGTCCTCGGTCATGGTGGCGTGGTCATGCCAGTCCCAGCCGCAGATCCACGCGCCCACGGTGCGGATGCCGAGGCGGTTGAGGTTGGCGAACACCTCGCGGGCGTCGGCTGAGTCGCGCTTGTCGTAGCCATGGTCTCCGGCGAACTTGCTCTCCACGCCGATGAAGAGGGCGCCGATGCCCAGCTCGGCGATGGCCTCCCAGCCGTGCTCGTCGGCGAAGCGGCCGATGTGGTCGATGGAGCCGAAGCCGAACCAGTCCACCCGCTCCATCATTTGCGGGTGCTCCATCCAGTAGCGCCGCACCTGCTCCAGGTAGTTGGGGAAGCGGAAGTGATCCTCCTCCACCACGAACACCTGCTTCAGCGTGGGGAAGTTGGTGAAGTAGCGGTGCATCTCGCCCACCAGATCCTCCGGGGAGAGCAGCTCGATGCGCCGCTTGTCGAACAGGGCGGTGGTGGAGCAGAAGTCACAGCCCCCGGGGCAGCCGAGCCCTGACACGAGGAAGCCGATGGTGCCGGGCGGGTGCTGGGTGATGAAGGGCAGCGAGCCGCCGCCCTTGGGCATCAGCCGCTGCTTGATCGGGGCGCCCTTCTGCTCGCCGAGCATGTCGCGCAGGAAGTCGACCCCCTCGCCGCGCACCACCTGGTCGGCGTATTTGCGCCGAGTCTCCTCGTCGTAGCGCGCCTCGAACGCCTGGCCGCCGTAGGAGCCGAGCAGGATCTTGGTCTGTGGTGAGCGCTGGCGCACGTAGGTGCACATCTTCAGCACGTTATCCAGGTGCACCGGGAAGGAGGAGATGCCGATGACCGGGTAGCCGCGGTCCACCTCGGCGGTGAAGTCTTCCCAGCGCGGATACTCCAGCACCGTGGCCGGCGCCTGGATGTTCTGGGCCAGGATGTGGTTGGCGAAGCAGTGGGTATGGGACAGGAGGGTGAAGATCTCATCCCCCTTGGTGAAGCGCTGGCCCGTGGCGTCGGTGAGGCTGTCGTTGGCCGGCAGCGTCGGGTACGGGTAGGTCGGGGTGGTGAGCAGGATCTCATGGGATGCGGTGTTCATTCTCAAGCTCCTCGGTCCGCGCGCGCCGCCGGTACTGCCGCGATGGGCGCCGCGTGTCGGGTCAGAAACGGGATCATGTGGGACACGAACTCGGCCGGACGCTCCTCCTGCCAGAAGTGACCGCAGAAGGGGACGAGCTCCATGGGGCCGGCGCCGGGGATCTCCTCCTGCAGCCGCTTGCCCCATGAGGGGGAGATGTAGCGGTCGTCGGCGGCCCAGATCACCTGGGTCGGGCGATTAAAGCGGCGCAGGCCGGGCAGGGCGGCCTCGGTGTAGCGCGGCGAGCCGGCCAGCATGAAGCGGATGAAGCGCCGCCGGCTGCGCTCGCTTTGCAGCAGCGGCCTCAGGTACTCGCCGATGGCCTCGTCGGTGAACCGGTCCCGGCGGTACACCCCCCGTCGAAAGCTGGACGCCAGCGTGCGCTGCTCGAGCAGGTGGAACAGACCGGCGCGGATCAACAGCTCCGGCAGCAGGGGCAGGCGCATCAGCGCCTGCAGCCGCCTGATCACCGGCACGGGCCAGTTGTCGAAGGCCACGCAGTTGGTCAGCACCAGGCAGGTGACCAGCCGCGGTCGCCGGGCGCAGAGCAGCTGGGCAGCCGCGCCGCCCTGGTCATGACAGATCACGCCGAACCGTCGGTGCCCCAGGGCGTCCATGAACGCCTCGAGCATCTCGGCCTGGGCCTCCATGTGCAGCGGGGCATCGTCGGCCACCTCGGTGTCGCCGAGGCCCATCAGGTCCGGCGCCAGGCAGTGGAAGCGCGGCGCCAGCAGCCGCATCACGTGGCGCCAGAGGTAGGACGAGGTGGGGATGCCGTGCACCAGCAGCAGCGGGGGCCGCCCCGGGGTACCGCTCTCCAGGTAGGCCACCCGTCCGTGGGGGGTCATGGTGAATCGTTTCTGTACAGCCGGGGGGGGAGCTCGCATGGTCTCAACTCCTCGGTGGGGGTTCGTCCAGGTCCATCTCGTAGGCGCGGCTGGCCATCAGCGAGCCCGGATCCATGGCGCAGACCTCGTCGCGCAGATCCAGGTGGAGGTCCGGGTCGCTCGCCGGGCTGTCCGGCGTGGCGCGCTGGCCAGCCTCCAGCAACAGGTAGGCGGCGTTGAGCCTGAGCCGCCCGGCCATTCCGGGCAGGTCGGCGCGCGGGTCGCCCAGGCTGAGCTCGCGGTGCAGGGACAGCAGCAGCTCCTCGCCCCGCTCCTTGAGCCCGAGGGCCCCGGGCAGCGCGGCGAAGATCCAGCCGGCGAGCAGCCGCACCAGCGCGCCGTCCGCGTCCTGACCCGCGTCCTTCAGCGCGCGCTCCAGCGGCTCCAGTATCCTGCCGGCCGGATCCTCCAGATGGGGCTCCAGGTGTCGGCACAGGGCGAGGGCGGCCAGGGCCAGCGGGGGGAGGCTCGAACGGTCGAGCCGCTCCAGCTCGGCGGCTGCCATGTCCGGCGCGCCCGACAGCAGCAGGGCCACGCCCCGGGCGCCGCGCAGGTCCGCGTCGTCGGGCCAGCGCTCCATGGCCTGCTCCAGGAAGAACACCGCCTCGCGGTAGCGGCCGGCGTGCAGCTGCAGCCGGGCGGTGCGCCGCCACAGATCGAGGTCGTCCCGCTCCCGACCGAGGCGCTCCAGGTGTTGATCCAGCATCCGGTCGAGGCCATGTCGCCGGCGGAAGGCCCGGCTCGGGCGGTACACCACCTCGTCCGGTGAGGCCACGGCCGGGGCGGCTCGCCGGGTGAGCCGCGACAGGTGGACCTGTACCCGCGCCTGCACCAGGTTTTGCACGAAGCTGACCAGGTACTCGCGCCGCAGGAAGAAGTCGTCGGCGCCGTCGGTCAGCAGGGAGCGGCCGCCAAAGAACTCGTCCCCCTCCAGCTCGAAGCCGAGGCGCACGAAGGACGCGATGGTTCGCAGGGACTCCAGGCGCACGCCCAGGGCCTGGCCTCGCTGACACAGCTCGGCGATGCGAGCGTCATGGCCAGAGAAGGCGTGCTCGGAGCCGGAGCGGTCGGGCTGGACTAGCCCGAGGGTCACGTACTCCTCGAGCTGCTCGGGGCTGATGCGGGCCTCTGCGCACAGGGCGCCAGGGCCGAGGGACGCACCCCCTCCCAGCTCGCCGCGGGTGGCCAGCCGCTCCAGCCGCCTGGCCAGGGGTTCGCCCAGCAGCAGGAGCTCCATGGCCCTTGGATCCTGATCGAACCTGGAGACCAGCTGACGGATCACCTCCAGCGGGAGCTGGTGCTCCTCGCGCAGCCGCCGGATCAACCTGAGCAGCTCAACCTGCTGCTCGTCGTACCTGCCCCGGGCCTGACAGGCAGGGATCAGCCCCTGGCGCAGGTAGTGGTGGATCAACTCCTTGCTGACGCCGGTCTCCTCGACCACCTGCCGGATCGGCAGGGTCTCTGATGGGGTGTTCATGGTGCACATAGTTAATTATGCAATAACGTGTAGTCAACTATTTTATTCACCGGTCGGCGCGCGGGCAGATGCGGGCTAAACTTCTCCTGCCCTCACCGTCATGTCCCCGACTCGCACTGCAAAGAAAGCCCGCTCCTCCGGCGCCATCCATGTGTTCGGCGCCCGGCAGAACAACCTGAAGGACCTGGACGTGGACTTCCCCCTGGAGGCGATCACCGCGGTGACGGGGGTGAGCGGATCCGGGAAGTCATCTCTGGCCTTCGACACGCTGTACGCCGAGGGACAGCGCCGGTACGTGGAGAGCTTCAGCCCCTACGCCAGGCAGTTCATGGACCGCATGGACCGTCCGGCGGTGCGCCGGGTAGAGGGGGTGCTGCCCGCGGTGGCCGTGGATCAGAAGAACACCATCCGGGCGTCTCGCTCCACCGTGGGCACGGTGACCGAGCTGACCGACTTCACCAAGGTGCTGTACGCCAGGGCCGCGCAGCTGCACTGCGGCGGCTGCGGAGAGCCGGTGGAGAGCGACTCTCCGCGGGCTGCGGCGGAGCGGCTTGTGCGAGCCCACGCCGGGGCGCGGGCGGTGATCCTGTTCGAGCTGCTGGCGCGGCAGCGGGCGGAGACCCTGGAGTGGCTGCGCCGGCGCGGCTACCGGCGGATCTGGCTGGATGGGCGGGCCGTGGTCCCGGGCGAGGCGGCCGCAGAGGCCGGTGACCCGGAGGAGCCGCTTCAGGTGGTGGCCGACCGGGTCGCCCTGGAGGAGGCGCGGCTGCCCCGGATCAGCGAGGCGCTGGAGGCCGCCATGGGCCTGGGGGACGGGCGGGCGCTGGCCATGGTGGAGCAGCAGGGCGGCGGCGTGACCGAGGTGCGCATCAGCCAGGGCAGGCACTGCGCCAGCTGCGACATCTCCTACCCGCCTGCCCAGCCGAACCTGTTCTCCTACAACTCGCCGCTGGGGGCGTGCACCGAGTGCAACGGCTTCGGCGCGGTCATCGCCCTGGACATGGAGCTGGTGCTGCCCGACCACCGGCGCAGCCTGGCCGACGGCGCCATCAGGCCCTGGACCTCCGACGGCACCCGCCACGAGCGCCAGGACATGCTCGACTACTGCGCCGCGGCGGGCATCCCCACCGACCGCCCCTGGGCCGAGCTGGAGGAGGCCCAGCGGGCCGCGGTGCTGGACGGCGACCGGGGGCAGCGCTGGTACGGGGTGCGCGGCTGGTTCCGCTGGCTGGAGCGCAAGACCTACAAGATGCATGTGCGCGTGCTGCTCAGCCGCTACCGGGCCTATGTCCCGTGTCCGGAATGCGGCGGCGCGCGCCTGCGCCCCGAGGCGCTGCTCTACCGGCTGGGCGGGCTGTCGGTGGCGGAGCTTTACGCCCTGACCATCGAGCGCGCGCTCCGGTTCTTCGACGCGCTCGACCTGGCGCCCGAGGCGGCGGCCACCGCGGCGCCGGTGGTGGCGGAGATCCGCAGTCGCCTGGATTACCTGTGCCGCGCAGGGGTGGGGTACCTGAGCCTCGACCGCCAGTCACGGACCCTGAGCGGCGGCGAGGTGCAGCGGGTGAACCTGACCACCGCCATCGGCAGCGCCCTGGTCAACACCCTCTACGTGCTCGACGAGCCGTCCGTGGGCCTGCACCCCCGGGACAACGAACGGCTGATGGCGATCCTGGAGCGGCTGCGGGCCAACCGGAACACCATCGTGCTGGTGGAGCATGACGAGGCGATCATCCGCGCGTGCGATCATGTCATCGACCTCGGCCCGGGGCCCGGCGCCAGCGGCGGCGAGGTGGTCTTCGAGGGCCCGCCTGGCGACCTGGGCCGGGCCACCGATCGGTCGGCCACGGCGCGTCACCTCACCGACGGCGCGGGGGCGGCCGTGGCAGCGCGCGACCCGCGGCCGGTGCAGGCCGACTCGCCGGCCATCGAGGTGCGCGGCGCCACCGCCCACAACCTGCAGGAGGTTGACGTCGCCTTCCCCCTGGAGCGGCTGGTGGTGGTCACCGGGGTCAGCGGCAGCGGAAAGTCGACCCTGGTCAACGACGTGCTGCATCGGGGCCTGCTGCGCCAGCGCGGCGTGGCAGCGGACCGGCCTGGCGCCCACCGCGCAATCCGGGGCGCCGCCGGGGTGAGCGAGGTGGTGCTGGTGGACCAGGCGCCCGTGGGCACGACGCCCCGCTCCAACCCGGCCACCTATGTCAAGGCGTTCGACCCGATCCGCAAGGCGCTGGCGGCCACTGACCAGGCCAGGGCCAGGGGGCTGCAGGCGGGGGCGTTCAGCTTCAACGTCAAGGGCGGGCGGTGCGAGGTATGCCAGGGCAACGGCTTCGAGCGGGTGGAGATGCAGTTCCTGGCCGACTGCTACGTGACCTGTGAGCGGTGCGCGGGCAAGCGCTTCTCCGAGGAGGTGCTGGAGGTGCGGCTGCGGGGCCGCAACGTGCACCAGGTGCTGCAGATGACCGCGGCCGAGGCCGCCGCGTTCTTCCAGGAGGACCAGCCCGAGGTGGCCCGCCGCCTGGCCGTGCTGCAAAAGGTGGGGCTCGGTTACCTCAGCCTGGGGCAGCCGCTGAACACCCTGAGCGGCGGCGAGAGCCAGCGGCTCAAGCTGGCCAAGCACCTGGCGCTCAAGCCGGCCAGCGGCGCGCTGTTCCTGCTGGATGAGCCGACCACCGGGCTGCACATGGGGGACGTCCAGCTGCTGGTGGAGAACCTCCAGCAGCTGGTGGACCGGGGCAACACCGTCATCGTCATCGAGCACCACCTGGACCTCATCGCCGCAGCGGACTGGGTCATCGACCTGGGCCCCGAGGGGGGAGAGCAGGGGGGGTGGGTGATGGCCGCCTGCGCGCCGGCGGAGCTGGCGGCAACGGGCGAGGGCCACACCGGGCGATTCCTGGCGGAGCACCTGGCAGGGAAACGCCCGGCCACCGGGGCGGACCGGGCGCGGCCGGCGGGCGCCCTGGCGCCGGAGGGCATGGAGGTGCGCGGCGCCCGGGTCAACAACCTGCAGTCGTTGTCCGTCGAGATCCCCCGGGACCGCCTGGTGGTGGTGACCGGGCCGAGCGGCAGCGGCAAGAGCAGCCTCGCCTTCGACGTCCTGTTCGCCGAGGGGCAGCGGCGCTTCATGGACTGCCTCAGCCCCTACGCGCGCCAGTACGTGGCGCAGGTGGCGCGGCCGGACCTGGACGAGCTGCTCGGCGTGCCGCCCACGGTGTGCATCAGCCAGCTCACCTCCCGCGGCGGTCCTCGAAGCACCGTGGCCACCATGACCGAGGTGTATCACTACCTCCGGCTGCTCTACGCCCGGGTGGGCGTGCAGCACTGCCCCACCTGCGGCGCGCGGGTCAGCGGCCTGGCCCCGGCGGATCTGGCGCGGCAGGTGCTCGACCTGTACGAGGGCAAGCGGGTGCGGGTGATGGCGCCGGCGGTTCGCGGGCGCAAGGGGTTTCACCGGGATCTGTTCAAGCGAGGGCGCGCCCTGGGTCACCAGGAGGTCCGAGTGGACCGGAAGGTGTCGCCGCTGGAGCCCGCGCCGGAGCTGGACCGCTACCGGGAGCATGACGTGCAGTACGTGGTGGCCCGGCTGAAGGTCTCGCAGGAGTCGGCGGCCGAGGTGCAAGCGGCGCTGGAGGCGGCGCTGGAGCTGGGCGGCGGTACGGTGCAGCTGCTGCCCGACCGGCGCAAGCGCTCGGACCGGCTCAGCCTGGACCTGCACTGCGCGGCCTGCGGCGTCGGGTTCGATCCGCCCGATCCGCGCATCTTCTCGTTCAACAGCCAGGCCGGCCGGTGCGCGGTATGCGAGGGGACCGGGCTGGAGCCCACCGAGGAGACCGGCGCCGCTGCCGGCGCCCCCTGCGACGCCTGCGACGGCACGCGCATCGGGCCGGTGGCGCGGGCCGTGCTGCTGGGCGAGCGGAGCATCACCGAGCTGGTGGCCATGCCCCCCGGCCCGCTGGCCCGGGAGCTGGCGCGCATCGAGGCGGCGCTGCCCCCCGCGCGGCGCGAGGTGGCGGCCAGCGCCCTGGCCGAGATCGCCGCCCGCTGCCGGTTCCTCGAGCGCGTGGGCCTGGAGTACCTGGCCCTGTCCCGCGCCGCCCCGACCCTCAGCGGCGGAGAGGCCCAGCGGGTCCGGCTGGCGGCCCAGCTCAGCGCCGATCTGCGGGGGGTGCTCTACGTGCTGGACGAGCCCACCATCGGCCTGCACCCGCACGACAATGAGCGCCTGCTGCAGGCCCTGCGCCGGCTGGTGGACCAGGGCAACACCGTCCTGGTGGTGGAGCATGACGACGACACCATCCGCCAGGCGGATCACCTGGTGGAGATGGGGCCGGGCGGGGGGACCCTCGGCGGGCAGGTCACCGTATCGGGCCCGTCGGAGGAGGCGCTGGCGCACCCCGACTCGCTCACGGGCCGCAGCCTGGCCCGGGCGGGCGAGGAGCGGGCCATGCACCGCGCGCGCCCGGTGGACGGTGAGACGCCGGCCCTGGAACTGCGCGACGTGGTCCACCACAACCTGCGCGGGCTGGACGTGACCATCCCCATGGGCCGGCTCACCGTGGTGACCGGGGTCAGCGGCAGCGGCAAGAGCAGCCTGGTGATGGACGTGCTGGGGGAGGGCCTGCGGCGGCGGCTGGCCGGGCAAGCGCCGGAGCTGGGGCAGCTGCAGGGGGCGTCCGGCGTGCGCCGGGTGCGCGAGATCGATCAGCGGCCCATCGGCAAGACGCCGGCGAGCATCCCCGCCACCTACGTCGGGCTGATGAACCAGCTGCGCGGGCTGTTCGCGGGTTTGCCCGAGGCGCGGGTGCGCGGGTTCGGTCCGGGGCGCTTCTCGTTCAACGTCAAGGGCGGGCGGTGCGAGCACTGCAAGGGCAAGGGCCGGGTGAAGCACGAGATGAGCTTCCTGCCAGAGGTGTACGCGCCGTGCGATGCGTGCAACGGGCGGCGCTACAACGCGGACACCCTGGCGGTGCGCTACCGGGGGCGGTCCATGGCGGACGTGCTGGAGCTGACCGTGGACGAGGCGCTGGAGCTGTTCGAGGCGGTGCCCGCGGCGCGGCGGCCGCTGGAGCTGCTGCGCGACGTCGGCCTGGGCTACCTCACCCTGGGGCAGCCCTCCGGCTCCCTGAGCGGGGGCGAGGCCCAGCGGGTCAAGCTCGTGGAGGAGCTGCGCAAGCAGGGGGGCGCGGGCGCGGTCTATCTGATGGACGAGCCGTCCACCGGGCTGCACGCCAGCGATCTGGCCCGCCTGCTGGCGGTGCTGCAGCGCCTGGTGGATCGCGGGGACACGGTGGTGATCATCGAGCACAACCTCGACGTGGTGGCCAGCGCGGACTGGATCATCGATCTCGGCCCGGGGGGCGGCGAGCATGGCGGGGCGCTGGTCTATCAGGGGCCGCGCGACGGCTTGCTGACGCAGGAGGGCTCCCTCACCGCGCCGCACCTGCGGCGGTTCCTGGCGCCCTGACGCGAGGCCCCTCACGGGCGTGAACTGCTCACACAAGCGGGGAGCGCGACCTGCTACTCTGGGGCATGATCCGAACCCATGTACTGTTCACCGGGCTCCTGGCGCTGGCCACGGGGCAGGGCTGCGCGCCGCTGTCGTACCTGCGCGTGACAGCCCCCGAACCGGGCGCCGGCGCGCCTGTCATCCACCGCCTGACCGACCTCGGGGGGCTGCCGATCCGGTCCAGCGGCCAGATCAGCGCCGTGGCATCGGACGGCCGCTTTACCCCCGGCGAGTGGGTGGCGGTGGTGGGCGAAAACCTGCACGGCGCGTCCGGGGTGAAGGTGGGTGGTTTGCAGGTGCCGGTGGCTGGGTTCCTGCGGGGCGGCTCGCTGCTTGTGCGTGTGCCCCGCGGGCTCGACCCGCGCAAGCGGCACCGGCTGGCGGTGACCACCCCACGGGGGGAGGCGTCGGTGAGCGTGGAGGTTCACCGCTACATCGTGACCGCCGAGCCGGACGGCAAGGTGATGCGCTTCGTGCCCGTCGGGCCGGGCTCGGACCAGGCGGTGGACGAGGACGCGGCGGAGCTGGCCGTGGACGGGGTGGCGGCGGTGGCGGTGTCGCCAGAGGGCGCGCTGGCGTTCACCCTCGAGGCGGTGACCCACGAGGAGGGCCGGGGGTACCGGGCGTCCATCAGGACCGTCCACCTCGGCGGGCCGGGCGGGCCGCAGTCGGTGGGGCGCTTCGCCATCGCGTCGCGCAGCCGGCCCAGGGCGCTGGTCGCCGGGGGGCGGGAGGTGCTGATGGTGGCGTGCGAGCAGGAGCTGCTCTTCGTGCCCGCCGGCGGAGGCGAGCAGGTGACCATGGTGCCCCTCGGCTCGCGGACAGAGGGCCCGGAGCCGATGTTCGTCGACCTGGAGCTGACCCCGGGCGGCGAGTCGGTGCTGCTGCTGGACGCCCGGGGCAACCGGCTGGTGCGGGTCAAGCCGGGCCACGGAACCACCCAGCCCCGGGTCACGGGGACGCTCCGGCTGGCCCGGGAGGTGAGCCTGCCCCTGACCATCGATCTGGCCGCCGACCCCAAAGATCCGGGCGCCATGTGGGTGCTGCAGGGCCCGAACTTCCGCGTGGCCGGCGAGAAGCTCAAGCGCGGCCTGAAGCAGATCAAGGCCAAGGTGCTCAGCAGCGTCTACGAGGTGGGTGAGGACGACGCGGGGACCCTGAGCCGGCTGGTGCGGGTCAAGGTAGGCGGCGCCGGGGAGATGACGGTGGACCGTCAGCTGATCCTGCCGGACGGGTTCTACCCGTTCATGTTGGCGGCCCGGGGCGACGAGCTGCTGGTGTCCGGGGCGGGCAACCGCGTGCTCGAGTTCGCCCAGCTCAAGCCCACGCCGGAGGTGCTCAAGCAGGCGCTGGAGCTGGTGGTGGACGCGCCCCAGATGGGGCGCATCTTGCGCATCAAGCCGGGGGCCGCGCCCACGGCCGCGGTCAAGGGGATCCTGCTCTACTTCGCCGTGGCATCGCTGCCCGACGGGACGCTGCTTTACAACCTGCTGCGCCCCGGCGTGAGCATCACCTCGCCCTTCGTGGCGGCCGACTGGGGTGTGGAGTCGAGCGACGGCGGCTACCTGCACCTGACGCGCCTGGGCTGGCGCGACCTGATCCCGCCTTACCGGCTGGGCGTGCTGGAGCTGCAGTAGAGAGCCGGCGCGGCGCCCTCACCACTCCAACACCTGACACACCGTGGGGCGCGTCGCGTCCGGGGGCCGCGGCAAGGGGAAGACCACGCCGGAGAGGATGTACTGCTCGCGGGTGATGCGGTGCACCACCTCCTCCGGGGCGTCAGGCTACAATGGAGCCATGCTCCGCCGTCGGCCGGATGTCACCCTCATGCTGCCCCCATTCTGGGGCGTGGAGCGGCCGCCTTACAATCTGGCGGTCCTGGCGGCCTACCTGCGCGCCGGGGGCCTGCGGGTGGAGGTGGAGGACCTGAACGTGCGCGCGTTCCGGCACCTAGAGCCAAAGGGGCTGGGGCACCTTTGGACCATCGGGACGCTGGAGGACCTCAAGCCGATGGCCCTGTACCACATGCTGTTGGGCCCGGCGAAGATCCTCATGGAGCAGGCCGTGGAGAAGGTGCTCTCCTCGGAAACGCGCGTCGTCGGGCTGTTCATCAACTCGGCCAATCGCCACGCTGTGCGGTGGGTGGCCGAGCGGATCCGCGAGGAGGCCCCCGGGCGGATCATCGTGCTCGGAGGCCCGGAGGTGCTGACCTTGCTGGAGGAGGGAACGCTGCACCGGTTCGCCGTGGATCACTTCGTGCTGGGCGAGGGGGAGGAGACGCTGCTCGAGATCTGTCGCCGGGAGCTCTCGGATGGCCCCACGGGGACCATCCCAGGGGCCATCCCCGGCCCCAGATGGATGCAGCAGGAGCCGCACAGTGCGCGCTTCCTCAGGCGCCCTCCGCCGGCGAACCTGGATGGGATCCCGTTCCCGACCTACGAGGAGTTCGACCTGGAATCGTACACCTCCAAGGAGCTCCCGTTCGCCTTCAGCCGGGGCTGCCCAGCGCGGTGCGTGTTCTGCATCGACTGTGAGCTGATGCCCGACTTCCGCTGCCGCAGCGGCGCGCACGCGGTGGCGGAGATGGCGCACCACATGCGACGCCACGGGCGCAAGATATTCACCTTCAACGATCTGATCTGCAATGGCGACATGGACCGCCTGACGGAGCTGGCCCACCTCATCATGGCGCGCCGGCTGGAGCCGGTCTGGTCCAGCTACGCCATGATCCGTCCCGAGATGACCCCCGAGCTGCTGGCCAAGCTGAAAGCCGCAGGCTGCGCCGAGCTGCACTACGGCTTCGAGAGCGGCTCGGATCAGGTGCTGCGGCGCATGCGCAAACCGTACAGCGTGAAGCTGGCGGAGCAGGTGATCCATCGCACGGCCGAGGCGGGCATCCGGGTGGGGATCAACGTCATCGTCGGCTTCCCGGGTGAGACCGAGCAGGACCTGCAGGCCACAATCGACTTCCTGCGCAACAACCGCACCGCCATCTTCAAGGTGCTGAACATCTCCAGCCTGGCGTTGCTCCAGGGTTCGGCCATGGCGCGAGAACCGGAGCAATGGGGCGTCACCGACAAGCGCCGCGAGGCGTGGGTCGACGACCACGGGCTTTGCGAGGCCGAGCGCCGGGACCGCCTCACCCGGGTGCTCGACACCCTCGACGAGCTGAAACTCCCGCTCAAGCTGATCAACTGCACCCACAAGGAGAAGTACTACTGGGCCGACTGATAAAATGTCATATAGGGGGGTCTGACCCCCCTATATGACATTTTTCAGGGGAGGGGCTGGAGGCGCCAGCGGCGGCGTTTTCTGTCGTGGCTCATGAGCCGGACGTTCAGCTTGCCGCCCATGAGCAGCTGCGGTTCGCCGTCGGTGGTGATGAGGGCGACTCCGTCCTCGGACAGCTCCAGGGAGGCGCCGGCCCAGCGCTCCAGATCCTCGCGGTAGACCTTCAGCTCCACCGGCGGATCTTCCAGCTGCAGGTATGCGCGCGAGGGGCGCAGGCCCATGACGGTGCCGGCGCGAGCAGGACGCTCCGGCTCTGGCATGCCGAGGTCCCGGCTGAGCAGCTCGTGAATCGCCAGCCGGCGGACCGCCCGGTCGAGGGTGCGCTGCCGGTCCTTGCCCTGGTTGCCGGCCTGGATTACCAGCTCTCTGAGCTGCTCATCCTCCTCGGTGGTCAGGATCACCGGCGCCAGCCCCAGCTTCTCCAGCGCCTCCTTGTGAGTGAACACCCCCACCATCTCGCGCATGGGCGCCGAAAAGCGCGCGTAAGGCCTCACGCCCAGGGCGTAGTGCACCCCGGGCCTGGCGGTGAAACGTGAGGGGCTGTTGGCGATGAGGGTCTGGCGCTCCACGGCGCGGACCAGGGCGCGGGGCAGGCCCGCAGCGCGGATGCGGTCCAGGAAATCTCCCAGGCTCTCCTGCCCGCGGCTCCAGCCGAGCTTCTCGTCGGGCAAGCGGTGTGCCCGGGCCAGGGCCAGCAGGATCTTCTCCAGCCGCTCCAGTCCGTCCGGCTCGGGCGGCTCGTGCACGCGGTACACCGGCTGCACGTGGGGCTCGGGCATGCCGTCGCCCAGCATCAGCCTGCCGCCCTCGGCGTTGCACAGCAGGGAGAGCTGCTCGTTGTAGCGGCTGACCATGTTGCGGGGCCGGCTGGTGAGCAGCAGCTTCGCTCCCACGACCTCCACGTCCAGCTCCTCGCGATTGAACGAGATCACGTCGCGCTGGCGTGCCTCGGCCATGCGCAGCTCGCCCACCTCCTGCAGCAGCTGGAGAGACTGGGTGAATGGCTGCCCGGCCAGGGGCCCGGTCCAGCCGGCGTCCTGTGCCTCCTGCACCCCGTCGTAGGAGAGCTTGGCCTGGCTGCGAATGCGCGCCCGGGTGATCAGCGTCTCCAGGATGTGGCCGCGCGCATCCAGATGGGTGGTGAACACCAGCGCCCGGCGGTCCACGCCCTCGTTGAGCGAGACGATCCCCTCGGACAGCTCCGGGGGCAGCATGGGCACGGTGCACCCTGGCAGGTACAGGCTCACCCCGCGGGCCAGGGCCTCACTGAACAGCGCGGTCCCGGGCCGTACGAAGTGGGCCGCGTCGGCCAGGGCGTAGCGCACGCAATATCCATCGTCGCCGTGACGTTGAATCAACAGCGCCTGATCAAGATCCTTCGAAGTCTCGTAGTCGATGGTGACGAAGGGCAGGTCGGTGAGGTCCTCCAGCGTCGGGTCGTCGATCCCCGGATCTTCGGTCAGCGCCTCCACCTCTGCCATTACATGGGGAGGGAAGGCTGAAACCACCTGGTGGTCCACAAGGATCTCGCGAATTTTGGCGGCGGCGTCGCGTGGCATGGGCGAGGAAGCTCCAATGAGCGGTGAACAATTGGCTGCTGCCATTATACTTAATTAGAAGATGAGCATCCCGTACCGACAGAACGCGCTTCACCATCGCTGCCAGGAGTGCGGCGACATGGCAGAGGGCGCCTGCCCCCGGTGCGGCGCGCCGCTGTGTCCGAGCCACACGCCCGAAACGGGCGACCTGTGCGCCAACTGCGAGGAGGAGTGGGAGGTGCGCAAGCTGGCGGCGTGCGCCATGGGCAGAGGCGCGGGGGCCTCCCTTTACCCGCTTATCTACACCGCCCTGTGCGCCGTGCTGCTCATGGGGCTGTCGTTTCTGATGTTGACCGTCATCACCTTGCCCCCGTGGGTGCCGCGGTCGGCCCTCGGCATTGCCCTGGTGGTGGACCTGGCCATGCTCATCGGGCTGCTGTCGCCCTGGACCCAGGCCATGGGGCAGCGGCTGGTGTTGCGCGCGCTCAGGCGGCGGTTCGTGGCCGACTCCGCCTGAGCGGACCTCGCCGGAATCTGCGGCAATTTTTTAAATTTCCTCATCTCTGGCAGACTATCTCTTGCAGGACTTCAATGGAGCTCCTCATGAGAGTGAAGTACTGGGCGTTTTGTCTTTTGTTTTCAATGCTTGCTTCGTCATCCGCCGCGCTGGCCAGCCCGGACGCCGGGCCGGGCGCCGCTCCGGACGCCGGGCCCCCACCGGCGCCGGCCCGGCCGTCCTGGGAGGAGCCCGAGCCCGAAAAGAAGCCCGAGCCCGAAAAGAAACCCGCTCCCGCTCCCGCTCCCGCGCCCGCGCCCGCCCCCCCCCCCGCACCCCCGCCCCCCCCCCCGCCCCCGCCGCCCGCCGCCCCCACCCACCACCCCGACCCCC
>CAZEFW010000029.1:0-65004 GCA_964511535.1 uncultured Myxococcales bacterium | reverse complement strand
AGACCGGTGATTGAATGATGCAGTTGCATGCGAATCAGACCGCAGCATCCACTTCGCCGGCGAAATTGCCCCGGGCCCATAAGTTCCAACACACTAACCAGGAGAAGGGAGGCAAGCAATGAATCGGGTTTCGTTGAAGAGGAAGATGTTAACTCTTGTAGCACTGGTAATAGGGACCTCAACCTCAATGTTCGGCTGCGCAGCTACCACAATTAAAGTCCCCCGGATGAAGCCTGCAGAAATCAACTTGGCCGGTATCAAGAAGATCGCCGTTTCTTCAATTAGTGGAGAAGGGGGGGAGGACATTGCTGATCAGCTTACTCAGGCGCTGATGCAGTCTGGTCGTTATGATGTGGTAGATAGGCAACATCTTGCGAAGGTCCAGCA
This sequence comes from uncultured Myxococcales bacterium, assembly GCA_964511535.1. Lineage (GTDB taxonomy): Bacteria > Myxococcota_A > Polyangia > CAZCFB01 > CAZCFB01. The sequence continues at coordinate 64,617 of CAZEFW010000029.1, read as the reverse complement.
GGAACAATCTCTCGGCGAAAATGGTGTTGTTGACGCATCTTCTGCTGCCCAAGTTGGCAAAGTCGCAGGTGCAGACGCTCTAATCTTTGGTCGTGTTAGCAAGGACAAATATACAGAAAAGGTCGCAAGCGCCCAAGGGACGAGACGGGACAAGAATGGGGTCACCAACTACACTGCATACAAGCGGCAAGGAATTCTCGACCTTCGCGTATCCACGAAAGTTATCAACACGAGTACTGGTCGCATTCTTGCGACAAAGATGTTGGAATCCACAAAGGGGATGGAGAAATCTGCGGAGGCAGACGGTCCTCCCGTTACCGACCCTTCGCAACTCAATGAGATCATTCCCCCTCTTGATGCAGCGGACGAAACCCGGCGCGCCGCCCAGCAAGAGGTGGTCAGCAATTTTATGAAGATGATTGCTCCATATCAGGTGATGGTTGCTGTCATTTTGTATGATGAAGGCGACCTCCCAACGACCAAGGCAGGCGTTGGTTATGCAAAGAGCGGCGACTGGAATTCAGCAATCAGGGAATTCAAGGCGGCGGTGGCACAGGCGAACGGTAATCCGGAGATCGATTCGAAAGTGAAGGGTCGCGCAGTGTACAACGTGGGTGTGGCACTGGGATATAGCGGCCAGTATGATGAAGGCATTGCGAAGATTAAAGAGGCCTATAACATTTTTCAGGATGAAGGGTTTCTATCGGAAGCGAGGAAGATAGAAGGTTTCAAGAGCGATGAAGCCGAACTGAACAAGCAGATTGAGGACGCAGGAAATTAGCGACAGCAAACTGGAAGCTTGGTTCTCTCCAATTACCCCCTGTTGCATATGAACCGATAGTTCAAGAGAGGAAATCTGACTCGCCTCTGTTTGCCGCATAAAGTTTTGCCAGCGCCTTCGCGGAAGCTTGGTTCTTCGGTACGACCTCTGTTCGTCCTCCGGTCAGCCCATGAGGCAGCTTCCGTGCTGGCGCTGGCTTTCAAGAGTGATCAAAGTGACCGCGGCCACGGGCGAGTCAAAGGAAACCTGAGAGATCCGCGCCGGCGGCAAAAGTCTGACCATGGGTACATTTTCGTTGAAGAAAATTAAGGATCCAGCCGAGGAGTGAGCCTCAGCCCCAGCCTCAGCCTCAGCCTCTGCCTCTGCCGCAGCCTCAGCCTCAGCTTCAGCTTCAGCGTCAGCCGCCCGTTTGATCATTTCGTCGTTTCGTCGTTTTGTCATTCGGCGGCCCCAGCCGCCGCTGTATAACTACCGTCCATGCGCCCGCCCATCACCATCCGCGATGCACGCCAGAACAACCTCCGGGGGGTGGACCTGACCCTCCCCGCCGGGCGTGTGGTGGTGTTCTGCGGCGTGTCGGGCAGCGGCAAGTCGTCGCTTGCCCACGACGTGATCCACGCCGAGGGGCAGCGACGCTATCTTGAGCTGCTGTCGAGCCACGCGCGCCGGTTCCTGGCGCGGCTGGACCGCCCGGAGCTGGGCCACGCCGAGGGGCTGCGTCCGGCCCTGGCCGTGGACCAGCGCACCGCCTCGGTCGGCGCCAGCCCGCGGTCCACCGTGGGCACCATGAGCGAGCTGTCGGCCCACCTGCGGCTGCTCCTTTCGCGGCTGGGGCAGCCTCACCGTGACGAGGGCCGCGCCGTGCTGGCCAGCGCGCTGTCCTTCAACATGGCGGCCGGGCAGTGCCCCGCTTGCCGGGGCCTCGGCGTGCAGGATCGGGTGGACCCCGAGCTGCTGGTGGCCGACGCCGACAGGACCCTGCGCCAGGGGGCGCTGGTGATCACCACCCCCAGCGGTTACCTGGTCTACTCCCAGATCACCATGGAGTCGCTGGACCTGGTGTGCCAGGCCCACGGCTTCTCGGTGGATCGGCCCTGGCGCGAGCTGTCCGACGACGAGCGCGAGGTGGTGCTGTACGGATCGGACCGCGTCAAGGTGCCGCTCGGCAAGCACACCCTCGAGTCGCGCCTGCGCTGGACCGGCATCACGGCCAGGCCCCGGCAGGAGGGTCACTACCGCGGCATCGTGCCGGTGATAGAGGGCATCCTGAAGGTGAAGCGCAACAAGAACGCGCTGCGCTTCGCGCGCTCGGTGACCTGCGAGTCCTGCGCAGGCGCGCGCCTGGCACCTCACGCCCTGGCGGTTCGCTTTCGCGGGCGCAACATGGCAGACCTGGCGGACATGACGGTGGACGGTCTGGACCGCTTCCTCGCTGCCGCCGACCTGACGCCGGACGAGGCCCCCGTGGGTGAGCTGGTGATCCATGAGGTCCGTCGCCGCTGCGGGCTGCTCTCCCGCCTGGGTGTGGGTCACCTGCAGATCGGCCGGGCAGCGGGCACCCTGGCCGGCGGCGAGGCGCGCCGGGTGCGGCTGGCCAATCAGGTGCGATCCGGGCTGCGGGGAATGATCCAGGTGCTGGACGAGCCCACGGTGGGGCTGCACCCGCTGGACATGGCCCGGCTGGTGGGCGTGCTGCGGGAGCTGCGCGACGGCGGGAGCTCGGTGCTGGTGGTGGAGCATGATCGGCGCATCATCAGCGGCGCCGACTGGGTGGTGGACGTGGGCCCCGGCGCGGGCGCCAGCGGCGGCCGGGTGACCTACAGCGGACCCCCTGCAGGGCTGCTGGCCGACGACGCGCCGCCCGGGGTGCGCGCCAGCGTGACCCGGGCCCACCTGCGGGGCGAGCGCGCCGTGGTGAGGCAGGCCAGCTCCGCGCCCGCCCAGGGCGAGCTGCAGCTCCTGGACGTCAAGGCCCGCAACCTGCGCGGCGTGGATGTCACCTTCCGCCTCGGCGCCCTGAACGTTGTCAGCGGCGTGTCCGGCTCGGGCAAGTCGACGCTGGTCTCGGCTGTCCTGGCGCCGGCGGTGGCGCAGGCCACGGGCCAGCGCGGCGTGGGCGAGCCCGGGGCCCACGGCGCCCTGCACGGCGCCGATGACATCAAGCGAGTGGTGCTGGTGGACCAGCGGCCCATCGGGCGCTCGCCGCGCAGCAACCCGGCCACCTACACCAAGGTGCATGATCGCATCCGCGCCCTGCTGGCGGACCAGCCCCTGGCGCGGCAACGCGGTCATGGCCGGGGGCACTTCTCCTTCAACGTCAAGGGCGGCCGGTGCGAGGCGTGCGAGGGCGCCGGGGTGCAGCTGGTGGGGCTGCATTATCTGGCCGACGCCGAGGTGCGCTGCGGCGCCTGCGGCGGGCGGCGCTTCGGCTCCGAGATCCTGGAGGTGAAGCTCAACGGCCTGTCCGTGGCCGACATCCTCGACCTCCCCGTCTCCAGCGCCCTGGCGCAGCTGGGCCAGGACCGGGTGATCCGGCGCGTGCTGGCTGCCATGGAGCGGGTGGGCCTCGGCTACCTGCCCCTCGGGCAGCCGGCCACCACCCTGTCAGGCGGCGAGGCCCAGCGGGTCAAGCTCGCGGCCGAGCTGGGGCGCGGGGGCAAGGGGCGCGGGCTGTATCTGCTGGACGAGCCCACCACCGGGCTCCACCCCGAGGATGTCCAGGTGCTGCTGCGCGCCCTGGAGGGGCTGACGCAGCAGGGCCACACCGTGGTCGTGGTGGAGCATGACCTGGACGTCATCCGGGCAGCGGACCACCTCGTGGACCTCGGGCCCGGCAGCGGCGAGCGGGGCGGTCGGGTCATGGCCCAGGGCGCCCCCGACGAGGTGGCGGCGTGCCAGGGGTCCCTCACCGGCGCTGCCCTGCGCGGCGAGCACCCGGAAGAGGCCGCCGACGATCTGCGCGACGAATCCCCGGGCGACGAAGCCCTGCGTGACGAAGACCCGGGGGAGATCGTGGTCACCGGCGCCCGCACCCACAACCTGCGCCAGGTGGATGTACGGATCCCCCGCCAGGCGATCACGGTGATCGCAGGCGTATCGGGCAGCGGCAAGTCATCGCTGGCCCTGGACACCATCGCGGCTGAGGCTCACCACCGCTACGCCTCGTCGCTGTCAAGCTTCGCCCGCCGCTTCATGCGCGGGGCCGCCCGGGGCCAGGTGGACCAGGTCACCGGCCTCAGCCCGGTGGTCACGGTCGGGCCAGAGCCCGGGCGTAACCGCCGCTCCACCCTGGCCACCTTCACCGGCGTCCATGACGATCTGCGGCTGATCTTCTCTCGCGTCGGTGCCCCCCGGCTCACCGCCCGCCACCTGTCGTTCAACCACCACCTCGGGGCCTGCCCCGAGTGTGAGGGGGCCGGCGACCTGGCGCGCTGTGACGTGGATCGCCTGATCACCCATCCCCGGCGCTCGCTGCTGGATGGCGCCATGGCGGGCACCGGGCCCGGTGCCCAGTACGGCGACCCGCATGATCGGTACGTGGCGATCCTGAAGGCGGCTGGCGCCAGGGCCGGCCTCGACTTCGGCCGCCCCTGGGCGGAGCTCTCCGACGCTGCCCGTGGCCTGGCCATGCGCGGCTCGGGCGAGCAGCAGTACGAGGTGACCTGGCGCTACCGCCGCGGCAAGCGTACAGGCCAGCACCAGCTGACCTCCCCCTGGGTCGGCTTCGCGAGCCTCATCGAGGACGAGTACACGCGCCGGGGGCAGCAGCGTCGGGGAGAGGCGGTGGCCGCGCTCATGCGCCAGGTCACGTGCCCGGCCTGCGATGGGCGCAGGCTCGGGCCTGCCGCCAGCGCCGTCCGCATCGGCGACCTCGGCATCGGCGACCTGGTCGCCATGACCGTGGCGCAGGCGGCGAGGGCCGTGGCCGACCTGGGCCGCGGCCACCCGGCCATCGTCGAGCCCGCCCGACGGGCCGGGCACAGGCTAGAGGCCCTGGCGTCCCTCGCCCTGGGCCACCTGACCCTGGACCGCGGCCTCGACAGCCTGAGCCGGGGGGAGGCCCGCAGGGCCCAGCTGGCCGGCGCCCTGTGGCTGCGGCTGTGCGGGCTGACGTTCGTGCTGGACGAGCCCACCGTCGGGCTGCACCCCGACGACGCGGCGCGCCTGCTGGACGCTCTGCGCCGGCTGCGCGACCAGGGCAACACCCTGATCATCGTGGAGCATGACCCCGAGATCATCCGCGCGGCGGACCACATCGTGGAGTTCGGGCCCGGCGCTGGTGAGCAGGGCGGGCGCGTGATTTACGCCGGCGACCTGAGCGGGCTGCTGCGCTGCGAGGCCTCGCCCACGGGCCAGCAGCTCGGCTCCCGGGCGTCCAGCGCAGCGCCCCTCGAGAGTCAGCCCGCCGAGGGGCTGCGCATCACCGGCGCCCACGCCCACAACCTGCGCGAGCTGGACCTCGAGGTGCCGCGCGGCGCGCTCACCGTCGTCTGCGGCGTATCGGGTGCCGGCAAGTCCACCCTGCTGGATCATGTGCTGCTGCCCTCTGCGACCCTGGGGCAGCCGGTGGGGTGCCGCGCGGTGCTTGGCCTCGAACGTTTCGGCGCCGTGCACGCCCTGGCCCGGCGGCGCGGGCGCGGCGCCCGCAGCACCTCCGCGACCCACAGCGGCGCCATGGCCGCGGTTCAGTCTGCCTTCGCAGCCACGGCGGGAGCCCGGGAGCTCGGCTTCAAGCGAGGCGCCTTCGCGCGCGGGGGCAAGGCCGGCCGCTGTGACGCGTGCAAGGGCAGGGGGCACCAGGCGGTGGAGATGTCGTTCCTGGCCGACGTGCGGGTGCCGTGCGAGGCGTGCGCTGGCAGCGGCTTCACCGCGGACCTCTTGCGGTGCCAGGTGGGCGGCTTGAACATCGCCGCCGCGCTCGGGCTGACCGTGGCCGGCGCCGCCGCGCACTTCGGCGTCGACTCCACCGTGGCCGCCCGCCTGGAGCCGCTGCGCCGGGCCGGCCTGGGCTACCTGACCCTGGGCCAGCCCACCCGCACCCTGTCCACCGGCGAGTGGCAGCGCCTGCAGCTGGCGACCCTGCTGTCCGTGGCGCGGTCTGATCCCGGGGATCTCCTGGTGCTCGACGAGCCCACCACCGGCCTGCACCCGGGAGACGTGGCCGCCCTGCTGGAGCTGCTGGCCGGGCTGCTGCGGCAGGGACATACCCTGCTGGTGGTGGAGCATGATCCGCAGATCATCCAGGCGGCCCACCAGGTCATCGAGCTGGGGCCAGGGGCCGGCGAAGAGGGCGGGCGGATCGTGCAGCCTGCTGGCGCGGGCTGAATGCCAGATCGACGAGACGACGCGACGACGAAATGAAGGGCGCCGCGGGCTGCTACTGCAGCACAGGCATGCCCGTGGCCCAGCGGTGCCTCACGCCCACCAGCAGCAGATCGCTGCCCGAGCTGCCGAGGTTGTCGTCGCCGTACCACACAGGCATGAAGGTGAACCGCGCCTCCAGGCTGCGGGTGAGCCGCGCGCTGCCCAGCAGGCCGCCGCGCAGGGTGTAGGTCCTCCGCTCGGGCACGCCCACCACCTCGGTCACCAGCCCCACCCGGAACACCTTGTCCCGGTCCAGCGGGAACATGTATCCCACCCTCGCGCGCCAGACCCAGGGCGGCTCGGCCACAACCTTGATGGTCTCCTCGTACACGTTCCAGCCGTCGTCCACGCCGAGGATATAGGTCAGCGCCGCCTCCACCTTGATGCTGCCCGGCCCCAGGGGCAGGCCGAAGGTCAGCTCCGCCTCCAGCGAGGTGTAGGTGGAGTCAGGACCGGCCCGGTCCTCGATGTCGTCCTTGCTGTAGGTCGCCTTGCGCGCCACGTACGAGCGCCGCCATGTGTACTGGTAGCGCGCCCCCACGCGCAGGTCGATCCAGCTCAGCGCCCCGCGAAGCCCGCCCCACGCGCCGACCCCCTCGAACGAGATGAGCGGGTTGATGTCCACGCCGATCCAGACATCGTGGGGCCGGCCGTAGCCGGCCGAGATGCGCGGCTTGAGGAACAGGAAGCCGAGGTCCAGCCGCGTGGCCAGGAACAGCCTGGGCTCCCCCTGCTTCCACGGGTTGCCGCTGGACTTGCCCTTGAGCTGCAGGCTGTCCGGCGCGCTGTCGCCGTCCTCCCCGTCGCCGCCGGTCTCGTCGAAGATGCCCGAGATGGCCAGCCCGTTGGCCAGCGGCACCAGCGCCGCCTCCACCGCCTCCCCCTTTCCAGTCCGCCCCGCGCCGTCCTTGCCGTGGCGGTAGTGCAGCACGTAGGGCAACCCCACGCCGGTGATGGTCCCCACCGCCGCGCCCACCACCACGTCGGTGAAGTAGTGCTGGTCCCCCACGATGCGCAGGATGCCGGTGGCAGTCGCCGCCCCGTAGGCGGCCACGCAGGCGCCGATGTCTGCGGCGCGGTTGTCGTACAGCTCGAGGTACATGTGGTGCATGCAGATCAGCCCGGCGCTGGCGAAGGCCATGGAGCTGTGTCCGGAGAAGAAGCTGTAGTGGCGCCGGTTCCCCTCGCAGTCGCGCGAGGTCTCCGGCCGGTCCACCCCGCAGGTCTCGCTGTACGGGCGCGTCCGCCCCACCGCGATCTTCACCACGCTGGTGATGGCCACGGTCACCGCCATGCTCTGCAGGTTGATCAGCGCCATCTGCCAGGCCGCCCTGGGGCTCTGGCGGTACCAGGCGGCCACCAGCAGGCTGTCCACCAGGTAGGGGTACGCCGTGAGCAGGGTGAGCAGCACATCGCTGACGCTGCGCACGGTGCGCTGGCCCTCCAGGTCCTCGAGGACCAGCGCGTCCTGCACATCGTCGTCGAACAGCAGCCCGCGGTCCAGCTTGGGGGTCACCGACGGCACGAACTGCATGGCCAGGCCCACCGCCCCCGCCAGGCCCGTGGCCACCCAGTCCGCGGTGGAGAACTCGGGGTGCTCCCACTTCAGCGGCGTGCCCGTCATGATCGGCCCGTCATCGTCGGGTTTCGCTTGCTCTTTTGTGGTGTCGGCCAGCGCCAGGCCGGGCGCCAGCAGCAGCACGATCATCACGAGGGCGACGGTCGACCGGCGTGATCCGGCCCACCCCTCTGACTGATCGGGCATGGGACTATCTATGACAGAGAACCGAATGCCGGGCACATGTATATTTATGGAGTCATGGCAGATGAGCCAACAAGGGCGGCCCCGGTGGACATGACCGGGCCCCTCCCGGAGTACCTGCACGGCGGGCCTCGAAATACCCGGCGCCGGTCCCGCGTGCTCATCGCCCTGTTGGTGCTGGTATGCGTCTACGAGATCGGGCTGGAGATCTCGGCGGTCAAGCACCTCTCCAGGCCGAGCACCGGCTTCCGCTACGTGCACATGGGCCTGGAGCGGGAGGTCAAGGCGGAGCCCCTGACCGCGGCGGCGGAGGCGGCGGTCAAGGGGATGAGGGCGCCGTTCACCCTGCTGCGCGTCAACGGCAAGGAGCTCAAGGCCGAACCCCAGTGGCGCTTCGTCATGGGCACCGAGCACTTCCTCGCCACCGCCCACGGGGAGAAGAACCGCTTCCTGGTGCGGGACCGACGCGGCGCCACCCGGGAGCTGTCGGTGCCGGTGGAGTACCCGGTGATGCGGGTGGCCATCCGCTACACCTACCCCGGGCTGCTGTCCAAGGCGGTGGGGCTGTTCTACTTCTTCATCGCCCTGCTGGTGTGGTGGCTGCGCCCCGAGGACCGCGCCGCCGGGCCGCTGCTGCTGCTCGGCATGGTGGCCTTCGTCAACCTGTCGCAGCCCCTGGCGCTGTCGGCCGCCATGGTGCCGGTGCTGGCCCTGGGCCTGGCCGGGCTGCCGCTGTGGGGCCTGGCCGGGGTACACCTGGCCATTCACTTCGTGGGCGCCACCGGCCAGCCGCTGATCCGGCGCGCGTTCAAGGTGCTGACGGCGGTGATCCTGTTCACCAGCGTGGTGCTGTTCGTGTCCGTGCCCGCCGCCATGGCGGGCAACTCCTACGGCGCGCTGATGCTCGACTTCGCCCTGCTCACCACCGGCCTGGAGATGGTCAGCTGCGTGCTGTTCATCGGGCCGCTGGCCTGGAGCGTCACCAGGTCGGGCAACCACCAGGCCCTGCGTCAGCGCGGGCGCTTCTTCGCCGCGGCCTCGGGCATCTCGTTCCTCATCCCGAGCGTGGTGATGTTGCTCAGCGGGGCCGGGGTGCGCATCGAGAACTTCCCCCTGCTGGTGCTCTTCTTCCTCGCCTTCTTCCCCGCCCTGATGGGGTACGCCATCGTGCGCCACTCCATGTTCGACCTGCGCCGCGTGATCCGTCGCGGCGCGGTGTACGCGGCGCTCACCCTGATGGTCTCCCTGGGCTACGTGGCCGTGGTGCTGCTCGGGCTGCACATCGCGGCCAGCCGCTCGCCGTCGCCGGTTTTCATGGGCTTCTCGGTGGCCATGATGATGCTGGTGTTCGGGCTGCTCCAGGTGCGCGTGCTCAAGGCGGTGGACCGGCTGGTCTACCGTACGCGCTATGTCTACGCGGAGGCCCTGCGCCGCGCCAGCGAGGCGCTGAGCCGGGAGCGCAACCTGGAGGGGATCCGCCAGACGGTGCGCGGCGCGCTGGTTGACGCCATGGGGCTGAGCCGGGTCTACCTCGCCGTCTGGGAGGACGAGGAGGTGGGCCGGCTGCGCTGCCACCACATCGGCGGCCAGGGCGACCGCCGAACCCGCGCGGCCCACCCGTTCCCCGGTCGGCTGGAGGTTGTGAAGTACGCACCGCTGGCCCGGGCCTTCAGGAGCCGCCTGTTGGCCACCACCCATGACAGCACGGCGGTCTCCGCGCAGAGCGCCCCGCCCACCACCGAGACCCTCATGGGCAGGCCCGGCAGCAGCGAGGCCTCCTTCTGGAGCTGGCACGGCATCGAGGCGGTCATCCCCCTGACCACCGGCCGGGGCGGCACCTGGCCCCGGGTGGTGGGTTTCCTGCTGCTCGGGCCCAAGCGGGCCGACCTGTGCCTCGACCCGGAGGATCACGAGATGCTCGCCACCCTGGCGCACCAGATCTCGGTGGCGGTGGAGCATGTGGAGTCGCTGGAGGAGATCCAGCGGCTCAACGAGGGCCTGGAGCGGCAGGTGCAGGAGCGCACCCGGGAGCTGTCCGACGCGCTGCAGGAGCTCAAGGAGACCCAGCAGCAGCTCATCGAGGCGGGCATGCAGTCGGCCGTGGGGCGCCTGGTGGCGGCCCTGCTGCACGAGGTGAACACGCCCCTCGGCACCCTGCTGTCGTCGGTGGACATGGTGGACCGCGTGCTGGTGCGGGTGGGCAAGGTGCTGGCGCGCCAGGACGACGACCCCGACCCGGACATGCGCCGGGCGCGCCGCTCGCTGCAGGAGAGCGACCGGCTGATGGCCGTGCTGGGCGAGAGCGTGCAGCGCATCAGCGAGGTGCTCGACTCCCTGCGCCGGTTCGTCAGCCTCGACGAGGCGGAGGTGCGCTCGCTGGACCTGGAGCGCAGCGTGCGCGATGCGGTGAACCTGCTGGCGCCGTCGCTGACCGACAAGATCAAGGTGGAGGTGCGCTTCCCCGAGGACGAGATCAGCGTCATGTGCTACCCGGCGCGGCTGAACCGAGTTTTCCTGAACCTGCTGAGCAACGCGGCGGACGCCATCGACGGTGAGGGGGCGATCCAGGTCACCGCCGAGCTGCACGGCGAGCGCGTGACCGTGGCGGTGAGGGACACCGGCCGCGGCATCCCCGAGGCGCGCCAGGGCCAGCTGTTCGACCTCGGCTTCACCACCAAGGCAGACGGCCGGGTCGGCATGCGCCTCGGCCTGCCGTCGAGCAAGCGCTGGGTGGAGGAGCTGGGCGGCACCCTGGAGATCGACAGCGAAGAGGGCAAGGGGACAAATGTCCAGGTGAAGCTGCCCCTGGCGCCGGAGTTGAACTGATGCGGATCTGTTTGTTGAGGCTGGCCCTGCTGGCCCTGCTGGGCGCCGCGGCCTGCGGTGATGAGTGGGACGGCACGCTGGACGGCGAGCTGCGCTCCCTGGGCGAGGTGGGCGTGGCCGGCGGGCGGCTGTGCGCTGGCTCGCTGTGCGTCGTGGTGCCGGCGGGTGCGCTGGACCAGACCGTGGAATTGCACGCCCGGCTGGTGCTCGGGGTGAACAACCCGAGGGAGTTCGTCATCTCGGGGTTCGTCTACGAACTCGCGCTGGCGGTGACCCGGCTGAACAAGCCGGTGACCCTGGAGCTGCCGGTGATGGCGGGCGTCAAGGCGGATGACTTGGCGGCCATCTCCCGGGTGACCGCCGCCGTGTCCTGGCGGCTGGTGCCTGGCCAGTCGGCGGGCCCCGTGGTCAAGGTCCACACGGGCCACCTGTCGGGGCAGTGGGCCACGGCGAAGGTGGGCGGCTCGCTGTTTACTGCCATGGCCCTGGGCGACAAGGGGCAGATCGCGCTGGTGGACCGGGGAAAGCTGCAGGTGGTGCAGCTGGCGAGCCCCACCGACCCGCCGGCCAGCTGGAAGGTCCTCGACGGCAAGGGGCTGCTGACCCGGCCCGCCGGCATCGCGTTCGCGCCGGACGGCAGCCTGCTGATCTCCGACACCAACCGGTCGGGCGTGCTGGCGGTGGAGGACATCACGGGCAAGGGCGCGAAGTGGCTCCACTCAGGCGGGGGCGGCGCGGGCGGCGAGATCAAGGCGCCGGAGCGGGTGTTCGTCAGCCCCGCGGGGCGGCTGCTGGTGGGGTATCACGGGTTCCACGTGGCCGACGCCAACGATTTGAAGGGCGCGGAGGCCCCCCGGACCTGGGCCGCGGGCGGCCGCTTCGCCGGCGCCGCCGAGTTCAAGGGCACCATCTACCAGACCATCGCCACCCCGGGCGACAACAACGACTTCATCTGGGCCCTGGAGTCCAAGCCCATCGTGGTGGGGCGCCTGTCGGCCTGCGGCGCGCTGTGGGCCGGGGCGCGCCGCGCGGTGGGGCTGGCGGTGGACTCGCTGTATCGGATCTACGTGGCCGACGCGGTCAGCGGCGCGGTGATCCGCATGGACGACGGCAAGTGCAGCGGCGCGAAGGTGGTCTGGAACAAGGCCACGGCCGCGGTGGTGGACCTGGCCATGGACGCGTCGGACAACCTGTACATCGCCACCCACGAGGAGGTCACCCGCATCGCCCTGGATGGCTGCCCCAAGGACAAGGGCAAGATGGAGCCCGGCGTGTGCGGCTGCGGGGTGGCGGACACCGACACCGACGGCGACAAGACGCCCGACTGCAACGATTCATGCCCAAAGGACAAGGGCAAGACCGCCCCCGGCGTGTGCGGCTGCGGAGTGGCGGACACCGACACCGACGGCGACAAGACGCCCGACTGCAACGATTCATGCCCCAAGGACAAGGTCAAGACCGCGCCCGGCATCTGCGGCTGCGGCACTGCCGAGACCGACGGTGACGGTGACGGGCTGCCCGACTGCAAGGACACCCACCCCAAGCAGGCCTGCCCCTGCTTCAAGCTCGCCGCGCTCAAGGCCGCCAGGGCCGCCACCGGGGCCAAGTGTCACTCTGCGGACAAGCTGCTGATCATGTCGGCCACCTACGACGGCGTGGTTCAGGAGCTGACCAACAAGCCAGGCTACTACGCGGCCATGCTCACCGGCGTGGAGGTGGACACCGCCCTGGGCGGCAAGGACTACTACTGCGGCGGCGGCTGCTACGAAAACCCGGTAGGGTTCGGCAGCGCCTGCAACGCCAAGGCGGTGCTCAAGTGGACGACGCTGTCGTCGCAGACCGCCTACGACGCCTGCCTGGAGCTGGTGAAGGCGGCCTGCAAGTAGGCTCGCCCGGCCCGCGGCGCTACTGGTAAGCGATGGTCACCTTGTCCAGCACCGGGGTGCTGCCGAAGTCGCTCTCGAAGGTGGCCCGGTACTGCACGTGACCGTGGCCGTGGTGAACCGCGTTGATCGACGCGGGGGAGCTGGTGTAGAAGCCCCCGATTGATTTCGGTCCGTACCACTTGGCGCTGTCCAGGCCGGCGGCGCTGGTGGCGGACCGGAGCTGGAGCCTCAGCTTCGTGCCCGCTGGCGGCGTCTTGGTCCAGCTGAGGGTCAGGTACTTGGGCGAGGCGCCGGCGCTGGCCAGCTTGCGCGAGGTGAAGGTCTGGACCTTGCCCCGGTCGCCCACCGCCCCCGGGTCGGTGGTGGTGGAGTAGGAGCCGCCCACCGTGGGCAGCTTGAGCAGCTGCGAACTGTCATACACCCCCCCCTTCTGTCCCCAGTAGACATAGGAGTTGATGGTGTACTTCTTGCTCTTGTCGCGCTGGTTCAGCACGACGATGTCGAGCAGCCCGTCGCCGCTGTAGTCGGCGATGATGTTGCCCGTGGCGCCCTGGGTCGGCAGCGGCTCCGGCTTGCCGCCGCCGTAGGGGTACTTGGCGGCAGAGCCCCAGTAGATGTACGAGTTGATGGCCACCGCCGAGGCGTCGTTGTGGTTGCAGAACAGCAGATCGAGGTGCTGGTCCTTGTCCAGTCGCGCCGCCGAGACCGACGACGCCCCCAGGGTGGGCAGCTCCGTGCGCAGGGAGGCCGAGTAGGTGCCCTGGTTGTGCCCCCAGTAGACATAGGAGTTGATGCCGGTTTTGACGGCGGTGCTGCGGTTGTTGGCGAAGGCGATGTCCAGCTCGCCGTCGGCGTTGAGGTCGGCGATGGTCAGGCCGTGGGCTCCGACGCTGGGTACGCCGCTGCGGAAGCTTGTGGAGTAGGTGGTGGCGCCTGGCTGGCCCCAGTAGATGTAGGAGTTGATGGCCCAGTTGCTGTTGTCGTAGTAGTTGGCGAACACCAGGTCGAGCATGCCATCGCGGTCGAGGTCCGCGATGCCGATGCCGATGCCGCCCAGGGTCGGCAGCTCGGCGCGCTTGGAGACCTTGAACACGCCGTTGCCCTGGCCCCAGTAGACGAAGGATTTGGTCTGGTAGCTGTTCCCCTTGTGCAGGTTGGCGAACACCACGTCCAGCTCGCCGTCCCCGTTGAGGTCGGCGATGGCCGTATCACGGGCCGAGACTGTGGGCAGGGGCGCGCCGTGGGTGCCGCTGTACTTGCCGAGCTGGGTCCCCCAGAAAACGAACGAGTTGACCGCGGTGGCGCCGGCGATGCCGTAGTTGGCGTACACGATGTCCGGGATGCCATCCTGGTTCAGATCCGCGATGGCGTTGGCGCTCGAGCTGTTGGTGGGCAGCGTGTCTGGCTTTGTGGCGTTTATGGCGCCTTTTGCGGCTCCCATGAAGATATAGGAGCTGCCCGTGGTGCCGGAAGTATTGCGCCAGTTGCTCACCACGATGTCGAGGTGGCCGTCGCCGTTGAGGTCATGGCGGTCGAGCAGCTGGACGTTGCCATTTGACGAGACGAAGATCTTGGCCCCGGACTCGGACAGGGTGCCCTGGGAGAAGTGCGCGAAGGTGTCGTCCACGTGCAGCAGCGGCGGCTTCATGTCCTGAGCCGGGCCGTCTGCCTTGGCGTCGGGCTGCGGCTGATCCGGCGCGGCGTCCTGCGGCGCCTGGTCCGGCTTGGCCAGGTCGGGCGAGGTCATCTTGTCGGGCGCCTGCAGATCATCCGGCCGCGCGTCAACCAGGGGCGCGTCTGGCGGCCGCGCGTCCGGCGGCTTGCTGTCCGACAGGGCGTCCGCGCGCGGCAGGTCCACCGGGGGCGTGGCGTCCGCGCGCGGCAAGTCCACCGGGGGCGTGGCGTCAGCGCCGCCGTCCACCTTGACGCAGCGCCCGTTGATGCAAGCGGCGCCGGGGCCGCAGCCCGGGGCCGGGCAGGGCTTCTCGACCCCTTCGAGGTCGTGGGAACAGCTCGCCAGCAGCGCCGCCAGCGTCACCGCCAGAAGCATCGTCACAAAGCGATGGACCATTGCCTCATTCCTTCCGAGCGTGACCCCCCGAGTCGCCAGCATACCACTGCCAGCCAGTTCGCCCGCGATCGGCTCCATGCCGGGCAGCGCGCGTTCAAGCCGGGCGTCTGCGCCAAGCAAAACCTATATTATTGGCAAGTCCCGCGCCGGATGTGCCATTGTGGATTGATGGCGCATGAGATCGAGGCCCGGCGCTACGGCCCGGACTGCACGGGGGCGGAACAGGAGGCGCTCCTGTCGCGGGTCTCCCTCCTCGCCCCCGGCGTCGTCATGCTGCGCGAGATCCCGGTGCTCTCCGATTTCACCGTGGACCTCTTCATGCAGCGAACGCAGCAGCTGGTCCAGGGGAAGGGGGCCCACACCTTGTTGGTGGATCTGACCGAGGCAGGGCGCCCTGACGCGTACCAGCGCCAAATCTACCGCGAGGGCCTCAGGGGGATGGAAGGCCTGGAGCGGCTGCTGGTGGCCACCGGCAAGAACGTGGTGCTCAACCTCGCCCTCAAGTTCTTGCTGACTGGCTCCTTTCCGTTCGAGGTCCAGATCCACGAGAGCCTGGAGCAGCTGCTGGAGTCCATGGACCATGCCAGCTGACCGGCAAGACCTGCTCTCCCGGATCATCGAACACCTGCTGGAGATCTCGGCAGGGGCGTGCACCATCACCGATGATGACATCCGCGGCGCCACGAACGGATCGGAGCGCGAGGTGCTGGCGGGGCTGCTCTTCCTGAACGAGGATCTTCAGCTGCAGGCCGCGCAGCGCGAGGAGGCCGAGGCGGCGCTGCACTGCACGGTGGATGAGCTCACCTCGGCGCACACCGCCGCCGAGGATGCGAACCGCCACAAGAGCGAATTCCTGGCCCGCATGAGCCACGAGATCCGCACGCCCCTCAACGGCGTGCTCGGCATGGCCGAGCTGCTGGCGGGCACCGAGCTGGATCCGCAGCAGCGCGAGTATGTGGAGGTGTTGCGTTCCAGCGGCGATCTGCTGCTGGGGGTGATCAACGACCTCCTCGACTTCACCCGCGTCGAGTCGGGCAAGCTGGAGCTCGAGCAGGCGGAGTTCGATCCACAGGAGGTGGTACGCAAGACGGTGGATCTGATGGCGCCGGTGGGCACCACCCGGGGGCTGAAGGTCACCTGCAACATCCACCGGGACCTGCCCCGCAGCGTGGTGGGCGACGCGGCCCGGCTGCAGCAGGTGCTCTCCAACCTGCTGAGCAACGCCATCAAGTTCACCAGCGAGGGCGAGGTGGTGGTGAGCGCCGCCGCCGAGGCCACAGCTGCGTCAGAGGCCACGCTGAGGTTCGAGGTGAGCGACACCGGAGTGGGCATCCCCGAGGAGCGGCAGGGGACTGTGTTCGAAGCTTTCGCCCAGGCGGACACCTCCACCACCCGGCGCTACGGCGGCTCCGGGCTGGGCATGGCCATCGTCAAGCGGCTGGTGGAGCTGATGGGCGGCCGGGTCTCGCTGACCAGCCGCCCCGGGCAAGGTACCCGCGTGTCGTTCACCGTCCGCATGGCCCCTGCCGCGGGAGCGCCGCGGGATGAGGCCGCAGAGCCGACGCACGACCCGCCCCGGCCGACCCCGTCGCGGGTGCTGGTGGTGGAGGACAACCAGATCAACCAGATGTTGATCCAGGGACTGCTGGAGCGCCTGGGGCAGGAGGTGCTGTTGGCCGTGAATGGCGAGGAGGCGCTGAAGGCGCTGCGTGAGCAGGGCCCCTTCGACCTGGTCCTGATGGACATCCAGATGCCCGTGATGGACGGGCTCGAGGCCACCGAAGCCATCCGCCAGGACCCGGTCCTGGCAGGCTTGCCCGTGGTGGCGTTGACCGCCCACGCCATGGAAGAAGACCGCGAGCGTTGCCTCGACGCGGGCATGGACGATTATCTCATCAAGCCCATCGACGTGGATACGCTGGTCGGGGTGCTGATCCGGTTTCTCGGCAGCGCTGGCCCGGGGAGCTGAAATCCGGCGCTAGCCGTCAGAGCCCAGCGCCCTCATGAGCGCGTCGCTGGCCTCGTCAGCGGGGAAGTAGGACTCGATGCGCAGCTCCTGCAGGGTGATGTCGGTGGGCGTGCCCAGGGTGGTGATGGTGGTGAACAGCCGGGCCTCCATGCCGTCCTTGCGCAGGTGGAACGGCACCAGCAGCGCCGGCTTGTCCATGCCCCGGCAGGTGCGCCAGATGGCCTCGATGCCGGGCAGGACCAAAAGCTCGCGCATCAGCTCCACCCGCGCGGGATCAGGATCGGTCGTGTTCTCGCTGTGCAACCGGGACAGCAGCTCTGCCGCCACGTCGGTGAAGTTGACGATGAAAGGCCGCAGCCCCCCCGCCTCGAAGGTCAACTTGATCAGGTTGACCTCCGGGCGGTCCCAGCCCGGCCCGAGCAGAAAACTCAGGATGCGCTGCATCGGCGCGTTGGCCTCGATCAGGCGCCAGCTACGGTCCACCGCCGCCGCGCCATAGGGTGCAGCCTGGTCCAGCAAGAAGCGCATGGCCTTGACGATGTGGGCCACCTCGGGATCGTCCAGGTCAGTCTCGCGATACGCCGGCGCGAACCCCGCGGCGGCGAGCATGGTGTTGCGCTCGCGCAGAGGGACCTCCATGGCCGAGGCGAGCACCAGCAGCATCTCCCGCGAGGGCCGCGACCGGCCGTTTTCCAGGTAGCTTATGTGCCGCGTGGAGACCTCGGCGTCCCCGGCCAGGTCGAGCTGGCTCATGCGCCGGGTCTTGCGCCAGCGGCGCAGCAGCTCGCCCACGGTGTTCTGAGCTTCCATCGCATCCTCCTTGCCCTGAAGCGTAGCACCGCCCTGCGGCGCGAACATGACCTCACAGGTAATGGCGACCATGACCTGGGTTGGCCAACCTGAAGAGCATGAACTGAACGCAAGGAGCGCATCATGACCCCTCGAATCATCGCCCTGACCGCCACCCTCATCGCCTTCGCCGCCCTGACCAGCTGGCCCCTGATGGTCCACGGCTACTTCGGCTTCTTTCCGGCCGCCATGGCCAACCCCGCCTCGATCCAGGTGCTGGCGGACCTGGTCATCGCGTGCAGCCTGATCATGCTCTGGATGGTCCGCGACGCGCGCAGCCGCGGCTTGAACCCCTGGCCGTTCGTCGTGCTGACCCTTCTGCTGGGGTCTTTCGGGCCGCTGACCTATCTGCTGTGGCGCGAGATCAAGGCAGGGGCGCTCACCCCGGCCGAGGCGCGCTGAATCAGCGGCTTAGAATCTCTTCACTCCAAACCGGGAGCGATTGCCTCTGTGGTGGTATAACAAGGGCTCCCATGCACGCTCTCAAGCGCGTCTTCGATATCAGGCCCGGGGAAGGGCGCCGTGCGGCTCTCGCATTCTGCAGCCTGATGCTGGTCATCGCGGCCTACACCATGGTCAAGGCCGTGCGTGACGCCCTGTTTCTGTCCAAGTTCGGCATCACCCAGCTCAGCCTGATGGCCATCGGGCTGGCGCTGGCCACCGGCTTCATCATCTCCATCTACCTGCGCGGCACGTCGGGCCTGTCACGCAACCGGCTGATCTGGGGCACCAACATGGTCATCGCCAGCAGCCTGATCGCCATCCGCGTGGGGCTGCTCTCGTCGGGGCTGGCGTCGTTGCTGCCGTGGGTGCTCTACATCTGGTCATCCATCTTCGGTGTGTTCATCGTGATGCAGTTCTGGCTGCTGGCCAACGACCTGTTCGATCCGCGGGAGGCGAAGCGGCTGTTCGGCTTCGTGGGCGCCGGGGCAATCACGGGCGGCGTGGTGGGCGGGTTCGTCTCGCGAAGCCTGGCCGCGGCGATTGGCGCGTCCAACCTGCTGGTGGTGGCCGCGGTCATGCTGATCATCGAGGCCGTGCTGGTGAGCCTCGTCTGGCCTCACCGGCGCCAGGACCCCAAGGGGCCCCCTTCACGCAAGGGCGGCGACGAGTCCAAATCCACCGGCGGCTTCAGCACGCTCAAGGAGAACCGGTCGGTGCGGCTGCTGGCCGGCGCGCTGCTGCTGTCGGTGCTGGCCACCACCCTGCTCGACTGGCAGTTCAAGGGCATCGTCAAGGCCGCCTATGCCGGGCGCACGGACGAGATGGCCGGCTTCTTCGGCGCGCTCTACGGCTGGCTCTCGGTGGGCTCATTCGTGGTGCAGACCTTCGTCACCGGCGCGGTGTTGCGGCGCTTCGGCGTGGGCGTGGGGCTGCTGGCGCTGCCGGTGAGCCTGCTGTTCGGGTCGGTGCTGATCCTGGGCCACGGCTGGATCCCGATGATGTCCCTGCTGGTGGCCGCCAGCACGGCCAAGGTAGCCGAGGGGGGCCTGCGCTTCTCGCTGGACAAGGCATCCATGGAGCTGATGTGGCTGCCGGTGCCCCCGGACATCAAGGAGCGCGGCAAGTCCTTCGTGGACACGGTGGTGGACCGGCTCGGCACCGGGCTCACCGGCTTCATCTGGCTCGCCCTGGCCGCCCTCGGCTGGGATACGCCCGAGCGGATCCACTGGATCAGCCTGGCGGTCATCGGCACGCTGGTGGTGTGGCTGGTGGTGCTGCTGGGCGCCCGGGGCGCCTACCGCGGGGCGCTGCGCGACATCCTGACCCGCCGCTCCCGGGAGCAGCTCGATCCCGAGACCATGAACCTGATGGACGCCGAGGCCCGCCGCATGGTGGGCGACGGGCTGGAGCAGAAGGACGCCCAGGAGGTGCTCTTCTCGCTCTACTTGCTGGAGCGCTGGGACGGGCCGCTGCCCGATCTGGGCCCGCTGCTGGGGCACGAGGACGAGCATGTGCGCCTGGCCACGCTGGAGCTGCTCACGCGGCGGGGTGAGGCGGGCACGCTGCGGCGGGCGGCGCTGCCCTGCCTGGCCGATCCGAGCGAGTCGGTGCGCGAGGCGGCCATCGTCTACATGCACACCACGGCGCCGTCCGGGCGGGACATGGTGCTGGAGCAGGCGGTGATGACCGGGGGCATCCCCCCGGAGGTGATGGACGTGATCCAGCTCGGCAGCCCGGACCACGCGGTCTCCGCCGCCGGACAGATCAAGGCGGCGCTGGAGCGCGAGGACCTGGCCGAGGTGGCGGCCCTGGTGCGCCTGCTGGCTGGCGCCCCCCCGGAGATGGCGGCGGCGCTGTTGGCCGCGCCGCTCGAGGATCGGCGGCCCGAGGTGGTGCGCGCCGCCCTGCACGCGGCCGGGCGCGCCGGCGCGGCGCAGCTGGTGGATCAGATCTGCAGCAAGCTGGAGCGGCCGGGGCTGCACATCGACGCGGCCAAGACCCTGACCCGGCTGGGCCCGGCGGCCGTGTCGAGCCTGGAGGCGCTGGCGGCGCGACAGGACGCGGGCGACCGCGCGCGGCTGCGCGCGCTGCAGCTGCTGGGGCGAAACGGCGGGCAGGAGAGCGCGCCGCTGCTGCTCGAATTGCTCGAGGGGCAGAACCCCGACGTGGCGCTGCGGTCGCTGCGGGCGCTCAACCGCCTGCGCAGCCGCGACCAGCTGGACCTGACAGAAGAGCAGGCCGCCGTGATCACCCGGCGGCTGAGCGACACCGTCGAGTGGATGCATGAGGATCTGCTCGACCTGAAGCGCGGGAGCTGGGCCGACCTGCGGGGCGTGGCGGACGACGGCGAGGACCTGATGGCCCAGACCCTGGCCGAGCGGGTCGGCGCGCGCATGGATCAGGCCTTCCGCCTGCTCGCGCTGCTGTACGACCCGGCCGAGGTGTATGACTCGTACCTGGGCGTCCGGAGCCCGCTCAAGGCGATCCGCGCCAGCAGCGCAGAGTTTCTGGACAACATGCTCGACAAGGCGCATTCGGAGCGGCTGCTGCCGCTGCTGGAGGAGCAGGGGGCGGGGGGCATGGAGGCCATCGCCCGCCGGGTGACAGGCAGGGAGCCTGAAAACAGGACCGATCTTCTGAGTAGACTGCGGCGGGAGAGCGACCCAACAGTGGCGGCCGTCGCCGCATGGATTCAGAATGGTGAAGAGAGAGACGCGACCATGGGAATGACGACAATCGAGAAGGCGATGAAGCTCCAGGGAGTGGACGTGCTGCAGCGCGCCTCCATGGAGGACCTGATGCACATCGCGCAGATCACCGAGGAGATCGAGGTGCAGGACGCGGAGTCGATCTACGACGTGGGGGACGCCCCGGACGCCCTGTTCGTGGTGACCTCGGGGGCGGTCCGGCTGCACAGGGACGACACCGATATCGCCTTGCTCAAGGAGGGTGAGAGCTTCGGCAGCTGGGCGCTGGTGGACGAGGCGCCCCGGGTGGCGGCGGCCACTGCCGTGGAGGCGACCACCCTGCTGAAGGTCAAGCGCGAAGACTTCGTCGAGCTGCTGGCCGACCGGGTGGACATCGTGCAGGCCGTGTTCAAGGCCATGGTGGAGCGGTTGCGCAACCTGGCCGAGCTGGCCGACAGCCTCGAGGAGCCGGCCGAATAGCCGGGGAGGAATGAACGATGGCACATGATGAGTTCGAGCTCTCCGAGGACCAGATCGAGGAAGCGCGCGTGGTGGTGGTGGACGACGATCCGCTGGTCACCAGCAGCCTGAGCAGCTTCTTGAGTCTCGAGATGGAGATCGAGCCGGTGATCTTCAACGAGTCTCCGCGGGCGGCAGATTACATCCGCGAGAACGAGGTGGACCTGGTCATCTCCGATTTCCTGATGCCCGACATGGACGGCATCCAGCTGCTCGGCGCCGCGCGCGACGCCTGGCCGGAGGCGCCGCGCATCCTGCTCACCGGGTACGCCGACAAGGAGAACGCCATCAAGGCGATCAACGAGGTGCGGGTCTTCCAGTACATCGAGAAGCCGTGGGACAACGAGCAGCTGCGCAACATCGTGCTCAACGGCCTGGAGCGGCTGATGCTGATGCGGCTGCTGGCCCAGAAGATCGAGGAGCTGTCCAAGACGCGCAAGGACCTGGTGGGCCTGCGCAAGGCCCTGGTGCGCACCTTCGCCTGATCCACCTCGCCCACGTCCACGCCAACGCCCACGCCAACGTTGGGGGGGACCATGAGATACATGCTGAGGATGTCCGGGGAGACCGACTACCCGTCGGTCCTGATGGCGTGGAGGTGCTTCCGGCGAACCGTCTCCGAGATCCACGGGCTCCAGTCCTTGCCCGGGTTCTTCGTGGCAGAGCAGGGAGAGCTCCAGGAGCATGTGGCAGTGGACGAGGACGACCCGGACTACGACTGGACGCCGGCGGAGTTCAACTACGACTGGCGAAACCAGCAGCTCACCTTCGAAGAGAAAGGCCACACCGTCACCGTGAACGTGGCACGCGCCATGTACGGCGACAGCTTCAAGTTCGAGCACAGGGCCGGCGGCCAGGACGCGTGCGTCAGCCTGTTCGTGTGCGAGCGCGAGCAGTACCTGACCATCGACGACGGGGCGCCCGAGCGGGACCGGTGGCTGGCCGCGGCGGCGCACCTGATGACCGGCGAGGAGCGCATGCGGGCCGAGCTGGCCAACCTCTACGGGTACGGCGAGCGGGAGCTGGCGGCCGCGAGCTACTTCAGGCGCCTGGCCGGCCGCGGGCGCGACCTGTCGTCGGTGGCGCGGGAGCTGGAGGACCGGATGTACGAGGCCGGGGACGTGCGCGTCATCGAGGCCCTGGCCGTGGCCCTTTGCAAGCACTGGGTGAAGGCGGGCGACATGACCCGCCTGGGCCGGGCCCTGGGCGGAAAGTACACCGCCGACGACTTCCAGCAGGCGCTCCGGCGAGCGCGCTACGACATTACGCCCGCCCTGGAGTTGTTGCTGCGGCGGGGAGCGACGGAGGTGCTGGCCACCCACATGGCCCGCAAGGACAACCGCTGGCCCGTCGGGCAGATCTTCGACGGGCTATGTCAGGCGGGCCACGCGTCGACCTCCGTGCCGCGGCTGGTCTACCTGGTAGACGGGCGCGGCGCCCTGCGGGTGGGCGAGACCGTGCGGGCCCTGGCGAAGTCGTTGACCGACGGGCGCCGGGCAGGGCGCCGCGGCGCGGTGACGGCGCTGGCGCGGCTCGCCCGGGAACACGCCCGGGTGCTCGGCCCGGCCATGGCCCCGCTGGAGCGCGCTCTGGAAGATCCCGACCGGGAGGTGCGGCGGGGCGCGTCCACGGCGCTGGCCCTGCGTCACCTGTACAGCAAGGCGCCCCACTGGAAGGGCCTCGACGCGCTGCTCTCGAGCCGCCGGCCGCTGAACCGGGCGGCGGCTGGCGCCGCGCTGCTGCAGGTGGCCCGGGAGGATGGGCCCGCCACCTCGGCTCCCAACCGGCACGCCCTGCTGCGCCGCCTGGCCAGCCTCGCAGGAGGCGGCGCGCGCGACCTGGGAGACCGTGCCGCGGACCAGTTGCTGCGCTGCGCGGCGGACTGGCCCGACGCCGGCTTCGACGCCGCCGCGGCCCTGTTCAAGCAGCTGGGACCGCAGGCGGCCGCCGAGCGCCTGCGCGCCTTCGCGCTGGGGAGCGCCGGGGACGCGCGCTGGGTCCACGCCCAGCTGGAGCGGCTGGCGCCGCTGAGAGACGAACCCCTGGAGCAGGCGCTCGCCACCAGCGCCGCGGCCATGGGTGACGGCTACTGCGCCATCTGCGCCGAGGTGCCGCGGCGCAAGGTGTACTGGTCCGAGTTCGACATCCCCGACGCCATCCAGGCCCTGGCCATCGCCCAGAAGCCGGTGGGGAACTTCCGCTGCCCGGAGTGCGGCGCGTTCTACTCGGTGCTCTACACGCTGGAGATCGAGGACGTCTGCACTTTCGACGAGGAGTGGACCGTGGAGCGGCTCTCTCCTGATCGGTCCCTGGGGGGGAGGCTGGAGGGGGACCTGCTGGAGCAGGCGAAGGATCACTTCGCCGGCTGGGTCGAGGCGTACGAGGCGCTGCTGGAGCTGGACGACCCGGCGCTGGCGGGGGACGCGCCCTGGGCCCTGGTGGAGCGGTGGCTGTCCCGGGACGAGCCGCAGCGGGTGGCGACCCTGCTGGCCGACGCGCGGCCGGAGATTCGGGGCGCCGCGCTCACCGCCGTGGAGGAGCTGGTGTCGGACCCGCGCGTCAGGGCGCCGCTTCTGCCCGCGCTGGTGGGGCTGCTGACCGACGGTGAGGCCTCCTTGCGGGCGCGGGCCGCGGCCATGGTCGCGGCGCATTACCTGGAGCGCCGGGCCCACAAGAAGCTCCAGCTGATGCTCGACGCGGCGGACGACGTGGTGCTCGAGAGCGCCGTGCGGGTCATGCTCGACGGCGGCGTGGACCTCCGGCGGTTCGAGCCGCTGCTGCCCTGGATCACGGAGAACGCGGCGGGCCCCCGGCAGGAGCTGCGCTGGCAATGCCAGCGCGCGCTGCGAGAGGGGCTGGCCCAGGGGGTGGCCGTGGACGCCGCGCTGGCTGCCTTCGAGGCGCTGCTGCAGCAGGAGGACCTGACCCTGCGCAGGGAGGGCCTCTCCTGCCTGACGGAAGCGGACGAGCTGGGCCGCTTCGACGTCCTGGAGCTGCTGGCCCGGAGCCTGGCCGATCCGGACCTGCGATGGGAGGCCAACCACAACCTGGAGAAGCTCATGTTCCAGGGGCGCGACATCTCGCTCGCCGTGCCCGCCCTCGCCGCCGTGCTGGCACAGCCGGGCGCCAGGTACGAGGAGAGCCTGGTACAGACCCTGGGCCGCGCGGCGCACCGGGGGATCGACGTGAGCCCTGCCCTGGCCGCCATGGGCGCGCTGTGCAGGACCGGCGGGCTGACGGACCAGGCCATGGAGGTGCTGGGCGCGGCCCACGAGCAGGGCCTCGATCTGGCCGACGTCGAGGACGACCTGCGGGCCGTGCTCCGGCGCCGCCTGGACCCCTACCTGTGGGAGGCGGCGGCCCAGATGCTGTCAGACCGCTACCTGGCCCGGGGCGACTGGGACGCCATGCAGGGGTTGCTGCTGCACCGCCGCCACTACGCGCGCTACATCGCCTGTGACAAGGTGACCGATCACGCGCGGGCGGGCAGCGACATCACGATTGCGACGCCGCACCTGGTGGCCAACCTGAAGCATGACAGCGCCAACGTGAGGGAGCGCGCCCAGGCGGCGTTGACGGCCTGGGCGGCCAACAGGGAATAGGAATCAGCCAGGTCGGTGCAGCGCGGAGAGTAGACGCGGCATCCTGCCGCGTGGATGCGGCGGGACGCCGCATCTACTTCCAGAACGGAGATGCTACTTCAGCAGCAGCCTGACGGCTCCAGCTTCGTCCACAGGCTGATGTCCACGGTGGTGCCCTCGCCCTCGACGCTGCGCAGGTCGATGGCGCCCTTGTGGTCCGCCACGATCTGGGCGCAGATGGACAGGCCCAGGCCGGTGCCCTTGCCCTGGGCCTTGGTGGTGAAGCCCGGCTCGAACAGGCGGTCCATGTGCTCCTGCGGGATCCCCTTGCCGGTGTCGCGGATCTCCACGTGCACCATGTCACCCTCCAGCCGCGTGGAGATGGTGATGGTGCCCGCGCCTTCGATGGCCTGGGCCGCGTTGACCAGCACGTTGAGCAGCACCTGGTTGATCTGGCCCACGTTGCAATAGATCCGCGGGATCTGCCCCAGCTCGCGCTGGATGGTGATGCGGTTCTTCAGGTGGTGGTTCAGCAGCAGCAGGGTGTCCTCGAGCTCGGCGTGCAGGTCGGTCTGCACCAGGGTCGCCTCGTCCATGCGCGCGAACTTCTGCACCCGGCGCACGATCTCCAGCGTCCTGGAGCTGCCGGAGCCGATCACCTTGGTCGCCTCGTCCATGTAGGTGAAGGCGCTCTGGATCGCCCGGTCCTCGGCCGCCCCGGGGCAGGCGCGGTCCATGGACTTCTTCAGCTTGGCCACCGCCCGCACCAGGGTGTCCTGCATGCTGTTGATGGCGCCGATGGGGGTCTTGATCTCGTGGGCGATGCCCGCGATGAGGCGGCCCACGGTGGCCATCTTCTGGTTGTAGACCAGCTCCTGCTGGTGTTGGGCGAGGCGCGCCTCCAGGCGCTCGATCTTCTGCCTGAGTTGCTGGATCTCGCCGGCCGGTTGCCCTGTGTCCTGGCCTGTCTTGTCGTCGGCTGCCATAACGTCCTGGTCCCCTCAGTACTCCGCTGGCAGATCTGGCGTCAGCACCTCCGGCATGCGCCTGATACCCACCAGCCGGAAACCACGTTCCGGACCGAGGTCATAAAAGTGTACCTCCATGTTGGAGGTGGGCGGAAGCGTCGGTTTCTGGTGCACGAAGATCCGCAGCACGCCGTAGCGCAGCGGGTGGTCGTCCCTGGCCGAGGCGCCCGCCAGGTCAGCGGGCCGCTTGTCCCCGATGGGCATCAGCACGCAGCTGCGGTGGGGGTGCTCCGGGTCGGGCTGGAACTGCAGCCAGCCGAGCTCCTTCTTCAACTCCTTGCCGGCGACGAAGCGCATCTTGTACAGCACGTCCCTGGGCGCCGCGAGCCGATGCTTGGTGGCCAGGTCCTCGAAGCAGAGCGACTGGGCGCGCTTGTCCTTGGTCTTGCCGCGGCGAACCAGCCGGAAGCGGTCCAGCGGCGCGTGTTTGGTGAGGTACTCGCGCAGGATCATGTCCCGCCGCTTGATCAGGGTGCTGACGGCGTAGGCCTCGTCGGTGGGCTTGGAGAACTGCCCCGCCTTGACCATGGCCCGTACATGGTCGTCGGTGAACCGCGAGAGGATGCGCACCATCCACAAGGCATCGCGGAAGTCCATCCGGTCGAACGCCGGGTTCGGGTAGGCCGAGCGCCACTGCGAGGGCACGAAGTTCTCCGCGTCGAAGTAGCCGAAGATCTCCGCCTCGGTGCTCAGCCTGGCGTTGAACCAGGGGCGGTCCAGCAGGCCGAGGGTGAACAGGTCGCCCAGCACATGATCCAGGGCCAGGTAGTAAGAGTGCCCCAGGCGGCGGCTGATGCCGTCCTGTGGCCAGCGGCTCCCGAGGGTGTCGCCGAAGTCGATGTAGTAGTGGCGGATGTAGCTGCGGCCGCCGTCCTTGACCAGCATGTTGAGCGTGTTCTGCTCGCGCGAGTCCCAGTGGTTGACCCAAGAGGCCAGCAGCCGGGCGCCGCGCAGCTCGCGGCGGTCCTCGTGGGGGATGGCGTCGTTCGGGTCGTCGCCGCGCCGGCCGTTGTAGGTCCAGGGGCCGATGGGCTTGCCGGGCAGGAACTGGCTGGCCGAGGCGCGCAGGGTGCCGTCCTTGAGGCGGAACGCCTTGCTCAGCACCTGCTCCACCTCCTTGTCGGTGACCGGGAACTTCTCGCCGTACTTGTTCTTCGCCTTGGCGCCCTTGCCGATGCGGATGATCTCCCGCTTGAACCAGACCACCTGGTTGCAGGGCGAGTGGTATCCGGCGGCGTGGTAGACGCGCGAGCCGATGACGTCCGCGGCGGTGGCGCGCTCGGGCTGCACCGGGCCGTCGAACTTGAGCAGGTAGGTGCCCTGAGGGGTCTTGACGAAGAAGCCGGGGTTGGCGCCGTCCGGCTTGGCGCCGGCCACCTCCCACGGGCCGCGGGTCGGGTCCAGCGGCGGATCGGAGCACGCGCCGCGGGCCGCCTGCTCCGGCGTGAAGGGGTGCATGCCGATGCGGTTGTGGAACCAGGAGCTGTTGGGCACCTCGTCCAGGGCGTTGACGTTTTTGGCCTCGCCGGGCAGGGGGAAGGTGAAGAGCCGCGACAGGGGGCGGAACAGGGTCTTGTCCCCCACGTCAGCGAACATGCCGGAGTAGTACTCCTCCGGCTCCTCGGGCACGTGGTTGCGGTCCGGGTCCTCCCACAGCGGGGCGGCCAGCGGGAACCGGCGCGGCCCCTGGGGACAGGCGGTCAGGAGCGTGGAGGCAGCCAGGGCCAGCAGCAGCGTATGTAATGAGCGGCGCCTCATCTCAGAACCCCTGGTTGATGCCGAAGGTGGCGCGGAAGTTGTCCACCCGGAAGTCGTCGTCCCACTGCTCGAGCCGGTTGGAGCCGAACCCCACCATGATGTCGAACGAGACGTTGCGCGAGGTGTTGCTGCGCAGGGCGAGGCCCCACGACATGATCATGCGCTTGATGTGCATGTACTCGAAGCGTCCGAGGAAGGCGTTGCCCATGCTCACGAACAGGTTGGCGTCGAGGAAGCTCCAGATCGGGTAGCGGTAGTCGAGGGTCACCACCACCGCGCTGTCGCCGCGCAGGCGCCCCTCGAGGAAGCCGCGCATGTGCTCGTCGCCGCCCAGGGCGATGCGCTCGGTGAAGGGCACCGGCGTGTCCCCCACCGACTCCAGCAGCTCGGTGTACACGCGCAGGGCGAGCACATGGTTGTCGCCGGTGACGTCCAGGAAGCCGGCGGCCTCGCCGCCGTAGCGGGCGAAGCGAAGCTCCGGGTCGCCCGGGTCCACGGCGAAGGAGCCGAACAGCTCCAGCCGCACGCCGGAGCCGGGGCGGCTGATGCGATCCGGGCTGCGGCTGTCGAGCTCGAACTTCAGCTCCGCCTGCAGCAGGTTGTAGGTCTCGCCGTAGCCAGGGACCTCTAGCGCGTTGGTGACGTCGAAGGGGGTGCCAGGATCGTCGATGCCCGGGTCGTCGCCGTTGAGGATCTTGGTGTTGCGGTAGAACAGCCCCGCGGAGAACCGGTGCAGGCCCTTGAGCTTGGCGCGCAGGCCGAGCTCCACCTCGGTCTGCTGCAGGCGGTAGAAGCGCTCGTCCTGCTGGCGCGAGAAGGGGCCGAGGCCGAAGAACACCTTGTCCGGGCGGTAGACCACCTCCACGCGGGTGCCCACGGTGCCGGAGCTGTCCTTGAACACCAGGAAGCTGTCGTTGATGATGACGTGCAGCCAGTCCCGCGGCCAGTAGCCGAGCTGGAGGCTGACGTTGTGGCCCTCGACGATGACGTTGTCGTGGAAGAAGTACAGCCCCATGGAGGGGGAGAGGCCGAAGTCGAAGAACAGGGTCGGGAAGAGGCCGCCGTCACCATCGCTGAAGGTGAAGAAGCGCTCGACCTTGTTGAACAGGTAGTGCTCTTCGGCCAGGGTGATGCCCTTGGTGAGGGGCCAGCGCAGGCCATACTCCAGTACCAGGTGCACCGGGTAGAACAGCACGCGCGGCACCCAGATCAGCGCCTCGCCGGCCGACAGATCCTCGGCGGGTCGGCCGTCGTAGCCCGGCGCCGGGCGCTCCTTGCCCGGCTCGGCAGACGGCGCCGGCAAGGATTGCTTCTTCGGGGGCAGCGGCGGCGTGCCGGTGTGGTCCAGGCCGGCGTACGGGTCGGCCTCCTCCTCCGCGGCCCACGCCGGCACCTCCAGCGGAACGCAGATCTCGTCCGGGCCGGCAGCGGCGGCGGCGGGGAACAGGAGCGCGCACAGCAACGCGCTCCACCCGACGTTTTGAAACAGGTTTCTCATGGTGCGGACCTAGAATAGCCGCTCAACGCAGGGGGGTCCAACGCGTAGCCACACCAGCGAAGCTCGCCACAGCCGTTTCCCCTCAAGCCCCAAGCCCCAAGCCGCCGAGCGCAGCGAGGCCAAAGCCGTCTCCCCTCAAGCCTCAAGCCCCAAGCCTCAAGCCGCCGAGCGCAGCGAGGCCTTCGGTTCCCCCGTTTGAGTAGACACCTCAGATGCGCTAGAAGCTGTGCATCCACATCAGCCACGGCACCAGCAGCAGGCCGAGAAGCAGCGGGAAGGTCACGGTGATGGCTGTATGGGCGCGGCGATCAGCGCCGCCCTGGGCCATGATGATGAAGGCGGGGAAGAGCACCATCAGGTAGCGGGGCAGGCCGAGCATGTTGGTCACGCACAGCGGCATCAGCAGGCCCAGGATCAGCATCACGCCGTAGCTGGGGCGGAGGCGCTGGACGCCGAGCACGGTGACGGGCACGAACAGCGCCAGGGTAGCCAGCTGCACCACGCGCATGCCGCTGCGAAACAGGCCAGGGCCGAGCAGGTTCCACAGCGCAACCCAGGGAGCGGCGAAGCCCTTGTGCCAGCCGCGCTGGGCCACAAAGTAGATCAGCAGGTTGCCGGTCAGCCCGCGCAGGTAGGCGAAGTAGCCGAGCCAGCCCATGGTGGTCAGCGTCGAGGCGAGGAAGGCCGGGAAGAGGTTGCTCCACTTGATGCGGCGGTCGTCGCCCATCATGAATTCCACGGCCACCGGGGCGGCCAGCAGGCCGCCGGCCAGCCGGGTGAGTGATGCGCCCATGCCGAACAGCCCGGCTGACAGGGCGTTGCCGCGCCGGGCGTGGCGCAGGCAGAGCAGGGTCATCAACAAGAAGAGGGACTCCGAGTACAGCGCGTTGTAGAACCACGCCGTGGGGAAGATGGAGAGGTAGAGGACAGCCCGCGTGGCCACCTCCTCGCCGTGGTCCTCCCTGACCATCCTGAACAGCAGCACGAGGGAGCAGAAATAGCACCCGAGGGCGATGAGCAGCCCGGAGAGCGTGCGGTCGCCGATGGCCATGTTCAGCAGCCAGATGGTGGCGGGGTAGAGCGGGAAGGGGGTGATGTTCGTCTCCCGCTTGCGAGGCACCCTGCGCTCGCGGTCCATCTGCTCCTGCACGCCGAAGTAGCGGTAGCCGTGGCGGGCGATGTTGAGGAACCAGTACGAGTCGAAGCGCTGGAAGTTGTCCAGCACCTTGACCGGGTGGGGGCGGCCGCCGTGGTACAGGAACGCGCCGGGCGTGGGGTCGCCCATGAAGCGGATGCCGGCGAAGGCCGCGAAAAAGATCAGCGCGCGCGTGGTGGTGCCGATGAGCAGCGGCGTCTTGATATCAGGGCGCGAGAGCCAGGCTTTCAGTTGGGGCCACATGGGTGGTGGTGGTGATTCTTCATGAGGTCGGGGGGGATGGCAAGGCGGGAGTGGGGCGGCTTCGCTGCCGAATGCCAGAATGCCAGGATGCCAGAACGCCGGAATGCCAGAATTATGGGCTAGCCAGCAAGTGGATCTTTTACTCCGTTGATTTTTTATGTATGATGCCTCACAATTAAAGAGGAGGTGTCGGGGTGGATCCAGCATGCTAGCCAACGTCCTGGTCGTCGACGATGACGCCAGACTGACCCGCAACGTCAGCCGCTATCTCAAGCTCATCGGCTACGAGGTCGCCGCGGCGCACAGCGCGCGCAAGGCCCGCGCCGCAGTGCAGAGCTTCTTCCCGGATCTCGTGCTGCTCGACCTGGGGCTGCCCGATTGCGACGGCTGCGATCTCATGCAGGAGCTGCGCGAAGATCACCCGCAGCTCGACTTCATCATCATCACGGCCGACGACTCGATCCAGTCCGCGGTCAAGAGCACCAGGCTGGGCGCCCTGGACTACCTGACCAAGCCGTTCGAGATGACAGAGCTGCACGCCTCCATCCGCAACGCCCTGCGACATCAGGAGCTCAACGAGGAGGTGCGGAAGCGCCGCAGCCAGGAGATGGACCTGGCGCCGCGCCGGAAGAAGCGTTACCGCTCCAGAGAGATGCGCCAGGCGCTGCTGCTCGCCGAGAAGGCGTCGGCCCTGGACGGCATGGTGCTCCTGCTGGGCGAGAGCGGCGCCGGGAAGGATTACCTCGCCCGCTACATCCACGGCCAGTCCGCCCGCCGGGACGCTCCCTTCTTCTGTATCAACTGCGCTGCGCTTCCCCACGATCTGGCCGAGTCGGAGCTGTTCGGGCATGAGCCGGGCGCGTTCACCGGCACGCGCGGGCGCAAGCGCGGCCTGCTGGAGGTGGCGCGAGGCGGCACCTTGCTGCTCAACGAGATTGGCGAGCTGAGCCCGGCGCTGCAGTCCAAGCTGCTCACCTTCCTCGACAGCAAGACCATCGTGCGGGTGGGGGGCGAGAAGAGCGTCAGCGTGGACACGCGCATCATCACAGCCACAAACCGGGACCTGGCCGCCGAGGTCGACCAGGGGCACTTCCGCGCGGATCTGTTCTACCGGCTCAACGTGTTCCCCATCGTGCTGCCCCCGTTGCGCCAGCGGCTGGAGGACCTGCCGCTGCTGGTGCCCGAGCTGCTGGCTGCCCTGAGCCAGGACCTGGGACTGCGGCAAGTGCCGAGCGTGAGCGAGAGGGCGTTTCGGGCGATCAAGGGGCGGCCCTGGCCGGGCAACATCAGGGAGCTGCGGAACGTGCTCGAGGCGGCCCTGATGCACTCGCAAGGCGAGACCATCACCGACAAGCACCTCGGGCTGGCCCGGCAGAGCAGCTCCTCCTGGAAGGTGGTGATATCGTTTCCGGAGGAGGGCCTGTCCCTCAAGGAGACCCGCCAGCATCTCACCCGGCAGCTGGTGGAGGAGGCCCTGCGCAGGGGGGGCACCAAGAAGCGAGCCGCCGCGTTGCTCGGCATCAGCCGTCATGCCCTGTCCCATCAGCTGAAATCTCTCGGCATCAAGGGGTGAAAACCACACTCAAAGTGGGAGACTTTGCGCGCTTTTCACGCATCCTCTTGGCATGCCGTCGGTTTAATTTAATTCATTGATATCGAGGGCTTGGCGGTGGCTTGACCCGCCTGGTTTTCGTGGATGAGTGGTTTTCACGCATTCGGGGTACAAAGCCGGTCCTCTTCGGCGCTGATGGGCGGCGGCTGATTTCTTGGTTTCCCTTTATATTTCGGGCTCTTGCGCGTCGTCCGGTTTCGGCGAGGGCGGCAGGCATACTAATTGCTCAACCCCACATAGATATGATCAAAGCCCTCATCGTCGTCCAAGACCGCCCGCTCACCCGCCGAATCGCCCTCGCCCTGCGCAGATCTTTCGGTCAGCTGAAGGTGCTGATCGCTTCCTCCTGCGGCGAGGGGTTGTACCTGCTCAGCCGGGACCAGCCGGACCTGCTGGTGGTGGATACGAGGATCCCAACCTCTCAGTCGGGGCAGCTGAACCGGCTGCTGCAGAAACACGGCACCCGGGTGAAGGTCATCTTCACGGGCCATGAGCTGACCATGGTCCAGGGGCGCACCTGCCCGGCTGGTGAGGAGGCGGTGCGCTTGCTCGAGCGACACTTCGACAGCAGGGACCTGGTGGAGCTGGTGGGGGAGTTTCTGGACATCCCGTTTCAGCTGCCCGTGGTGGACGATCTGCTCGACTGCGATGTGGTGGAGCATGTCGAGCCTCACGCGTGTCAGGTTCACGAGCTGGCGAGCTATCTCACGGGGATCATCGCGCAGATCCATTCGGGCGCGGAGGAGCTGAAGGCTGCCCTGAAGCGGCAGACCCTCACCGAGGAGGAGATCGAGGGCTGGAACCGCGAGATCGTCGAGGAGATCAACAGCCTGTGGCAGCGGGCCAAGGAGCTGTGTCTGTAACGGCAGCTTCGCTGCCGAATGCCAGCATGCCAGCATGCCAGAATGAATTGTCTATGGCGCCGTTGGGCTCAGCACGAGTGATGGGGCGAAGCGGCGGTTCTTGACGGTGCTTACTGTTACGGTGGGGCCGTGGCCGGCGGTGATCAGCTGGAGCTTGCCGGTCTCGTCGAAGGCGACCTGGCGCATGTCGCCGCCGCCCTGGGGGCGGGCGTGCCAGGTCGCTGGCTGCAGCGCGGGGACGCTCCATGTGGCCACGCCCACCACGCCCAGCGCGTGCAGGCTGGCCAGGCGGGTGCTGTCCGCGGAGAAGGCCAGCTGGAACGCCGGGGGCATCCGCACGCCGGGCCCGCGGAGGATGGGGGGAAATAGCGTCTTGATTCGGGCGGTGGAGCTGCTGGTCAGCAGCCTGCGCCGCTTCAGCTTCCAGAGCAGGATCCGGTCTCCGGCGGCCAGGGCGAGGTGGCGGCCGTCCGGTGAGATGGCGGCGCTGAAGGTGGTGGGGAGCTTCTTCGACTGCCAGCGCAGGACGCGGCGCGGGGGACGCGGCTTCTTGCGGCCCTTGCGCTGGGTGTACAGCTCCATCAGCGCGCGCTTGCGGCCGCGGTCGCCGTACACCGCTGCGAGTCTCCCGGCGGGCCCCAGGGCCACGCCCATGATCCGCGCACCCTTGCCCCGCAGGCGAAGGACCGCCAGGCGCGCGCCGGTTCTCGTGTCATACAGCGCCGCCCGGTCATGGTCGCCTGCGTTGTTGCCCGAGGTGAAGATGTTGGCTGCCACGGAGCCATCAGCCGAGATGGTCATGGGCCCTCGGGAGATGGCCGGTGGAGCTTGCAGCTTGACCCGCTCGGTGAACGCCGGCCCCAGGCGAACCTCCGGGCCCGCGTCGGTCACCAGGGCCAGGGCGCCGTGGGTCACCGCGCCGCGGAAAAAAGCGCTGCTGTCGAAGGTGACGCGCAATTTGCCCGTGGCGCGCTCCCAGAGCCGCACCGTGGTGTGGGTCTGCGCTGCCACCAGGGCCGCGTCGGACGAGAGCACGGCCGCGGTGGGGACCGTGGGCCTGGCAGAAGCGGCGACGGGGAGCAGGAGCACCAGCGCCGTGAGGGGCAGGGGACGCATCTCGGTGAACCGTAGCATGTTAATTTTGATCGGGACGCCGGGCAGGCGGAGGCAGGCGGCAGATGACGAGATCGAGCTCACCGTCGGGATGGATGATGGTCGTCGCCCTGTGTGCGGTCCTCGGGCTCGGGTGTGGTCGGAGCGGCCAGCCATGCGGGGGCGGTTGCCCGCCGGGTGAGCGTTGCGCGGGCGGCGTCTGCCGGCTGGTATGTCCGTCCGGCCGGGCCGCGTGCCTCGGGGCCTGCGTGGACACCCGGGCCGATGCCGCCCACTGCGGGGCGTGCGGCGTGAGGTGCCGGGCAGGCGTAAAGTGCAAGGCAGGCAAGTGCACGCCGAGCTGCCCGGCGGGCGCGGCAAAGTGCGGCGGTGTATGCGTCTACCTGTCCAGCGATGCCGCGCACTGCGGCGCATGCGACAGGCGCTGCGCGACGGGGCAGAGCTGCTCCGGTGGGAAATGCGTGGGCGGCTGGGCCATCGGCGTGGGCTCGGTGACCGGCTTCAAGGACATCGCCGCCAGGGCCATGGCGGCGGACGGCAGCGGCAACATCTTCGTCACCGGGACTTTCTCCGGCGCCCTGGTCCTCGGAGCGCACGTGTCACCGTCGCGAGACAGCGCCATCTTCGTGGCGAAGCTGGACAGCGGCCTGAGCCCGGTATGGGCCGCGAGCTCGGCCGAGGTAAGCCAGTACACCTATGTCGAGGACATCGCCACGGACGGCAAGGGCGGCGCCTATATCACGGGCTGCTACTTCGGCTCGCAGGTCAGCTTCGGGGCCCACACCCTCAAGCAGCCCGCCGGGGCATCCACATCATACACCCAGGCCTTCGTGGCCCGGATCGACGGCAAGGGACAGTGGGCGTGGGTCCGCGGCGCCACGGGCGACGCTGGCTCCTGCGGCCAGGGCGTGGCGGTGGACAGCAGCGGTGATGCGCACATCACGGGCACCTTCAGTGGCTCCAAGGCGAACTTCGGCGCGGTGAGCCTGTCGTCCAAGGGGAGCAGTAACCTCTTCGTGGCCCGGATCGATGGCAAGGGCACCTGGCGCCGAGCGAACGCGGCCACGGGCTCGGGGACCTACTACTACTACGGCCTGACAAGCGCGGGCATCGTGGTGGACAGCGGGGGCAGCGCCTACATCACGGGCATCTTCGAGGACAAGGCCACCTTCGGAACTTTGACGGTCACATCCAGCGGAAACGAGGACGTCTTCGTGGCCCGGCTCGATGCCAAGGGCGCGTGGAGCTGGGTGGCGAGCGCGGGCGGCAAGGGACAGGACGGCGGGGACCACCTGGCCCTGGACGCTGCCGGCCACCTCCTCGTCACCGGCCCCGTCTCCTCGGGCCAGGCAACCTTCGGCGCACACTCGGTGAAGAACCAGGGGAGCTCGGCGATCTTCGTGGCCAGCATCAGCAAGACGGGCGCATGGCACTGGGCGCGGGCCGCCACCGGCGTGGCCACCGATGCGCGGCCCACCGTGGCGGCGTACGGCAAGGGTGATGCTCTGGTCGCCGGCACCTTTTCACCCCACAAGTCGACCTTCGGCAGCTTCACCCTGAAGTCCAGGGGGGGCGACGACCTGTTCGTGGGCCGGCTGGATAGTACTGGCGCGTGGCGCTGGGCCCGGGGCGCCGGCGCTCCATTCGACGACCGGGCGTGCGGCGTGGCCACGGACAGCGGCGGCACCGTCTACACCGCCGGGCACATCGGCGGCTCGATCTCGGCGCCGGTCAAGGCCACCTTCGGCCAGCGCACCGTGGGCGGCAGCGGCGCCCAGGATCTGTTCGTGGCCCGCCAGAGCGGCGCTGGCGAGTTCACCCGGGTCAGGCGCTACTCGGCGGTGTCCTCGGGGAGCGACTATGGACTGGGCGTGGCGCGGGACAGCGCAGGGAACATCTACGTCACCGGGCGGTTCGCCAGGAAGGCCACCTTCGGCGCCACCACCTTGACCTCGAAGGCGCCGGACGAGGTCTTCGTGGCCAAGGCGGACCGCCAGGGCAAGTGGGTCTGGGCGGTGGCCGGCAAGACCTCCAGGGCCTTCGGTCATGGCGTGGCGGTGGATGACAGCGGCCATGTGTATGTCACGGGGTTCTTCGAGGGTGACACCAGCGCGTCGGGCGGGTACAGGGCCTTCTTCGGGGCGCACAAGGTGGTCGCGTCGAGCGCCGAGCGTGAGGTCTTCGTGGCCCGGGTGGACAGGGCTGGCAAGTGGGCCTGGGCCACGGCTGCGGGCAGCACCTTCCAGGACGATGGACATGACGTGGAGGTGGACGGCGCGGGGAACCTGTGGGTGACCGGCTGCGTGGCGGGCGGCGCAACCTTCGGCGGCACGACCCTGTCGTCCAGGGGGAGCACGGACCTGTTCGTGGCGCGGCTCGACGCCGGCAGCGGAAAGTGGCGGTGGGCCCGCGGCGGCGGCAGCGCTGCGGCGGACTGCGGTCATGACCTGGTGGTGGACGGGGCTGGCGCCGCCCATGTCACGGGACGGATCGGGGGCGCGGCCACCTTCGGCGCCCGGGCGCTGAAGGGCCGGGGCGGCGATGACCTGGTGGTGGCCAAAATCGACAGGCTCGGCCGCTGGCAGTGGGTGGCGGGCGGCGGCGGCAGCGGTTTCGACAGCGGCTTCGGCGTGGCGCGGGACAGCTCGGGGGAGCTGGTGGTCGCGGGCTCTTTTCACGGCGCGGCACGCTTCGGCGCCCAGACGTTGACCGCGCAGGGGAGCAATGACGTCCTGGTGGGAAAGCTGGACAGCGCGGGCCAATGGCGCTGGGTGGTGCGCGGCGGGGGGGCCACCTTCACCCACGGCAAGGGCGTGGCCCTGGACCGGGTCGGCAACATCCATGTGGCGGGCTATTTCTACGGGGCGGCGAGCTTCGGCAGCATCACCCTCGCTGGCGGGGGCACCACCACGCCCTTCGTGGCCAGGCTCAACCCGTCCGGCACCTGGACCGCGGCCTGGGCGCCGGCGTCCAGCGGCTCGTTGGGCGCTGCCCACGCCATCGCTGCCGGGCCGGGGGGCAACACCGTCACCGCGGGCGGCTTCTTCGCATCAGCTCGGTTCGGCGGCGCCACCCTGCAGAGCCTGGGCAAGGCCGACATCTTCGTCTGGCACCTGCCCTGAGGCGAGGTCGCGGCTTCCGGTCACGCTCGCGGTCAACGCGCGTGCCCTCGAGCTGCTTCCACAGGGGCTGGACCGGGGCGCAGCCTTCGCGCTTACTTGCGCTTGCCGGTGAACGTCCCGGAGAAGCTCTTGGTGGACGAGCCGTCGGTTAGCTTGCCTTGCCACTTGCCGTTGACGAGGGTGGTGGCCAGGCGCTTTGGGCCGAGGGGTTGGCCAGCCCCGCAGGTGCCCTGCAGAGCGAAGGTGGAGGTGTCCTTGACCAGCTTGTGGATCTCGCCCTCGATCCAGCTGCCCGCGCTCAGCAGGGCCTTGTCGCAGAAGTTCTCGTAGTCCTTGGCGCTGTACACCGAGATGCCGAGGCTGGAGCCGACCTGCTTGTAGATCCAGGTACCCACCGACTTGCAATCAACGTACGCCTGAAACAGCGCGCCCGTGCTCTTGTAGCCAAGGGTGGGGAGCAGGAGGTTCAGGTAGATGTACTCGAGGAGCTTGCCGAACTGCAGCTTGAACGAGTGGGAGGGGATCTGCAGCATGTCGTTCTTCGCGGTGGTCTGGCCGGTG
Source organism: uncultured Myxococcales bacterium (assembly GCA_964511535.1). Classification (GTDB taxonomy): domain Bacteria; phylum Myxococcota_A; class Polyangia; family CAZCFB01; genus CAZCFB01. The sequence goes on along the minus strand of CAZEFW010000029.1, from coordinate 26,924 downwards.
TAGCTCAGGTTGGTCAACCCGGCGGAGGCCAGGTCGAACTCCTTGACATGCACCTTGCCGTTGATGTCCCGGACATCGATCACCATCTTGTCCAGCTTGTGCGTGTAGTTGCCGATGCGGTCGTCCCGGATGTTGTTGAGGGTGAGCGTGGACTTGATGCGCATGTTCGTGAACGCGCTCGAGAGGTCGGAGGCCATCTGCAGCAGGTTGATCACCTTGGCCGAGGCGTTGGCCTTGATCAGGGCCTGGAGTTGGCTCTGCAGGGTGTAGTGGAAGGAGCCGGTCGAGGTGGGCCAGTCCAGGACCCCGCACAGCCCGAACGACCGGGGCTTGGCGCCGCTCCAGGACTTGAAGTCGTTGAAGTACAGCGCCTTCAGGTCCCCCTTGTTGTGGTTTATCTGGGAGCAGTTCTTGAACTTCTCGCCGCTCTTGCACTCCCAGCCGCAGAACTCGCGGAAGACGAAGTCGAGCAGGAACGCCGCCGGGTCCTCGCCGTACTGGCCGGTACCGTTCTTGTTCTTCTCGTTCTTCAGGTCGTGGTCGTCGCTCGCCTCGTAGAGCATGGTGATGGTCTTGGCCACCGACGGCGGCAACACGCCGGTCAGGTTCATCTTGTTGTCGAGCTTGTAGGTCCCCGAGTAGACCACCGAGAGGTAGTTGATGGTCAGCATGGCCGTGGTGGTCTTGCCGCCCTGGACCGTGAGCTGATCGGTGCAGCCGAAGCCGAGGATCTTGCCGCCGGCCATGGCGGTGACGCCCACGGTGTAGCCTGCTCCGACGGCGACGTTGTTGAACTTGGGCTGGGCGTTGATGGTGGCCACGGGGGCCGCCTGCATCAGGCCCTTGGGCAGGCCGAACGGGTCGAGCGTGGAGCACGCCTTGTTCTGCCACAGGTAGACGACGAACTTGTTGAAGGTCTTGCCGCCCTTGTGGCTCATGACGGCCACGACGGTGCCGAAGGGGGAGGTCTTGACGGTGATATCGAAGACCACCTCCAGGGTGGCCGAAAACGAGGCCTTCACCTTGAAGCTCGTCGCCGAGGTTCCAGCGGTGAGGGTCACGGTGGCGGTGCCTCCGGCGTTGGTGGCTGCCTGCGCCGAGGAGAGGGTCGCCCCTGCCGCGGCCCCCTGGATCTGAAATTTAACCTGGCGTCCGCCCAGGGCCCCCTTGCAGTCAGACAGCTTCACGGAGAGGGTTGCCTTGCCCGCCGCGGCGACGGTGAGCGTCTTGCTCCCCACCGCGGCGATGGTCTTGGCGCATGGCGTCCCGCCGGTGTCCTTCTTGCCCCCGGTGTCCTTCTTGCCGCCGGTGTCCTTCTTGCCCCCGGAGTCCTTGGTGCCGCCAGTGTCCTTCGTCGCCTTGGCGTCGAGGGAGCCGCCGCCACCGTCAGGCCCGGGCGGCGGGGTCGCGCTCGTCTCCGAGTCGCAACCGCCGAGCAGTAAGGTCAAACTGAGCAGGCAAACAGCCCCGAGCCTCTTAACGCCACACATATGGTCCTCCACGGTTCTCGTTATTCGACCGATCTTGTCTCACGGCCTCCGGCTTCGCGCCATACCGGCGGTGGTTTCCCGCCGGGAGGATAATAGCAGCGGGAGCCATCCGTCCATGCGTCCATCCGTCCTCAAACGGGGAAAAACGAGGGATGTCGCTGCGGTGGGGGAAGCCCGGCTCAAATACCGCAACGGTGCAGCAGCGTACCTTCAGCCCCCACCGCAGCCATTCGCCCGGTCCCCAGGGGGCGCAGCCGGGTGAGGTCCCGCTTTGTTCCGCTCTGCTGCGGGGCCCAGGATTTGCCATCATATCTCAGTAGCAAGCCGCCTTTGCCCGCAGCGAGGAGGCTGGTTCCTGAAGCGCCCCACACGGCAGACAGGTCAACGGTGGTCCCCGATGCCATGGCGCTCCAGGCGCCTGCGCTGCCCGGAGTCCGGCGCAGGATGGTCCCCGCCTTTCCCGCGGCAAACACCTCACCCTTGGCGCTGACCCAAACCGAGGTCAGGTCCTTGGTCGTCCCGGAGGTCCCGCTCTTCCAGGCGCCGCCGCTGTACCGGATCACAGCCCCGCTGTCGCCCACCGCATACATCTCCGAGGCCCCGGACCCGTGCACAGCATTGAGCCGCGAGGTGGTGCCGCTGATCTCTGCCGTGCACACGGTCCCGGCGCAGCGGATCACCTGCCCCAGAGAGCCCACCGCGACCATCTTTCCAGCGCTGCTGCCCCAAACCGCGTGCAGGTCGTTGGTGGTGACACTGGTCAACTTCTTGAACCAGCTCTTACCGTCATGGCGCACCACCGTCCCGCTGGCCCCCACGGCGTAAACATCGCCAGCCCCGCTGGCCCAGATGCCCGAGAGGACCTTGGTGGTGCCCGAGGACATGGAGGTCCACGCGGAGCCGTCGTAGCGCAGAATCTCGCTGGCCTTCGAGGCGACATGGATATCCGAAAGAGAGCTGGCCCACAGGTCGCGGATCTCCGAGGTGGGCACCGGGCGGCTGGCTTCTGACCAGCCCTTGCCGTCGAAGTGCATCACCGCGCCCTTCTCTCCCACGGCATAGACGTCGCCCTTGCCGCTGCCCCAGATGTCGCGCAGACACCCCCTGGACTTCACTGACATTGCCTTCCACTTGCTGCCGTCATAGTGAACGACATGGCCCTCTGATGTGGCGCATGCGCCGCCGACGGCGAAGATGTCCTTGGGCCCGCTGCCCCACAGGCGATGGAAGGTGCGGCCGCCGTGCCATTTGAGGCTCGCGGCAGGCATGTGCGTGAACTTGGCGCCATCGTAATGGAGCACCACGGCCCTGGAGAGGCTCACGCCCAAAAAATAGACATCGCTCTGCCCATGGCCCCAGACATCTACCCAGTGGGCAGCCTTGGCCTTCGCCGCGGCAGCGGAGTGGTCCGCCCAGGCCTTGCCGTCGTAGTGCTTGATCCAGGTCCCATATTGGCTGCCCATGATGACCCAGAGGCTGCCCGGGCCGCTGCCCCAGATTCCATGGATGTAAGCGTTGTAGCCCGAGGGAACCGACTTCCACCCGGTCCCTTTGAACTGCACCAGGGCTGAGCCCTTGTTCCAGGTTCCTCCTGCTGCGAAGACATTGGAGGCCGAGCTGCCCCAGACGCTGTCCAGGGCGTCCTGCGTACCGGATACCATCGGCTTCCAGCCGCCCAGGGAGCGACGCATCACAGTCCCGCTGCTCCCCACAGCAAACACCTTGCCCTTGCCGTCGCCCCAGATATCCGACAGGGCGCCAGGCGCCACGGACAGGGAGAGGACCGCGTGCTTGCCGTCGTGGTGAATCACCTCTTTTTCCAGGGTAGTGAGGTAGATGTCAGTGGCCGAGCTACCCCAGATCCCCGTGTAATCCCGGTCCGGGAACACGGGACTCCACCAGCACCAGCCGCTCTTGCTGCAGACCTGCTTCTTTATGGAGCATCCGCCTCCAGCGTCGTGGCTGGCCACCAGGTCATGCGCGGAAGCCAGGTCCGCCACGGCCAGGTCCGCATTGGCGCCATCAGGCCTGGACTTGTCAATCACCGGCCTGTCCAGCGCGGCAGGAGCGTCAACCAACAGGTCACGGGCCGCCATGTCGCGCCGGGACAAATCGGCCGCTGCCCCATCACCCACGGGCTTCTTGACGCTGCTGGTGTCGTGGCAAGCGGCAACCATCACAACCAACAATGCTACTTTGACGGAGGCACGTGGCATGATCGGGCCCCAGTATAAGCCATGGGGCCATGTCCGGAGGACAACCTGTTCAAGCCGGAGCTGCAGCCGCTGCCAACTTCAGCGCACCAACCCCGCCGGCTCCCCCTACACCCCCAGCCGCCGCGCTGCCAGGGTGATGGCTATCACGCTCATGCTGTCCATGATCTCGCCATCCAGGGTCATGCGCAGCGCCTCTTCAAACGGGAAGATCCGCCGCTGGAGGAACTCGGTGTCGTCAGGGGGCTCCTGCGCCGCCACCAGGTCCTGGCCCAGGTACAGGTGCGCCACCTCGTTGCAGATGCTCTTGGAGGTGTAGTAGCTGTTGATGTGCTCCAGCGTCCCGGCGCGGTAGCCCGCCTCCTCGGCCAGCTCCCGCTGAGCCGCGTCCTGCAGGCTCTCGCCCTCGGCCACGCCCCCGGTGGGGATCTCCCAGCGGTGGTTCTCGTCATAGACATAGCGGTACTGCCGCACCAGCATGATGCGTTGCTCGTCCACGAAGGGCACCACGCCCACGCAGTCGCCAAAGGTGACCACCCCGTAGATGGTGCTGCGCCCGTCGGGCAGCTCGGCGATATCCTCGCGCAGGCTCATCCACTTGTTGTCGTAGATCGGCTTGCTCGAGAGCGTCTTCCAGCGCTTCGGCCTGTTGGAATCACCCATGCTGCCTCCGCGCCTGCACCGCGTGGCGCCCCACGGTGGTCAGGATCTTGGCCGCCGCCCGGACGGTCCCGCGCAGGGTGCCCGACACCTTGGACTCCCCGGCGCTGCGCCGCCGGCACCTCACCGGAAGCTCCACCACCCGCAGGCCCTGGCTGTGCGCCTTGAGCAGCAGCTCGATGGTGAACCCGTGGCCCGTGTCCGACAGGCGCAGCCGGTCCAGCGCCTCGCGCCGGATCACCTTGAACGGCGGCATGTCGTGGTACCGCGCGCCCATGGCCAGGCGCATGAGCAACGGCGCGAACCAGTTGCCGAACCGCTGGGTGCCGGTCATGGCGCCGGGCTCGATGGTCTGCCCGGTGCGGATCCCCAGCGCCAGGTCCGCCCCGTCCTCCACCGCTGCCATCAGCCGCGGCAGGTCCGCCGGGTCGTCGCTGCCGTCGGCGTCCAGAAAGATCACCCGCGTGGCCCCCAGCGCCCGGGCGCGCATCAGCCCACGCAAGCAGGCGGCCCCGTACCCCCGCTGAGGTTCCGGCTCCACCAGCGCGCCGTGGGCCGAAGCCACCTCGGCCGTGCCGTCGCGGCTGCCGTTGTCCACCACCACCACCGCGTCCACGTGGGGTTTCAGGCCGTCCACCACCGGCCCGATGCTGCCCGCCTCGTCCAGGGCCGGGATCACCGCGACGCGCACGCGATCACCTCCGCGGCGAACTCCTCGATCCAGGCCGCCGTGCGCGGCGCGCGGGTCGGGTCCTGCTGCAGCTCCCGATGGATTCGGGCCAGGCACGCCTCGTCGTCCACGTCGTACCAGGTCTCGAGCTCGGTCAGGGGGATGCCCAGGGCCTCGCACCGCGCCCGGGTCTGATCCATCACCGCGCCAGTGCTCCAGGTGATGTCCGACAGGATCCCGAGGGACCGCTCGGTGACATGCCCCAGCCCGATGAGGTAGTAGCCGCCGTCGTCGCATGGCCCCACCAGCGCCTGCTCGCGCCCCTCGATCTCGGCCAGCGCCGCGCCCATGGGCTGCACCGGCACGGTAGGCGAGTCGCTGTCCAGCAGCGCCACCGCCCCGCCGCCCTCGCCCAGCACCGAGAACGCGTGGGCCAGGCGCGCTCCCAGATCCGCGCCGCGCTGCACCACCAGCTCCCAGCCCCCGGGCGCCAGCTCGCTCAGGATGGCCTCGCCGTCGTCCTCGGGCGCGGCCATGATCACGTACCGGTCCGCGCCCGCCCGGGCGTACGCCGCCAGCGAGTCCCGCAGCATGGCGCTGTACAGGTCCGCCGCCGCCTCCGGGGTCAGCGGCGGCGACATGCGCGTCTTGCACCGGCCCGGCACGGGCGGCTTGGCCATCACCCCCACAGTCACTGGCATGGTCGACTCCCCTGGCTCACGGTGTACATGGCGCTCGGCCCCTTCAGCGGATGATTCCGAGCTCCCGCAGCTCGGCGTTTGCCTTGTCGGTCAGATCCTCGGCGTCCTCCCCCGCGGCCCAGGCGGCCAGCTCGCTCACGCCGTCCTCGAGCATGGTCCGCGCCTCCCAGCCCAGCAGCTTTCGCGCCCGCGATACGTCCGCGAAGCAGTGCCGGATGTCCCCCTGGCGGTACTCCCCCGGCAGCAGCGGCTCGATCTCCTTGCCCAGCGTCCGGCACAGCAGCCGGGCTATGTCGAGGATCGTGTTGGACCGCCCGGTGCCGATGTTGAACGGCTGATACCACGCCGCCTCGGTGGCGTCCGCCGACGCCATGAGCGCGCGCACCACGTCGCCCACGTGCACCAGGTCCCGCCGCTGACCGCCGTCCTCGAAGATCAGCGCCGGCTTTCCGTTGAGCATGCGCGAGGTCATGATGGCCGCCACGCCGGTGTACGGGTTGGCCAGGGCCTGGCGCGATCCGTACACGTTCAAGAACCGCAGCGCCACGGTGGGGATGCCGAAGGTCCGCCCCAGCACCAGCGCCAGCTGCTCCTGCGACAGCTTGGAGATGCCGTAGGTGCTGGTGGGGTCCAGGGTGTGCTCCTCGTCGGTGGCCATGGGCGCCACCTCGGCGCCGCACGCCGGGCACACCGGCTCCCACTGCCCCCGCGCCAGCCGCTCCTCCGGCCGCACCACCCGCGGCAGCCGCCCGTGCTCCGGGCAGGCGTAGGTGCCGTCGCCGTAGACCACCATGGACGACGCCATCACATGCCGCCGAATCCCGCCGTGGGCCGCCATGGCCTCCAGCAGCGTGGCCGTGCCCGTGGCGTTGACGTCCACGTAGCGCCGCACGTCGAACATGGACTGGCCGTTCCCCACCATGCCGGCCAGGTGGTAGACCACGTCCACCCCCTCCAGCGCGGCGTCCACGTCTCCCCGGTCGCAGATATCCCCCAGCTGAAACTCGGCGTCCTTCGACACGTGGCGCGGCTCCCCCGAGGGGTGCGCCTGCTCTAGCAAGTTGTCCAGCACCCGCACGCGATCTCCGCGCGCCAGCAACCCGTCCACCAGGTGCGAGCCGATGAAGCCCGCGCCGCCCGTCACGAGAGCGCTCTCAGCCATGGGGAATTACATACCGGTCTTGATGTTCAGCGTCCAGTCGTAGGTGAGGTACTTGGAGGTGTCGACCCCCTTGAGGCCGCCGGTGCGGTACTTGGTGATGAAGGCGTCCACGCTGCCCGAGTGGTTGATGTAGTCCTTGGTGTACCAGTCGAACAGCGACGAGATGCCGTTGGGCCCGGCGCCCTTGAGCGGGCTGTCGAGCCAGGCCGTGGTGGCCGCGGCCATCTGGGCCTCGATGGTGGACGGCAGGTAGACCCAGGGGGTCTTGTCCAGCAGGTTGGGGCAGCTGATGGCCGCGCAGTTGATCACCGAGTGCAAGTTGGCGTCCACCTTGTCGTTGCCCCACAGGTCCTTGTGCCACGCCTGCAGCTTGCCCAGCAGGTCGCCCTTCTTGGGCAGCCCGGGGTAGGCCCAGTCGCCGCGCATGATCCCCTGCTCGAGCATGTTCAGCGTGATCTTCTGCCCGCCGAAGGTGTAGACCGGGTCGTCAAAGAATTTGCCGCTGTCGGTGGGCTTCCACGACTTGTCGCCCTTGTAGTTGTGGATGACGCCGTGGATCACCGACGCGTTGTATCCGTTGACCCAGTAGGCCAGCTTCTCCTGCTTGGACGACAGCGTGGTCGGGTCGATGGAGGCCAGCATCAGCCGGTACTGGTCCAGGGTGAAGCGCGCCTCCGGGCTCTTGTAGATGGCGTCGTAGTCGATGACCACGTAGACGCCGTCCTTGCTGCGGCCGGCGTACCTGGCCATGAACCCCCGCAGCTGCAGGTGGCTCAGGGTGGTGGGCGAAAAGCCGTCCAGGGTGGTGGGCTGGTTGCCCGGGAACTCGAAGTTCTCGTCGTAGCCCACGTACTCCGCGCAGCCGGCGGCGGCGAGCAGCAGCGCGGCGGCCAATATCATCGAATGGGTGCGCATGGCAGACTCCATCATCTCGTCATCTCTTGAAGGACACGCCAAATGACACGCCGTGACCCGGTGAGGCGTTGTTGTTGGTGTAGACCATCGGGTCGTAGGACGCCTCGGCGGCCAGCCCCTTCCAGATGGGCACGTACAGCGCGAGCCCCAGGGTGACGTACCCCTTGGAGGTGATGTCCTTGACGTAGGGCATCACGCCTCCGCTGTTGACCGCCACGATCACCCTGTCGAGGATCGTGTAGCCCACCGAGGCGAAGAAGGTGATGCCGTCGTTGAAGCTGGTGGAAAACGGCCCGGTGCCCACGAAGGCCTCGGTGCGGATCCTGTAGCCCACCTCGCCGAAGAAGAACAGCGGGATGGAGCTGAGGGATGCCCCCGCCGACAGCCAGATGGTCACGTCCACCTGGCCGTCCCCCGGCGCCGGGAAGCGGCCAGCGTAGATCCCCTCAACCCCGTTGATGTCGTACATCGGCACCTTCACCTCCAGCTTCAGCGCGGCGGGGAAGGGGATGTTGAAGAACGTGGGCGTGTACTGCAGGCCGAGCATGGCGTCGCCGCCCGAGGTGCGCAGCCAGGAGGTGTCGTCATCCGAAAAGGTGTTGGTGGCCGCGGTATACGGCAGGTAACCCCAGGCGTGCAGCCCCTTGAACAGCCCCACCTCGAAGTAGACCGAGGTGGTGGCGCCCAGGTAGTTGACCCCCTCCTGCAGGTTGCCCACCGAGTCGCGGAAGCTGTCGGCCACGAAGAACCCCTGGCCCAGCTTGACGTACAGCTCCCCCAGGTTCTTTGTCCAGGGGCCTGCGGCTGCTGGCCGGGGAGCGGTCAGCAGCAGCAGAATGATGGCGCCCATCAGGCATTTTTGACGTCTTGGCATGGAGCACTGTCGTCCCGTTAAACAGTCCGCACGTTACAGATATTCTGCAACCGATCTTTGATGCTTGCCCGGCCTTTCATCGGCTTCGCTTTTTGTGCTTTCTCTGGGGCCCGCCCGGGGCCCGTCCGGGTCACGCTCAGCGTATGTTCAGGCTGGCGTCCGAACCCGGGGGCCGACCCCTGACGAGGCTCAGCATCACCTCGACCGGCTTGTCCAGCGGCTGGATCGTGCGCGAGACCAGCATGTCGGTGTCCACCTTGCCGTCCAGCACCGTGGGAGAAAAGGGGCTCCAGAACGCCCCTTCCGCGGTGATGGTCAGCTCCGGCGGCAGGGTGTCCACCGACCCCTCCACGCCCATGCCCCGCTCCTGCGCGCGGCCGCGGCGCACCACCGGCCGCACGATGTGGTCCTCCTCGCCGATGCCGAGGCTGCGGTGCAGCTCGCAGAGCGCGGGATCGCCCCCCTCTTTGCCCCCGGTGGTGGCGATGCGCACCTTGATGCCCATCTCCACCAGCCGCGGCAGCACGTCGGTCACCACGTCGAAGTTTCCGGCCTCCCGGTTTCGGTCGTTCCCCTCGGCGCCCGCGGCGTCCAGGGAGATCTGCAGCGTAACCGGCAGCGCCGCCAGCGGGCGCAGCCGCTCCAGCAGCTTTGCCCGAAACAGGGTGCCGTTGGTGAGCACCACCACCGGCAGCACCCCGGCCAGCTGAGCCAGCAGCTCGGGCATCTCCTTGAGCATGAACGGCTCGCCGCCGCCCACGCCGATGCTGGTGAAGCCAAGCGCCTTGGCCTCCCGGGCCAGCTCCATCATGCGCTCGCTGCCGAGCAGGCGCCGGTCTGCCCGGGGCCCTGATTCGGTCAGGCAGTAGCGGCATGACAGGTTGCAGTGGTAGTTGCTGTACAGCCAGAGGCAACCGCCGAGCTCCCCGGAGGAGACGCTGTCAGCCACGGTGCCCATCAGAAGTTCTCGCGCTCCAGCACGGCGAGGGTGCCGTCCGACGCCGGCAGGTTCATGGCGGTGCAGTACCGGTTGAGCATGATGGTCGCGCCAGCCAGCACGGTCAGCTCCACCAGCTCTGGCTCGCTGAAGTGCTCCTTGACCGCGGCCGTGGCCTCGTCCGAGACCGCCTCGGCTCCCGCCGCCATCAGGTCGGTCCAGGCCAGCAGCGCCTTCTCCCTGGCGTCGGAGAAGATCTCGTCTCCGCCCTCACAGCGCAGGGCCACCACCTCGTCGCGGGACAGGCCAGCGCCCAGGGCCACGGCGGTGTGCGTCTTGACGCAGTAATTGCACTTCATCCGGGCCGAGGCGCGCAGCACCACGATCTCCTTGAGCCGAATGGCCACGGCCGACTCGCCGAAGACGGTGCCGATGAAGGGCGCCGCGGTGGCGAGCATCTCGGGCACCTGGGCAAACGAGGAGATGATCGGGCCCGGGTCGCCGTTGGCGTAAAAGGGCTTGACCGCCAGGGGGGCCTGCGACTCCTCGATGAGTGAAATCCTTGCCATTTGTTATCTTCCTTGTCTCGATGTAAGGGGATGGTCTGGGTATTTACCATATAAATTCCACCAGACCAGAGGTGAATTGCCCTGCGTGTGGCCAGGGCATGGACCTGGAGCCTTGACTTTGGAACGGCTCGAATTGAAATCCATCAGGGTCAGTCCCGCGCTGCTGGAGTTCGTTACACGGCTCCTGCTGGTGCCCGCCATCATGCTGCTCCTGCAGGTGGTGGCCACCATCGGCCTGCGCATGACCTTCCCCCTGGCCCTGGACTGGCTGGAGGGGAGCCAGATCTATCACGGCTATCGGCTGCTGCACGGGCTCGACCTGTACCGCGTGGACACCAGCGGGTTCCTGCCCCACCCGTACCCGCCGGCCCACCCGGCGGTGCTGGCCGCGGTGGGCGCGGTCTTCGGCCTGGACTACCTCACCGCGCGCGCGGTGTCGGTGGCCGCCTGGGCCGCCGCCGCGCTGCTGCTGGCCGGGCAGGTCTGGCGCCACTGGCCAGACCGGCAGCTGCGCGTGGCCATGGCCGTGGTGACCCTCGGATACTTCGCGGCCACCTACCGCATGACCGAGGGCTGGGTGGACGCGGCGCGGGTGGACAGCCTGGCGCTCTTTTTCGCCGTGCTGGCGGCGGTCCCGCTGGCGGGCCAGAGGCTGTCCTGGCCCGGGCTCCTGCTGTCCGCCCTGGTGGCCTCGCTGGCCATCTATACCAAGCAGACCACGGTGTTCCTGGCCGTCGGCCTGTGCGTCATCGTGGCCCGCCGAGACCTGAAGAAGGGCATCGCGCTGGCCGCGACCATGGGGATCATCTGCGTCGTGGCCCTGGTGGCGCTCGAGGTGGTCACCGAAGGCGGGTTTTTGCCCTGGCTGCTCAATACGCGGCACCACAAGATCCACCCGGACCAGTTCTTCTACGGCCCGCTGAAGGTGATCACCTGGGCGCCGTTTTTGCTGCTGCTGCCGTTGATCCTCGGGCGCTGGCGTCGAGGGGCCAGGCTCTCGCCGCGGGCGGCGCTGTGGGCCGGGTTGCTGCTGGCCGCGGTCCCGGCGTCCATACTGCCCCTGGCCAAGAAGGGCGGGGCGCTCAACAGCCTGCTGCCGCTGTGGTTCCTGGCCGGCCCGGCGGTGCTGCTGCTGCTGGGGGATCTGGCGCGCCGGGCGGATGAGAAAACCCGCCGGCGCATCACCGCCGCGGTGATGATCTTTCAGGCGGTCTACTTCCCGTTCTTCTTTTTCAAGCCGAGCAAGGCGGTGCCGGTGGAGCCCGAGCGGCAGCGCGCCGCGGCATTGAATGAGGCGGTGGCCTCCCTCGAGGGCGGCGTGATCTGCCCGCTGTACCCCTTCGTGCCAGTGCGCAACGGTCATGACATGGCCCAGGCCAGCTGGCTGGCCCATAACGACGCCATGTGGGCCGATATGCCCGGCGTCACAGCCGATTCCTACAGGGCGTGGTTGCTCGGCTCGCGCCCGCGCTGGATCCTGCTCACCGATCCGTCCGTGGAGCAGGAGCAAAAGGTGCGCGAGATGATCCGCGGGCGTTACGTGCTGGACCGCCAGCTCTCCGCGCCGTCATGGGACGGCCGCTGGCAGTCCAATCCCCTGCCGCGCATGCTCTACCGCAGGGTGGAGGATCGCTGAGCGCTGAGGCTCAGGCGGCGGCTTGGGCCGCCGAATGCCAGAATGCCAGGGCGCCGGAATGCCAGAATGCCAGAATGAATGGCGGCTGATGCTGGGGCGGCCGAATGACAGAACGACGGACCGACGAAACGACGAAATGACAGAATGAACGGCTGTAGCTGAAGCTGTAGCTGAGGCTGAAGCTGTAGCTGAGGCTGAAGCTGTAGCTGTAGCTGTAGCTGTAGCTGAGGCTGTGGGGTCCGAACCGGGTACATAGGTAACAAAACAAACCGGGGACATGGGTGACACTTTCAGGGCAGACCTAGGCGCTCGCGCCCTCCCGTTCTGCTTTACGGGCAGAGCAACCCCACGCACTTGTTCCAGGCCAGGCCCTCGGCGCTGGTGTAGGTCTCCTTCTTGCCGTCGGGACAGGTCACGGTGTGGGTGTTGCCGACCTGCACGTCGGTGATGGTCTTGCCGCCCTTGGTGTAGGTGGTGGTCTTGGTGGCCAGGTTGTACTTGAACGCGAAGCAGGGATCCTTGTCGCCGGGGCGGTAGAAGCCCGGCTTGGCGCCGCTGCGGATCACCTTGTGGCCGTCGGACCAGCTGAGCTGCAGCCCGGTGTCGGTGCACTTGCCCGTCATGTCGGGCGCCCAGCAGCCGGTCATGAACGCCTTGAAGCATGAATTCTCAAGCGGGTTGCCGGCGCACTTGCTGGCCGACGCGTCTGCCTTGGACCCGCTGTCGGCAGTGGCGCCCGTGTCGGCAGCCGCGCCTGAATCAGCCGCGACGCTGCCGTCGGCTGGCTTCGCGGTCCCGCTGTCGCTGCCTCCGCACGGGCCGGCCCCGACCAGCAGCGTGGCCAGCAGAGAGATGAGGGCGAGATGCGTGAGCTTGAGCCTGTCTTTCATGGGAGCCTCCCGGTGGTATGTCTATTGAATCCATGGATATTGTGGATTGGCTTTCTTAACAGCCCTGAAATGGCGGGGCAAGGTCTGTGGCCAGCCGGACCAAACATCATTAAGCTTCACCCATGCGAATCCTGCTCGTGTCCCCCGGCGGCGAGGATCTGAACCTGATGGTGCTGGAGCAGGTGCCCTACCTGCTGTCCGACGCCTTCTTCGCGCCCCACGCCTGCGCGGCGGTGGCCGCCCTGACGCCGGCAGGCCATGACCTGACCATCCATGATGAGCACCTGCACGGGCCAGTGGACGGGCGGCTCTCTGCGGAAAAATACGACGTGGTGGGGATCTCGGTGCTCTCCAACCAGGTGGGGCGCAGCCTGGAGATCGCCAAGCTATTCCAGGAGCTGGGGCGCCCGGGCCAGCTGGTGGTGGGCGGCGTGGGCACCTCGCACATGAGCCCGCGCCTGTTCCAGCTGGCCGACGCGGTGTTCATCGGCGAGGCGGAGGAGACCTGGCCGCGCTACCTGCAGGACCTGGACGCCGGCGTTGCCCAGCGCGTCTACCGCAACATGGTGCGGCCCGACATGGCCCGGGTGCCGCGTCCCCGCTGGGACCTGATCCAGGGCGACATCCCGCGCTACTCCTCGGCCTCGGTGCAGACCAGCCGCGGCTGCCCCCATGATTGCTCCTTCTGCGACGTGATCTACACCTTCGGCAGGCGCCTGCGGGTCAAGCCCGTGGAGCAGGTGCTGCAGGAGGTACGCGACCTGGAGCGCATGGGCGCCAAGCTGATCTACTTCGCCGACGACAACTTCGCGGCGGACCGGGCCTACGTCAAGGAGCTGCTGAGGAGGCTGGCGGAGATGAACCGCGCCTTCGAGACCCAGCTCGGCTTCATGACCCAGGTGGACCTCACCGTGGCGCAGGACCCGGAGCTGCTGCAGCTGATGCTGGACGCCAACCTGGTGGAGGTGCAGATCGGCGTGGAGTCGGTGAGCGGCGACGCGCTGAAGGAGATGAACAAGCAGCAGAACCGCCGCATCGATCCGGTTCAAGCGGTGCGCACGATCCAGCCCTACGGCATCGTGGTGCTGGCCCACATGATCGTGGGCACGGACAGCGACGGCCCGGAGGCCTTCGACCGGGTCGAACGGTTCCTGCGCGAGGCCAACATCGTGCATCACCTGTGTCACCCGCTCATGGCGCCGCCTGGCACCCGGCTGTGGTACCTGCTCAAGCGCCAGGGGCGGGTCATCGATCCCCCCGACGACCTGCGCGATCTGATGGACGTCACCACCAACATCGTGCCCGCCCGCCTCAGCCGCGTGGAGCTGATGGAGGGCCTGGCCGACCACTGGGAGCGGGTGACCACCCCCGAACACTGGCTGCCCCGGGCGCTCGGGTTCATCGAGGGGGTGACGCATCAGCCCTCGGTGGTGCCCGGCAACCTGCCCTCGCCGTGGAAGATGCGCCACATGATGGCGGCCATGACCCGCCACCTGATGTTCAGGGTTCCGGCGGAGCAGCGGCGGGCGTTCTTCGCCCTGATGAAGGCGGCTGGAGGCAAGGACCGCGCGCTGATCCCGAGGGCGATCTTCCTCTGGACGTTCTTCGCCATGGAGGAGGCCCAGTCTCGCATCGCCGCGTCCTGGGCCAGGCGCCTGGCCCGGCGGGAGCGCGTCGCGCCGGTGGCCACCCTGTCGCCGGAGGTGCCCATCCCCGAGGCGGTGCGTGACTCGGCGCGAGAGATCTTCGCCGCCGCGTACCTGCGCCTGCGGCCGCGGGTGGCGCGGCGAGAGCGGCTGTACCGGGCGGTGGTGGAGGCGGTGCTCGACTACCTCGAGCGGTTCGGCAGCACCTTCGAGACCCTCGACGCCGACCAGCGCGAGGCGCTGCTGGCCAGCTGCGACCGGGCCCTGGCCCGGCTGCCCCACAAGGAGGACGGCCAGAGCGCTGACGCCGAGGCGCTGCCCGCCGACCGTCCCCCCGCCGGCTTCACCCGCGAGCTGCTCGATACCCTGGACCGCGAGGTGCGGGTGATCCGTGGCGAGGGCAGGGTCGACGGGTAGATTGACAGCCTGTCATTTCCTGGCGGTCCCTCGTTGCCAGATCTGCACCGCACACGGGCCAGACGGTGCAGTCGTCAATGATTTCCGACCGGTTCGTTTCTGGCAGGGGCCTTGCAATTAATCGGGCCATGAAGAACAGCTACCGAAAGTTCCTTTGGATCCTGAACCTGGCAACCATCATCGTCTGCGCCGGCTTCGCGGCGGGCGCCGCGGGCAAGGTGCTCGAGGCGCGCTTGCCTCGCCCGGAGGCCACATGGTCGCCGCCGTCGGTGGGGCCCGCCCAGGCGGCCCTGCCCAGGGACACCTCGGCCATCCTTCAGCGCAACATCTTCTGCTCCACCTGTCCGCCCGTTGGCGCCGCCGGCGCCCCCGCGACGCCGGCCGAGGCCGCCCCCACCCGGGGCAGCGGCCCGGTGCGCTCCGAGCTGGACCTGAAGCTGGTGGCCACCCTGGTCAGCGACGACAAGCGGTGGTGCTTCGCCGAGATGGTGCCCGGCACGGGCGCGGTGCCGGGGCTGTACAGCATCGGCTCCCGCCTGCCTCTGGGGGACGCCATCGTGGTCACCGACATCCTGCCCCGCCGGGTGATGCTGCTCAACGCGGGCCGTGAGGAGTACGTGGACCTGGTGCAGCCCGCGGCCGCTGCCGCCGCGCCGGCGCGCAGGCCCGGCGGAGGCAAGGAGCTGCCGCGGGCGCGGCCGGAGATCGCGGCGGTGGCGGCAGGGATCAAGAAGGTGGGCGAGGGACGCTACGAGCTCCAGCGCAGCGCGCTGAACCGGCTGCTGGGCGACACCACCCTGCTGGCCCGCTCGGGCCGCGTGGTGCCGGCGCGCAAGGACGGCAAGCCGGCGGGCTTTTCGCTGTACGGCATCCGCGCCGGCTCGCTCTACTCGCTGCTCGGCATGTTCAACGGCGATACGATCCGCGCTGTCAACGGCCACGAGATCCGCACGCCGGACCAGGCGCTGGCGGTGTACACCAAGCTGCGCAGCGCCGGCCACGTGAGCATCTCGTTCGTTCGCCGGGGCGTCGCGCTGAGCCACGAGTACACCATCCGGTAGCGGGTTACTTGCACTTGGTCCCGTTGCAGCCCCCAAGGCACTCGCAGCCGTCCTTTTCCCAGACGCCGTTGCAGTCGAACATGCCCGAGATGATGCACGTGCACTTGTTCTGCTTGCAGTCGGCGTTGGGCCCGCAGAACCCCTTGTAGCAGTTGTTGCAGCTGTTCCAGTTGCAGTTGGTGGTCTTGGCCTCGCAGCCGTTGGTCCAGTTCAGATCCAGGTTCCTGCGGTCCTTCTGGGAACAGCGGCACTTGTGCGCCGTACCGATCTTTCGGCAATCGGCGAAGGGCCCGCACCAGCTCTTGGGGTTGGGGCACTTGTCGCACTTGATGGCGCTGCAGGTGGGGTGGCCCTTTTCGCAGCCGTTGTTCCAGTTCTTGTCCGGGTTGATCCAGCCCTTGAAGCAGACGCACTTGCCCGCCACGCAGTGGTTGGCGGTGTTGCACCCGGCAGGGCAGGGCTTGTCCGGCTTGATGGCCTTGTCCGGCGGGCGGGTGTCGGGCTTCGGCTTTTTGGTGTCGGGGCGGGGGCCGTCTTTTTTGGCCTTCGGCCCGTCCTTTTTGAGCTTGAGCCCGTCCTTTTTGACCTTCCCCCGGTCCGCGGGCGCGCTGTCCTGGGCCGGGCGCTCACGCGACCAGTAGTCCTGACAGCCAGGCGAGGCCAGGGCGAACAGGAGCAACGGTGTGAGGGCGCGGATCGCCACGGCTCAGAACCTGCCCACGATGCCGCCCGGCGTCACCGCGATGTCCACCCGCTCGGCCGCGTCTGGCCGCAGCAGGTAGAGCGCCAGCGAGGCGCCCAGCGACACAAGCGCTGCGCCGCCCACCACCCAGCCCACGGTGAGCTTGGTCTCGGCCGACGAGAGGCGGTCGGCGTGGCGGTCCGCATCGGCGTCGCTGGTGGCGGCCAGGTAGTCCGCGTGGGCGCTCTGCCCCTGGCTCATACCCACGCCGAACAGCACACCGGAGGTGACAGCCAGGGCGGCCCCCGCGCCGAGGGTGGTGATGGCGGCGATGGTCATGGTGCGGTGGGGATCGTCGGCCCGGGGCTGTGGCCGCACGTTCGGGGTGGGCGCTGTGATGGCTTCGCGCGACAGCCGCGCCTGCAGCACCAGGCGCTGGCCGGCCGCGAGCCGGTGGCTGCTCTCGTGCCGCGGCCGCCCCTCGAGCTCCACCACCACGGTGTGGCTGCCCGGGTCGAGCCATAGCGGCTCGGGCAGCGGCGTGTTGCCCACGAAGGTGCCGTCCACCATCACGCCGGCGCCGGCGGTGTCGCAGCGCAGCTGCACCACCGCCACCTTCGCCTCCATGCGCTCGAGCTGCCGCCGCGCCTCGCGCACCATCCTGTCCGACTCACGGCCGCTGGCCTGCTTTATGAATCGGTGGTAGGAGGCTGCAGCCTCGGCGTGGCGCTCCAGCGCGGCCAGGGCGCTGCCGATGTTCAGGTCGATCTTGTGGCTCGCGAAGATGGAGCGGGCCTGGCGGAACTTCTCCAGCGCGCAGTAATAGTCGCCCCGGGCGAAGCAGGCGTTGCCGTCCTTGAACAGCCTCCCCGCCCGGGCCTTGGCCGACGCCAGCCCGGCCTGCACGGCAGGGGGCGAGCCGACGAGGAACGTCAGCGCGAACAACCCGATCAGAGCGGAGCGCATCAGCCCCATTTTAGACCCTGCTCAGAGTTCTTGGAAGGTGGGCAGCGCCGGCTTCTTGGCCGGCTTCTTGGTCGGCTTGCTGGCCGGGGGCGCGCGTTCCCGGGCCGGGCGTCTGGTGGACGTCGACGGACGCGGGGGCGGCTTCGGGCGCGGCGGCCTGGCGCCGCGGTCCGGCGTCGGGGGCAGGTCTGGCGTCGGCGCCAGGTCCGGAAAGGACAGGCCTCCTCCGCTCCGGTCCGGTGAGCCGTCGGGGGGGGATGTCCGGTCTGCGGCGCCCGCGTCTGGCAGCCCCATGTCCACGGGCAGCGGCGTGACCGCCGGCTTCGGGCGCGGCAGGTCACCGGCGGTGATGTTCCTCAGGGCCACGCCGACCCCGAAGAACATCACCGCCAGGGCCCCGGCCAGGGCGAACCAGCGCCAGCGGCTGCCCGTCTCATCAGCCGCCCAGGTGGCGGTGGGCGGCTCCGGCTCCAGGGTGGGGATCGCCGTGTCCGCCTCCTCGGGGTCCTGGTCTCGCCGGTGGTCCAGGGCCAGCGCCACGGTGGTCCGCGGCTCGGGCGGCTCCTGGTCCAGGGCCGCGGCGAGGCCGGCGAGCAGGCTGTCCACGTCAGCGAACCGGTGGGCAGGGCGCTTGTCCAGGGCCCGCGCCATGAACGGCTCCATGGCCCCCGGCAGGTCTGGCCGCGCCTGCGTGATGGGGCGCGGCTCGGCGTGGACAACCTGGTACAGCACCCCCGCCGGGCTGGGGCCGTCGAAGGCCAGCTCTCCGCTGAGCATCACGTAGATCATCACGCCCAGGGCGAAGGTGTCGGTGGTCTGGTTGATGTCCTCCACCCGGCCGTCCGCCTGCTCCGGGCTCATGTAATAGGGCGTGCCGAACACCGCCTGGCTCGCGGTGACGATGCTCTTGCTGTGCCGGATCTTGGAGATGCCGAAGTCGAGCACCTTGGCCAGCTCTCCCCCGTCGGGCAGCGGCACCAGAAACACATTCTCCGGCTTCATGTCCCGGTGCACGATGCCCCGGCGGTGAGCCGCCGTGAGGGCGGAGCCGACCTGGGTCATCAGGTCCACCACCTCGGCCGGGTCCAGCCGCTGCCTGCGCTCCAGCCGGCGGGCCAGGTCCTCGCCCTCCAGGTACTCCATCACCATGTACGGCCGCCCCTCGGCGGTGGTGTTGAAGTCCACCACGTCGGCGATGTTCGGGTGCTGCAATGCGGTGGCGATCTCGGCCTCGCGACGGAAGCGCGCGAACGCCTGGGGATCGCCGGCCACCTCGGGGTGCATCACCTTGACGGCGAAGCGCTTGTTCTCCAGCCGTAGGTGGCGCGCCTCGTACACCGAGCCCATGCCGCCCCGCCCCACCAACCGCGAGACCCGGTACTGGTCACCCAGCACCTGCCCCGTCAGATCGCCAGCTTCACCCTCGAGCCCCATGGCGCCATTTGTATCACAGCGCTCACCTGCCGCGACGCCACCGCACCATCACATTCCTTGTTTTTTATTTCGAACGAGCACGGCGCCTCGAAAGCACCACCAACGCCACGAGCAACCACAGCCCGGGACCATGGCCCTTCCCCCCCGAACCCACCGAACATCCCCCTTGCATCAGATACGGTCCCGCCGCGGGCGCAGCGCCGGCCTCACGCCGCAGCACCAGCTTGTCCGGCCCCGGAACCCCGCCGTCCGCGCCTGGCGGCACGCCGCTGTCCGGCGGCGGCAGCGGCATGGGCGGTCCGCTGTCCGGCTTCGGCGTGGGCGGCGGCTTGGGGCCGCAGCTGCCGGGCCGGGTCTTGCCGCACAGGGTCTTGCCCTGCAGCCAGCTCCAGGTGCCGGGCAGGGTGCTGTACTGAAACTTGTGGCCCACCCCCTTGAGCTCGATCCACTCCACCAGGTGCCCGTTGCCCTTGAGCAGCTGGTAGTGGTTGCTGGCCAGCTTGTACAGAAAGTCCTTGTTGCCGATGACGAACCGCGCCGGCACCTTGCAGCTGCCTTGCGGGGGCGAGTAGCTGCCGACCCCGCCCGCGCCCATGTAGTAGACCACTGCGGCCAGGATGTCCTGGCGCAGCGGGGCGTAGTAGCCGAGGAAGGTGGCCCCGCCGGACCAGCCGGTGACCCAGATCCGGTCGAGATCCACGTTGTAGCTGTTGATCGCCCAGTTGAGCACGGCGTTGATGAAGGTCGTGTGGGAGCTGGTGGCCTTGTACCAGCTGCCGCCGCCGTAGGGCGCCTTGGGTGCGATGAGGATGAAGGCGCCGCCGGAGCTGTCCTGCATCCCCTTGAACGCCGAATAGATGTAGTCGCTGGTGCCCTCGTCGCCGTGTAGCGCCAGCAGCAGCGGCATCTTCTTGCCTGGCGAATAGCCGCCCGGCACCCGGTAGCGGAACTTGCCCGCGCCGGTGGCCCCGATCCCGGCGCCGGTGGGGCCGCCCTTGCCGCAGGACGGCTTGGCGGCCAGGTCAGCCGGGACCAGGAAGCTGATCAGCAAGAGGGAACATGGGATGATCCAGGTACGCATGCCTCAGGACAAAGCAAGGGCCACACCAGATCGTGAGCTAATGATATCGGTAGGTTGGAGGATCAGTCAGGGAGACCGCCGCCCCCAGATGGGGGTTGGAGCACCCGATCAAGGCCTGGCTCAACCCTCAACCGTCAACTGTCAACTGTCGACGGTTGGCCGTTGAGCATCAGTTTCATTCAAAGGGAGGCGTCAGAGGACGCGGTTGTAACGCTCCAACACGAAGAATCCACCGAAGCTGCGCAGGGGCCCGATGGCCGCGTACGCCTTGCCCAGAAACAGGTCGTCGTTGTCCGGGGAGACCTTCACCAGGTAGTCCCGCAGCACCCGGCTCGGGTCCAATGGCGGGTTGTCACCCTGGCCGTAGTTGAGCATCAGCGCGTTGAGGTACCGGTTGTCCCGGTCGTCGGCGCGCACCGGATAGACGGTGTACAGCGCGTGGCGCACCGGCGCGCCGTGCTGCATCTGATCCACCCACGGGTTGAGCAGCCCGTTCTGCTCCACCTTGACGTTGTAGCCGCGCATCCGCGAGGTATCGGCCGGGTCGAGGTAGAAGCCCTTTTTGAACTTCCTGGCCCGGATCAGCTCGGAGGCGGGGTTGACGTTGTAGCCGCGAAACTCCCAGCCATCCAGCGCCTCCAGCTCGGGCATACTCCCTTGCAGGAGCACCTCGTCCAGCGCCTCGTTGGTGCTGGCGCACAGGGTCTCGTAGCTCAGCTTGTTCGGGTCAAGCATAGGTCAATTGCTCCCTTCCTCCAGCGCGCGATGCAAGTAGTCCACCGAGCGCAGGGCGAAGCCCATGATCGTCTCCTGGGAGTTGATGCCCAGCGGCCCGGGCACCACGCTGCCGTCCACGATGGACAGCCCCTTCACTCCCCGCACAGCGTAGTCAGGGTCCACCACCGAGGTGCGCGGGTCCCGGCCCATGCGGCATGAGCCGCACGCGTGGTACGCGGTCATCAGGAACTGCGATGGCATGATGCGCGCCCGGGCGAACCGCTCCAGATGATCCCTGTCGCGCAGCACCGGCCAGCCGCTGACGGCGGGATAGAGCGCCTTGGCGCCGGCGTCGAGATAGAGCCCGCCGAGGAAGGCCAGCCCCTCCTGGAGCTTGTCCCTGTCCCCGGGGCTCATGAAATAGGTGGTGGCGATCTCTCCGCCTGGCAGGCGCCTCAACCGCGAGTAGGTCTCCTCGGCCAGCAGCACGCCCCAGTTGCCCAGGTACTCCAGCCCCTCCATCACCTCCATCAGCTCCCGGCCCACCAGCTGCAAGGGCATGGCCGCCATGTCCACCGGCATGTTGGCGGACATGTACATCTTGCGCTGCTCCTGGTGTTCGTCGATGAAGTGCGACGACGGGATCACCACCTTGTGGCCGTTCACCTTGTGGGGCAGCCTGGCCATGAGCGACGCCGAGGGCTGGATGGTCAGGTAGTCACCCACCGCCGGGCCGCCCAGGCCGTGGCGCCACATGATCTCGGGCGTCTGCAGGGCGCCGCAGCAGAGCACCACGTGGCGCGCCGCCACCTGGACCTGCTTGCCCCCGGAGGTGAGGGTGGCGCCGGTCACCCGCCGCTGGCCGTCAAAGTGCACCTGGCGCAGGCTGGTCTCGGTGAGCAGGAAGGCGCCGTGGCCCAGGGCCATGGGCACCATGGCGCGGTCCATGGAGTACTTGCCCCCCGACGGGCAGCCCATGTCGCAGGCGTTCTGCCCGTCGCAGTCGGGCGCGTTGCGGCGGATCGGGGCGTGGGAGATGCCCTTGCTGTCGAGCACCGCGTTCATCAGCTCCACCTGCCCGCCCCACAGCTCCCGCTGCGCCGGCTCCATCTGCATGGCCGCCTCCACCCGGTCGAAGATGGGGGCCATCTGCTCCAGCGACAGCTCGGGCAGGCCCATCTCCACCCAGCGGCGGTGGACCCAGGGGGGCGGCCTGAAGGAGGTGGCGGTGTTGATGGTGGTGGAGCCGCCCACGGTCTTGCCCGCGGGCAGGTTGATCAGGCAGTTGCCGATGACATGGTTGCGGGTCTGCCACCAGTAGGCGCTCAGGGTGCTGGGCAAAAACCGGCCGCTGAAGTCCTCCCGCCGGAAGAAGCGCCCCGCCTCGGCCAGCATCACGGCGTGGCCGCGTTCGGCCAGCTCCTTGGCCACGATGGCCCCGGCCGCGCCCGATCCGGCCACCAGCACATCGCACTCCAGATCCTGTTCGTCGGCCAGGTCGGCCCCGAGCATCACCTGCTCCTCCATCATTCGGGGCAGGGGCTCGGGGTGCTCCGGCGACTTGTCGTATGGCACGCCGTAGGCCTCGTGGATCTCCTCGTCGTCGAAGTAGTGCAGCTTCATCATCGAGGCGATGAACGCCACCATGCCCCCTGCCGGGGTGGCGCTGTCGTTCCAGCGCGAGATGAGGGCCTGGCGCCGGGCTGGATCCAGGTTGGAGAAGCGGCGCCCGGCGTGGGGCACCGCCAGCAGGTTCAGCGCGCGCGAGAAGCCCTCGATCAGGGCCGGAATCGCGCCGTTGATCCGCTCCGCCTCGGAATAGATCTCGGCCAGCCGTGGCGCCTTCAGGCCCGGCAGAAAGGAAGGCCCTGGAGGCAGGATCGCCTGGCAAATCGCCAGGGCCGCCGCCGACGGACGATGATGGGTTTGACCCATGAGGCCCACGATAACGCGTTGCGGCATGGGGCGCAATCACATGACATAAAGTGTGCCAGGATACAATAATAATAATTGGTGAAAGAGTAGGTTTGCGACTATGATCTATTCAAACAACACTCTATTCATGGGCGCTATGGACCAAACTCACCTGGGTCGAATCCCCGAGGCTGGATCGCGTTGTACTCCGCTCGCGTTGTTGGCGCTGTGCTGCCTGGGGGGCTGCGCCTCCGGGCCGCGGGCTCCGGACGTCTCCCCAAAGGCAGCCATTGAGGAGGCGCGCATCGCCTGCAAGGAGCTCATCGACTCCAGGCTCAAGGCGCCTGTGACCACCGACATCGGGCCGCTGATGGCCGAGGCGCGCAAGGCCAATAAAAAGGAGCAGCCGGAGAAGGCCGTGGAGCTGGCCCAGGACCTGACCCACCGCTGCCGCGCCGAGACGCGCCAGCGCGAGGAGCTGGCCCAGGTGGCTCACGAGGTCCACATGATGCGCCACAAGCTGGACCCGAAGCTGTACAACCAGTTCATGGTCCTGGCGGTGAAGGGTGACTACACCAACGCCATCCACTGCGGCGACGGCCTGGTGAGCGACCGACCCGAGCGGTGCAAGCATGTGGGGGTGGGCGGCGCCACGCGGAGCATGCGCTCGGTGAGGGTGGAGGACCCCACCATCGAGGAGGCCGTGGAGGGGCGCAAGGAGTTCGCCAGGCCGAAGCCGGTCAAACGGCTGGACACGGCCAAGGCGTTGAACCAGCAGGTGGCCGACGCCCACCGCGTGGCCCAGGAGGCCCAGGACGAGGAGCGGGGCGAGGAGGTGCCCACCGACCTGGCCAAGGACGACAAGGAGGAGGACGACGAGCCCGGCCGGCTGTGGACCTGGGTGGCGTTCGGCGCGGCCGGCGGCATGCTCATCACCAGCGCTGTGCTCGGCGGGCTGGCCCAGTCTCAGTACGACGACCTGGACAAGTCATGCCCCAACTGCACCCAGGACGAGATCGACCACGGCCGCGACATGGCGGTGGCCGGGGACGTGATGCTCGGGCTCGGCCTGGCGGCAGCGGCCGGCGGGGCGGTGCTGTTCTTCTTCGAGAAGCAGTGGTTCGGCGGGGACCGAAAGCAGGCTGCGGACAGCAGCGCGGGCCTCGATCTGGACGTCGGGCTCGCCGGAGTGACCCTCCGGGGGAGGTTCTGATGCGCGCAAGGATTCTGTGCACCGTGGTGGCAGCGTCCCTGTCCCTGTCCTGCTCGGTGCGGCTGGACTTCGACCGGTTCGTGCCAGGCGGCGGCAGCTTCGACGGCTGGTACCCCGACAAGAGCAAGGTCGACGGCGGGGTGGCGCCGGACATCTACGTGTCGCCCGACAGCAAGCTGTCCGGCTGCAACCCGATGTCCTTCACCCTCAAGCAGGCGCCCGCCTCCGAGGTGTACCTGGTGGTGGACCGCAGCGGGTCCATGGCCGAGAAGGGCACCGGCTCGTCGGTGACCAAGTGGGCCGAGATGGCCACCGCCGTGGACGCGGCGCTCAAGCAATTTCAGGGCAACGTGAAGCTGGGGTTGCTGATGTACCCGGTGGACAACCGGTGCGCGGTGACGGGGCCGCAGGTCACCCTCGGGCTGAGCAAGATCAACGCGATCCTGTACCACCTGAACAAGGCAGTGCCGTCGGGCGGCACCCCGACCGGGGCGGCCATCTCCAACGCGGCCCAGTCGCTCAAGGACCTCGGGGGCAAGAGCACGCGCAAGTACCTGATCCTGGCCACCGACGGGGGCCCCAACTGCAACTACAACCTCTCTGCCACCGGCGGCTGCAAGTGCAAGAACGCGACCTCCAAGTACTGCTGCACCAGCTATCCCGCGGCGTGCTACAGCGGCCACACCTGTCTGGATGAGACGCGGACCCTCAAGCTGATCACCGACCTGAACAACCTGGACAAGATCTCCACCTTCGTCATCGGGCTGGACGGCACGGCCGAGTACAAGCAGCTGCTGAGCGAGATGGCCAAGGCGGGGGGCGTGCCGCTCAAGGGGAGCACCATCTCCTACTACTCGGCCTCGGACCTGGCCGGGCTCAAGAGCGCGCTGAAGAGCATCGTGGGCTCGGTGATCTCGTGCGAGGTGCTGCTCGAGAGCGTGCCCAAGCAGCCGGACCAGGTGCTGATCTTCCTCGACGGGCAGAAGATCGCCCGGGACAAGAGCAAGGCCAACGGCTGGGACTACACCGACAGCACCTACAAGAAGATCAAGCTCTACGGCAAGGCGTGCGAGGCGCTGCAGACGGGCAAGAACCACAAGCTCACCGCGACCTTCGCCTGCGACGTGAACTGATGAGGAACGGGACCATGAAGCCAAGAACCAAGACGCGCTTCGTCGCGCTGGCCCTGCTGCTGGCTCTGGCGGCCTGGGGCTGCTCCGACGACGGCGATCCCGGCTCCACGCCGGCGGACGGCGGCGGCGGAACAGAGGCGAGCGTCAACCCCGCGGACGACAAGGACAAGGACGGCTACACCGTGGCCCAGGGGGACTGCGACGACAACGACCCCAAGATCAACCCGGGCGCCAAGGAGAACTGCACCGACGGCATCGACAACAACTGCAACGGCGCCAAGGACACCTATGAGCCGGACAGTGACTACGACGGATTCGGCCCCTGCCAGGGGGACTGCGACGACACGGACCAGGCCATCGGCCCGGCCATGAAGGAGATCGCCGGCGACAAGAAGGACAACAACTGCGACGGCATCACCGACGCAGACTTCGACATGGACGGGCAGACCGAGGCGGCCGGCGACTGCAACGACAACGACGCGACGGTCTACAAGGGAGCCATCGAGGACTGCTACGACGGCAAGGACAACGACTGCAACAAGTACACCGACAGCAAGGAGCCGGACAAGGACGGCGACGGCTACGGGCCGTGCAGCGGCGACTGTGACGACAAGGACAAGACGATCAACCCGGGCGCCAAGGA
This sequence comes from uncultured Myxococcales bacterium, assembly GCA_964511535.1. Classification (GTDB taxonomy): domain Bacteria; phylum Myxococcota_A; class Polyangia; family CAZCFB01; genus CAZCFB01. The sequence continues at coordinate 1,300 of CAZEFW010000029.1, read as the reverse complement.
GATCGCCGGCGACAAGAAGGACAACGACTGCGACGGCATGGTGGACGTGGACATCGACGGCGATGGCTGGACCGTGGCCAACGGCGACTGCGACGACAACAACGCCAAGGCGTACCCGGGGGCCAAGGTGGACTGCAACAGCACCAAGGACCTGAACTGCAACAAGCTGCCCGATAACCAGGAGACCACCGATCTGGACAACGACGGGGTCGGCGCCTGCAAGGGCGACTGCGACGACTACGACGCCCGGGTGCGGCCCGGGTTCATCGAGATCCCGGGCGACAAGCTGGACAACGACTGCGACGGCAAGGTGGACAACGTCAAGGGGTGCGACTGCTCCGGGACGCTGAGCGAGGCCCAGGCCATGGACCTGTGCGACAGCGGCCTGGTGATCACCGTCGGCGGCGACGCCAAGTCGCGGGCCATCAAGACCGGCAGCTGGGGCGCCATCAAGCCCCGGCGCGGCTGCAGCCTGTACACCATCTCCACCGGCCAAGCCTTCTCGACCTCGCCCCAGACGGGCAGCCAGATGTACAGCAACGGCAACCCGGTCAAGGACACAGGTTGTATGAAGTGCACCATCCCGGGCGCCTCCAAGTACATCCACCCCGGCCCCAGCGGCTGCTGCGAGGACCGCACCGAGAACGACACCTCGTGGCTCAAGATCGAGGCCACGGTGCCGATCAACGCCAAGGGGCTGATGTTCGACTTCCTCTTCCTGTCGTCGGAGTACCCGGAGTTCGTCAAGTCGAACTACAACGACACCTTCTATGTCGTGGCCAAGACCTCCGCCCTGACCTCCGTGCAGAACGTGTCATTCGACAAGGCGGGCCAGCCGCTCACCGTGAACAACGGCTGGTTCGAAAACCCGTCGAACCCGACCCAGAGCATCAAGGGCACCGGCTACGACGCCTACAAGAGCGGGCAGCCCGTGGGCAGCTCGTCCGGCTGGCTCACCACCTTCGTGCCGGTAAAGCCCAAGGAGACCGTGACCCTCACTTTCTGGATCCACGACGAAGGAGACCGGATCTACGACTCGGCGGTGGTGATCGACAATCTCAGGTGGTCCTCAACCAGCAACACCGCCCCGAGCACCATCAAATAGGCGAGCTTCGCTCGCCTGGCTTGAGGCTTTAGGCTTGAGGCTTGAGGGGATCGTGTGGGCTCGCTTCGCTCGCCTGGCTTGGGGCTTTAGGCTTGAGGCTTGAGGGGATCGTGTGGGCTCGCTTCGCTCGCCTGGCTTGGGGCTTTAGGCTTGAGGCTTGAGGGGATCGTGTGGGCTCGCTTCGCTCGCCTGGCT
>CAZEFW010000028.1:0-65184 GCA_964511535.1 uncultured Myxococcales bacterium | reverse complement strand
GATCCGAAACGGGCGGTAGAAGCGGCGTCTCGCCGCTTTCATTTGCAGGAGGGCCGCCATGGAACGCGGCAGGATGCCGCGTCTACTTGCTCTCTGGAGGTACGCTTCGGGTCAGATCCGAAACGGGCGGTAGAAGCGGCGTCTCGCCGCTTTCATTTGCAGGAGGGCCGCCATGGAACGCGGCAGGATGCCGCGTCTACTTGCTCTCTGGAGGTACGCTTCGGGTCAGATCCGAAACGGGCGGTAGAAGCGGCGTCTCGCCGCTTTCATTTGCAGGAGGGCCGCCATGGAACGCGGCAGGATGCCGCGTCTACTTGCTCTCTGGAAGTATGTTTCGGGTCAGCCATCCGAGTCATCGGGTACGCCCGACGCGAAGTACTTCGCCACGTTTTCGGCGGCCTTGCGCGTCATGCCTGGCACGGCGGCCAGGTCCTCGGTGCTGGCGGCCCGCACCCGCCGCAGGCTGCCCAGGTGCTTGAGCAGCGCCTTGCGCCGCCCCGGGCCGATGCCCGGGATGTCCTCCAGCCCGGAGCGCAAAGCCCGCCGCCGGCGCAGGGCCTTGTGGTAGGTGATGGCGAAGCGGTGCGCCTCGTCTCTTGCCCTGGCCAGCAGGTACAGCGCCGCGGTGTTGGGCCGCAACAGCACCGGGTCCTTGACCCCCACCCGGAACACACGGTCCGGCCGCTCTTCTCCCTGCGCGTCAGGTCCGCTGCGCTCCTTGGCCAGCGCCACCAGGTCCGGCGGCTCCGCGCCAGCCGCCAGCCCCACATCCCGCAGCGCCGCCGAGGCCATGGAGAGCTGCGCCTTGCCCCCGTCCACAACCAGCAGGTCGGGCAGGTCCCAGCCGGCGTCCCCCTCGCGGGCCCGGCGAAGCCTCCTCGAGAGCACCTCGTACATGGCGGCGAAGTCGTCCTTCTCCGGCGCGTTGACGCGAAACTTGCGGTACTCCCCCCGCGCCGGCTCCCCGTCCAGCAGCACCACCATGGACGCCACCACCGACTCCTGCTGCAGGTGTGAGACGTCGTAGCACTCGATGCGCCGGGGCAGCCGGGACAGCCGCAGCCGCCGCTGCAGCTTGCCCAGCGCCTCGACCATGTCGCTCTCGCGCTGGCGGCGGCTCTCGAAGTTCGACCGCGCGTTGCGCGTGGCCAGCTCCAGCAGCCTCACCTTGTCGCCGCGCATCGGCACCAGCAGATCCACCGCGCCCCCGCGCAGATCGGCCAGCCACTGCCGCTTGGCCTCCTCGTCCTCCAGCGCCATGGGCAGCAGCACCTGCCGCGGCACCTCCTCGCCCCGGTCGTAGTACCGCCCAACCAGCGCGCTGAGCACCTCCTCGTCGGGGAACTCCTGTCCCGACAGGGAGTAGGGCCGCCGCCCCAACAGCTTGCCCTGCCGGATCACCAGCACCACCGCGTCCAGGCGATCCCCCTCGCGGTGGTAGCCGAACACGTCCTGATCCACCAGGCTGTCGCCCACCACCTGCTGCCCGATGAGCGCCGCCCGCAGCGCCGCGATCTGGTCCCGCAGCCGCGCGGCCCGCTCGTACGCCAGCTCCTGCGCCGCCTCGGCCATGCGCTGCTCCAGGTCCTGCACCAGCTGGTCGCCCTTGCCCCGCAAAAAGAGGCTCACGTCCTGGACCTGGGCGGCGTATCCCTCCCGGTCCACCTCCAGCACGCACGGCGCCAGGCAGCGCTGGATCTGGTACTGCAGGCACGGCCGCCCCCTGGTCTTGAGGGTCCGGTCTGTGCAAGTGCGCAGCTGGAAGTGCCGGTTCACCAGCCGCAGGGTCTGCCGACAGGAGACGGCCGAATGGTACGGCCCGAAGTAGCGCGCCCCGTCCTCACGCATCTTGTTCTGCCGGATCACCTCCAGCCGCGGGTAGTCGGCCCGGGTGTCCAGCCGCAGCATCAGGTAGCTCTTGTCGTCCCGCAGCTTGACGTTGAGTTTCGGCCGGTGCCGCTTGATCAGCGTGTTCTCCAGCAGCAACGCCTCCTTCTCGTTGCGAGTGACCACCGTCTCCACGTCCCCCACCATGCCCTGCAGGGAAGGGATGAAAGGCCGGTCGTCGCTGGTGGAGGGCGTGAAGTAGGAGCGAACCCGGGAGAACAGGCTCTTGGCCTTGCCCACATAGATCACCTTGCCGCCCAGGTCCTTGAGCATGTACACGCCCGGCTCGCGGGGCAGCCGGTCCAGCACATCACGCAGGGTGGGATCGAGGTGACCCAGGAGGGTGTCAGCCATACAGACCTCCTGGACGCGTCATTTAGAGATGGCGACCTTGTCCAGCTCCCCGTCGCGCACCCGCTTGAGCTTGCCCAGCACCATGCGGATGTACTGCTGGGTGGTGGCGTAGGGCGGGATCCCCTTGTACTTGCGCACCGCGCCGGCGCCGGCGTGATACGCCGCGAGGCTCAGCACCAGATCCCCCTGGAAGCGGTTGGCCAGGATCCTCAGCAGCCGGGTGCCGCCGTAGATGTTCTCTCGCGGATCGAACGGGTCCTTGACCCCCATCTCCTTGGACACCACGGGCATGAGCTGCATCAACCCCTGGGCGCCCACCCGGGAGACCACGTTCGGGTCGTAGCTCGACTCGACCCAGATCACCGCCCGCACCAGCGCCTCGGGGATCTGATACAGGGCCGCGGCGTCGAGGATATGGCGGTCGTAGCGGCGGAAGCGCGCCTTCGACCGGTCACGCGCCGGGCGCTTCCCCCCCTTCACGCCGCGCACCGAGCCAGCCTTGCCGGGGCCGGTCTTCATGATCCGCTTCCACTTCTTGCGCCCCTTCACCTTGCGCTTGAGGTTGGTGTAATGAATGGTGCCGTCCTTGTCGATGTACTGGTATATGTCGGCTCGGGACGGCGAGGATCCGAGGCACAGGGCCACGGCGGCGGTGAAGGCGAGAATGTAACGGAAGTCGACCATTCGGGCTCAGTGTAGCATTCTACGATCTACGGATCTAAATCCTGCGAGCGGTAATGGACAACCACATACAAGAGACAGATTTCCTGGTGCTCGGCAGCGGCATCGCTGGCCTGTACTACGCGCTGCACGTGGCAGACCACGGGCGCGTCACCATCGTCACCAAGCGGGAAGCCCAGGAGTCGAGCACCCAGTACGCCCAGGGCGGCATCGCCTCGGTGCTGAGCAAAGAGGACTCCTTCGAGAGCCACATCGCAGACACGGTGCGCGTGGGCGCCGGCCTGTGCCGTGAGGACGTGGTGCGCTTCGCCGTGGAGGAGGGCCCGCAGCATATCAAGCGGCTGATGGAGCTCGGGGTGGAGTTCACCACCCAGGAGCACAGCTCCAAGCTCGACCTGGGCCGCGAGGGCGGCCACTCCCACCGCCGGGTCGTGCACGCCGAGGACCTCACCGGCCGGGAGGTGGAGCGCGCCCTGCTCAACGCCGTCACCTCGCACCCGAACGTGACGATGCTGGAGCACCACATGGCGGTGGACCTTCTGTCCACGGCGCACTACGGGATGGAGAACGCCTGCTTCGGCGCCTTCGTGCTGGACATCAGGGGCGGGCACATCGTCACCATGCTGGCGCGCAACGTCTTCCTCGCCACGGGCGGCGCGGGCAAGGTCTACATCTACACGTCGAACCCCGACGTGGCCACCGGCGACGGCATCGCCATGGCCTACCGCGCCGGCGCGGCGGTGGCCAACATGGAGTTCTTCCAGTTCCACCCGACGCTGCTGTACCACCCCCACGCCAAGAGCTTCCTCATCAGCGAGGCCCTGCGCGGCGAGGGCGGACAGCTGGAGCGGGAGGACGGCACCCGGTTCATGGACGGCGTGCACCCCATGGGCTCGCTGGCCCCGAGGGACGTGGTGGCCCGAACCATCGACGCCGAGCTCAAGCGCACCGGCCAGGACAACGTGCTGCTCGACATGTCCCACCTCGATCAGGAGCACCTGGAGAAGCGCTTCCCCAACATCCACCAGAAGTGCCTCTCCCTCGGCATCGACATGCGCCGCCAGCCGATCCCGGTGGTGCCCGGCGCGCACTACTGCTGCGGCGGCGTGCTGGTGGACGAAAACGGCGCCACCACACTGCAGGGGCTGAGCGCCGCCGGCGAGGTGACGGTGACCGGCCTGCACGGCGCCTGCCGCCTGGCCTCCAACTCGCTGCTCGAGGCGCTGGTCTTCTCGGCCCGCGCGGCGCGCAACGACCTGCTACGCGAGGCGGTGCGTCCCACCAGGGTGGACCCCTGGCGCAGCGGCGATGCCACCGACTCGGACGAGGCCATCGTGGTGTCTCAGAACTGGCTCGAGCTGCGCCGGTTCATGTGGAACTACGTGGGCATCGTGCGCTCGGACAAGCGCCTGCGCCGCGCCCGCCGCCGCATCGAGCTGATCCGCGAGGAGATCCGCGAGTACTACTGGGACTTCCTGGTCACCGCGGACCTGCTGGAGCTGCGAAACATCGCCCTGGTGGCGCACCTGATCATCGAGTCTGCCCGCCGCCGCAAGGAGAGCCGCGGGCTGCACTTCAACATCGACCACCCCGAGACGTCCGACCAGTTCCTGCGCGACACCATCCTCACCCGGGTGGACGGTCCGCGGAAGCGGTAGGCGGCCTTGCGGGGGGGCACGAGGTGAAGACGGATCCGCTGGGCTGGTTGCTGTCCACCCTCGGGTCCGATCTGCACGCGCCGAACTATCACGCCGGCCAGGGCGACGCCATGGCTCCGCCGAGGGCGCGCCGTGAGGCCGCCGATGTGCTGCAGGCCGGCGACAGGGTGGAGCAGTTCCGCGTCAAGCGGCTGCTCGGCAAGGGCGGCATGGGTGAGGTCTACCTGGCCCGGGACACGGTGCTCGGTCGCCGCGTGGCCATCAAGATCATCAGCCCGAGCGGGCTGCCTGGCCAGGACGCGGTGGAGCGGTTCCTGTTCGAGGCCCGGGCGGTGGCCAGGTTCAGCCACCCGAACATCGTCACCATCTACTCTGCCAGCGCGCACGAGGGCAGACCCTACGTGACCATGGAGTACCTGGAGGGGCAGAATCTGCGGGCCCGCTTGCGGGAGGACCCGCCCGGCCAGCGCGAGTCGATGCGCATCATGCTGGCCGTCGCCGAGGCGCTGACCGAAGCCCACGCCCGGGGTATCGTCCACCGGGATCTGAAGCCGGAGAACCTGCTCATCCCACGGGACGGGCAGGTCCGGGTGGTGGACTTCGGCCTGGCCACCGTCATGGCCAGCCCGATCCCGGAGGAGGCGGGGGGCCAGGGTGGGGCCGAGGAGACGCTGGACTCCATCTCCTCGGAAGACATCGACCCGGCGGAGCTGCGGGCGGTGCGAGGATCGCCGCCCTACATGGCGCCGGAGCAGTGGCTCCGCCAGGAGGCCACCGGCGCCACGGACATCTGGGCCCTTGGCGTGACCCTGCACGAGCTACTGGTGGGCGAGCGGCCCCACGAGCGGCGATCGTTCTTCGAGCTCGCCTCCCTGGTCATGAGCCAGGACGAGCTGGAGCTGCCGCTGGACAGCGGCCAGCCTGGCACCCCGGCCCTGCCGCCCGAGCTCGGCGAGCTCATCAGGCGGTGCCTGACCAAGGCGCCAGGCCAACGCCCCGACGCGGCCGAGGTGGCCCGGCAGCTGCGGCGGCAGCTGCAGCGCGGCGGCTCGCTGGCCTCGGACCTGTCCCGGAGCCCGTTCCGCGGCCTGATGCCCTTCGCCGAGCGCCACGCAGAGCTGTTCTTCGGCCGGGACGCCGAGATCCTCGAGTTCATGGAGCAGTTCCGCGAGCGGGCGGTGCTGCCGGTGGTGGGCCCCTCCGGGGCTGGCAAGAGCTCCTTCGTGCAGGCCGGCGTCATCCCGCGCCTCAGGGAGCGGGGCGACTGGCTGGTGCTGCGCATGCGCCCGGGCGATGCGCCCTTCCGCGCCCTGGCCGCGCGGCTCTCCTCGGGCGAGACCTTCAGCGTCGCCTCGGGCAGCGCCGTCCCCGAGGAGCCTCGGAGCGTGGACCACCCCCAGGACCAGACCTCCGATTTTCAGCGCCTGGAGGCCGAGGAGCGCGGCCTCGCGGGCGAGCTGCTGTCCAAGCCCCACCTGCTCGGGCTGGCCCTGCGGCGGCTGGCCGCCCGGGAGCGCAAGCAGGTGCTGCTGTTCGTGGACCAGCTGGAGGAGCTGGTCACCATGGTGGATGACGCCCGCACCAGGCGTCGCTTCATGGACGCGCTGTGCGGGGCCGCGGACGACGCCGAGGACCCGGTGCGGATCATCTTCACCCTGCGGGAGGACTTCCTCAGCCGCCTCAGCCGCGGCCCCCTGGTGCGGGTCGCCATGGGCCGGGTCACGGTGATGCACCGGCCGGACAACCTGGCCCTGGGCCAGACCCTGGACCGCCCGGTGGAGGCCATGGGCTACCGCTTCGAGGACGACACCCTGGTGTCGCAGATGACCAGCGAGGTGGAAGGCGAGCGCGCCGCGTTGCCGCTGCTTCAGTTCGCCGCGCGCCAGCTCTGGGAGCGACGGGACATGGAGCGCAAGCTGCTGACCCGGGCGGCCCACGGTGAGATGGGCGGGGTGACCGGCGCCCTGGCGGCCCACGCCGACGGCGTGCTGGAGGAGATGAGCGCGGAGGAGCAGGCAGAGGCCCGGGAGCTGCTGCTGCGCATGGTCACGGCGGAGGGCACGCGCCAGGTGGTGAGCCGAAGGCGCCTGCTCGACGGCCGCGGGGAGACCGCGGACCAGGTGCTCGACCGGCTCACCGCGGCGCGGCTGATCACGACCCGCAAGGGGACCGGCACGGGCGGGGGCATGGAGCTGGTGCACGAGTCACTCGTCACCTCCTGGCGCCGGCTGGCGTGCTGGCTGGAGGAGAGCCGGGAGGACCTGGCCTTCCTGGAGGAGGCGACCCGAGCAGCCGAGCTGTGGCGAACCAGAGGCCGCCGCGCCGCCGAGGTGTGGACTGGCCAGGCCCTGCTGGAGGCCGAGGGCTCGCTGGCGCGGTGCTCGGCCTCGGCCCCGGCGCTGGTGCTCGAGTTCATCGAAGCGGGGCAGCGGCGGCGGCGGGGCAGGAACAATCGCGTGCGGGTCCTCGCCATCCTGCTGGTGGCCGTGCTGACCCTGCTCGCGGTGGTGTTCTATCGGCAGAAGGAGGACGCCGAGGAGCAGCGGAACCAGGCCCGCGCTGGCCGGCAGGTCGCCCGGCAGCGCCTGGCCCGGTCGCTGCGCCAGGGCGCCCGCGCCGCCCTGGCTCGCGGCCGCCGCCTGGAGGCCCGGGCCCAGCTGCGCAGCTCCCTGGAGGTGAGCGACTCGGTGACCGCGCGCGCCCTGTGGTGGAAGCTGCGCCGGGATCCCCAGGTCTGGACCGCGAGGCTCGGGGCGTCGGTGGGCGGCGCGGTCTTCTCCCCCGACGGCAAGCGCCTGGCGGCCGCGTGCCTCGACGACTCGGTGTACCTGATTGATCGGCACACCCGGACGGCCACGGTCTTGCGGGGCTTCTCTGACAAGGCCACCGGGGTGGCGTTCCACCCGCAGGGCAAGCTGCTGGCGGTGGGGACGCGGTCGGGACACCTCCACCTGAGGGACCTGGACAAGGGCACCGAGCGCATCTTCCACGACCACAGCGAGCACCTCTGGCACATCGCGTTCAGTCCGAACGGTCGGTGGCTGGCGAGCGCGCGCCGCGAGCTCGTGATCCGGGATCTCGCGGGCGGCGCCCCGCGCAGACTTCCAGGGCACAAGCACAAGACCACCGGCCTCGCCTTCAGCCCCTCGAGCGCGCTGATCGGGACCACCTCGAGCGGCGCCGAGCTCCGGATCCGCCGCCTGGCTGATGGCGAGACCGTGCACGAGCTCACGGGCCCGGCCAAGGGCTTCTACGGCCTGGACATCAGCCCCGACGGCGCCCGGGTCGCCGCCGGCACGTGGGACGGCCGGGTCATGGTCTGGGACCTCGCCGCCGGAGCCCGGCCGGCCGTGTTGAGGGGACACCGCGACCGGATTTCTTCGGTCAAGTTCAGCCGACGCGGGGTCCTGGCCAGCACCTCCTTCGACGGCACCGTTCGCCTGTGGGATCCCGCTGGACAGCCCGTCAGGGTGCTGCGGGGGCACACCGGGTGGGCCATCGGCGGCGCCTTCGACGCCGGGGGCCGGCACCTGGTCAGCTCTGGCTACGACCGCACGGTCAGGCTCTGGGACACCTCCGTGCCGCCCCCGCCCGGTCCCAGCGGCGGGCACAGGCGCGGCATCCCCTCCGTGGCTGTCCTACCGGGAGGCGGAGGAATCGTCTCGGCCGGCTACGACAGGACCGTGCGCGTCTGGGACGTGAAGCTGGGCGAGCCGAGGCTGACGCTCTCCGGCTACCCTGGCCGCATCGCGTACGCCCTGCCGACACCTGACGGCGAGGTCCTGGCGGTGGGCGGCAAGGCGTCCTTCATCCGGCTGTACAAGCTGCCAGCGGGCGAGCGCCTGGCGGATCTGAACATGCCCGGCGCAGACGTCAACGCCATGGCCATGCACCCCCGCGGCGAGCTGCTCGCGGCCAGCTCGTCGAGGTGGATAAAGCTCTGGGATCTGAAGACCCGCGTGATGGCACAGCAGGTGGAGACCGCCTCCTACCCGCACGCCCTGGCCTTCAGCCCGGACGGCCGCCACCTGGCGAGCGGCTACGCCAGCGGCAGGATAGACCTCTGGTCCTGGCCCGGCGGGAAGCTCCGGCGCACGCTATCCGGCCACACCGACGTGATAGACGAACTGGTGTTCGCGCCGGGCAGCGACAGGCTGGTCTCCTTCAGCGAGGACAACACCGTGAGGGTCTGGCCGGTGGCGGGCGGCCCGCCCCGGGTCATCGGCCCCCTGCCCGGCAGGGCCTACATGGGAGATATCTCCCCGGACGGCGAGACCATCGGGGTGGCCCTCTCGGACGGCACCGCGCGGCTGTTCGACGCGGACGGCCGACCGGGCAAAATCCTCCGGGGGCACACGGGCGAGGCCAACGCGTTCAAGTTCGTCCCGGGCAAATCGTCGCAGCTCGCGGTGTCCGTGGGCGACGACGCCACGATCAGGCTGTGGGAGCTGGCCAGCGGCGGCTCGCGCTGGACCACGCGGCTGATGACCGCCACCCCGCCAGCCATCCTGACCCACCGAGGCTGGCGCTCCATGGGCGCGGCCGGTCCCCCCCCGGTCAAGTCGGCGTGGGCGCGCGCGGCAGCCGAGGGCGACCGCGTGGGCGCGGCGTCGAGCCAGGGGGCCCACCTCTGCCTGCTCGACCGCGCTGGAGAGCTGCACCTGTGGGACCTGAAACTGGATCGCAGGGCCTGGTCGGCGGAGGTCTCGGGCACAACGGTGGTGGCCACGGACGAGGGGTGCCTGGTCTCCGGCAACGGCGACGCGTTGCTGTTCGACGCCCAGGGCAGCTACAAGCGGCTCTCCTCCAAGGCGCTGGCCGTGAGCTGGCAGCGAGGCCGCGCCCTGGTGGTGGACGGCGCTCACCTGCAGATCTTCGACCAGCAGGGGCGCAGGACCGGGCAGCACGATGTGGACGCAAACGTCACCGCGGCCATGCTCCTGGACCCCTGGCTGGTCCTCGGCTTCAGGGAGGGAAACATCGAGCTGCACCCGCGGGCCGGGGGCAAGGCGCGACCAGGCCCCGCCTTCGAGGAGGTCCCGTCGAGCGCGGTGGTCACCCTGCAGGAGGGCCCGGCAGGGACCCTGCTGGCCGGCTTTGCCAACGGCATGGTCGGAATCTGGAACCGCGAGACGGGCGCCCTGCTGCACAGCGAGCGGCTCCACGGTCCCGCGCGACAGCTCCGGCTCCACGGCCGCAAGCTGCACGCCGCGAGCGAGCTGGGCGACCATGTCAGCCTCGACATGGCCACCTTCTATTCGCCCTACGCGAAGCTGCTGGAGGAGGTGCAGGCGCGCGTGCCCGTGATCTGGAGAGGCGGAAGGGTGCAGGCCGCTCAGCCCTGATCCCAGAGGATCTCCCCCACCTCCCACAGGGCATCGAGCCCGCGGATGCGCCTCGGCAGGCTCTCCACCACCCGCACCGACGCCGGCCCGGACGCTGTCGCAGCATCCTGGCATGTCGCTAGCTGAGGTGCGCTACTCGCCGCAGCTCATCTTTCCCCACTCCGGGTATGCGCCCTCGGCGGCCTTGGTCCCCGCCGGCAGCCACTGCTGGGGCACGCGGTAGGCCCGGTAGAGGGAGTAGAAGTTCGTCTCGGCCTTTCGGGCCGGAGAGATCCAGCGCCAGACCACCTTCTTGTCCCGGGTCACCTCGAACACCTCCCCGGCGTCTCCAGGGGTGACCAGGGTGTTGCCGTTGGGCAACCGCTGGGCCGAGCTGACGAAGCCGCTGAAGTAGCGGTCGTCCCCGTCCTTGGGGCCATACTGCCAGACCACCTTGAGGGTGATCGGATCAAACTCCACCACACGGGAATAAGCGCGCGTGTGCCGGGGGAATCCCGTGGGGCCCCCGTAGCCGGCCTCGCCGCCGTTATCGAAGACCAGGATATTGCCCGCGCCCGGCAGCCCCGGCGGGATCATGTGGGCATGGTGGGGGCCGATGATCTGGCCGATGTCATGCCAGGGCGTGCTCTTGTCATACTCCGGCCCCACCCGCCAGACGATCTTGCCGGTCTTGCGGCTGACGATGATGATGAAGTTCGCCTCCCGGGAGTCGAGGATCAGGTTGTCCGGGTGGAAGCGCTCGTCCCCGTCCTGTTCGTACCAGCGGTTTTTGCCCAGCGTGGAGACGCTGTTGAGGTGCAGCCAGTCGCCCTCGCCGGTGTCATGGTCCGTGCGCGGGTTTTTGTAGATCTCCGCCAGGGACTCCTTGTCGAAGCCCATGTCGTCGATGTGGTCCGACGGGTACCAGACATATCCGGTCAGCTTGCCCTGGAAGTCCACCTCGTATACTGGATCGTCCAGCAGCGGGGTCTTGCTGATCTTCGGCATGTTGCGCGTCTTGTGGGACAGGACCAGGGTGCGGCCCTTGGCCACGAAGTCCTGGCCCGGCGCGAAGTAGCCCACCGGGTTCCCCTCGCGCTGAAAGTCATGGTGCTGGCGAGACATCATCTTGCCGGTGCCATCGCTGTCCCAGTTTGAGAAGGACCACTCCTTCTTACCGGTCCAGGAAACCTGGACCATGTCCACCGCCTCGTGCAGGCTGCCGATTTTTGTAGGCCTCAGCGCCCCGGTGCCGATGATGGAGCCGCCCGGGATCAGCTTGACCGGGTGGTTGGTGACGGCCCACTTCTGGACCACGTTGCCCTTCATGTCCACGAGCATGGTGGTATCTCCGCCATTCATGTCGGCGGAGGGCACGCTCACCAGGGTGTAGCCCTTGCACGGGGTGGTGCCCCAGACAAAGGGCTCGGTCACCTCATCGCCGGGATCGGAGCACGCGGCCACGAGGATCAGGAGGACCAGGAGTAGACTGATTCGGAAGTGGACCATTGATCATCTTCCTGTCGCAAGATTGCCAGTTCGTACACTGTTGAACTGCAATGCGGATGCCATGGGAAGGAATGGAATGGTTCTCCGATCTTGGCGCGAGGTGTGCGGCTGGAGCATGTTCGATCAGCGAACGATCGTGCGGAAAGCGCCCGCCTGGACAGGCGCTACTGACCCACCGGGGCTGGCGGAGAGGACGCGTTCAGCATTTGCCTCGCCGGCGCACTGACCCGAAACGTACCTCCACAGAGCAGGTAGACGCGGCATCCTGCCGCGTTCCATGGCGGCCCTCCTGCAAATGAAAGCGGCGAGACGCCGCTTCTACCGCCCGCTTCGGGTCTGAAAGATCCGCCCTTCGGGCGGGGGCCGAACTAGCCCTGGTCCCAGAGGATCTCCCCCACCTCCCACAGGGCCTCGAGCCCGCGGATGCGCTTCGGCAGGCTCTCCACCACCCGCACCGACACCGGCCCGGCCAGGGCGCGCATGCGCTCCAGCTCGGCCAGGTGGATCTGCCGCCGGCGCTGGCAGTGCAGGCAGGTGGGGCTGTCGGGCTGCAGCTGGTTGACCACCACGGTGCCCACGGGCATGCCGCCCTTGTGCAGGTGGTCCAGGGTGCGCCGGGTCTCCTCGATGCTCATGGCCTCGGGGATGGTCACCAGCACGATCTGCGCCCGGTCCGGGTCGGTGAGCACGTCCTTGAGCGAGCTGATGCGGTCGCGGCCGCCCTGCAGGTTGCGCCCCAGCTCCTCGGGGTCAGGGGCGTCGCCGGCCCCGGGGATCAGCTTGCGCAGCAGCCTGCCCGCCCTGGCGATGCCTCGCCGCATCTCCATCAGCTTGCCCATCCAGCTGTCCATCAGCTGGGGCACCGTCAGCAGCTTGAGCGTGTGGCCCGTGGGCGCGGTGTCCAGGATCACCACGTCATGCTCGGCGTGCTCCATGGCCTGCAGCAGCACCTCGATGGCGCCGAACTCGTCCACGCCGGGGGTCTCGCTCACCATGCGCAGCATGTCCTTGAGCGGCCCGGGCGCCCCGCCCTCCTTCTCCACCAGCTGCACCGCCTCGGCGAACATGCCGCTGGCGTCCACCTCCATGGCGTCCAGCCCGTCCATCAACGACAGGGGCCGCGCGTCCAGCTGAACGCCGAACACGTCGGACAGGGAGTGGGCGGGATCGGTGGACATCACCAGCACCCTGGAGCCCATACGCGCCAGGCGCACGGCGGTGGCGCCGGCCAGGGTGGTCTTGCCCACACCCCCCTTGCCGGAAAAGAGCATCACTGGGCAGAGATCGTCGGGAATGGCCATGCCCCTCTATACCCTATTTTTTCCGTAGACGAGAGGCCCGGATCAGCGGTACGTCAGATCTTCCAAAAACATCCTTTTTCCCCGGAGGTATCAGATGCCCACCAGCCCCGAGATCATCGCAAAGACCGAGAAGTTCGGCGCCGACAACTACCACCCGCTGCCCGTGGTGCTCGCCAGGGGTGAAGGGGTGTGGGTCTGGGACGTGGAGGGGACCAAGTACATGGACATGCTCAGCGCCTACTCCGCCCTGAGCCATGGCCACCTGCACCCGAAGATCATGAAGGCCCTGACTGACCAGGCCAGCCGGCTGACCCTCACCAGCCGGGCGTTCCACAACGACCAGCTGGGCGAGCTGTACGAGCGCATCAGCCGGGTCACCGGGTTGCCCAAGGTGCTGCCCATGAACACCGGCGCCGAGGCGGTGGAGACGGCCCTCAAGGCCGCGCGCAAGTGGGGCGTCACCGTCAAGGGCGTGGCCGACGGCGAGCAGGAGATCATCTGCTGCGAGAACAACTTCCACGGCCGCACCGTGACCATCGTCTCCTTCTCCACCGAGGAGGACTACCGCGCCGGCTTCGGCCCGCTGACCCCGGGCTTCCCGGTGATCGAGTACGGCAACATCGACGCCCTCAAGGCCGCCATCAACGAAAACACCGTGGCCTTCATGGTGGAGCCGATCCAGGGCGAGGCGGGCATCATCATGCCGCCCGAGGGTTACCTCAAGGCGGCGGCGGCGGTGTGCAAGGAGAACAACGTGCTCTTCGTGGCCGACGAGATCCAGACCGGCTTCGGCCGCACGGGCAAGATGTTCTGCTGCGAGCACGAGGGCGTGAAGCCGGACGTCTACATCATGGGCAAGACCCTGGGCGGCGGCGTGATGCCGGTGAGCGCCATCGCGGCCACCGAGGAGGTGATGGACGTCTTCCAGCCGGGCCAGCACGGCTCCACCTTCGGCGGCAACCCGCTGGCTGCCGCCGTGGGCGTGGCCGCCATCGACGTGCTGCTCGAGGAAGAGCTGGCGGACAAGTCCGCGAGCCTGGGTGACTACCTGATGGACGAGCTGCGCAAGGTCAACTCGCCCCACGTCAAGGAGATCCGCGGCCTCGGCCTGTTCGTGGGCATCGACCTGAAGCCCGAGGCGGGCGGCGCCCGGCGCTTCTGCGAGGCGCTGCAGGCCGAAGGGATCCTGGCCAAGGAGACCCACGAGTCGGTGATCAGGCTGGCCCCGCCGCTGAACATCAGCAAGGAAGACCTCGACTGGGCCATCGCGAAGGTGAAGAAGGTGCTGGCGTAGCCAGCGAACTCGCGCGGCTGTGGCCGCGCTCGAATGCCAGGGTGCCAGAATGCCAAAATGCCAGAATGCCAGAATAGTTAGTTTGCTCGCAGCTTCGCTGCTCGCGGGCTGCCCCGCGGCTCAGCAGAAGCCCGCTGCCACGGCGCCTCCGGCCGTGGCGGAGAAGTTCGTCGACGGCCCGCACCAGGCCAAGACGCCCGCCGGCGCCACCTTGCAGGTGCCCAAGGGCATGGTTGCCGCCACGCGCGGCAACATCGTGCACCTGTCCGATCCGGACCGGTCGATGCATGTCTACCTGGTGGAGCTGGAGCAGCCGAAGCCTGACTGCGCGGCGGCGGTGAGCAAGGCCTGGAAGGCCGCCATCCCGGACTTCAACTTCAAGCAGGACCAGGAGATCAAGCCGCCGCCCAAGGCCGGCTGGGACGAGGTGCTCGTGGTGACCTACGTGGCCCAGGGCGACCAGCACGCCCAGGCCATCGCCCGGCGCAAGGGCCAGCGCGTGTGGGTCGCACTGGTGCGGGGCACGCCGCCCTCGCTGGACAAGCGCGGCGCCCAGATGCGCACCTTCCTGGCGAGCCTCAAGGCGCCGGGGGTCAAGGAGGAGGAGCTTGGCGAGCGCAAGGTCGCGCCGCTGGGCGCGCGCAAGGCGGAGCTCTCCAAGCTGATCCAGGAGGCGATGAAGGTCACCGGCGCGCCGGGCCTGGCCCTGGCGGTGATCGAGGACGGCCAGATCGCCTGGGCCGAGGGCTTCGGCGTGCGCGAGCTCGGCAAGCCCGACAAGGTCACCCCCGACACCCTGATGATGATCGGCTCGGTCTCCAAGTCGCTGACCACCCTGCTCATGGCCAGCCTCGTGGACGCGGGCAAGCTCGCCTGGGCCGACCCGGTCAAGAAGGTCTACCCCGCCTTCAAGCTCGGCGACGCCAAGCTCACCGACGCCCTGACCGTGGAGCAGCTCGTGTGCGCCTGCGCGGGGCTGCCCCGCAAGGACCTGCCGCTGATCCTGGAGTTCTCCGCCAAGGGCCCGGCCGCCGTGTTCGCCGAGCTGGCCGGCATGAGCCCGTCCACCGGGCTTAAGGAGACCTTCCAGTACCAGAACCACATGGTTGCCGCGGGCGGCTACGTGGCCGCCGCCGCCACCGGCGCGGCCGACGACCTGGGCAGGGGGTATGACCTGGCCATGCAGACCCGCGTGTTCACGCCCCTCGGCATGGACAACACCACCCTCGACTTCGACGCGGCGCTCAAGTCGGCCAACCGCGCCACGCCCCACTCCGCGGACCTGCAGGCGAAGCACCACCTGGTGGACATGAACCACGAGCGGTTCGTCACCTTCATCCGCCCCAGCGGCGGCATCTGGTCCACCGCCCACGACATGGCCCGCTACGTCATCGCCGAGATCAGCAAGGGCAAGGCCCAGGGCGGCGCGCAGGTGGCCAGCGCCAAGAACCTGACCCACCGCTGGGCGCCCCAGGTCAAGATCAGCGCCAAGGCCTCCTACGGCCTCGGCTGGATCTCCGCCGACGACCGCGGGCTGCGCACCATCAGCCACGGCGGCGGCACCATGGGCTTCGGCACCCTGGTCAGCTTCATCCCGGACAAGGGGGTCGGCCTGGTGGCCATCTCAAACGGCACCGGCGGGCACCAGGTCAACGCCATCATCTGGCGTCGGCTGGTGGAGCTGTGGTTCGGCGCCGAGCCCAAGGCGAGCGAGCGCTTGCGCTACAACATGATGCGGCGCGACCAGGAGCTGGCCCGGCTCAAGGCCCGCATGACCGCTCCCGACAAGGCCTTCATGGCCCCGTACCTGGGCAAGCATCGCAACCCCGAGATCGGCGAGGTCACCATCAGCGCCACCAAGGACGGCGGCTACCAGCTCGACGCTGGCGAGTACAAGACCGGGCTGAAGCGCTACGACCGCCCCGACGGAAAGAGCGTGCTGATCTTCACCTCGCCGCCCCTGGCGGGCCTGCAGATGGTGCCGATCAAGGACAAGCCCGGGCAGCTGGAGATGAAGCGCGCACAGGAGCGTTACCCGTTCAAGCGGTGAGCTGGGGGTAGGAGCCTGTCTCGCATGGATTGATGCTTCGCCAGGCTTGATTGTCTATCCGCGACAGGCTCCAGGGTCGATCACGGCCATCAGGCCGGCCTCGGCCAGCTCCTCCAGCGCCTGGGTGCACTCCTCGAGGGCGCGCCGGGGCGACAGGTTGAGCTGCGGCGCCATGGCGTTGGCCAGGGTGGTCAGCGGCGTGGAGCCATCGCAGCGCCGCACGAGCTCGGCGCCCACGGGGTCCAGCTGGAACGACTCCAGGGCGCTGGAGCGCTGGGTGTAGTACGACGCCTCCCCTGGCGTGGGCGCACGGGCCACCAGCACGGGCGCGGGCGCCGGCAGGCTGCCAGCGTCGAGCCGACCTTCCACCAGCTGCTCCAGGTCCGTGGCCAGCTCCAGCAGGCGGTGGGGCACGGTCATCACGGGGCAGCCCCGGTCCGGGCCATGGACGCCCAGCGCCGCCGCGCGGTCCGCCTGCCCCGTGGCCTCGGGGTCGGCCGCGCGCCCCAGCTCCAGCAGGGCGACATGGTAGGCGAGCATGTCGCGCCACGCGGCAGGTGCGGCCGCCGGCGCCAGGGCCAGGCCGCGCGCCTCCAGCAGGGACGCCACCTGCCGGGCCGCCTGGACGAGGTCCGTCGGCACAGGGTCCAGCCGCAGGCCGACGAGCAGCTCGCCAGGGTCCACGCCGTGGCCTCGCAGCGCCGCCATGGGCTCGGCCAGGCAGGCCAGCGCAACCCAGACGGCCAGCAGCTCCTCCCGGGGCAGCGAGCCGGGCACCCGGTATGAGGCGGACAGCAGGTCCGGGTGCTCCTGCACCAGCCGCATCGCTGGCCCATCCGTCGGGGCGGCGGTGCACAGCAGCGGCTCGAAGGCCAGGTCGCCGGCCAGGTCCTGATGGACCTCGCTGCCGGGGTAGGCCCGCAGCAGCTCCACCCCCACGCCCGATGCCCCGGCCGATAGCGCGCTCATCATCACCCGGGCGGTGCGCCCCACGGCTCCGACGTCCTCGTGGGGCAGCCCCACCATGAAGGTGCAGCGCGCCTCCATCCCCAGCCGGCTGGCCTCTCGCAGGCAGGGCTCCAGCCGCGCCAGGTCGATGTCCTTGCGCAGCCGGGCCTGCATGTCCGGGCAGCCGCTCTCCACCCCGAGCAGGAGGCCCGCGCAGCCGGCGCGCGCCATGGCCTGCAGGGTCTCCGGGTCGAGCCGGTCCGGCCGAGCGTGGCAGGTCCACCGCGGTCCATCGGATCCGAGGGTCTCGCACAGCTCGGCCACGCGCGCGCGGTCCGTGAAGAAGGTGGGGTCCTGGGTCAGGTCCAGCAGGGAGCCGGGGTAGCGCTGCCCCAACGAGCGCATCTCGCGGGCCAGCGACGCCGGGTCGCGCGGGCGGTACACGGGGGGCCAGTGACCGGCCAGCGCGCAGAAAGTGCACCCGCGCTGGCAGCCCCGGCCGGGCTCCACCGGGATGGCGTCGCCCGGCTGCAGCAGGGCCAGGTGGTAGGCGGCCCGGGGGATCCCCTCCAGGTCCTCCACCCACGCGTGAGGAGCGTCCGCCACGCCGCCGGGTACACGCCGCACCAGCCCGGGGGCCGGGGGCAGCGCCGCGTCGGGGTCGGCCGCGCTCAGCGCCTCCACCGCCGGCTCCAGCTCACCGCGGATCACGGCGTCCACCTCGGGGAAGCGCTGGATCACCTCCACGGCCAGGGCCGACGTGCCCGCCCCGGCCAACACCAGCGGGACCGCGGGGTGCCGCCGCCGCATGGCCCGGGCCAGCAGCAGGGTGTTGTGCAGGGTGCCGGTCCAGGCCTCCAGCACCATCAGCGCCGGCGCGGCCTCGGCGGCCAGTTCGGCGGCCTCCTCCCAGAGCTCTGGACCAACCCGGAGGCGGCCGTGCTCCACGAGCCGGTTGACGTCGAACAGCGCAGGCTCGGCCCCTGCCCCCTCGGCGGTTGCCATGGCGGAGAGCAGCTCCAGCGGCACATAGGGCGCGGCCCAGGCGCGGTCCAGCCGCACATGGGGGTTCGGCACGAACAGCAGCCGCCTCACGGCCGCGCCTCCTCGGCCTGACGCACGCACAGCGGGTTGTCGCGGTCACGCCCCGTGGCGGCGCGGGCCATCTCCGGGCACCCCGCCCGACAGGTGGAGCCGTGGGGGCAGCTGGCGCACCCGCCCTCCAGCGCGCCGGGGCGAAACCACCGACGGTGGGCGAAGGCATCCGGGCTCTCCCACAGCTCCTGCAGGGGCGTGTGATGGATGTTGCCCACAATCTCCCTGGCCTCCATCGAGAGGCACCCCTTGACCGATCCGTCGGCGCAGATACCCGCGGCCGTCACGCCGCCAGGGCACCCCTGCCAGGTCCCTGCGGCGGCGTGGTCATGCACCGAGCAGCCGTGGTGCCCGATGTTGTGGCCTCCGGTCACGGCCAGCTCCTCGGGGGTCAGCTGCTCCCGGGTCTGCTGGATGAAGCGCGCCGCGCGCAGGATCCCGGCGGGGTCCAGCAGCCAGTCCCGCCTGAACCGATCCCCGGTGCCGTTGGCCGCCTGGATCTGCCAGACCAGCCCGCGCCCCGCCAGCCGGTCGCGCATCAGCTCCAGCTCGTGGAGGTTCAGCTGGTTCAGCGTGGTGATGACCGTCACCGGCACCCCCGCCTGCTGCAGCCGCTGCACCGCGGCCCATGCCCTGGTCAGCGCCCCGGGCACTCCCCTGATGTGGTCGTGGGTGGCCTCGGTGGCCCCGTCGATGCTGACCCCCACATGGGTCAGGGGCAGCCCCGCCATCTGCCGCGCGACCTCGTCGTCGACGAGCATCCCGTTGGTGATGAGGGCCACCTGCTGGTCAAAGCCCGCGGCCATCATGACCACCGACGACCAGTCGGGGTGCAGCAGCGGCTCGCCCCCCAGCAGCACCACCCGGCGGCACCCGAGCAGGTAGAGATCCCGGAACAGGGGCACGAACGCGGCCAGGTCGAGCAGCTGGCGGCGGCCCTTGCCCGAGGCGGAGCCGCAGTGCAGGCAGCTCAGGTTGCACCTCAGGGTCAGCTCGATGCAGGCTGACTGCAGGGGCAGCGGCCACGGCTTGCCTGGCGTGGGCTCCGGCGAGTCGAGCGCCGGGGTGGCCTCGGCCTCGGGCTCACCCACCGGCGGGCCGAGCTCCGCCGGCGGCGCGGGTGCTCCGGCGAGGCGAACCGCGGGACGACGCAGGGCCTGCCGCTGCTCGTCGGAGCTCATCCTCCAGCGGCAGTGGGGGTGGTTATGAGCCTGGCCGGTGTGGGCCACGGAGTAGGCCGTGCAGCCGCCCCGGCACTCGGCGCCGAAGACACACCCGCGGCAGTTGGGTCCCAGCAGCGCGGCCTCGAAGTCGCGGTGCGCGCCCCACCGCTCCGGGCGCTGCCACAGCTGGCGCAGGCGCGTGCGCCGCACGTTGCCCACCGCGAAGTCGCTGGACAGCGCCAGGCAGCCCTTGACCTGGCCGTCGCTCTGCACGCCGAGGTTGTGTACCCCCGCGGGGCAGCCGCGCCAGGTGAAGTCATGGATCTGCGCGTCGTCCAGCTGGTAACCCACGTCGTGGGCCAGGCTCACCTCCAGGTCGTAGGTGCCGCGCCTTCGGGCGCCAGCCACGAAGTCCACCACCTGGCTCACCTCGCGCGCGTCCAGCCGCACATCGTCGGACAGCCGGGGCGCCTCGGCGGAGCAGAGGTTGATCTGCCAGCGGAAGCCGCCGAAGCGGCGGGACAGGAGCTGTCCCATGGCTGGCAGCGCCGCGAGGTTCCGCCGGGAGACCGAGGTGAGCACCGCACGGTTGCGCGGGCCCAGGGGCAGGGCCGCCACCACCTCCAGCGCGGCCATGGCGCGCTGGAAGGCCCCCGCCCTGCCCCGCGCCGCGTCGTGGGTGGCCGGGTCCGCGCCGTCCAGGCTGACGCCCACGCCGCGGCACCCCAGCGCCAGCAGCTCCCGGGCGCGATCCTCGTCCAGCAGCCAGCCGTTGGTCAGGATGCCCCAGCCCAGGCCGGCCCGCTTCAGCGCCGCGCCCACCGGGTCGAGCAGCGGGCTGAGCAGCACCTCGCCGCCCATCAGATCCACGGCGCCGCACTGAAGGTGCGCCAGGTCCTCCACCACCTCGAGCCAGTGCTCCAGCTCCAGCTCCTGAGGGCGCGGCTTGCCGGAGCCGGACGCGCAATGGTCACAGCGCAGGTTGCAGCGCAGGCCCAGCTCCAGGATGGCGTAGCGGAGCTGCGGCGCGGCAGGGCCCGGGGCGCGGGCGCTCAGGGCAGGTCCCGGCGGGCCACCACGTCGTAGGCAGTACCGGCCGGCATGGAGAACTCGGGGTTGACCCGCGGCGCGCGCCGGCGGGCCTTCTTCACCCGCTTGACCTTCTTCTTGGCCGCCTTCTTGCCCTTGGTGCGCTGCACCTTGTCCTTGCCTTCCGGACCCTTCTTCTTCGCTTTCTGGCCCGCGATGGCGGCCTGGGTGCCCAGCGCGCTCATGGTGGCAGCGGCAGAGAGCATGATCATCGTCTTGCGGAAGTCGTCCATGGAGCTCCTCTCTCAGATCTGTGGCCAGGTGTGTACCAACGTTCTTGTTACGACAGGGATCTGAGGAATTTGTTCCGCAGGCGCGATTTCAGCCCTGAAGCCAGCGCAAGGTGCGCGGGCCGCTCTTCAATGCACGGGCGAGCTGACGCCACGAGGCGTCAGATTCGGAGCTTGATGGGTGGGGCGCTGTAACGAACCTGAACCGCGAGGGCTCAGGCGCCGCCGGTGGATGAATCCACCGGGACGCCCGCAGCACGGCAGGCGCCCCGGTGATAACCGGTGGGGAACAGCTTGTGGAACGCGTCCAGGGTGAGGTTGTACGTGGAGCAGATCTCGTAGACCACAGGCACGGCGCCCTTGAACGAGAAGCGATCCCTGATGAAGCGGATCACCGACCAGTGCGCCTCGGTGAGGCCAGCGGGCAGGTCCCACTCGCTGGCGATCATGTTGGCGAAGGTCTTGTCCCAGGCGTCGAAATCCACCAGGTAGCCGCTCGGACTGAGCTGATACCGGGTCCAGATGCTCGGCCGATGTTCGTAGGTCAAGGCGAAGTTGGTCTCGACGATGAACTTGAAGCTGATGCCCGCCGCCTTGCACGCCCCGCGGGTGAACCCCGTGGGGAACAGGCGGGTGAACGCCTCCAGGTTATGTCCGAGCTCGATGCAGGTGGTCACGAAGAACGGCACGCTCTCTTTCTCATCCAGGTGCTGCCGCAGATGATAGATGACGCGCCAGTGCTCGGGGGTCAGCCCGTCGCCAATGCTCAGGCTCGGGGCGATTCCCTCTGCAAATTCCTCGTCCCACATGCTCGGGTGCTCGAGGTAGCCGAAGTTGTCCAGGGCGTATGACTTGTCGCCGTAGGTAACCAGCCTCACGAGGTCTCTCCTGTTGAGGTGGCGATGCTCTCGCCTTGTTCCGGATGGATGGCCCCGCCACACTCGCCGCACATGTCGCCATCCCTGGTGTCCGCCGGCCCCAGCATCAACAGCCTCACCTCCTCCATCACCGACTTGTCCGACAGGTCGGCGATGGAGAACTCCTCGAGCACCGCATTGACCCGCTTGGTCAGCAGGCTCCAGATCAGGCGACACTCGCAAAAGTCCGCCCGCATGCAGGTGCTCGGCTCCACAACGCAGAGCGACAGGTTAATGGGACCGTTGAGCGCCTTGAGCACCGCGCCGATGGAGATCTGGTCCGGAGTCTTGATCAGCATGTAGCCGCCGTTGCGCCCGGCCACTCCCCTGATCAGGGAGTGGCTCTTGAGGGCGATGGCAAGCTGCTCCAGGTACCGCTTGGAGATGCCGGTCTTCTCCGAGATCCGAGCCAGCTGGATCGGGCGCTTCAACGCACCTTGCCGGTCCAGCTCCACCATCAGCCTCACCGCGTACTTGGCTCGTGAAGAGATCTTCATGACAACCGCCTTACCCCTACTCTTCGTAAGACTCGCGCTCGGCGGCCTTACCGTTGATCAAAATTGACCTCGAGAGCATGTCGTGCACGCCGCCCACCGCCACGTCCATCTTGTGGTACTCGGACAGCTGGGTAAGCTGGCGCTTGCAATTGGAGCACGCGGCCGCCACGTACTTGGCGCCGGACTCGCGGATCTGCTCCACCTTCTTCTTGCCCGCCACGTTCATCCGGAAGTTCTGGATGTCGTCCATGGCCGACAGCCCGCCGCCGCCGCCGCAGCACCAGTTATGCCCGCGGTTGGGGTACATCTCGCGGAAGTCCTCGCAGGTGGCCTGCAGGATCTCGCGCGGCTCGTCCACGATGTCGCAGGAGCGGCCGAAGTTGCACGGGTCGTGGTAGGTCACCGGCTGGGAGTTCTTGCTCTTGTCGAAATCGAACTTGCCCTTGCGGACCAGGTCGGCGGTCCACTGCATGCAGTTGATCACCTGGAACGGCAGGTCGCCCCACCACTTACCGCCCTCCATCATCTTCTTCATGATGCGGTAGGCGTGGCCGCACTCGCCCATGAACATGTACTTCACGCCCAGGCGCTTGGCCTCCTCCACGTACGGCTTGTTGTCCTCCTTCATGGCCGCGTCGTCGCCGGTGAACAGGCCGTAGTTGGCGCCGTCGAACAGGCGGGAGCTCATGGTCCAGTTGTCACCGAGGCCGAGCACGTGGAACACCTTGGCAATGCCGGTGGTGGCCTCGGAGTTGACCAGCACGTCGCCCGACGGGGGCACGTAGAAGAAGTCGACCCCTTCCTTGTCGATGGGGATCTTGATCTCCTCGCCGTCATGCTCCTCGGCCATCTCCTCCTCGAGGAACTCCACCGCGGCCTTGAGCGCCTCGGGGGACGCGCCGTCGGTGTTGCCGGTCTTCAGGGAGATCTCCACCACCTTCATCATCTGGGTGGGGGTCAGGCCCAGGACGTCCAGGATGGCGCGGCCCTTGCGGGTGATCACCGAGTTGTCGATGCCCATGGGGCAGTACACCGCGCAGCGGCGGCAGCCGGAGCAGGTGTAGAAGTGTGTGACCCACTCCTTGATCTCGTCCTCGGTGTAGTCCCGGGCGCCCACCAGGCCGCCGAGGGTCTTGCCAGCGAGGGTGTTGTACTTCTTCCAGATCGCCCGGATCAGGTCGGAGCGCACCACCGGGTTCAGATCGGGGTTGTCCTTCTGGCCGTAGCGGATGGGGCACTGCTCGGCGCAGGTACCGCAGCGCACGCAGTTCTCCATGTACAGCTTGAGCACCTGCGGGCCGTTGTCGATGGCGCTGATGCTGGCGACGATCTTCTCTTTCTCTTCTTGCTTGGACGCGGCGTTGGATTCCTCTGCCACGCGGATGACATCTTCTGTTCTGGACATTTGAGTTACCTCCTCTGAACCAGGGCGTGGGTGAAGAAGATCCCGCCGAAGTGCATGATCTTGGAGAACGGGATGTACATGAACAGGAACTGGGCCAGCAGGGCGTGGACCAGGAACGTCGCGTTGGTCCCGACCGCGGAGACGTTGGGCGAGAAGGTGAGCAGGGAGAAGGCCCAGGCGCGGGTGGCGACCAGGTCGATGTGAGCCGCGCCCACGAAGCGCATCATGTCACCGGTGACGATGATGGCCAGCAGCAGCAGCATGGCGAACACGTCGGCGAAGTTGGTGATCTCCTTGACCCGACGGGTGGTGAAGCGGCGGATGAGCAGCATGGACCCGGTGGCCAGCATGACGATGCCGGCGGCGCCGCCCAGGCTGGTGGACATGAAGTTGATGCCGGCGGCGGACACGCCCACGGCCATCAGGATGGAGTCGATGAGGCCAGTGACCACGCGCAGGTGGCCGAGGAAGACCAGCGCCAGGCTGGCGTGGAAGACCCAGGAGAAGAACCACAGGGTCCGATCGCCCTTGAACAGGCTCGGGAAGAACAGGGCCTCGGTGACGAGCCCCTTGAACAGAGACTTCTCCTCACCGACGGTGAGGGCCATCTTGCCGGGCTGCGGCGTCTTGCGCCACACCTGGATGCGGTAAAGCATACCAATGACGAACACGGCGATGGCGAGGTAAGGCAGCACCCCGCCAACAAAAAACGCGAATCCTTGCATTGTGTTACTCCTCTGTTGTTGCGTTGTTGACGCAGTTAGTGGTTGTTAGAAACACCCGTGCGGGCGGGGCAGGCCGGCGAGCCGGTAGGCCCCCCGCGCCACGCCACACGGAAAAAGTTCACAGATTCGTTTTGCCGAGAGCCCGGTGGCCCGGGCGATCCTCACGATGGGGGGGCCGTCGTTGTACTTGAAGTAGAACTCCCGCACGTAGTCGATGACCTTCCAGTGGTCATCCAGCAGCGGGCCGATGTCGTTTCGCAGCGCCAGCTCCATGGCGCGGCGCCGGGTCCAGGTGGCGATATCCTCGAGGAAGCCGTCAGGACAGGTCTCACACTCCACCAGGATGGGGGTCTGCTCGCGTGGCTCTTGTAGGGCAACCATCTCGCTCCTCCGCACTGGAGGAGGAACAGCAGCGCATCGCCACCTGATGTGGCTCGCGTCGGGACGCATTCCGGCCGTCTTCTTGACGGGCCGTCGAGGCCTCCCGTAAGGTAGGTGGTGGGTAAGATGCTTGCCAGGCGTCTTTACTCATCTGCCCGGTGAGGCGCTCTTTGCGGGGACGCTTCACCGGGTTTTCTTATCCCATCACTGACCTGTGGCGATGTCTTCTGCTCCTCCTCTCGGGTCAGTGCCGACCGGGGCGCGCCGCCCCGCTCCGGCTGTTAACGTTCGTCGCTTCATGCCTTGTCCACCCGGTCCGCCTGCACCTCGTCTGTGATGCGGACACCGTCGATGCAGTCGGTCAGATCGCCCACCTTGATGGGCGAGCCGATGCGGGCGAATACATCCCTGTCGCACTCCTCCGGATACTCGCCGTTCCGCGCTGCCAGAATCACCCGAACGAACGGGATGCGCGGATCTGCCTTGAGGTGGCGGGCGAACTCTCTGCTCCGCCCTGGCCCCAGTGAGCAATCGATGACGGCGTAGTCCGGCTTGAACTGCTCCACCATCGCAGAGGTGGTGTATTCGCAGGCGCTGAACGCCAGGTTCATGTTGAGGTAGCTGTGCGAGGCATCGCGGCGCAACGCGGTGGTGAACACCTCGTTGTCGCTGACCACCAACACGTTGATGTCCTGCTTGTGGACCGTGTTGAAGTAGTCGCACTCATCGCATGTCTTGGTGCAGAAGATCCTGGAGTGTCCCGCCTCGGGAGCCAACTTCATCACTTCGTAGCAACGGTAAGCGCGGAGCTTGAACACCGCGCACTCTCGGCACTGATCCTGGACGAGCCCTTCGGAACTGTTGAACTCCCAGCAGTACTGGAAGTTGCGCGGCGTCAACTGCTGCGCGTCCCGGGGCTCCGACTTCGCCACTATTCCCTTCCTCTCATCCAGGTCTTCGCGCCGTACGCGGTAGTGACCGCCGGCGGTGCGTGATGCTGGGATCTTTCCTTTCTTGATCCACTTGAGCACCGTATCCGGCGTAACCGAGTAGATTTTGGCGACCTGACCGGTCGTGAGGTACTTCGACGACATGTTTCCTTTGGCTGTGGTTTCGATCAGCATTTTATGGCTTTTATTGGGTCGAATATCCAATCCTGTGAAGGGAATGTCAATTCAAATCCCTATCATTTTCATCGATTTTTACCATCAAATCAACATTCTATCCTTTTTCGATTAAATTATAGGAGTTTAGCGAATCCCATACCCATAAACGATTCCAGTCAGAACGGAATTTTCTGGGTTTGATGGGTTCAGCCGATTGATTTAATCAGGGAAGAACTAGCGATCGCGGTGGGAAGCAGATCGCCCTGGAGATCGCACGCAGGAGCCTTGCACCTGGACGTGATAATCACCGAGGCAGCGACGAGACCAGTTGGCCAGCCCGCTGAGGCGCGCCACGACCTGAGGTTTCTGCAGCGCAAGATCCATCTTCTCGCCTGGATCCCTGCGCAGGTCGTACAGCTCCGTTCCCACCTCGGCCACGGTCAGCTCGCCAGGCTCTCCGCCGACACCTGGCGCCTTGACCGCGGTGTACTCGTGGGGCAGGTGCAGCTTCCATCGCCCGGAGCGCACCGCTTGCAGGCCCTGGGTCAGGTAATAGAAGAACGCGTCGTGCGGACTTCTGCCTCCCCGGGTGAGGGACCAGATATGCCTGCCGTCGATCTCCCGATCGGGTAAGGGCGCACCAGTCAGGCCCACCACCGTCGGGAAGATGTCCATCATGGTGGCCACCTCGGAGGTCACGCCCCCGGCCGGGATCTGTCCGGGCCAGTGCATGATGAAGGGCACGCGCATGCCCCCCTCGAAGGTGGTGGTCTTCCAGCCGCGCAGCGGCCCGGTGCGTCCGCCCCACTCGCCGAAGATGGTGGCCGGCCCGTTGTCCGAGGCGAACATCACCAGGGTGTTCTCCTCGAGGCCCAGCTGCTCCAGCGCCGACATGATGCGGCCCACTGACCAGTCGAGCTCCATGATCACGTCCCCGTACTCGCCTCGCCCCGAGCGCCCCTTGAACTTGCGCGACACCGCGATGGGCGTGTGCGGCATTGGATGGGACAGGTAGAGGAAGAACGGCGCGCCGCGGCTCTCCTTGATGAAGCGAATGGCGCGGTCGGTGTACTGGGTTGTGAGCTCGGTCTGGTCCGGGTCCTTGCCGACGATGGTGTCGCCCTCGATGATGGGCAGGTGCGCCGGCCAGGCGTCGTCGTCGGGGTTTGTCTGGGCCGACGACGCCATGTCGTTGCTGTACGGGATGCCGTAGAACTCGTCGAAGCCCTTGTTCAGCGGGAGGAACTCCCTGGAGCTGCCGAGGTGCCACTTGCCGAAGCAGGCGGTGCGGTAGCCGCGGGTCTTGAGCGACTCGGCCAGGGTCAACTCGTCGTGGCTGATGCCCAGCGGCGAGCGCGGGTTGAGCACGTCGCCGAGGCCCACCCGCTGGGGGTAGCAGCCGGTCAACAGCGCGGCGCGCGAGGGGCTGCAGATGGGGGAGGCGGCGTAGAAATCGGTGAAGCGCACGCCGCGGCTGGCCATGCGGTCGAGGTGGGGCGTCTCGAAGCCGCCCGCGTCATAGCAGCCGAGGTCCCCGTAGCCCATGTCGTCGACGAGAATCATCACCACGTTGGGCAGCTTTTCGCGCGCGTAGCGAGAGTTTCCTCCCTGCCATTCGTCGCCCAGGTAGCCGTCGGAGCAGCCCTGAAGCAGCCCGCCTGACATGCCGGCCATTCCGCCCGCCAGCATGCTGTTTATGAAGTCTCGTCTCTTCATTTTTGGAATCTGGCTAACAGTATAGGTGATCAAAGGTAGGGGGTCAGCAGGGAATTTGGAGACCCCTGATTAGACTCTGCTTTTTTATTTTCCCCCCTCGTAGAGGTCTTTCCACGACGGGTACCGGCCGGGGTTGATGCCGGTGGGCAGCCACTCGGGCGGCACGCGGTAGCCGCGGTAGATATGCTTGGAGCCGTCCTCGTAGACCACCTGAGAGTAGTGCTCCCAGACCTTCTTCTTTCCGCGCCAGGTCACCTCGAACATGCGGCCCACGTCACCCTCGGTGATCAGCGTGTTGCCGTTGGGCAGCCGCTGGGCCGAGCTGATGTACCCGCTGAAGAAGTTCTGCTTGCTGGTGAAGCTGCCGCCGTACTCCCAGACCTTCTTGAAGGTGACCGGGTTGAACTCCAGCACGCGAGAGTAGGCGCGGCCGTTCTTGTGGTGACCCATGGAGCCGCCGTAGCCCGAGGCGCCGCCGTTGTCGAAGACCAGGATGTTGCCGGCGCCAGGCAGGCCGTGCGGGATCATGTGGACATGGTGCTGGCCGACGAACATGCCGAGCTCGTGCCAGGGCGTGCCCTCGGAGAAGTCGGGCCCGACGCGCCAGACGATCTTGCCGGTCTCGCGACTGATGATGGCCACGAAGCCTGCCTCACGCGAGCTGATGATGATGTTGTCCGGGTGGAAGCGCTCGTCGCCCAGCTTCTCGTACCAGCGGTTGCGGCCCAGGGTGGAGGCGCTGTTGATGTGCAGCCAGTCGCCGTTGAGGCGGTCGTCGTTGAACATCGGGTTGTCGTAGATGGCCAGGCGCTCTTCCTCGCTGAAGCCCATCTCGTCGATGTGGTCGCCGGAGTACCAGACGAAGTCGGTCAGCTTGCCGTCGGCGGTGACCTCGTACAGCACGTCGTCGTCGATGGGCAGCCGGCTGACGTTGGGCACCACACGCTCCTTGTGGGCCAGCACCAACGTCTTGCCCTTGAGCGCAGGCTCCTGGCCAGGCGCGTAGTAGCCGGTGGGGCTGCCCTCGCGCTGGTAGTCATGGTGCTGGCGCGACATCATGGTCTCGGACTTGTCGTTGTCCCAGCTCTTGAAAGACCACTCGGTCTTGCCATCCCAGTCCACCTGCACCAGCTCGATGGAGTCCTGCCAGGAGGTGATGAGGCCGGGGCGCATGCCCTTGGTGGCCATGATGGAGCCGCCGGGCAGCATCTTGGCCGGGAAGCCGTTGAGGCCCTCCCAGGTGCGGACGTTCTGGCCCGCCATGTCGATGAGGGTCACCTGGCCCTTGTACTGAGCCTCCACGGTGGTGCCGAACAGGGTGTAGCCGCGGCACGGCTCGTTGACCTCGGGGTAATCCTCGGGGGTCTCGCCCTCGAGCTCTGCGGCGGCCATCATGGCCGGTCCCAGCGGGCGGGTCACGGGGTCGATCTCTTCGACGGGGCCGCAGCCCATCAGGCCGGCGGCGGCCGTGATGAGCAGGGCGGGGAGGATGTTGAAGGTCTTTGTTGCCATGGTGATCTCCTGGGTCATCTTTTTCATCCGTACTTTTTAGTGTGTTCTAGCGTACGAAGTATTTCAACGGAGTAAATTTTTTCTTTCATTTTTTTCTGTAATTTATCTTGCGCTTTCAACATGACGTTCTTGTAGTAAGCAGATCGCATGCCAGCCCCTGAAAGCAGGTCCTTGCTTGATATTTCAGCTGCTTGAATGCCGCGACAGGCTTGCTTGTGCGTGCGCCGCACAGGGCCTTGCGCACAAGGTGTGCGGGATCAGCCCAATGCGCGGAAAGTGGGATCTCCCTGCGACGGGGAGGGAAAATGGGTGGATCCCGGGCGGCATTCATTATACTGCTGCGGTGGAATTTCGGAGGTGGTGAGCATGGCAACGATGGACCCCAACAAGACGATCCTCGATTTTTTCGGCCACACGCCGCTAGTCCGGCTGCGGCGCATGGTGGCGCCTGGCATGGCCGACGTGTACTGCAAGTGCGAGTACCTCAACCCGTCGGGCAGCGTGAAGGACCGGTTCGTGTTCTACACCCTGGACCAGGCCATGGAGCGCGGGGAGATCGTCCCGGGCGGGACCATCGTCGAGAACACCTCGGGCAACACCGGCGCAGCCGTTGCCCTGTGGGGGGCGGTGCGCGGGGTGCGATGCATCTTCACCATTCCCGACAAGATGTCGGATGAAAAGATCAACACGCTCAAGGCCATGGGCGCGGAGGTCGTGGTGTGCCCCACGGCAGTACCCGCGGACTCGCCCCAGAGCTACTACGAGACCGCCAAGCGGCTGGCCGCCGAGACCGGGGGCTACTACCTGAACCAGTACCACAACAAGGCCAACATCGAGGCGCACTACCGCAAGACCGGCCCGGAGATCTGGGAGCAGACCGGCGGCAAGCTGGACGCGTTCGTGGCGGGCATGGGCACCGGCGGCACCATGAGCGGCGCCGGGCGCTACCTCAAGGAGAAGAAGTCAGACCTGCTGTGTGTGGGGGTGGACCCCGTGGGCTCGGTGTTCCACGGCCTGTTCCACACCGGCGAGCTGACCACGCCCCATGTCTACAAGGTGGAGGGGATCGGCGAGGACATGGCCTGCGGCGCGCTGGACCTGACGGTGATGGATGACGTGCGGCAGGTGGGGGACAAGGAGAGCTTCCTGGCGGCGCGGCGGCTGGCGCGTGAGGAGGGGCTGTTCGCCGGCGGCGCCAGCGGCACGGCGGTGCACGCCGCGCTGCAGGTGGCCAAAGAGCTGGGCGAGGGCAAGATCGTGGTGGTGGTGCTCACCGACGGAGGAAAGAGCTACATCTCCAAGTTCTACAATGACGAGTGGATGGTGGATAACGGCTTCATGCCCCGGGGCGGCGGCGCGGGCATCGCGCGAGACGTGCTGGGGGGCAAGCGCGGAAACAAGGTCTACTCGGCGGTCAAGGGGCAGGCGGTCTGCAACGTGGTGGCCGAGATGAAGGAGCGGCGGGTGAGCCAGATGCCGCTGCTGGAGAGCGAGGACGGCAAGCCGGTGGGCATGGTCCACGAGATGGACCTGATGGAGGCGCTCCTGGGCGGCGCGCTGCGCCCCACCGATCCGGTGGACAGCGCTGCCAAGCCGCTGGAGGGGGTGGTCTCGCCCCAGGCGCCGCTGGTGGAGGTGCAGCGCGTGCTCGGTCAGGGGCTGGCGGCGGTGGTGCTCGAGGGAGAGCGTGTGGCCGGCATCTTGACCAAGATCGACCTGCTCGACTACATCAGCCAGAGCGACGACAGCTAGCGAGGTTCCCATGGGCAAGCAGAGCGGCACGGGCTTCGGCACCCGCGCCATCCACGCCGGGCAGCGGCCCGATCCCACCACCGGCGCGGTGATGACCCCGATCTATCAGACCAGCACCTATATCCAGAGCAGCCCGGGGGTTCACCAGGGCTACGAATATTCGCGCTCGCAGAACCCCACGCGGGAGGCCATGGAGGGGTGCGTGGCCTCGCTGGAGGGCGCGGCTCACGGCATCGCCTTTTCGTCCGGGTGCGCCGTGACCGACGCGGTGATGCACCTGCTGGACGCCGGTGACCGGGTTGTGTGCGGGGATGACCTGTACGGCGGGACGTACCGGATCTTCTCCAAGGTGTTCGCGCGCGCCGGGCTGACCTTCGACTTCGTGGACCTGGCCGCGGCGGAGAACCTGACGGCCGAGACCTTCGCCGGGGCGAAGCTGGTGTGGCTCGAGACGCCCACCAACCCGATGCTCAAGGTGATCGACATCGCCGCGGTGGCGCGGCTGGCCCATGACGCCGGGGCGGTGGTGGCGGTGGACAACACCTTCCTGACGCCCTACTTCCAGCGGCCGCTGGAGCTGGGCGCCGACCTGGTGGTGCACTCGCTGACCAAGTACCTCAACGGCCACTCCGACGTGGTGGGCGGCGTGGCGGTCACCAGCGATGACGACCTGGCCGAGCGGCTGCGCTTCTTGCAGAACGCCCTGGGCGCGGTGCCCTCCCCTCATGACTGCTTTTTGGTGCTGCGCGGGCTCAAGACCCTGCACTTGCGCATGGCTCGCCACGAGGAGAACGCCGGGGCGCTGGCCGCGCACCTGGAGGCGCACCCGGCGGTTCGGAAGGTGATATACCCCGGGCTCGAGAGTCACCCCGCGCACGCCCTGGCCGCGCGGCAGGCCAGCGGGTTCGGCGGCATGATCAGCTTCGTGGTGCGGGGCGGGCTGGACGCATCGCGCCGGGCGCTGGAGCGGTTCGAGGTGTTCGCCCTGGCCGAGAGCCTGGGCGGGGTGGAGTCCCTGGTGGAGCACCCGGCCATCATGACCCACGCCTCGGTGGAGCCCCACCTGCGCGCCGCCCTCGGAATCGACGACGGCCTGATCCGCCTGTCGGTGGGCGTCGAAGAGTTGGTAGATCTCCGCGCGGACCTTGATCAGGCCTTGAAGTCCTGATCCTTCCCCCCACAAAACGTCATTTAACGTCATTTAACGTCATTTAGGGAAGATCTCGACGACCTGCGCGCCGACCTGGACCGCGCCCTCGCCAAATAAAATGTCATATAGGGGGGTCTGACCCCACCACTTGACATTTTATTGGAGGCCGCGCCAGAGCCCTTGAGAAAATGTCATATAGGGGGGTCTGACCCCACCACTTGACATTTTAATTGGGTGCTCTAGTCCAGGTACCGGTTCAGGACGCGGCCAACGGCTTCGAGGGAGGCGGCCGAGCAGTGGCCGGGGAGGTCCTGGTGGGTGTGCCACTGCGGATACTCGATATCGATGAGCAACACCGCCGGCACGCCGGCCTCGAGCCAGGGGCCGTGGTCCGAGTAGACGGAGTGGGGCGCGCCGTCGAAGAAGGGGGCCAACTCCATGGAGCGCCCCAGCACGAACAGGTCGAAGAAGATCCCGGCCCCTGCGCGGTTGGCCAGCAGCGAGTTGACCTCGAGGTTCAGGCACATGTCGGCGCCGCCCACCATGTCCAGGGCGATGACCCGGTCCGGCTCGAAGCCTTCGGGCTCGGCGGCCAGCTTGCGTGAGCCCACGGCGAAGGGGTGCTCGTCGATGTCGCCCAGGTCCTCACCGTCCATGAAGCCGAGGATCACATCGCTCGCCGGCGGCGCGTGCTCCCAGAGGCGCGCCAGCTCGAGCATCACCGCCGTGCCGGAGCCGCCGTCGTTGGCGCCGGGGATCGGCTGGCCCACCCGCGCCGGGTCCGGATCGTTGTCCGCGATCCACCGGGAGTCGTAGTGGCTGCTGATCAGCGTGACCGGGCCGGCTTCCCGCCCTGGCACGCGGCACAGCAGGTTGGTCAGCCGGGCGCGACCGCCGGGCGCGGGCGAACAGTCCACCTCCCAGCGCTGGCGTGTCGGGGTGAACCCGCGAGCGCGCAGCTCGCCCTCGAAGAGGTCGAGCACCGCCTCGTGCCCCTCGGTGCCTGGCGCGCGGATCCCCAGGTCCACCTGGCGCACCATGTGGGCCAGGGCGCGATCTCCGCTGAAGTTTTCCGGCATGCTCCCTCCGTGGATATCTGCCTGATATTACCGCTTCCCCCGGTTCGCTGCAGTTTATGACCGGCCGGTCATTTTCTTGCTGCAATCGGTGCGGATTTTTGCAAAAATGCCTGCGCAACGCAGTGCGTCAATCCACATGCGTCATTAACATGCGTCATTAACATGCGTCATTCAGGATAGCCGCCAACGCGGCGCGCCAATTCGGATAAGGAGGAAAAATGGCAGATTTCACAGCAGACATCAGAGACGTCAAGTTCATCCTCTTCGATCAGCTTGGGATCGATAAGCTCGCCGAGCACGAGAAGTACGCCGACTTCGCGCGCGAAGACATGGAGATGATGCTCGACGAGGCGTACAAGTTCGCCCGCGAGGAGATGGCCCCGGTCAACGCCTCAATGGACCGTGAGGGGTGCACGTTCGAGGACGGCAAGGTGACCGTGCCCAAGGACCTGCATCCCCTGTACGAGCTGTACAACGAGCTGGGCTGGGCATCGCTCTCCTCGAGCCCCGAGTACGGCGGCCAGGGCGCGCCCGAGTCACTGATGATCGGCTGCTGCGACTTCTTCTTCGGCGCCAACGTCAGCTTCAACCTGGGCGCCCTGCTCACCATGGGCGCCGCCCACCTGGTGGAGAGCTTCGGCACCCAGGAGCAGAAAGACGTCTACCTGGAGAACATGTTCTCGGGCCAGTGGGCCGGCACCATGTGCCTCACCGAGCCCCAGGCCGGCAGCGACGTGGGCGCCTCGACCACCAGGGCCAAGAAGGAAGGCGACCACTACCTGATCGAGGGCGAGAAGATCTTCATCACCTTCGGCGACCAGGACATCACCGAGAACATCGCGCACGCGGTGCTGGCTCGCATCGAGGGCGCGCCCAAGGGCACCTCCGGCATCAGCCTGTTCCTGGTGCCCAAGTTCCGCGTCAACGACGACGGCTCGGTGGGCGAGTTCAACGACGTGGTGTGCAGCGGCATCGAGCACAAGCTCGGCATCCATGCCACGCCCACATGTTCGCTGGTCTTCGGCTCCAACGGCGGCTGCCAGGGCTACCTGCTGGGCGAAGAGGGCGGCGGCATGAAGGCCATGTTCCAGATGATGAACGAGGCGCGCATCTCGGTGGGGGTGCAGGGCTCCTCCATGGCCGGCGCCGCCTACCAGGGCGCGCTCAACTACACCAAGGAGCGCCTGCAGGGCCCGGACATCCGCAACTTCAAGGACCCCGACGCGCCGCGCGTGCCCATCATCAACCACCCCGACGTGCGCATGATGCTGATGAAGTGCAAGGCTTACGTGGAGGGGATGCGCGCCCTGGTGTTGTTCACCGCCTACTGCGAGGACATGACCCATGTCACCGAGGGGATGGAGCGGGACAAGTGGGACGGCTTCGTGCAGATCCTGACCCCCATCTGCAAGGCGTACTGCACCGACACCGGCTTCCGCGTGTCCGAGATCGCCCTGCAGTGCTACGGCGGCTACGGCTACTGCAGCGAGTACCCGGCAGAGCAGAACCTGCGCGACTCCAAGATCGCGTCGATCTACGAGGGGACCAACGGCATCCAGGCCATGGACCTGGTGGGCCGCAAGCTGGGCATGAACCGCGGCATGAACCTGATGACCCTGGCCGGGATGATCACCCAGAACATCGACGCCCACAAGGAGCACCCGGTGCTCAAGGACGTGTCAACGGCCATGGCCAAGGCGCGGGACGTCTGGGGCGCGGTGAACATGTACTTCATCAACTCCGCCCAGCAGAAGCTGCTGATGGTGCCGCTGGTCAACGCCTCCAACTACCTGTCCATGTCGGGCGACCTGCTGATGGGTCACTTCCTGCTGGCCCAGGCGGGCATCGCCTGCGACAAGCTGGCCGCGCTGTGCGAGGAGGCGGGCGTGGACCCGGCCGACGCCAAGGCCGTGCGCGCCCTGGCCAAGGAGAACCCGGATGCGGCGTACCTGGACGGCAAGATCAAGACCGCCCAGTACTTCGCGGCCTACGAGCTGCCGCTGGTGGCGGCCAAGGGCTCCGGCATCCAGGCCGGCGACATGAGCGCCATGTACACCATCTTCGAGGGCGAGGGACAGGATTGATGCACCGCCCCTGAGCCGGCTCAGCCCCCGCGCTGGCCGGCCAGGGAGTGCAGCAACTTGGCCACCAGCCCTGTCCAGCCCGTCTGGTGAGCGGCGCCCAGCCCCTCACCGCTATCCCCGTTGAAGTACTCGTTGAAGCGCAGCAGATCCCGCCAGTGCGGATCCGCCTGCCGGGCAGAGCCGGCGCGGCGGAACGGCCGCCGGCCCTCATGGTCGCGCAAGAAGAGCCGGCACAGCCGGGTCGCCAGCTCCGCGGCCACCTGCGACAGGTCCATCAGGTTGCCCGAGCCGGTCGGGCACTCCACCCGCACCGTGTCGCCGTAGTAGTGGTGGAACTTCTGTAGCGACTCGATGAGCAGGAAGTTGGTGGGGAACCAGATCGGCCCGCGCCAGTTGGAGTTGCCGCCGAACATGCCGCTTTGAGACTCGGCGGGCTCGTAGCCGATGACATGCTCCTGGCCGTCCAGCTGGAAGCGGAACGGATGCTCCAGGTGGTGGCGCGAGACCGAGCGGATGCCGTAGGGCGAGAGGAACTCCTGCTCGTCCAGCAGCCGACTCAGAACGCGCACCAGCCGCTCGCGGTTGACGAGGGCCACCAGCCGCCGCTCGCCGACGCCCGGCCGGCGGACGCTGGCAACGTTGCTCGCCAGGTGCCCGCGGTGCTCGAGGAACCAGCGCATGCGGCTGGAGAATGTCGGCATTCGCCGCAGCAGCTCCGGTTCGATGGTCTCCACTGCGAACAGCGGCAGCAGGCCCACCAGGGAGCGCACCTTGAGCGGCACCACGGCGCCGTCGGGCAGGTGCAGCATGTCGTAAAAGAACCCGTCCTGCTCGTCCCACAGGCTGACGTCCAGGTCACCGTGGGTGGTCATGGCGTGGCCGATGCGCAGGAAGTGCTCGAAGAACTTGCTCGCCGAGTCCTGGTACACCGGGTCCTCCCGGGCCAGCTCCAGGGCGATGGTCATCATGGTCAGGCAGTAGGCGCCCATCCATGCGGTGCCGTCGGATTGATCGATGTGGCCGCCGGTGGGCAGCGCCGCGCTGCGGTCGAACAGGCTGATGTTGTCCAGCCCGAGGAAGCCGCCCTGGAACACATTGTTCTCGTCGTGGTCCTTGCGGTTGACCCACCAGGTGAAGTTGAGCAGCAGCTTGTGGAAGATCCCTTCGAGGAAGGGCCGGTCGCGGTGGCCCGTGCGCAGGGCGTCCATCTTGTACAGGCGCCAGGCGGCCCAGGCGTGCACGGGCGGGTTGGCGTCGTTGAAGTCCCACTCGTAGGCCGGCAGCTGGCCGTTGGGGTGCATGTACCACTCGCGGGTGGTGACGGAGAGCTGGCGCTTGGCGTAGTCGGGATCCACCAGGGCCAGCGGCAGGCAGTGGAAGGCCAGATCCCAGGTGGCGTACCAGGGGTACTCCCACTTGTCGGGCATGCTGATGACGTCAAAGTTGATCAGGTGGGTCCAGCCGCTGTTGCGCGCGGCCCGGCGCTCCTCCGGGGGCGGCGGGTGGCCGGGGTCACCCTTCAGCCACTGCTCGACGTCGTAGTAGTAGAGCTGCTTGGACCAGAGCATGCCGGCCAGGGCTTGCCGCTGGACCCGCTGCTCGTCGCGGCTCAGGTGCTTGCCGTGCACCGACGCGAAGAACATGTCCGCCTCGCCGAGGCGCCGCTCCATCAGCGCGTCGAACAGCGCCAGCGGGTCGTCCAGGGCGCCGCTGCACAGGCGCAGGCGCGCGGTGAAGGTGCCGCCCGGGGGCAGCTCGACCCGGTAGTGAGCGCACGCCTTGGTCCCCCTCTGCTTCGGGTTCACCGCGCCCTGCTCGCCATCCACCAGGTGCCGGTGGAACGCGTCCTTCGGGTAAGGGCTGGCGCACGGGCGCCCCCACAGCCGCTCGGTGTTGGTCTCGTTGTCGCAGAACAGCAGCGTCGGCGTCCCGGCGGCGTACAGGTTGTAGTGGCCCGACGAGGGGTGGCTCGCCTCCACGGCGACGGCGCCTCGCCGGGCGCGGCCTTCCCGGGCCCAGGGCCGCTGCGGCGCGTCGAGCATCGGCCCGTCGGGGTGGCCCCAGGACCAGGTGTTTCGGAACCAGAGCGTGGGCAGCAGGTGCAGGGTCGCGCTGGCCTCGCCGCGGTTGGTGGCGTCGATCCGGATCAGGATGTCCCGCTGGTCGACCTTGGCGTATTGCACGTCCACGTCGAAGTAGCGGTCCCCGTCGAAGGCGCCGGTGTCCTCCAGCTCGAACTCCGGGTCCTCGTGGCCCCGGCGGGCGTTCTGCGCCACCAGCTCGTCGTAGGGGAACCGGCCCTGCGGGTACTTGTAGAGCATCCGCATGTAGCTGTGGGTCGGGGTGCTGTCGAGGTAGAAGTAGCTCTCCTTGACGTCCTCGCCGTGGTTGCCCTGGGGGCCGGTGAGGCCGAACAGCCGCTCCTTGAGGAACGGGTCCTGGCCGTTCCACAGGGCGAGGGCGAAGCAGAGGTGCTGGTCCCGGTCGCTGATGCCCGCCAGCCCGTCCTCGTTCCAGCGGTAAGCCCTGGACCGGGCGTGGTCGTGAGGGAAGTAGCGCCAGGCGTCACCGTCGGCGCTGTAGTCCTCGCGCACGGTGCCCCAGGCGCGCTCGCTCAGGTAGGGGCCCCAGCGGCGCCAGTCGGCCAGGCGCTCGCGGTGCTCGGCCAGGCGGCGGTGCTCCGCGCTCTTCGTCGTCATGCCCTGAGGCTGGCTTGGATCATGCCGAAACTATGACATGGCCTCCCATAAGACTACAGGCCTGTCCTGAGCTACACTGAGCCCCAATGAAGTCAGTCGCTGACCTCCTCGGAGATCTGCAGCGAGCGCTCGCTGCAGGAAACATCGCCGGCGCCGTGGCCGCCCGTGACGGCCTGGCCCGAAACCCGGCTGCGTCCAAAGATCCGCGCTGGAAAGACCCTGGCGCGTTTCAGGAGCACCTCGAATCCATCAACCACCTCATCGAGGCCATCAAGGCGGTGCTCTCGTCCGACAACGCCGCGGGGCTGCTGGAGCTGCACCGGCTGTCGGGGGAGCTGGAGCAGGACGAGATAATGCAGTGGGTGGCGCAGTTCTGGATGGCCCTGGCACACCGCAACGCGGGCCAGCTGCCCCGGGCGCGGACCGCCGTCGACCGTTCCCTCGAGCTGGCCAGTGAGCTTGGGCCGCACTACCTGAGCAGCAGCCTGCGGGTGATGGGAGAGCTGGAGGTCCTCGAGGGAGAGCACCGCAGGGCGCTGGATACGCTGGCGCGCGCGAGGGAGGCGGCCTCCAGCATCAGGAACCGCCGGAGCGAGGCGCTGGTGATGCTGGCCGAGGCGCGCGCCCACGCCGCGGCGGACTGCCCCGAGGAGGCCCACCGCGCCGCGCAGGAGGCGGTGACGGTGGACCCGGCGTGCCACGACGCGGTGGTCTTCCTCAGTCGGCAGGCGCTGCAGGAAGGCGACCTCGCGGGCGCCGAGAAGATTTTGCAGCGCATCGCAAAGCTGAAGCCCCACCCGGCCGAGGTGGACGCCGACCTCTCGTTGCTGCGGGCCGTGGCGCAGGGCCTCATCCCGCCGGAGGTGGCGTGCGAGTTCGTGCGGTTGTCCGAGGCGCTGCCCAGCGACGAGCTGGTGCAGCAGCTGCAGGAGATGATCAAGCTCAACCCCGACTTCCTGGAGCTGCGGGAGAAGCTGGCCTGGACGCTGCTCCAGCTTGATCGCAACCAGGACGCGGAGCGGCAGTTCCGGGAGCTCGCCGAAAAGGAGCTGGACCAGGGCATGGCGTCGTCGGTTCGCCTCGGGCTGGGGACCATCGCGGCCCAGCTGGCGGCGCACGAGCAGCCCGGCAAGCGCCTCAGAGCTGCCAGCGCTACCAACCGCCGCGCGCGCGAGGTGAGGACGGATCGCGGCGCCCGGCCCACCCGGAAGCTCCCCACGTCCCCGCAGCGACGACCGCAGCCGCCGGCCGCGAGGGCCAAGCCGCGCGCGGCGACCAAGCCCCCGCCTCCCCCGCCGGAGGCCCTGCGGGTGGCGCGCCCCGCGACGCGGAGCGACGCGCCCGCCGTGACCCTGGAGGCGGAGCCGCCGGAGAAGCGCAAGACCGTCTTCAAGGGCAGCCTGAAGATGCTCGCCGTGCCGGAGCTGCTGCAGTTCTTCGCGCGCTGCCGGCGCACCGGGACCCTGCTCATCAGCACCTCCACGGGCCTCGGCGTGGTGGAGTTCGTCATGGGCATGATCGCCGGGGCCACCTCGCCGGGGTGCAACAACATCGGCGCGCTGCTGCGAGCCGAGGGGCTGGCCACCGAGGAGCAGGCCGAGGCGGCGTCGAGGCTGCAGGCCGACACCGGTGATCAGCGGCTCATGGGCGCCATCCTGCTGGAGCAGGGGCTGGTGACCCCCGAGGCGCTGCGGTCCGTGCTCGAGCGGCAGGTGATGCTCGCCCTGCGGGAGATGACCACCTGGAGCGAGGGTGCCTTCGCCTTCTCGCCCGAGAGCGAGGGGACCTCCAGCGCGGAGCTGGAGATCAGGGTGGCCTGCGACCGCGCGCTGCTGGAGGTGTTCGGCGGCGACTGATCCCCGGGGCGCTACCCGCGCTCCAGGAAGCGCTCCCCGTCTCGCTGGCCCAGGTCGAAGGTGTCCTGGACGCCATCGGGGCTGGTGTAGTCCCACTTGGAGATGGCGATGGG
This sequence comes from uncultured Myxococcales bacterium, assembly GCA_964511535.1. Taxonomy (GTDB): domain Bacteria; phylum Myxococcota_A; class Polyangia; family CAZCFB01; genus CAZCFB01. Next base: position 25,609 of record CAZEFW010000028.1, on the reverse strand, counting down.
CCGCGACGGGGTGATGTAGATCCGATCCGCGCGGGGTGGAGGCATGGTTCCATAGCGGCGGGTGAGCAGCACCAGCGTCCGGCCCGGCGGGTCGGGGAGCGCGTCGAGGGGGGCGCTCTGCACCACGCTGCCGTCGATGATGGCCCTGCCGCCGCGGCGCATGGCCGGCGTGAAGGGGGGCGTACATGAGGAGGCGAGCACCATGTCGATGAGCTCCTCCGGGGTGCGGCAGTCGCGCACGCGCGCCACCTCGGCGGTGAAGCCGGCCCGCGCCGCGATGCCGCCGTGCAGGGGATCGCCGCCATGGCGCTCCACCAGGTAGAGGGACAGGCCGAGGGCCAGGCCCGTGCGGGGTCCGAGCCAGCGCGGCGGTCGGCCGATGTAGATCCGCAGGTCGGGCCCGCGCTGCAGCCGCAGCAGGGATTGCTGGTCCACGGCCGCGGACATGGCGGCGCGGTACATGTCGGTGTGCGGGCAGAGCCGCGCGCCAGGCCGGAGCAGGTTGGCGGGGTAGGCGTTGCGCGGGTTGTCGGCGGTGGCGAGCTTGAAGCGCTCCAGGGTGCGGCGCCCCTCGCCCAGCAGGGCGGCGCACGCCATGGCCGCCCCCGCGCTCACGGCGGACACGGCGCGCAGCGATCCGCGCAGGTCGAGCGCCTCGGCCGTGGCCTCCCAGAAGCCGAGCTGCCAGAAGCAGCGGCAACCGCCGCCGCCCCACACCATCGCCTGGAAGGGAGCCGTCACCCGCCCAGGACCTGGCGCGCCAGTCGACTGGCCAGAGCCCCGTCGAGCTTGCCCTTGTGGTCCTTCATCAGGTGGCCCACCACGCGCCCGGCCTGCTTCGGGTCGGAGATGCCGAGGGCGTCGATGGCCTGCTTCACCAGCGCCAGCGTCTCCTGCTCGTCGAGCATGGTGGGCAGCCAGCGCGAGAGGTACTCCACCTCGAAGCGCAGCTTGTCTGCCATCTCCGCGCCGCGCTCGCCGGCGGCCTCGTACTCCACCATGGCCTTTTGCATCCGCTTGACGTAGGCGCTCAGCACGCGGAGGTACAGCTTGTCGTCCACCTCGCCCGAGAAGTCCGCGGCGCTCCGCACCACCGACACCTCGCTCTCCACCTGGCGGATGACGTCCAGCCGCTGCCGGTCCTTGCCGCGCATGGCGTCCTTCAACTCTGCTCGAAGCTGCTCCTGGATGCTCATCTCGTTCCTCCGGTAGCCGGTGATGATACAGCCGCTGCGGCCGGCCTCACAACCGCCGCGCGCATCTGATATCCTGCCGTTGCCCCATGTCCGACGCTGCCAAAATAGCTCGCTACGCCCTGGGTGACGCGCTGGGCCGTGGCGGCCAGGGTCACACCTTCAGGGCCACCGACCGGCAGACGCGCGAGGCAGTGGCGGTCAAGCGGCTTCAGCTCAAGGGCTCGGACGGGTGGAAGCCGTTCGACCTGTTCGAGCGCGAGTGCAAGGTGCTGGCCTCGTTGGACCACCCCGGGATCCCGGCGTTCAAGGACAGCTTCGCCAACGAGGAGGCCGGGGAGTTTTTCCTGGTGATGGAGTTGGTCGAGGGGCGCACCCTGAGCGACATGCTGCGCCGCGGCGGGCCGCTGGAGTCGGCGCAGCTGTGGAACTTCCTCTACCAGGCGCTGGAGATCCTCGAGTACCTGCACGGGCTCAAGCCGCCGGTGATCCACCGCGACGTCAAGCCGCAGAACATGCTGCTCCGCCAGGACGGGCGGCTGTGCCTGGTGGACTTCGGCGGGGTGCGCGTGGCGCTGCGAGAGGATGGCGGCTCCACCATGGTGGGCACCTTCGGCTTCATGGCGCCGGAGCAGCTGCACGGTGAGGCGACGCCCGCCACCGACATCTTCGGGCTCGGGGCGACGCTGGCCACCCTGGCCACCGGCGTGGAGGCGGACAAGCTGCCGCGCAAGGGGCTGAAGGTGGACCTGGCGCGGGTCATGACCGCGGGGCCGCTGCGTGAGCTGCTGCTGCAGATGATGGAGCCGGATCCCTCGGATCGCCCGGGCACGTGCGAGGCGGTGCGGGCCGAGGCGAAGCGGCTGCAAGGAGACGAGCCGGCGCCCGCGCGGGGGCAGGTGGCGCCGCCGGACGAAGAGGCCGAAGCGCCCGGCAGCGAAGACCCGCCGCCAGGGCAGGACAGCCCGCTGACCGGGGTGCCGCCGCCGTTGATGTTGCTGCTGAGGGTGGTGGGCGCCATGGGCTACGTGGGGCTGGTGCTGCTGGACGCCATCTTCTTGCCGGTGGTGTTCGCCATGCTCTCCGCCGCCAGCGGCGACGAGCGCAAGCAGAAGAAGCTCGAGCGGGGGCAGCGGGACATCCGCAAGGCGGTCAAGAGCGGCCGCCGGTCCCTCAAGGCCCTCGCCAGGGGCAAAAACCCGTACGGCAAGCGAGGCCAGGACCGAAACCTGCCCGGCGGACCAAAGCCGCCTGACCGCCTGCCGCCCGGCCGGGGCCGGGGCCACCGGGGCCGCCGAGGCCGCCGCCCCTAAAATGTCATACAGGGGGGTCTGACCCCACCACTTGACATTTTATTGCGTAACAAATCGGGCGATTGGCCCGCCCCTAAAATGTCATACAGGGGGGTCTGACCCCATCACTTGACATTTTATTGCGTAACAAATCGGGCAATTGGCCCGCCCCTAAAATGTCATACAGGGGGGTCTGACCCCACCACTTGACATTTTAGCCTGGATATTGTGCCAGGGGGCCGTCACGAGGCGGCCGAGGCCGAGGCGTAGCGGGCACGCGACGACGAAAGCATACTGGTGCGTATGGTGAGGCGGCGCGGGACCCGCTACGCCGACGGCAACGGTCGCCGCAGCAGGTCAACTGGTGCAATATCCAGGTTAGAAGCCGAGCTTCTTTTTGAGGGCTTCGAGAGCGTCGTCCACTTCGAGCTTCTTGAAGTCGCGCTCCAGCTTGCTGCGGCGCTTGGTGGGGTCCTGGTGGGCTTCCCGCTGTTTGGCGAGGCGGGCGAGCTCGTCCAGCGCGCGGTGCATGGCCTCGCGGTGCTGCTTGACCATGGCCTCGGCCCGGGTCTGCAGCTCGGCGTCCCCCTTGTCCCTGGCCAGCGCTGCCCGGCGCTCCCATCGGTCAACCTCCCCCTGCCGCTCGAGCACCTGCGCGCCAGCCTCGGCCTCGGCCGCCTCGATGTCCGCCAGCGCGGGCGCGGCCTGGCCCTCTGGCGCGGCGCCCGCGGCCTCACCCGGCGGCTCCAAGCCGATGAACTCCAGCGGGCCCTTCTTCTTCTTCGGCTCACCGTCATCACCGGCGGGCGCCGGCGGCCTCGCCTCGGCCTCCGCTCGCTGCCGGCTCTCCTCCAGCACCTCCTCGGCCTGAGCCCTCACCTGCGCCACCAGCCGCGCCACCTGCTTGACCGCCTTGCCCCGGGAGATGCCCACCATGCCGTCGCGCGCCTTCTCCAGCGCGCCGGGCTTCAGCATCATGTCCAGGTCAGCCGCCAGGGTGGCCACGTTGTCCACGCGCCGCCCGATGCCCCGCGCCGCGTACTGGTCCGCCGCCTCGGCCTCGGCCTTGCCCCGCGGCAGCAGGCTGATGAACGGCAGCCGCAGGTTGACCACCCGCTGCTCGATGTACAGGTGCGGCCGGGCGATGACCATGCTGCACGCCGCCCACAGCTGCCCCGCCTCATCCACCTTGCCGAACATGCGCGCGCCCACCTCGTACAGCGCCGCCCGCCGGCGCAGCAGGTCCGCCGCGTCGTCGTCCCGGTCCACGTCGAACAGCAGCGCCGCCCGCTCCCCGATCATGCTCAGCTGGAACAGCACGCCGGTCAGGTGGTCCTCCAGCCCGTCAGCCACCACCAGCACCACCGGGCGATCCAGGGGCAGGCCGAAGTGCCGCCGGAACTCCTCCCACTCGTCCGATGGCGTGGAGAAGCCGCCGCACACCGGCACCCCGCATGGCACCAGGGTCTCGGCGGGCAGCCCGAGCTCCAGCCCCGCCTCGGCCATCACCTGGTCTGCCACCGACAGCCGGTCCACCGCGGTTCCAGCCCACGCCGGGTCGAGGCGCAGGCCGCAGGTGACCCCCACCACCGGCGCGCGCACCAGCCCCTTGGCGCGCCACCGGTCAGCCGCCGCGGCGGCCACGGGGTCCAGGGCCACCACCACCCGCGGAGCCCTGCCGGCCAGCCGGGCCTCCACCTCGCCCCAGCCGAGGGAGGCCACCAGCGCCGCCTCCAGGCTCGACTCCACCATGCCGGCCACCCGCGAGACCATGGCCCCGCCGCTGAGCGCCTCCAGCAGGTCCACCTCCACCACGTCCAGCGCGTGGGGATCGGCGCGAAGCGACCCTGCGAGGGAGCGCCGCATGCCGCGCAGGCCCCGCTGGGCCGAGGTCCAGAGCATCAACACTGTCTTGTTCGGTGCGGTCTCTTCCATGGCTGGTGATGATAGCAGCAGCGCACCCGCGCTCAATTGACTACTCACCGCCGCCGTGTTACCCGATATGACCAGTCAGTCAGTACTTTGTTCAACCCGGCCGCACCCGCTGAAGGAGAGCCACATGAGCGCCAAGACTTACTTCACCGAGAAGGTACCTGCCATGCTGGAGAAACACCCGGACAAGGCCAAGCAGGCCGGGGCTGTCTTCGCGTTCAACATCACCGGTGATGGCGGCGGGCAGTGGACCATGGATCTCAAGTCCGACACCCCGACCATCTCCGACGGGCTCGGCGAGGCGGACTGCACCATCGAGATGGCCAATGAGGACTTCGAGGCCATGATGGAGAACTTCCAGCTCGCCATGCAGTTCTTCTTCACCGGCAAGCTCAAGGTCGAGGGCGACCCGATGCTCGCCACCAAGCTGCAGAACGTGCTCGGGGGCTGATCCAGCGCATTGCGGGCTGGCGCCCTCCCCGTCCTTCCATTTACAGTCACTGCATGAACCCGGGACCGCTCAACGGAGTCCGGGTCCTCGATCTGTCGCGCCTGCTGCCCGGGGGGCTCTGCTCGCTCATCCTGGCTCAGCTCGGCGCGGAGGTGGTGAAGGTCGAGGACACCGGCGCCGGCGACTATCTGCGCCACTTCCCGCCGCTCAGGGGCGGCATGGGGGGCGCCTACTACGCCCTGAACCGCGGCAAGCGCTCGCTGGCCGTCAACCTCAAGAAGCCCGAGGGGCGGGAGCTGCTGCTGCGGATGCTGCCCGGCTTCCGGGTGGTGCTCGAGGGGTTCCGCCCCGGCACCATGGACCGCCTGGGCCTGGGCTACGACACCCTGCGGGAGGCGCACCCGGACGTGATCCTGTGCTCCATCTCCGGCTACGGCCAGACCGGCCCGGTGGCCCGCCGCGCCGGCCACGACATGACCTACATGGCCCTGGCCGGCGCCCTGTCCGCCGGCGGGGAGGCCGGCGGCCCGCCCGCGCTGCCTGGCATCCAGGTGGCCGACCTGGCTGGCGGCGCCTTGTGGCCCGTCATCCGCATCATGGCCGCCCTGATGCAGGACGACGGCGGCTGCCACCTGGACGTCTCCATGACCGAGGGGGCCCTGAGCATGCTGCTGCCCGCCCTGGGCGACCTCGCCTTCGGCGCAGGGGCGCAGCGACGCGGCGAGGGCCTGCTCAACGGCGGCGCCGCGGTGTACCGCCCCTACCGCGCGGCCGACGGCGGGTACCTGGCCGTGGCCCCCATCGAGCCCAAGTTCTGGCTCGCCCTGTCCGCCGCCCTGGGCGTGCAGGGCAAGGGGGACGACGCCTTCGCCCCGCCCGAACGTCAGACCGAGCTGACCGAGCAGGTGGGCCAGGCCATCGCCAGCAAGGACCGGGACGCCTGGGCCGATGAGCTGGGCCCGGTGGACGCCTGCGTGGAGCCGGTGCTCGAGCTGGACGAGCTGGCCGACCACCCCCAGCACCAGGCGCGCGGCATGTTCGAGACGGCGCAGGATCCCGAGGGCGCGGAGGTCACCTTGCCCCGGCTGCCCATGGAGGGGGACTCCCCGTCCGGTCCCGCGCCGCGCCAGGGGGAGCACACCACCGAGGTCCTGCAAGAGGCAGGGCTCACCGCCCAGGAGATCGCGGCGCTGCGTGACGCCGGCGTGATCAAAGATTAGAGGTGAACCAGATGATCGTGACCCAGACACAGCTGATCCCGGCGCCCCTCGAGAAGGTGGCGGAGGTGCTCTGCTCCGAGGCGTTCAACGTGGAGGTGGAGAGCGGGCGCGAGGGCGTGGTGTCCACCCGCTACGAGCAGACCCGCGAGGACGACCAGGAGCTGCGCTTCGTGATGCACTCGCAGGAGTACGCGCGCAAAAAGACGGGCGGGCTCGACCGAAAGAAGGTGCTGCCCACCTCCATGACCAGCGTGTACCGCAGGGCGGACGACACCCTCACATGGGACTACCGTGACGCCGCCGCAGGCACCCGCATGGTGCTGCGCGGGACCTACCGCCTCACCGCCCACGGCAACCACTGCCGCATGGTCCACGAGGTGGAGATCGAGGTGCGCGTGCCGATCATCGGCAGGCAGATCGCCAAGTTCATCGCGCGGCAGTTCGAGAAGGATTACGGCCGCTACCGCGCGGCCATGGAGCGGCATGTCAAAGGCTGAGCGCCGGCTGCGCCGGCGATTGCCAGAATGGTTGGTCCCGGGCTGACTTCTGACTACTTGCGCCGGTGGCGCATCCCCTCCTTGGGGAAGCAGCCCAGCTGGCACGGGCCCACCACCAGGCCCAGGGTCTCGGCCACGCTGCCCGCGAGGGCCCGCGGCAGGCCATGCCGTCCCCCGATGTCCCACACCGCGCCGCAGCTGACGCTGCCGCCGTCCGCCGCCTCTTGCAGCGCCTCCTGCAGGTCCTCGGGTATGTGCAGGAGCTTTTGCAGCATGTCCTTGCGTCCGAACTCGCGGTAGCCGAACAGCCCCAGCTGGCACAGCGACACCTTGATCCCGATCCGGTCCGCCTCGGCGCCCACCTGGGCCGGCGTCCAGCCGCCCCCCGCGGCCACCGAATGGGCCACCACGCAGGGGAGCTTTCCCCCCACCAGCGCTGCGCGGATTGCAGTCTCGATCTCTGACATCTCGTTCACCTCAAATGATGGCCCTTCACCTTAACGCACAGGCGGGATCTTAACGACCCGCAGACGGCAATGCAGCCCGGCCTCTGACCTGTCACTCTGTATCTCTCCGATACAACCTGAAACGGTTTCGTGGAACGTCAAGCCCTCACCCATTCCAGCTCCGCCCCTTCCTGATCGGTGGTCTCCGGCTGGATCGCCAGGGCCAAGGAGACCGAACCTGTAGCCACCCCCGTACTGCGCAGGATCCCCCCTCATCGTTGATCATCCCCCCCCAATTGTGGTACCAATTTGGGGTAGTTTTTCGAACGAGCGTTCGAACAAAAAATTGGGATGAGGATGCGAGATTCATGAGGTATGCAGAGACCGGATTCAACCTCGAAATCGACCTGAGCCGCGGGAACGTCGAGCGAGTGGAGACCACCCCCGACGAGACCGAGAAGTACCTGGGCGGCCTGGGCACCAACGCCAAGATCATGTGGGAGCGGGTACCTCCGGAGACCGATCCCTTCGACGAGCAGAACCTGCTCATCTTCGGCACCGGGCTGCTGGTGGGCACGCCGGTCATCGGGGCAAACCGAACCATCGTCACCTCCATATCGCCCCAGACCCGGTTGCTCGCCTTCTCCATGATGGGCGGGTTCTGGGGGCCGGAGCTCAAGTTCGCCGGCTACGACAAGGTGATCATCCGCGGCAAGGCGCCGGAGCTGTCGTACATCTGGATCAAGGACGGGCAGATAGAGATCCGCGACGCCACGCACCTGGCGGGCACGGGGTCGGTGGAGGTGCAGGACCTGATCCGCGAGGAGCTCGGCGAGCCCAAGGCCCAGGTCTCTGCCATCGGCCTGGCCGGGGAGAACAAGATCTTCTTCGCCTCCATCGAGCAGGGCAAGTCCTCGGCCAGCCGCGGCGGCCTCGGCGCGGTGATGGGCGCAAAGAACATCAAGGCCATCGCCGTGCGCGGCACCGGGGACCTGCAGATCGCCAGGCCGGACAAGATGATCCCCCTGGTGCAGTACACCCTCGACTTCATCCGCGAGCGCAACGAAAACCCGATCAAGAACGTCATGCCGATCATGCAGCGCCTGGGCTCGCCCCAGGAGATGGCCGTGCACGACGAGAAGTGGCACACCGAGAACTTCACCTGGGGCAACGCCCGCGTACGGCGCAAGGGGTTCTGGAACGAGGAGGTGGCGAAGGACTGGACCGACACCCTGGAGAATTACCGTACCCGGCTCATCTCCTGCTTCGGCTGCCCCATGAAGTGCGCCGGCACGGTCTCCATCCCGGGCCAGCCGACCTACCTGATGAAGTGCTTCTCCAAGCTGACCTACACCATGGCCGCGTTCTCCGACCTCGACTTCGGCCTGCGCATCGCGCGCCTGGCCACCGAGTACGGCGTGGACGGCTTCTCCGCGCCCCAGGTGATGGCCTACGCCCTGGAGCTGCTGGAGGCGGGCATCCTCACCGAGGACGACTTCGAGGGCGCGCCGCCGCCCGATGACGTCGAGGGCCGGTTCTACTGGCTGCTCGACCGCATCGTACGCCGCGAGGGCATCGGCGATGTGCTGGCCGACGGCACCTACTGGGCCTCGGAGAAGATCGGCAAGGGCGCCATGGAGTACGCCCACAACAACATCCGCAAGCACGAGCAGCTGCCGCTCAAGCTCGGCATGCTCAACCCGATCTACTTCCTGATGTACAGCACCGGCGAGAAGGCCAACATCACCCAGATCGAGGGCAACTTCCCCCAGGCGCCCTTCCCCACCCGGGAGATGCGCGAGGAGTTCGCCGAGGACTGGGTGCAGGCCCCCAACGAGCGCATGAAGGAGTACTTCCTCAACTGGGAGATGCGCGGGGAGAACTCGATCCCCCACTACCCGCCGCCCGACGCGGTGTGCGAGATCGTGGACTGGCAGGAGCGCATGCACTACATCGACGACGCGGTGGGTATGTGCGCCGGGCTCTCGTCTTTCCCGTACAAGCCGCCCTACCACATCCATAACTGGAACGAGTTCATCGCCGCCGCCGCGGGCGTCGAGCTGTCCGAGGAAGAGGTCACCCGGGTGAGCCAGCGCATCCGCAACCTGGTGCGGGCGGTGAACATCCGGCTCGGGTTGACGCCCGAGGACGAGAAGCCGCCCGAGGACCACTGGAAGCGGCGCTTCCCGGACCTGGAGCAGAACCTGCTGGACACCTACTTCGCCTACCGGGGGTGGAACGAGGCCGGGGTGCCCACCGCGGAGACCCTCACCGACCTGGGCCTCGAGTTCGTGCGCGACGAGTTCTTCGAGCGAGGGATCCTCAGCGCCGAGGAGGAGGTCTAGCCGTGGACGCCAAGAAAAAGACGAAGACGGTCAAGACCATCAAGATCGACGTGGACAAGTGCAACGGGTGCCGGGCCTGCGAGGTGATCTGCTCCTCGTTCCACGCCATCCCGCGCCACAGCAGCCTCAACCCGGCCCGCTCGCGCATCCGCGTGATCCATGACCCGCACCGGGACATCTACATCCCGGTCTACGCCGGGGAGTACGCCGCGGCCGAGTGCGCCGGGCGTGACAAGTACATCATCGACGGCAAGGAGTACGAGGAGTGCGCCTTCTGCCGCGCCTCCTGCCCCTCGCGCGACGAGTTCAAGGAGCCCGACTCGGGCCTGCCGCTCAAGTGTGACATGTGCGAGTCGGACCCGACCCTCGAGGAGCCGATGTGCGTCAAGTGGTGCGTGGCCGAGGCGCTGGTGTACGTGGAGCGCGAGGAGGAGGTCGAAGACCAGCCCGAGCCGGACGAGCTGGAGATCGGGCTGGAGTCGATGGCCAACAAGCACGGCTGGGACAAGCTGCTCGACGCGGCGGCCCGCCTGTCCAAGAAAGGGTAAGGGCCCATGGCCGACGAAGAGATTGTCGCTCCTTTCAAGGAGGTCATCGAGGAGGTCAAGCAGGCCGGCGGCGACGCGGCGAAGCTGTGCTACCAGTGCGGCAAGTGCGACGTGGTCTGCCCCTGGAACCGGGTGCGCGACTTCTCCATCCGCAAGATCATCCGCGAGGCGAGCTTCGGCCTGACCGAGATCGAGGAGGAGGAGATCTGGCGCTGCACCACCTGCGGCACCTGCCCGGCTGCCTGCCCGCGCGGCGTGGAGCAGATCGAGGTGGGCGTGTCCCTGCGGCGGGTGGCCACCAACTACGACGTGTTCCCCGGCTCGGTGCGGGCCGCCCGCACGGCGACCGGCTCCTGCGCCACCGACGGCAACCCGCTGAGCGAGGACCGCGACAAGCGCGAGGACTGGGCCGCGGGCATGGCCGTGCCCGCCTTCGAGGAGGGCATGGAGGTGCTCTACTTCGTCGGCTGCTACTTCTGCTACGACCCGCGCTGCAAGAAGGTGGCCCGGGCCACCGCCGAGATCTTGAACCACGCGGGGGTGAACTACGGCACCCTCGGCACCGACGAGAGCTGCTGCGGCGAGAGCGTGCGCAAGACCGGCGGCGAGGAGGTGTTCCGCGACCTGGCGAAGCAGAACATCAAGACCTTCATCGACCGCGGGGTCAAGCGCCTGCTGGTCTCGTCGCCCCACTGCTACCACACGTTCAAGAACGAGTACCCGGAGTTCATGGTGAACTTCGAGGTGGTGCACATGACCGAGTTTCTGGCCCAGCTGATCCGCGAGGGCAGGCTGGAGCTGACCGGGGAGCTGAAGCAGAAGGTCACCTTCCACGACCCGTGCTACCTGGGCCGGCACAACGCCATCTACGACGCGCCGCGGGAGGTGCTGGCCGCGGTGCCTGGCGCCGAGCTGGTGGAGATGCCCGACCGCCGCGAGACGAGCCTCTGCTGCGGCGGGGGCGGCGGGCGCATCTGGATGGACACGCCCAAGGAGGAGCGCTTCAGCGACCTGCGGGTGGCCCAGGCCATGGACACCGGCGCGCAGGTGATGGTCACGTCATGCCCCTACTGCATCTCCAACTTCGAGGAGTCGCGGCTGTCGCTGGAGGATGACGAGGCCTTGCAGGTCAAGGACATCACCGAGATCGTGCGGGAGGTGATCTCATGAGCGCCCCGGACAACCTCGGCGATGTGATGGTGGTCGGCGGCGGCATCAGCGGCATCCAGGCGGCCCTCGACCTGGCCACCTCGGGCTTCCGGGTGTTCCTGGTGGAGAAGGCGCCCACCATCGGCGGCAAGATGGCGCAGCTGGACAAGACCTTCCCCACCAACGACTGCTCCATGTGCATCGAGTCGCCCAAGTTCATCGAGTGCGACCGGCACCCGAACATCGAGATCATGACCTACACCGACGTGGACAAGGTTGAGGGCGAGGCCGGGGACTTCACGGTCACCCTGGTCAAGAAGCCGCGCTACGTCATCGAGAGCAAGTGCACCGGCTGCACCACCTGCGTGGAGTACTGCCCGGTGGAGGTGCCCGACCCGTTCAACCAGGACCTGTCGGGCAACAAGGCGATCCACATCTACTTCAGCCAGGCCGTGCCGCTGGTGCCGTACATCGACGACCGCTGTCTGTTCCTGGAAGACAAGAAGTGCTCCATCTGCGAGGGGGTGTGCAAGACCGACGCCATCGACCTGCACCAGAAGGCCGAGCGGGTGCAGGTGAAGGTGGGGGCCATCGTGCTCTCGCCGGGCTACGGCACCTTCGACCCGTCGCCGCGGGACGACTACGGCTACAACGAGATCGACAACGTGGTCACCAGCATGGACTTCGAGCGGCTGCTGTGCGCCACCGGCCCCCACGAGGGGGAGATCCTGCGCCCGTCGGACCACAAGCACCCGCACAAGATCGCCTGGATCCACTGCGTGGGCTCGCGGCAGATCCTGGAGGGCGCCCACAGCTACTGCTCGTCGGTGTGCTGCTCGTACATCCAGAAGCAGGTGATCCTGCTCAAGGACCACGACGCCGACGCCGAGGCGGTGATCTTTCACAACGACATCCGCTCCTACGGCAAGGACTTCGAGCGCTTCTATCAGCGCGCCGAGAACCTGCCCGGGGTGAAGTTCGTGCGCAGCTACGTGGACATCGGCCGGGAGATCCCGGAGACAAAGAACGTCACCGTGCGCTACGCCACGGACGACCAGGGGGTCAAGGAGGAGGAGTTCGACCTGGTGGTGCTCGGCGTGGGCCTCGCCCCGCTGCGGGACGCCGACGCCCTGGCCGCGCAGTTCGGCGTGGAGCTCAACGAGCACGGCTTCTGCAAGGTGGACCCGCGGAACCCGATCCTCACCTCGCGGCCGGGCGTGTACCTGTCGGGCGCCTTCGCCGGGCCCATGGACATCCCGGAGGCGGTGATGACCGCCAGCGGCGCCAACGCCAAGACGGGCGAGCTGCTCAACCACCGCCGGGGGGACCTGGCGCGCGACCGGATCTACCCCGAGGAGCGGGACGTCACCGAGGAGGAGCCCAAGGTGGGCGTGTTCGTCTGTCACTGCGGCGCCAACATCGGCCGGGTGGTGGATATCCCCTCGGTGGTGGAGTACGCCGAGGGGCTGGACAACGTGTGCCACGCCGAGGAGGGGCTGTTCATCTGCTCCACCGACGCGGCCGAGGCGATCTCCAACACCATCCGCGACAAGGGGCTCAACCGCGTGGTGGTGGCGGCATGCACGCCGCGGACCCACGAGCCGCTGTTCCGCGACACCCTGCGCGAGGGCGGCATCAACCAGTACTTCTTCGACATGGCCAACATCCGCGAGCACTGCTCCTGGGTGCACTCCAAGCAGAAGGAGCAAGCCACCTCCAAGGCCAAGGACATCGTGCGCATGTCGGTGGCGCGCACCAAGAACCTGGAGCCGCTGCAGGAGTTCGACCTGCCGGTGAACAAGCGCGCGATGGTGGTGGGCGGCGGCGTGGCGGGCATGACCGCGGCCCTGGGCCTGGCGGAGCAGGGCTTCGAGGTGCACCTGGTGGAGAAGGAGCATGACCTGGGCGGCATGGCCAGGCGCATCCGCCACACCCTCGAGGGCATGGACGTGCAGGCCTACCTGGCCGGGCTGATCCAGCAGGTCTACCGCCACCGGCTGATCACGGTGTCCCACGAGGCCACCATCACCGACGTGTCGGGCTACGTGGGCAACTTCGTCACCACCGTGGAGTCCGAGGGCAGGGTCAAGACCATCGAGCACGGCGTGACCATCATCGCCACCGGCGCCGACGAGCACCGCCCCGACGGGACGTACCTGTACGGCGAGGACGATCGGGTGGTGACCCAGCTGGAGCTGGAGCAGCTGGTCGCCGACGAGGACCAGCGGCTGGTGGACGCGCGCAGCGTGGTGATGATCCAGTGCGTGGGGTGCCGCGATGCCGAGCGCAACTACTGCGCCAGGGTCTGCTGCAGCCAGGCGGTGAAGAACGCGCTGACGCTCAAGGAGCGCGCCCCGGACACCGACGTCTACATCCTGTTCCGCGACATGCGCACCTACGGCTTCTCGGAGGACTACTACCGCGAGGCGGCGAACCAGGACGTGCAGTTCATCCACTTCAACCCGGAGGACGGTCCCGAGGTGGAGCCGGGTGAGGACGAGGAGGGCCGCGAGGTGCTCAACGTCACCGTGCTCGACCCGGTCCTCGGCGCGCGGGTGATGCTCGACGCGGACATCGTGGCGCTGTCGGCGGCGGTGGTGCCGTCGGCGGGCGCCAACAAGGTGGCCAAGCAGTTCAAGGTGGCCATGAACCCGGACGGCTTCTTCCAGGAGGCGCATGTCAAGCTGCGCCCGGTGGACTTCGCCGCTGACGGGGTCTTTCTGTGCGGGACGGCCCACTACCCGAAGCACCTGACCGAGGCGGTGGGCCAGGCCTACGGCGCGGCCGGGCGGGCGGTGACCCTGCTGGCCAACGACACGGTCACCGCGTCGGGTTCTGTGTGCGAGGTGGAGCAGGGAGCCTGCGTCGCGTGCGGCGCGTGCATCACCTCGTGCACCTACGACGCCATCGAGTTCGTGGACACGCCCAAGGGCAAGAAGGCAGAGGTCAACCCGATCCTGTGCAAGGGGGACGGGCTGTGCAACGCCAAGTGCCCCACCAACGCCATCATCCTCAAGCACTTCACCGACGAGGAGGTCCTGCTGCAGATCGACGCGACCTTCTCGTCTGACGATTCATAGGGAGGACACCATGACTGCCATGGGTTTTACGCCGAAGGTCGTGGGCTTTCTCTGCCACTGGTGAGCGTACAGCGCGGCAGACCTGGCTGGAGTTTCCAGACAGCAATACACCACAGAGATAAAGATCATCCGCCTGATGTGCACCGGGCGGGTGGACCTGGCGTTCATCCAGCGCGCCTTCGAGAACGGCGCCGACGGCGTGTTCATCGGCGGCTGCTGGCCCGGCGAGTGCCACTACATCACCGAGGGTAACTACGACGCCCTGGGCAACGTGAACCTGTTCCGCAAGCTGATGCAGCGGATCGGGCTGTCGCCGGAGCGACTGCGGCTGGAGTGGATCGCTGCGTCCGAGGGGAGCCGCTACGCCGAGGTGATGAACGACTTCGTCAATAACCTGCGAGAGCTGGGGCCCCTCGGCTCCAGCGAGCAGCTGGAGCCGGACGACGTGCGGGGCAAGCTGGCCGCCGCGGGCCGGTTGATCCCGTACCTGAAGCTGGTGGAGCGGGAGCGGCTGCGCCCCACGGAGCGCACCGAGGAGGCGGTCAACGCCTTCTACGCCAGCGAGGAGACGGAGCGGCTGTTCGACGAGCTGGTGGCGGGCAAGCTGGCCATCAGCCAGATCATGGCCCTGCTGAAGCTGGGCCCTCGCTCCACCGCCGAGATCGCCGAGGCGTTGAAGCTGAGCGCGTCGGAGGTGTCGAAGCACCTGTCGCACTCGTCGCGCCAGGGGCTGGTGCAGTACGACACCGAGCAGCAGCGCTACGCGCTGGCCTGAGAGGCTCAGGATGAACACCGAGAGAATCGACCAGATCGTCGAGCGCCACGAGGGTGAGGAGAGCGCGCTGATCCAGGTGCTGCTGGAGATCCAGCGCGAGAACAACTGGCTGCCGCGCGAGGCGCTGTGGCGGGTGAGCGAGAAGCTGGACGTGCCCTTCGGGCGGGTGCAGCACATCGCCACCTTCTACAAGGCGTTCTCCCTGGTGCCCAAGGGCGAGCACGGGGTGCATATCTGCATGGGCACCGCCTGTCATGTCAGGGGCGCCGGCCGGGTGCTGGAGAAGGTGGAGGAGCTCACCGGCATCAAGCCCGGTGAGACCGACCTGGAGCTGAAGTTCAGCCTCGAGACGGTCAACTGCCTCGGCTGCTGCGCCCTGGGCCCGGTGATGGAGATCGACGGCACGACCCACGGCAAGCTGTCGCCCAAGAAGACCGAGAAGGTCATGGCAACTTACGAGTAGGGACCGCGCTCATGTTCGAAAGCATCGCAAGCAGGGGTACGCAGGTCGACAGTCGACTGTTAACCGTTGACCAGAGGGTGAACTGAGCATGGCTGAAGCAAGGATCGTTACCGTCGCCCAGCTCGAGAGCCTCAGAGCGGACATCGTCGCCGCGCGAGATCCCCAGGCGCCGCAGATCTCGGTCTGCGCGGGTACGGGCTGCCTGGCGTCGGGCGCCCGGGATGTGGTGGACGCCTTCGAGGCCGAGCTGGAGCAGCAGGGCCTGAAGGAGAAGGTGCACTTCCGCGGCACCGGCTGCCACGGCTTCTGCGAGCAGGGGCCCATCGTGGTGGTGGAGCCGCAGGAGACCTGCAGCCTGCAGGTCAAGCCGAAGGACGTGCCCACCCTGCTGGCGCAGACCGTGGGGGAAAAGCAGGCCATCCAGAAGCTGCTCTACAAGGACCCGGCCACGGGCGAGAAGGTGGAGCGGGAGTCGGAGATCCCGTTCTACAAGCACCAGCGGCGGCTGGTGTTCGGCGCCAACCGGCGCATCGACCCGCGCTCCCTGGACGACTACCTCGCCATCGGCGGCTTCCGCGCGCTGAGCAAGGCCCTGCTCGAGATGACCCCGGAGCAGGTGGTGGAGGAGGTCAAGGCCTCGGGGCTGCGCGGCCGCGGCGGGGCGGGCTTCCCCACCGGGCGCAAGTGGGAGCTGTGCCGCGCGTCGGAGGCGGACCAGAAGTACGTGGTGGTCAACTGCGACGAGGGCGACCCGGGCGCGTACATGGACCGCTCGCTCATGGAGGGCAACCCGTTCGGCGTGCTGGAGGGGCTGACCATCGGCGCCCTGGCCATCGGCGCCAGCCAGGGGTTCGTCTACATCCGCCAGGAGTATCCGCTGGCGGTGCAGAACCTCGACATCGCCCTGGGCATCGCCCGGGAGCGCGGCCTGCTGGGCGACGACATCCTCGGCTCCGGGTTCAGCTTCGACGTCACCGTGCACCAGGGCGCCGGCGCCTTCGTCTGCGGCGAGGAGACCGCGCTGCTGCTGTCGCTGGAGGGCCGGCCGGGCCAGCCGCGCCCGCGGCCGCCCTACCCCGCGGTCAGCGGCCTGTGGGGCAAGCCGACCAACATCAACAACGTGGAGACCTGGGCCACGGTGCCGCTGATCATCGGCGAAGGAGCCGAGGCGTTCGCGGCCATCGGCACGGAGGGGAGCAAGGGGACCAAGATCTTCTCCCTGGTGGGCAAGATCACCAACACCGGCCTGGTGGAGGTGCCCATGGGGATCACCCTGCGGGAGATCGTCCAGGATATCGGCGGCGGCGTCCCCGGGGGAAAGGCCTTCAAGGCGGTACAGACCGGCGGGCCATCGGGCGGCTGCATCCCCGAGGGTGAGCTCGACCTGCAGGTGGACTTCGACGAGCTGACCAAGGCCGGCTCCATGATGGGATCGGGCGGCATGATCGTCATGGACGAAGACAACTGCATGGTGGACGTGGCGCGCTACTTCATCGACTTCTTGATGGACGAGTCGTGCGGCAAGTGCACCCCGTGCCGTGAGGGCCTCAAGCAGATGCACGCCGTGCTGACCCGCATCACCGAGGGCCAGGGCGTCGAGGCGGACCTGCAGACCTTGCAGGAGCTGAGCGAGGTGGCCCAGGAGACCTCCCTGTGCGCCCTGGGACAGACCGGCCCCAACCCGTTCCTCTCCACCTACCGCTACTTCAAGGACGAGTACGAGGCGCATATCAAGGAGCAGCGCTGCCCGGCGAGGTCGTGCAAGGCGCTGATCAACTACTGGATCGACCCGGACAAGTGCACCGCCTGCCTGCTGTGCATCAAGAACTGCCCGGACGACGCCATCGACGGGGCCAAGAAGACGATCCACATCATCCACCAGGACAAGTGCACCAACTGCGGCACCTGCCTGGAGGTGTGCCCGCCGAAGTTCGGCGCGGTGGTGAAGCTGTCCGGTGAGCCGGTGCCGGCCCCGATCCCCGAGGAGCAGCGGGCGTACGTCAAGAAGGCGAAGAAGAAATGAGCGAACTTCAGCTGAAGATCGACGGAAAGCAGGTCCGCGCCAGCGAGGGGGAGACGCTGCTGGACGTGGCCCGACGCGCCGGGGCCGACATCCCCACCCTGTGCCATCACGAGCAGCTGGAGCCGTTCGGAGGCTGCCGGCTGTGCGTGGTTGAAGCGCGCCGGGGTGACTGGTCGAGGCTGGTGGCCTCGTGCATCTACCCCGCCGAGGACGGCCTGGAGATCACCACGCGCACCGACAAGATCGACCGCATCCGCAAGGTGCTGCTGGAGCTGCAGCTGGCCCACGCGCCCCACGCGCCGGAGCTGGAGGAGATGGCCGAGGTGTACGGCGCCGAGGCGGGGCGGTTCTCCAAGGACGCCTCGTTCTGCATCCATTGCGGCCTGTGCGTGCGCTACTGCGCCGAGGTCAAGGGGGAGCACATCGTGGGGTGGGTCGACCGCGGCATGCGCAAGGAGATCTGCTTCATCCCTGAGCTGGCGGAGAAGGTGTGCGAGGAGTGCAAGGAGTGCTTCCCGCTCTGCCCCACCTCCTACCTGCAGGCGGCCTACGTGCTGACCGGCTCCCTGCGCGGCTGAGGTTGGCCGCCTCGTGATCCAGTGGCCGGGCATGCTGCTCATCGGCGGCGCGGGGCGCAACTCGGGCAAGACCCGGCTGAGCTGCGAGCTGATCCGGCGATTCGGGGGGCCGGCGCGCCTGGTGGGGGCCAAGGTGACCACGGTGCACGACCGGGACGGCCCCTGCCCGCGGGGCAACGAGGACGGCTGCGGCGTGTGCACCGCGCTGGAGGCTGACTTCCACATCACCGAGGAGACCGGCGAGGCCGAGGGCAAGGACACCACGCTGATGCTGGCCGCCGGCGCCCGGCCGGTCTACTGGCTGCGGGTGCTGCGGGAGCACCTGGACCAGGGGGCCGCAGCGCTCCGGCGCAAGGTGGGCGACGCGCCGTGCATCTGCGAGTCCAACAGCCTGCGCCATGTGGTGCAGCCGGGGCTGTTCATCATCGTCAAGGCCCGCTCCGCGCGTTCAATGAAGCGCTCCTCCAGGGACGTGCTGGACCTGGCGGACAGGCTGGTGCTGTCGGACGACGACGGCTACGACCTCACGCTGGACCGGTTCTGCCTGGCGGATGGTGCGTGGTCCCTGGACCTGCGCGGCGAGGCTTCCCCTCGACCCGGGGTTCCGGGGGTGCGCCCGTGAACCGCCGGACCCTGCTGATCCCCCTGGCGCTCCTGGCCTGCTCCTGCGTGACCGGCGAGCTGGCCTCCGAGGGCCGCCCCTGCGGGCCCGGCCAGGCCTGCGGCCCCGGCACCAGCTGCGACCCGGTGAGCAAGACCTGCAAGGCAGGCCCGCCCGCTGACGCCGCGGCGGCGGACGCGCCGCACCGGGACGGCAAGGGCAGGCCCGAGGCCGGCGCCAGGGACGGCGCCCGTCGGGACAAGGTCCCCCTGTTGGACCAGCGCCCCGCCGACCAGCGCCCGGACGACGCCGGCTGCCCCACGGGCCAGACCCGCTGCGCCGGCAAGTGCGTGGACACCTCCAGAAACAAGAGCCACTGCGGCGGCTGCAACAAGAAGTGCGACAGCAACACCTCCAACCGCTGCGTCAAGGGCAAGTGCGCCTGCGGCAAGACCGCCGGCAGCGCGGCCCCCGCCTGCAGCAACGGCCTGAACTGCGTGGCCGGCGCCTGCAAGTGCATCAAGGGCGGCCTGTGCAAGGGGTGCTGCAAGGCCAACGCCTGCTTCATCTCGGTGACGTCCACCTGCGGCAACGGCGGCGTCCCGTGCGTGGACTGCGACGACAAGAACACCTGCACCACCGACGCCTGCAACAGCGGCGGCTCCTGCGCCAACACGCCCCAGGTCAACAAGACCTGCGACGACAAGAACCTCTGCACCAAGAACGACAAGTGCAGCGCCGCGGGCAAGTGCCAGGGCACCTCCTACAAATGCTCCGACGGCCTCCCCTGCACCGCCGACACCTGCAACGGCAGCGGCGGCTGCAGCTACAAGATCAACAGCGGCAGCTGCGCCATCAGCGCGGCAGGCGCCGCCAAGCAGTGCTACATCACCGGCGCGAGCAAGCAGGGCGACGGCTGCCAGGTGTGCGACAGCGCCAAGAGCCAGACCGGCTGGACCCAGCCGGCCGCCTGCTACGGCTACAACAACGTGGCCAGCGTGGTGCCCTACGGCTCCATGTCAGGCCCGCGCGACGTGTGGGTCACCTCCAACGGCGAGATCCTGGTGGCCGACACCGCCGCCAACGTGATCCGGAAGATCTCGAGCACGGGGGTCTCGGTGCTGGCCGGCTCCACCAGCTCCTGGGGCTTCAAGGACGGCACGGGCAGCGCGGCCAGGTTCCACACCCCCCACGCCATCGCCCAGGATCCCAACGGCAACATCATCGTCGCCGACCGCCTCAACCACGCCATCCGCAAGGTGACCAGCGGCGGGGTGGTCACCACCATCGCCGGGGGCGGGCCCGGCGCCAAGGGCTCCACCGACGGCGCGGGCAACATCGCGCGGTTCAACTACCCCTCCGGGGTTGTTGTGGACCCCAGCGGGATCATCTACGTTTCCGACACCTACAACCACACCATCCGCCGCATCGTGGGCACCACCGTCTCCACGGTCGCGGGCACCGCGGGCCAGTCCGGCTCCACCAACGCCTACGGCGCCGCGGCCCGGTTCTACTACCCGCAGGGCATCACCTACGCCAACACCTACCTGTTCGTGGCCGACACCAACAACAACAAGATCCGCGTCGTGTTCCCGGGCACCAATTTCTACGTGGGCACCACCGCGGGCACCGGGGTGAAGAGCAGCGTGGACGGGTCCACCTCCACGGCCACCTTCAACCACCCGGTGGACGTGTTCGCCATCAGCTCGCAGAGCATGTACGTGGTGGAGTACTACGGCCACCGGCTGCGCCACATCAAGGGCAGCCTGGTGAGCACCCTGGCCGGCGGCCCCACCTACGGCTACCAGGACGGCCCAGCCTCCGCCGCCAGGTTCCGCTACCCGTTCGGCGTCTACGTGGCCAACGTCTCCTACAAGGGGTGGGTCTACGTCGCCGACCACGGCAACAAGACCATCCGCCTGGTCAAGCTCACCGCCGCGCCATAGATTGAATCAACTCCTGCAGGGGAACCCCCGGCTGCTCCTCCGGCGCAGCGCGACCAGGAGCAGCAGCGCCAGCGCCGCCGGGACGCCCTCGCCAGGGCCCGCCACCGCGCAGCCGCCCTGGGCGCCGCCGCCCTCCTGTGAGGTGGCAGAGTCGTCGGTCCCGAGGTCGTCGATCCCCCCATCCGGGTCGGCGCCGCTGACACACGCCCCGGCCCTGCAGACCCCGCCTGAGCAGGCAGCGCCGTCAGGCAGCGGCGCATAGACACACGCCCCGGTGGCCGCCTCGCAGCCGCCAACGGTGTGGCAGGGACGCGGTGGGCAGGGCATGCGCATGGATCCTGTACAGAGCCCACCCAGGCAGCGGTCCACGAGGGTGCACGGGTTGTTGTCATCGCACCCGGTGTCATCGGGCGCCACGGGGTAGTCACAGCTGCCCGTGGTCCGGTTGCACACCCCGCGGAGCCGGCACTGGCCAGGGTCCGGGCACCCCTTCGCTTTTCCGGTGCAAGCGCCCGACATGCAGCTGTCGCTCACGGTGCAGGCGTCGGAGTCGTCGCAGGCTGTGCCGTCGGGCCGGGGGGTGTGTTCGCAGGAGCCGGTAGCGGGGTTGCAGACGCCGGCCAACTGGCAGTCGCTGGCCGCCTTGCAAGCCACGGCCTTGCCGGCGCAAACGCCCGCGCTGCACATGTCCCCGGTGGTGCACAGGTCCCCGTCGTCGCACTTCGACCCGTTCGGCGGCGTGGTGTAATTGCAGGTCCCCGTGAGCGAATCGCAGACGCCCTTTTTGGCGCAGGTGGAGGGCCCGCAATCAACGGTGGCCCCCGTGACGCAGCGGCCGGCCTGGCAGGTGTCGCCCGTGGTACACAGGTCGCCATCGCTGCACGGATTGCCCTCATTTTTGACCTGGCACCCGTCGCAGCAGGCGCTCTCCGCCGTGCACTTGCAGGTGGTGGTCAGCTTCAGAGACATGGTCCAGGTGTGGTTGCTCCCCTTTTTGAACCAGCTGTACTTGGCGGTCTTGATCCCCTCTCCCTTCCAGGGGTTCATGTAGGAGATCATTTCGCCGGCCTGCCCGTGGACCACCACGAAGTGGCCCCCGCCGCTCTTCCAGCCCCACCGCGCCACGAAGGGCCGCCCCTGGACGTCGATCTCCTGCGCCACCTGGCTGGTCGTCATCGCCCCGGCGCTCTTGCTCGGCAGGTTGCCGAACGCCTTGACGATATCCGAGACGCCGCCGGAAGAGCTGGACAGGTAGTTCCAGTAGTTGCACCCCTTGGTGGGATCCACACAACAGTCCGCGTCGCCGAAGTCATGCCACGAGGCATTTTTCCGGGTGTACTCGGCGATGGCGCACTGGGAGAAGGTGTGCCCGTAGTAGTCCAGCAGAACCTGGCCGACCGCCGCCCAGCACCACTGCGACTGCTCCTGCACCACCTCCTTGACCGTGAGCACGCCAGCGCGCCCCTCCCCGGGCAGCGAGAGCAGGGCCGGGAGGGCGACCAGCAGGACGACGCGAGCGGCGCGGCGGGCAAGGGGCTGTCGCAGGACGACGCCATTTGGATCAATTCGCATGGTGTGCCTCCAGCACATGTCCCAGGGCCGAGAGGCCCTGAAGCTCTGTTTTGGTAAGCGCCAGGGCAGCCCGCGCCGAGGCCAGTGGCAGCAGCGTGCCGGAGGACAGGGCGCGACCCGGCAGGGCCTCCAGGAGCAGGTCGCTCCCGAGGTGGAACAGCCGCAGGATGGCCTGCTGCCCGTCGGCTTGCGCGAACCCGGCGCCGGCTCTGGTCCTCAGGGCGTACAGCTCTCGGGCCAGACCGGCCGCGCCGATCTCCACCGCCTGGTACGCGTCTCCGCTGCGCTCCACGGTGATCAAGGCCCGGTAGGCGCCCCCGGTGTGCACCGGGATCCGCCACTGTCCCAGGGACCGCAGCTGCGGGCGCTCTCCGGCCGCTGCGCGCTCGAGCGTCACCATCTCGTAGGGCGCGGCCAGCGAGGCGCCGGCGAAAAGCTGTCGGCCGGGAAAGCCGTGGTGCGTTTCGAATCCTTCCGGGATGGCTTCGAGCAGCGTGGGCAGCTCCGCCTGCGCCGCGGACAGCACCGCGAGGCGCTGCGCGGCCTGCTGGCGGGCTGCCTGCTGGTGCTGCGCCACCACCGCGGGCCCCTCCTGGCACGCAGTGGCCAATGAGATGGTGATCAACAGGGCGTGGATCCGGGTCATGCGCATCGTTCACCTCCAGTTCTTTGGAGCCTCACGAGGCCAGATCTGTGACCGCGCTGACCCTCAGCAACCGCCGCCTCGCGTCGAAACCGTCCGGCACCGGTCGGCTGGCGAGATCGGCGAACGACCTCGTGTCGAGCCAGCCGCGGTCCCGCCACCACCCCAGCTCGAACTCCAGGAAGCCGGCCCAGGTGTCGAGCTGCTCGTCGGAGAAGCCGAGCTTCTCGATGAAGTGGTTCATGATCTTGAGCCGAAGCCAGGGCGGCTCAGGCTGGCCCTCCACGTTCCCGTTGCGCATGCAGTTGATGGCGTGGACGCCCGTCATCTTTCTCCGCATCACCTTGTACATCTGGCGCTGCATCCTGGTGACCCGGGGCTTCTCGTCGGCGAGCACGGTCCGCGCCACGCGCGCCGCCAGCTTCTTGTTCCTGGCGCGCGCGCGCTCACGGCCCGGGAAGAAGCCCGGCGTGAAGCCGAAGATGCTGTTGATGGTGCCGAAAGAGGAGGTGCCGTAGGTGGCGAGCATCTTCTCCAGAAATGCCCCCACCTCCTCGTGGCCGTCGTTACCGGTGGTGCAGGCCGACAGGCTGTACTTCCCGAGCAACGGGAAGATGTGGCACCAGGTGAACAGGCGATCGAACAGCGCCTTCATCTGGGCGGTGACCTGGTTGGTGTAGACCGGGCTGGCCATGATCAGCATGTCGCAGTCCATCATCGCGGCCTTGATCTCCTCCAGGTCGTCCTTCCTCGAGAGCGGGCAGGGCCTGTCGCGGGTGCAGCTCCAGCACCCACGGCACGGCAGCACCTTTTTGCGGCCGAGGGAGATGATCTTGTGGTCGATGGACAGCCCCTCGGCGGCCATGTCCTGTACGAAGTCTTCCACGAGGGCGCGTGTGTTGGACCGCTTGTTGTGGGGGCTGCCGAGTATGGTGAGGATCCTGAAATCTCTGTTCATGGCCTGAGCTCCTTTCCAGGTTGTTGTTCGATGGAAAGGAGCTATTGCGAGTCATGTGCCAACATAAAATGTGTTTTATTTCAATCGCATAGAAATGGGACGGCAATGGCATTACCAAATAAGACAAATGCAAATGTCATTTTTGACAATTAGCATCGATGGTTGTTAAATATGACAGACAATCGCTCGCCCAGGAGAACCCCTTGGATCACAACGCGTTTTTCCGCATGGCCACCATGACGATCTGTGGAAACCTCCAGATAGAAGAGGCCATGCGCGACTGCATTCGCGTCATACAAGACCACCTCCCCGTGGACCGGATGTTCTTGCAAATGTACGAGCCGGACCTCGGCGCCATGCGTACCGTGGCCACCGCATCGGCCGAGGAGGCACGGCCCCTCGACCTGCTCACGCCCATGCCACCAGAGGCCCGCAAGCGGGTGCGCGAAAACCTCCACCGGCTGGTGGACGGAGCCGTGGTCATCGAATCTTCGGAGCGCAACCCGGTGGCGAGGGAGATGCTGCGCTTCCACGGCATCGAGGGGTGGTCCGTACTGCGCATGACCTTGACCACCGAGGCTGGCCGCCTGGGTGGCGTGGTCTTCACTGCGCAGGGGCCGGATCGCTACGGTGAGGACCATGTGGAGTTGCTGAGCTTGCTCAAAAAGCCGTTCGCAATCGCGCTGTCAAACACAATGCAGCACCGGGAGGTGATCCGGTTGCGGGATCGTCTGGCCGACGACTACCAGTACCTGCAGCGGGAGCTGCATAAGATTGCAGGCGAGGAGATCGTGGGAGCCGGCTTCGGGCTGCGAGAGGTGATGGGGCTGGTGCGCCAGGTGGCCCCCACCGAGAGCCCGGTCCTGTTGACCGGCGAGACCGGGGTGGGCAAGGACGTCATCGCCAATGCCATCCACATGGCCTCCCCACGCGGGGGCGGCCCGTTCATCCCGGTCAACTGCGGGGCCATCCCCGATACGCTCCTGGACAGCGAGCTATTCGGCCACGAGAAGGGCGCCTTCACCGGGGCGCTGTCACGGAAGCGGGGGCGGTTCGAGCGGGCGCATGGGGGAACAATCTTCCTCGACGAGGTGGGGGAGATGCCCCTGTCTGCCCAGGTACGGCTGCTGAGGGTGCTGCAGAACCGGGAGATCGAGCGCATCGGCGGGACCGAGCGCATTCCGCTGGACATCCGCGTTCTGGCGGCCACGAACAAGGAACTCGACGCCATGGTCACCGCCGGGACCTTCCGCGAGGACCTGTGGTTTCGGCTCAACGTGTTCCCCTTGCCCATCCCCCCGCTCAGGGAGCGCGCGGGCGATATCCCTGCACTGGTCCAGCACTTCCTCGAGCGCAAAGCGCGGGAGCTGAAGCTGGGGCATACGCCGACGTTGGCCGATGGAGCCATCGAGGCGCTGACCTCCTACGCATGGCCAGGCAACGTCCGCGAGCTGGAGAACCTGGTGGAGCGGGCCATGATCATTTGTCGTGGAGAGGCGCTGCGCTTTGACATCGGGGGAACACACAGCCCCGCTGCCGGATCACCGGGCCCCGCCTCCACGGACCAGGGCGGCGAATTGCTGTCACTGGATGAGGTGATCAGGGGTCATATCAGCCATGCCCTCGAACGATCCGGCGGCAAAGTTCACGGCGATGGCGGGGCTGGAGAGCTGCTTGGCATCAACCCCAACACGCTGAGGGCGCGGATGCGAAAGCTGAACATTCCTTTTGGGAAGAAGGCGTCAAAGACGCCCGGGCAGTAGGCTCCTTGTTGATATCCCTCCTCATGTAACTGTCAGGCGACCCGGGCATACATTTGTCAAATTAGACAATGCCGGACAGCTTTTATCAAATACCACAAAAGCCTTTGCTAAATATAACAAGGCCTTGGCCTTCT
>CAZEFW010000027.1:31584-66209 GCA_964511535.1 uncultured Myxococcales bacterium | reverse complement strand
CCCCTTCGTGCCGGTCTCCGGCGTGACCGTGGAGGAGTGCGTGGAGCTGGCCCACGCCCTGGGCAAGCGGGTGGGCGAGGAGCTGGGCATCCCGATCTACATGTACGAGTCGGCGGCCACGCGGCCCGAGCGGCAGAGCCTGCAGGACGTCCGCGTGGGGGAGTACGAGGCGCTGGAGGAGAAGCTCAAGCAGCCCCAGTGGGCTCCCGATTACGGCCCGGCGGAGTTCAACGCCACGGCCGGGGCCACCAACATCGGCGTGCGGCCGTTCCTCATCGCCTACAACATCAACCTGAACTCCCGGCACGCCAGGCTCGCCAAGGACATCGGCCTGACCATCCGCGAAAAGGGCCGCGTCAAGCGGGACGAGAACAACAAGAAGGTGCGCGGTGAAGACGGCAAGTTCGTGCGCGCGCCCGGCTTCCCCCACTGCAAGGCCACCGGCTGGTTCATCGAGGAGTACGGCTGCGCCCAGGTGACCATGAACCTGACCGACTTCACCGTGACGCCGATCCACACGGTGTTCGACAAGGTGGAGCAGTGCGCGCACAAGCTGGGCGTGCGGGTCACCGGCAGCGAGGTGGTGGGGCTGATCCCGCTGCAGGCGCTGCTGGACGCCGGGCGGCACTACCTGCAGAAGCAGGGGGCCAGCACCGGGGTGAGCGAGTCGGAGCTGGTGTGGACGGCGGTGCGCAGCCTCGGGTTTGCCGAGGTGGCGCCGTTCGACCCGGAGGACAAGATCATCGAGTACCGCGTGGCGAAGCAGGCGCGGCTGGCCAGCATGACGGTCAAGGACTTCGTCGACGAGCTGGCCTCGGACTCGCCGGCGCCGGGGGGCGGCTCGGTGGCGGCACTGGCCGGCTCCATGGGCGCGGGCCTCGGCTCCATGGTGGCGGCGCTCACCCATGGCAAGCGCGGCTACAAGGCGCACAACGCGCTGATGGAGCAGGTGGGCGTGGAGGCGCAGAAGCACAAGGCCGCGCTGCTGGAGGCCCTCGACAGGGACACCGAGGCGTTCGACGCGATGATGGCTGCTTTTCGCCTGGCCAAGAAGACCGACGAGCAGAAGGCGGCCCGGGACGCGGCCATCACCGAGGCCTCCAAGGGCGCCACCCTGGTGCCCCTGGGCGTGCTCGAGGCGATCCCCGCGGTGTTGAAGCTGCTGGGCGAGGTGGTGGACAAGGGCAACCAGAACTCCCTGTCCGACGGGGCCGTGGGCGCGCAGATGGCCCGGGCCGGGGCCTACGGCGCCTACTACAACGTGGCCATCAACCTCGAGGGCATCGACGACGAGCCCTGGTGCGCCGAAATCCAGGTGCGGGCCGGAAAGGCGCTGCGCGAGGTGGATGCGCTGGCCGGGGGGATCGAGGCCAAGATGATGCAGAAGTGGCCCGCGTAGAGCACCGATCAGGTAAAGGGACCGATCAAGCCCTCCCCACCTGGCAGGACATGCCGCGCTACCTGCGATCCGCCCCGCAATAAAATGTCAAGTGTAGGGGTCTGACCCCACCACTTGACATTTTATTGCGGGCGCTGGCGGGCCGTCCGCCTGGCCATTGTCGGGCTGCCGCTGTAGTGGCCCGCGTCTGCGCCGGGGCGTCTCGGACGCAACCTCCCCCCCCTCAACTGGCTCCATGTTTCCAGACAGGCTAAAACCTTCACCCAACCAACCGGGAGGGACATGACATGACCACCACCGCCAAGTACGGACACACCAAGAACCTGGGGGACATCGACTTCGAGCAGGCCGTGCAGACGGTCACCGACAAGCTGGCCGAGGGCGGCTTCGGCGTGCTGACCACCATCGACGTCAAGGCCACCCTGCGCAAGAAGCTGGACGTGGACTTCCGCGACTACCGCATCCTCGGCGCTTGCAATCCGACCATGGCGCACAAGGCCATGAGCGGCGAGCCGCTCATCGGGTTGCTGCTGCCCTGTAACGTTGTGGTGTTCCGCGAAGACGACGCTACGGTCAGCGTGTCCATCGTCAACCCGCGGGAGATGTTCAACGTCATCGACAACCCGCTGGTGGCCCCGGTGGCCGAGCAGGTGGACGAGATGTTGATCAAGGTGCTGGAGGCGCTATAACCTCTTCCTCCGTCACCACCCAGGAGGAAGTTGATGGCCACGGTTCTCGATTCGTTCGGTAGCAAGGACAACCTGCAGACGGCAATCGGCGAGGTCGGCCTGTTCCGCCTCGACGCCCTGGCGCGCGAGGGGGTAGGGGACCCGTCGCGGCTCCCGCTGTCCATCAAGGTCCTGCTCGAGGCGCTGCTGCGCAACGAGAACGGCCACGAGGTCACTCGCGACGACGTGCAGACCCTGGCGCGCTACAACCCTGCGGCGCCGGAGGCGGTGGAGATCCCCTTTTCGCCCGCGCGGGTGATCCTGCAGGACTTCACCGGGGTGCCCGCGGTTGTGGACCTGGCCGCGCTGCGTTCGGCCATGGCCCGCATGGGGGGCGATCCCCAGCGCATCAACCCGCAGATCCCGGTGGACCTGGTCATCGATCACTCGGTGCAGGTGGACTTCGCCGGGTCCTCCCAGGCGCTGGCGCAGAACGCAGAGCTGGAGTTTCAGCGCAACAACGAGCGGTACGCGTTTTTGCGCTGGGGGCAAAAGGCGTTCGACAACTTCCGCGTGGTGCCGCCGGCCAGCGGCATCGTGCACCAGGTGAACCTGGAGTACCTGGCGTCGGTGGTGCAGAAGCGCGACCTGAACGGCGCGCCGGTGGCGTTCCCCGATTCGCTGGTGGGCACCGACTCGCACACCACCATGATCAACGGCCTGGGCGTGGTGGGCTGGGGCGTGGGCGGCATCGAGGCCGAAGCGGTGATGCTGGGCCAGCCGATCTTCATGCTCGCCCCCGAGGTGATCGGCTTCAAGGTGAGCGGGCGCATGCCCGAGGGGGCCACGGCCACCGACCTGGTGCTCACCGTGACCCAGATGCTGCGGGCCCGCGGCGTGGTGGGCAAGTTCGTGGAGTTCTACGGCGACGGGCTGTCATCCATGACCCTGCCCGACCGGGCGACGCTGGCGAACATGGCCCCGGAGTACGGCGCCACCATGGGCTTCTTCCCGGTGGACGGCGAGGTGCTGCGTTACATGCGCGCCACGGGGCGGCCCGACGAGCTGGTGGACCTGACGGAGCGCTACTGCAAGGAGCAGGGGCTGTTCCGCACCGACGGCATGCCCGAGCCGCGCTTCGCCGACTCTCTGGAGCTCGACCTCGGCACGGTGGTGCCGAGCCTGGCCGGGCCCAAGCGTCCCCAGGACCGCATCGCGCTGTCGGAGATGAAGGGCACCTGGGCGCGGGACTTCCGCGCGCCGGTGGGGCCCCAGGGGTTCGGGCGCACCGACGACGACGCGGGCAAGACCGCGGCGGCGACCCTGTCGGGCGGCGAGCAGGTGGACGTGACCCAGGGGGCTGTGACCATCGCGGCGATCACGTCGTGCACCAACACGTCCAACCCGTCGGTGCTGCTGGCCGCCGGGCTGGTGGCCAAAAAGGCCGTGGCCGCCGGGCTGAAGGTCCCGCCGTACGTCAAGACCAGCCTGGCGCCGGGCTCCAAGGTGGTCACCGACTACCTGACCCGCTCCGGGCTGTTGCCTGCCCTGGAGCAGATCGGCTTTCACGTGGTGGGCTACGGCTGCACCACCTGCATCGGCAACACAGGCCCGCTCGACCCGCCCTTGGCCGCGGCCATCGATGATAACGATCTGGTGGTGGCCGGCGTGCTGTCGGGCAACCGCAACTTCGAGGGGCGCATCAGCCCGCATGTGCGGGCCAACTACCTCGCCTCGCCGCCGCTGGTGGTGGCCTACGCCCTGGCCGGGACCGTGGACGTCGACCTGACCAGCGAGCCGCTGGGCGCCGGCGCCGACGGGCAGCCGGTGTACCTCAAAGAGATCTGGCCCACGGCCGAGGAGATCCGCGAAGGGCTGGGTTACGCCGAGGACCCGGAGACTTTCCGCCGGCTGTACGGCGGCATCGAGCAGAGCAACGAGCGCTGGAACGCCATCCCGGTGGCGGGCGAGGCGCTCTACGGCTGGGAGGACGCGAGCACCTATATCCAGGAGCCGCCCTTCTTCGTGGACATGACCCCGGAGGTGCAGCCCATCACCTCCATCGAGGGCGCGCGGGTGCTGGTCAAGGTGGGCGACAGCACCACCACCGACCACATCAGCCCCGCCGGGCCCATCGCCAAGGCCGCGCCGGCAGGGCTCTTCCTGCAGGAGCAGGGGGTCGAGCCCCGGGACTTCAACTCCTACGGCAGCCGACGCGGAAACGACCGGGTGATGACCCGCGGCACCTTCGCCAACATCCGGCTGAAGAACCAGCTCGCCCCGGGCACCGAGGGCGGCTGGACCACGCACCACGAGAGCGGCGAGGTGGTGAGCATCTACGAGGCGTCGCTGCGCAACGCGGCCAACAAGGTGCCGGCCATCGTGCTGGCGGGCGGGGACTACGGCATGGGCTCCAGCCGCGACTGGGCGGCCAAGGGGACCTACCTGCTGGGCATCCGCGCGGTCATCGCGCGCTCCTTCGAGCGGATCCACCGCAGCAACCTGGTGTTCATGGGCGTGCTGCCGCTGCAGTTCGCCGACGGCCAGGACGCCGACAGCCTCGGGCTGGACGGCACCGAGACCTTCTCCATCGCTCTGTCCGACGAGTTGAAGCCGCGCCAGAGCCTCACCGTGGAGTGGACCTCTGAAGACGGCCGCCAGGGCAGCTTCGAGGCCACCTGCCGCATCGACACTCCCGTGGAGATCGGCTACTACCGCAACGGCGGCATCCTACAGACCGTCCTGCGCGGCATGATGTAGCGCGCCGCTTCATCGCGGAGCATCGCGCAGGTGAGCTCCCTGCTCGACGTCCATTTCTGACCACATTTCCAGGGGTAGTGAAAACGCGCATCGCCCATTGTGCGGTGGTAGACTCGACCCGTTTGGAGTGATCAAATGAGTCTGCCGCGCCTGTTCGGCTCATACCTTCTGCTGGAGGAGCTCGCCTCGGGGATCACCTCCGAGGTGTACCTGGCCCGCACCGTGGGCCAGTTCTCCCGCCTCTGCACGGTCAAGGTGATCCGCCAGGAGCTGGCCCGGCTGCCCGAGTTCAAGCGACGCTTTCGCCAGGACGCGGCCATGCTGGTGCGGCTGATCCACGGCAACCTGGTGCAGGTGCTCGAGGTGGGGCAGGCGGACGACCGCTACTTCATCGCCATGGAGTTCGTGGACGGCATACACCTGCCCGACTTGCTGGACGAGCTGTCCGGGCAGGATGCGCTGCTGCCCGAGGTGGCCATGTTCGTGGGCCTCGAGATGTGCGAGGCGCTCAACTACATCAGCCTGCGGCGGCGGGAGGTGGAGGGCGCGTCCACCTTCGCCGCGGACGCGCCGTGGCCCCTGGAGGTGATGCTCTCCTTCGACGGCGTGGTCAAGGTCGTGGACCTCGGCTCCTTCGGCGCCGTGCGGCTGGGCGAGCAGAAGGTCACGCGCCTGTTTCAGAGCCCTGGCTACGCCGTGCCCGAGGTGGTGCTCAAGCAGCCGCTCGACGTACGATCCGACGTGTTCGCCGTGGGCCTGGTGGTGTGGCAGCTGCTCAGCGGCACGCAGCTGGTGGCCGCCGACCCCACCGGCTACGTGCGCCAGGTGCTGTCCGGGAGCTGGACCGCCCCGCTCATCGACCGGCAGGACGTGCCGGGGGACATCATCCGGGCGGTGGCGTCCATGCTCAGCCTTGACCCGAAGCGGCGCCCCCGCAGCCTGGAGGAGGCGCGGGATCCGCTGGTGAGCGGGCTGCGCCGGCTGTCGCCCTCCTTCGGCTCGGCCGCCCTGTCGGCTCACCTGAAGCGCGCCTGCCCCGCCTACCTGATGCGCATGGACGAGATGATGCGCAGCGCCCTGGACCGGGAGGTGGCCCAGCTCGCCACCGACAGCGGCCCCGAGGCGAGCAAGGTCTCCTTCGGGCTGGCGGGCGACGTGGACCGGGAGATCGGCGAGGCCGAGCCGCTGGAGGTGGGCGGGGTCATCCCTGGCACGCGCTACAAGATGGTCTCGCTGCTGGGCAAGGGCTTCACCGGCGAGGTGTACGCCGCCCAGCACATGGACCTGGAGCGCAAGGTGGCGGTGAAGATCCTGTCGCCCGACCTGGCGCGGCGGTCGAGGGCCATCGAGGTGTTCCGCATGGAGGCCCGGGCCTGCTCCCGGGTGGGCCACCCCAACATCGTGGACGTGCTCGACTTCGGCGAGCTGTCCGACGGCCGGTTCTACTTCGCCATGGAGCTGCTGGAGGGGGAGAGCCTCGCGGCTGTCATGGCGCGCGAGGGCATCCTGGAGCCCGGGCGGGTGGTGGGCATCTTCCGCCAGGTGGCGCGGGCGCTGCACGCGGTGCACGACTCCGGCATCGTTCACCGGGATCTGAAGCCCGAGAACATCATGTTGATGGAGCGGGAGGGGAAGGGGGACTACGTCAAGATCCTCGACTTCGGCGGCAAGGCGTTCGTCAGCGAGGGGGAAGGCGAGGGGGACCGGGTGGGGACCACCGGCTACATGGCGCCCGAGCTGGTGCGCAGCGAGATCTCCACGCCGGCCATGGACATCTACTCGGCCGGAGTGCTGCTGTACCAGGCCCTGAGCGGCGAGCTGCCCTACCCGGCGCAGAGCCACGAGGCGTTCATCTCGGCCCAGGGCGAGGGGCCGCCGCCGGCGTTGCGGTCACGGCCCGGTGGCGCGGAGGTGCCCGAGGCGCTCGAGCGGGTGGCGCACCGGGCCCTGGAGCGCAGCCCGGGGGCGCGGCACCCGTCCATGGCCGACTTCGAGGCCGACCTGCTCAAGGCGCAGCGCGAGGCCGCGCTGGTCAGCGACTACGACGGCCTGCCGCCGCCGACCGGGGTGCTCGACGAGCGGGCTGGACGGGAAGCCCGGCCGGCCCGGGCGCGGCCAGCGGCGGCCCCGTCATCCCGCAACTGGATCTTTCTGGGTGTCGGCGCCGGCGCGCTGGTGGTGATCATGGTGGCGGTGCTGCTGCGGGACAAGCCGCGGCCCGCGCCCAGGGAGGCGCCCCCGCCGCCTGCCGCCGGGACGTCCGCGGGCGAGGCGCCGGCGGGGCTGTCTCTGGCCCACCGGGAGCTGCTGAGGAAAGCGGAGCAGGCCGCGGCCGAGGGGAAGTTCACCAACCCGGAAGGGGAGAGCGCGCTGGATCTGCTGCTGAAGGTGGAGCGGGAGGCGCCGGACAACGACGAGACCCGGCCCATGAGGCAGCGGTTCGCCCGGCTGCTGCAGGGGGCGGGCGATCGGCTGGTACAGGCCGGTGCGCCCGGGTCGGCGCGGACGCTCTATCGGGAGGCGCTGCTGTTCACGCCGGATGCCCGACAGCTGGAGGTGCTGGCCTACCCGCCGTCCAAGGCGGGTAAGCCGGCCGCGCCCGGCGCAAGGCGCGAGCGGCCTGCTGCCACGGATACCGAGGTGGCGTGGCTGCTGTCCATGATCCAGCTGGCCGTGAGCGAGGGGCGCTACATCGCGCCGGCGGGCAAGAACGCGCTCTACTTTCTGCGACGGCTCAAGGTGGTGGACCCTTCGGGCGAGCGGACGGTGGAGGCCCGGGCGCGCATGTCCCGCGGCCTGTTGGCTCACGCCGACAAGCTCATGGACCGGGGGGAGCTGGCCGGCGCCGAAAAGGCGCTGAGCGCGCTGGTGCTGCTCGACCCGGAGAACAGGGCGGCGAGGGCCAAGCTGAGCCAGGTCGCCAGGGAGCTGGCCAAGGCCAAGCGCACCGCGCCGCCTCCGGCCAAGGCGGAGAAGAAGCCGCGCCGCGCGGATCGGGAGAGGGCCAGGCAGCTGGTCACCCGGGCCGCGGCGGCGCTGGGTGAGGGGAAGCTCGTCGAGGCGCGGCGGCTCTACCGTGAAGCCACAGCCGCGGACTCGAGCTCCGGCAAGGCTGCCCTCGGCCTGGCCACGGTGGCGTTCGAGCAGGGGAAGAACGCCGAGGCGGTGGAGGTGGGGCGCAGGGCCACCCGACTCCTGCCCCGCAGCGCGCGGGCCCACACCCTGCTGGGTGACGCGTACTTCAACCTGCGCCGCAACGAGGACGCCGCCCGGGCGTGGAAGCGCGCGCTGGAGCTCAAGCCTGACAGCGCGGCGCTCAAGCGTCGGCTCGACAAGGTCGGCGGCTATTGACCTCGACCTCCTTTCCTGCTAGCTGCTGTTACCTTAGTTAGCCAGGGCTAACAAAACCCATGAAAGGAGAGGCGTGATGGCGAATTATGCACTTTTTATTGGATGGAACCGGATCAATCCTGGCCGTGAGGCTGACGCCGGCGAGCTGTTCGAGTCGTCCATGGGGTACTACGGCAAGCTCCAGCAGGAGGGCACCATCGAGAACTTCGAGCCGGTGATCCTCTCCCGCCACGGCGGAGACCTCAACGGCTTCATCATCCTGAGAGGCGAGCGCACCAAGCTCAACGAGTTGAAGGAGGACAAGGACTTCATCTTGCTGACCATGAAGTGCGACAACATCCTGACCGGCTTCGGCGTGGTGGACGGCTACATCGGCGAGACGCTGCAGGGTCGCATGAGCCTGTGGCGCAGCAGCATCGCCTGATCCTGTCTCAGGGGGGGTTACCCTTCTTCATCCCTGCCCCGCGGCAGGACCTCGCACAGCAGCGCCTTGAGCACCGGGAACCCGGACAGCGCGTCCCGATTGTCCGGATCCGTCAGGGCGTTGACGTTGGCGCGGCGCCAGGCCGACGGTGCCAGCGGTCCGCCGCCGCCCATGTCCACCTCCACCACCCCGGCGATGATGTCGTCGGTGACATACGCACAAAACGGCAGCCGGTCGCGCGGGGTGAGCACCCACACCCGGTCTCCTTGCGCGATGTCCCGCGCCGCCGCGTCGGCCCTGTTGAGGATGACGCGGGGGTGCGGATCGCGGTCGGTATAAGACGGCGTGTCGAGCACCTGCGACCGAAACAGGTGAGGCCGCCGCGCGCCGGAGGAGAAGATCAGCGGGTAGTGGGCGCTCATCTCCGGATCGCCGCGCGGGCCCTCGGTGGGCTCGGTGTACATCGGCAGCGGGTCGTACCCGTGGGCGCGGAGCCACTCGGAGGTGAACTCGAACTTGCCGGTGGGGGTCTCGAAGCCGGGACGCCCGTCGGAGCGGAGCTCGCCCCGGGCGGCCTGGCCATGGCGCAGGGGCGGCAGCTCGAGGGCCACCCCGTCGGGCGTCGTTTCCAGCGCCTCGTAGGTCACGCCGCTGCCCTGTAGCGCGTGACGCACCGCCTGCTCCTCGGTCTGGGGCCAGCGCTCGCCGTAGCCGAGGCGCCGGGCCAGCTCGGCGAAGATCAGGTAGTCGTTGCGCGCCTCGCCGCGCGGCTGGATGGCGCGCCGCCGGAGCATGATGCGCCCGTCGTCGGTCTCGAAGTACGAGAGGTTCTCGAACCCGGTGGTGGCCGGCAACAGGAGGTGCGCGTGTCGCGCGTCGGCGGTGGGGAAGCGATCCACCACCACCAGCAGGTCCAGCGAGGCCAGCGCCCGGGACCAGAGCGCCGGGTCGGGCCAGGAGGTGGTGATGGAGGCCCCGCTGATGATCAGCGCGCGCACCGGGTACGGCTCGCCCTGCAGGATGGCGCGCGGCAGCTCCACCGCCTGCGCCTCGTTGCGTACGGCGTGGTACAGCGGGTACTCGGCGGCGCCGATGGGCGGCCTGCGGGTGACCGGCGCGTCGGTGAGCAGGCGCCGCAGGCGTGGGCGCTCCCGGGGCAGGATCGCGGTGCCGCCCTCGGCGTCCAGGTTGCCGCCGAGCGCCTGAGCGCACCACAGCGCGCGCAGCGCCTGGACGCCGCTGTTGGAGTACTCGAGGCCGCTGTAGCTGATCAGCGCGGTGCGGGTGTGGGCGATGCTGCGCGTGAGCTCATTCTGGTCAGCCTCGGGCACGCCCGTGATGGCGGCCACGTGGTCCGGAGGGTAGGCCGCCGCGAGCTCTCGCATGGCGTCGAAGCCGTGGGTCCAGCGCTCCACGAAGTCGTGGTCGTAGAGGTCCTGCTGGATCAACAGGTTGATCAACCCCAGGGCCAGGGCGCCGTCCGTGCCCGGGCGGATGCCGACCCAGCGGGCGCGGGTGGCGCGGGCTGTCTCCGAGCGGCGATGGTCGATGCTGATGACCCGCGCGCCGCGCTTGCGGGCGGCCAGCAGCCGGCGCAGCACCGCGGGCGGGCCGGACGAGGCCGGGTTGGCGCCCCACAGCAGCACGGTCTCGGCCCGGTCCAGGTCGGGGCAGAGCTCGCGGCGCTCCTCGCCGAAGCAGGCCCGGCTGGCGATCATGGCCTGGGCTGTGTAGCAGATGGCGCCGACCCCGGTGGTGTTGGGCGAGCCGAAGGGGAAGAGCACCGCGTTGGCCGAGGTCTCGGTGGTGCCCGACGGCGCGAACTGCTCGTTGAGGCAGAGCTCGAAGTTGCCCCGGCCGCTGTAGATGCAGACCGCCTCGGGGCCGTGCTCCGCCGCCACCTGCTGAAGCCGGTCCACCAGCAGGTCGTAGGCGTCGTCCCAGCTCACCCGGCGCAGCCCGTCTGTATCGCGCACCTGGGGATGCAGCAGCCGGTCGGGGGAGTAGACCATCTCCACGGCGCGGCGCCCCCTGGGGCATGACATCTTCACCCCCCGGAGGTCTGACCGGGGGGTGACCCGGGTGAGCCGGCCCGCGTGGTCGACGTGGGCGTCAACGGGGCAACCAAAGGGGCATACCCCACACAGCGTGCTCACCACTGCGGCGGCCTGGTCTCCCCCACGGGTGTCTCCTGTGGCCCCGGGCATTTCTCTCTTATTAGTCGGTCCTGGCTCCCGCGGCAACGCGCCAGTGCCGGATGGGGCACTTTTCGTTTATACAGTTAGCAGAGACCAGACGAGAGACCTGACCGATGCCCGACTTCCTCCAGGGGACCCGACCGACCCTCACCTTCCTCTCCACCAGCGACCGCGAGCAGATCCACGCCGCGGCGCTGCATGTGCTCGAGGAGGTGGGCATGCAGGTCGAGCATGAGCACGCTCGCGAGCTGCTGCTGGAGGCGGGGTGCCTCGGCGGCGGCGAGGACGGCGCCATCCGCATCCCCGGCGAGCTGCTGGACCGCTGCCTGCAGAGCGTGCCGCGGGCGATCCAGGTCTACGACCGCCTGGGCCAGCCCGCCATGGACCTGGGCGGGCGCCGCGTGCACTTCGGCACCGGATCGGACCTGCTGTTCGCCCAGGAGCCGGGGCAGGCCGCGCGGCATCGCGCGGTGATGGACGACGTGCGCCGCGCCGCGCGGGTGGCCGACGCGCTGCCGAACATCGACTTCGTCATGACCATGGCCACGCCGTCGGAGGTTCCGCCGGCTCACGCCTACCTGCTCAGCGTGCGCGAGCTGATGCAGACCTCGCGCAAGCCGGTGGTCTGCACCGCAGACAACCGCGCCGACCTGGAGGCGATCTGGGACGTGGCGGCCATCCTGCGCGGCGGCGAGGAGCGGCTGGCGGCCGAGCCGTACGTCATCCACTACGCCGAGCCGGTCTCGCCGCTCAAGCACCCCTTCACCAGCGTGGACAAGCTGCTGTTCTGCGCCGAAAAGGGGCTGCCCGCCATCTACTCGCCGGCGCCCATCGCAGGCTCCACCGCGCCCATGACCATGGCCGGGCACATCGCGCAGGGGTTGGCCGAGTGCTTCACCGGGCTGGTGATCCATCAGCTGCACGCCGAGGGCGCGCCGTTCCTGATGGGCATGGGCCCCGCGGTGCTGGACATGGCCACCGTGGAGTGCTCCTACAACGCGCCCGAGTACTACCTGTCCTACGTGGGCATCATCGAGATGAGCCACCACTACGACCTGCCGAGCTGGGGCTACGCCGGTCACAGCGACGCCAGCGTGCCCGACGGCCAGGCGGCGCTGGAGGCGGGGCAGATCACCTTGCTGGCCCAGCTGGCAGGGGCCAACCTGTGCCACGACGAGGGGTACATGGACTTCGGCCGCATGCAGAGCCTCGAGCAGATCGTGCTGGGGGACGAGCTGATCTCCCAGGCCCGGCGGCTGTGCCGCGGCATCCCGGTGGACGAGCAGACCCTCGCCCTGGACGTCATCGAGGAGGCGGGCCGCTCCGGCAACTACCTCGGCCACAAGCACACGCGCAAGAACATGCGCACCACCCAGTGGCGCCCGAAGCTGATGTCGCGCCTGGGCTACAACGCCTGGCACGACGCGGGCGAGCCCGACCTGCGGACGCGCACCCTCGCCCGGCTGGACAAGCTGCTGGCGACCCACGAGCCAGAGCCAGTGCCCGAGGACCTCCTGGCACAAATAGAGGCCCGAGTAGCCCGGTATTGCGAGGAAAATCCCACCGATAGCTAATCAATGAAAATGTCAAGTGTAGGGGTCAGACCCCCCCACTTGACACTTTAGCTGCCGGGGTTTCGCCGGGTTGAGTAAATGTCAAGTGTAGGGGTCAGACCCCCCTACTTGACACTTTAGCGGCGGGTGCTGCGGCTGCCGAAGGAGCTGCGGCTGGAGATGGAGCGGCGCTTGGCGGTGGTGCGCTTGCTGGTGGCCTTGCGGGTGGAGCGCTTGCGCACCGGCGTGCGGACCTTGGTCTTGGTGCGGGTCTTGGCCTTGCGGGTGGTGCTCTTCTTGCGGGACGGGGCCTTGCGCTTGGCGACCTTCTTGGTCTTGCGCACCGGCGCCTTGCGGGTGGTCTTGGTCTTGGCGCGGGTCTTGGCCTTGCTCTTGGACTTGCCCTTGGCAAGGGAGCTGCCGTACTTGGCCAGGCGCTTGCTGCTGGCGGTCTTCTTGGCGGTCTTCTTGGTGGTCTTGGGCTTGCTGCTCGAGCTACGCATGGACTGGCGGCTGTTGTTGCGCGCGGGGCGGTCGTCGGTGAAGTGCTGCTTGAAGCTGTCGAGACCGGAGTGGTTGGCCGACACCGGGTCCTTGACGTCGCCCTTTCCCTTGAGGGTGGCGCGGTTCAGCTTGCCGCGGACCAGCTGCTTGAGCTGGGTCTTGGTCAGCTCCTGCCAGTTTTTGATGTCCATGCCGTGCCACTCTTTGCCCTTGTACTGCATGCTCTTGAGCTTGCGCTTGGCGGCGGCGTTGCCGTTTTCGGCCTTCTTCTTGGTCTCCACGTAATCCTCGACCCACGCCTTGCGGCCCTTGGCGTTGGTGCGCGCCACGGCGCGCCAGCTCTTGGAGGTGTCCCAGTCGGAGGTCCAGCTCACCTCGGGCTGCGGGTTGTTCTTCTGCCAGTGGCCCGTGCCCTCGCGGCGGTCGTTGTTGTACGGCTTGGCCTTGTCCTGGTGGGCCAGCCAGCTGGGCATCTTCATCCGGGGCATGCCGCGGGAGCTGACCTTGGAGGGCTTCCAGCCGTCCTTCCACTTGCCGTCGGCGCCGGCCTCGCGGGTCATGACGACCGACGCGCCGTTGGCCCAGGTGGTGATGGGGGTGAAGCCGGCCAGGGCGGCCTCGGCCAGCCGCGGTGCGTTGGGGTGACCGTAGGAGTTGGGGCCCGAGGAGTAGACGGCGTACTTGGGGGGACGGCCCTTCTCGGCCTCCCACTTCTGGATCTGCTTCATGCCCTTGACCACCTTGTCCAGGCGGCTGCCCTTGATCAGCGGCTTCTTGGCCTTGTACAGCGGATCCAGGTTCTTGAGCACGGTGGCGCCGTAGCGGCCGTCCTTGACCTCGTCGTAGAACTGCCGCGCGATCTTGTGCACGAACTTGTCCTTGCTGGT
Organism: uncultured Myxococcales bacterium; assembly: GCA_964511535.1. Classification (GTDB taxonomy): domain Bacteria; phylum Myxococcota_A; class Polyangia; family CAZCFB01; genus CAZCFB01. The sequence continues at coordinate 52,465 of CAZEFW010000027.1, read as the reverse complement.
GGGGCCGTCGATGAGGGCCTTGAGCATGCGGCTGTAGTCGCCGTTGGCCGAGACCATGTACTCGCGCTGGCTGGAGCCCTTGGAGCCGTGGTGGTTGGCGACCATCCAGTCGACCTTCAGCTTGCCAGGCATCTTGCGGGCCACCCAGCGCTCCTCGGCCACGCCGAGGTCGCCGCCCACCAGGAAGGAGGCCGGCTTGACGCCGCGCTTGCCAGTGGACTGGGTCACGCGCATGGCCACCGACTCCTCGTTGTAGTCGGCGATGGCCTTGCCCGAGGCGTGCACCTTGGGCCAGAGGGTCTCCATCTTGAAGCCGCCGCCAAAGTTGAACACCTTGCCGGTGGTGGCGGTCTCGTACTTGGGCCGGTTGCGCGCGCTGGGCGCCTTGCGCATGTCGGTGCGCAGGTGCGCCGCGTGGGCCATGACCGAGGTGGGGATCTTGTCCTTGGACCAGGGCCCGATGAGCTTGTCCACCGGGAACTTCTCGGCCACGTTCTTCACCGCGCCGATGTGATCCATGTGGCGGTGGGTGATGACCATGGCGTCCAGCCGCTTGACCCCGACCTTCTTCAGGTAATGGTTCAGCCGGTCCCCCGCGAAGTCCCAGCCGGTGTCGATGAGGATGTTCTTGCCGTTCATCGTCTGGATCAGGGTCGCCGAGCCCTGGCCCACGTCGATGTTGTGAACCTTGATCGCCTTGTCAGGGGCGGCCTGTGCCGTCCCCACCAGCAGACCGAGGGTCAAAACAGCGGAGCTAATGATGGCGCTGATGCGTCTCATGGGTCCTTCCTTTGCGGGGGGTTGAATCATGGGCCCTTGAATATGCAACCACTGTGCCGATTGACAGTCAACGAAATCATTGGCTTTTGATCCGCGGCTGGGGGGCCAGACCCCTGATCATTCGGAGAGTGGCGACAAGACTTGCCAGATCGGAGCCCTGGTGGCAAGTCCGGACTCCGGAGTCCGGAATACGGGCTGGGCCCGCGTCAGCCACCGGGTGTCGAGGGCAGCCACCCCCGGTGCAGCAGCGCGGCCCGCCGGTTGACCCGGGCCATCTCGTCCACCACCACCGAGTACGGCTCGTCCTTGATGTTGACCACGCCCCAGTTGTTGTTTTCGCCGTCGAAGCGCCCCTCCTTGGGCTGGTCGGCGTGCTGAAACCAGTGCCAGCCCACCATCCAGGGGGTTGCCGCGCCGCCCTCCACGTAGGCCCGGTAGCGGGCCGCGCGGTGGGCCTGGGTCTTGAGCGTGGGGTAGACCGGGGGGTAGGTGTTGGGCAGGCCGCTGTCTGCCGCGCGCCAGCCGAATTCGCTGACCAGCACCGGCCGGCCCGAGACCTGGTGGATCTCCTTCAGGTGATCCGCAGGCGAGACCACATCCTGGCCCAGTTGAGCGATTTTTTTGATGATATCGGTAAACTCGTACGGATTGACCGAGACCACATCGCAGTACTTTCCAGCGACCTTGACCACGGCTCGCGGCGCCAGCAGGCCGATCCATCGGTTGCCCAGGATCAGGTGGTTTGGATCCGCCGCTTTGACCTCGGCGGTGAGGATCTTGAAGTACGCATCGGCCGTCTCGGCGAGGAACGCCTCGCGGTCTGGCTTCGCTCCCTTGTGGTCCAGGGCCGGGGAGGTGAGCTTGGTCTCCTTGAGCAGGTCGTCCCAGGCGGCGTACTTGGTGCCCCACGCCATGTTGAACGCGGCAACGGTCTGGTGCCGCTTCTTGAGCGAGGCCACCGCCGCGATCTTGCCGGCCGCCGTGGCGTCCAGCCCGAGGAAGCGGTCCAGCAGGTGGCTCAGGTTGCGGTGGTCCACGGTCCAGGAGACCTCGTTGTCGAGGAAGTAGCCGATGAGGTAAGGATCCTTGGCGGAGCCGGCGCACGCCTTTTGGGCCTCGGTCTTGACCCTGGCGGCCCACTTGGGATCGTACACATCCGGAAAGCCGCCTTTGCCCCAGCTCGCGCCTGACAGGTACAGCACCCGGGTATAGGCCAGCTTCTTTTTGAACAGGCTGTCCTTGCTCCAGGCGCCCAGGGTGTTGAAACCCCAGCTGGCGTAGCGCGAGGCGACCTTGTCCGCCCACGCCTGCTCGGTGCCGTGCAGCTTGAGGATGTTCTTGTTGTACGGCGAGTAGCCGAGCTTGGGGGCCACGTCGGTGTTGGGGGTCACGGTGTTGACCCCCATGGAGAGGAAACCGTTTCCGTCGGGGGTGATGAACCACCAGCGACCGTCGACCTGCTCCACGCGGAAGTAGCCCGAGCCCTTGCTCTTGACCCGGGTGAAGCCGCCGTAGGGGTCGGTGCCTGCGTCACCAGCCGGCCCGGAGTACAGGTCGTGGGGCACCAGGTCGGGCGGCGCGGCGTCGAGCGGCGGCGCCATGTCCGGGGTGGAGGTTGGGGCAGGATCCGAGCACGCCGCCAATAGCAGGCACAGCAGCGCGGAGGGGAGGGGGGCGGCGCGGGAAGCGGGGCGACGCTCGCGCCACCACCAGGCGAGCAGGACGAGGGCGCAAACTAACCCGGTTAACATTCCAGCGATGAGTCCAGGCGGCGTATAACGCAGCTCCACCTCGCCCGAAGCCGGGACCTTGGCCACAAACCTTCGTCTTAACTCGAAAAGTTTGAGTCCTTCAAACAGGGGCTCGCCGTTTACGGTCCAGCCCCGGCCGGGATTCAGGTTCACCTCGAGGGTGGCCCCCGGAACTAACCCGGTTAGTTGGATCCGGTTGGGCGACCAGCTGTCAGGCGTCACCGCCTCGCCGTCCACCACGTACTCCCCCCGGTAGTCCGGGTGCCCCCGGTGGGTGCGGATGGACCGCGCTGGCAGGTAGCCGAACAGCGGATCGTAGCCCGCGGCCGCCCCGAGGTTGGCGCGGAACATGGCGAAGTAGGGGGTCGACTTGGCCCCCTTCCAGACCCGGTGGACCTGGCGCACCGACAGCATGTGCTTCGTGGCGGGGATGCCGAGGCCCGCCCGGCTCATGGGGCGGTCGCGGTATGCGGCCATCTCGGCGTTCCAGTCCGGCGCCAGCAGCAGCAGCAGCTCCAGCGGCAGCGCCCAGGCCATGGCCTTGCCCAGGGTCACGGCTCCGGACCGTCCCCGTTCTTCGAGCCAGCCCAGCGCGCCGTCAACCCCCTGCGCGGCGGCGAAAGCCAGGCACGCCAGCAGCATCACGCGCCAGCGCGTCACCACCCACATGGCGTCAAAGGGCGGCGCCAGCCCGAGCCAGCGCGACAGGTGCCAGGGCTGGTAGGTGCCGAGCAGCAGCAGCAGCGACAGCAGCGCGCCCAGATGAAACCAGCGCACGCCCCAGCGCAACGACAGCGCCGCCGCAGCCACCACCAGCAGCCCCGGATAGGCGCGGAACTCGCCGGCCACCAGGCTGAACTGCACCCCCCCCTGGCGGATGTCGAGGCTGAACGACCCGGGCTCCAGGCCGGGCACGCCGAACATCTGCCACAGCGCCCTGGCGTCGAGGCCGAACGGGAGCCACAGCTTGCGCGGGTGATCGGCCATCACCTCCAGGATCGGCAGCAGCCGCACGGCGGACACCGCCAGCAGGAAGAGGCCGAACAGGGCGCCGAAGCGGGCCATGTCGGCCCAGGCTCTGCGCCGGACGCCGCGGCACAGCACCAGCAAGCCGCACAGCGCGAAGGCGTAGATCAGGTAGTAGTGGATGCCGTAGTGGACCATCAGGCCCGCCACCGCGCCGGCGGCCGCGCCCGCCCACCGTCGCTCGGTGAGCCGCAGGCAGTACAGCACCAGCAGCGGGGCGAGGCAGTACGCGATGAAGCAGCCGTGCCCCAGGATCAGCTGGGACGTCACCCCGGTGTTCAGCGCGTAGAGCAGGCCGGCCACCACGGCCGGCAAGGGCCGCTGGAACAGCGCCCGGCCCAGGGCCCTCGCCGTCTCGAAGGAGATGAAGTAGCACGCGGCCAGCCCGAGCTTCATGCCGTGCACCACGCCGAAGCCGAGCACGAGCGGGGTGATGTGGGTCACCGGCCCGATCTGCGGGTTGGCCCACAGCGGCGAGCCGAGGTACATGTACGGGTTGAAGCCCGGGAACTGGCCGTGGTCCAGCAGGGTGGACCGCAGCACCTGGTAGTAGGCGAGGAACCACTCCCAGTCCACGTACACCGGCGAGCCGCGGCTGTCGCCGTCGGCCACCAGCGGCCAGCACCAGGCGAGCAGCAGCGCGTAGGCGCCGAGGCAGCTGAAGCGATCCTCCGGCCGCCACCGGCGCAGCCGGCCCGCCAGGGCGGCCAGGCTGCTCACCGCCGGGCCACCGCCAGCAGGGAGCTACCCAGGGGGAGCGATCCGCGCGCCACCCACCCGGCCTCCGCGCTGAACACCTTGCGCAGCGCCAGGTTCATGCCGGCGGCGGGGATGTCGAAGTCCTGCCCGCCCTCCACCCCCATCAGGCGGTTGACCTGCCGGATGGCGACGATGGCCGGCAGCAGCAGGGAGCAGAAATAGGAGCTGTGCAACACCTCGAACCCGTGGTCCCGCAGCAGCGCCAGCAGCGGACCCTGCAGGTAGCGCCTGTGGTGACCGAAGGCCACGTCGTGTCGGCTCCAGAGCCAGGGCAGCGCCGGCACGGTCACGAACAGCAGCCCCCCCGGGTGGATCATCCCGGCCACCGAGTCCAGGGCCGCCCCGTCGTCCTCGATATGCTCCAGCACGTCGAACAGGCACACCGCGTCGAAGGGCCCGACCCCGTCGGGCAGCGGCCCCGGGAGGGTGGCGGCCCACACGGGCAGCCCGGTGTTCTGGCGCGCCATGTCCACGGCGAACGGGGCGCTGTCCAGGCCCACCGCCTCGCCGTGACGCGCCAGCATGGGCAGGTTGCCGCCGGTGCCGCAGCCGACCTCCGCGATGGTGGGCCGACCATGGGGCAGGTGGGCGCCGAGCACGCGATCCAGCACGGCCCGTCTCCCGGTGAACCACCAGTGCTTCAGCTCGATGCGGTGGTGAAGGTCAAGGGTCTCCCGGTCCAGGGTGGTCCTCCTTTGGTGCCGCCTGCAGCACGGACTCGACGATGTAGCGCGGCCGGCGCCGCACCTCCTGGTAGATGCGGCTGATGTATTCGCCCAGCAGCCCGACGCAGATCAGCTGCACGCCCCCCATGAAGAAGATCGCCACCAGGGTGGAGGCCCAGCCCGAGATGGCCAGGTCGGTGAAGATGCGCAGGCTCGAGACGATGATCACGGCCAGGAAGCTCATGAGCGAGGTGCCGAGCCCGAGCAGCAGCGCCAGCTTGAGCGGCACGTCGGTGAAGGAGTAGAGCGCGTCGAAGGCCAGCCGCACCAGCCGGCCCAGGGTCTGGCTCGGCTCGCCGGCCTGCCGCGCCTCCCGGTCGAACTCCATGCCCACCTGCGAGTAGCCGACCCATGTGCGCAGCCCCGGGATGAAGCGGTTGCGCTCGGGGCAGTCGAGGATCGCTTGCACCGCCCGGCGCCGCATGACGCTGAACAGCCCCGCGGTGGGCGGCAGCGGGGTCCTGGAGAGCCGCTGAAACAGCCAGTAGAACAGCCGGAAGCCTGCCTTGCGCAGCAGCCCCTCCTTGCGGCTGCGCTTGATCATGTAGACCACGTCGTGGCCCTCCTCCAGCCGCTGCAGCATCTGGCCCAGCAGCTCGGGAGGGTCCTGCAGGTCGCCGTCCATCAGGGCGATGACCTGGCCGCGTGCGTGGTCCAGCCCGGCGGAGACGGCCTGCTGAAGGCCGAAGTTGCGCGACAGCTTGACCACCCGCACGCGCGGGTCATCCTGGGCGGCCGCGCGCAGCAGCTCGAACGAGCCGTCGTCGCTGCCGTCGTCCACGAAGAGCAGCTCGCTGGTCTGCTCCAGACCGTCGAGGGCCGCCCTGGTGCGCGCCAGCAGCTCCGGCAACACCTGCTCCTCGCAGAAGATCGGGATCACCAGCGAGAGGTACGGCCTGGAGGCGCCCCCCGCCGCCGCCTTTTCGGGCGCCCCCTCTACCAAAACCGCCCCTGCAGGCCAGCGCCGGTCAGGCGCACCCCGGCGGCCGCCCGCGCCTCGCTGCTCCGCGCCCGCCGGTCCAGGTAGAGCAGCGTCCCGCCGCCTGCCAGGGCCACGCCGCCGAGCCCCGCCAGCACCGCCCCGGCCGCCATGGTCTCGTACCGCTCGGGGCAGGGCCGGGTGGTGGCGCCGATGGTCACCTCGTCTCCGGTGCAGCCCACCCCGTTGCCGTCGATGATCATCAGCACGATGCCGGCGGCGAGCGCTGCGACGCCGGCGCCCGCCGCTGCCCAGCCGAGCATCCGCGTGGTGCCCGAGCCGCCGGCCGGGATGAGGGTCACCCGCCGGCGCACCTCCATGCCGGCCTGGGCATCCACCTGGATGGCGGCCGGGATGTGGTCCGCGAGCTCCAGCGTGATGTCATGTTTGCCCGGCGGCAGGGACAGAGCCACGGGGGTGCTGCCCCGGTCCTCGTCGCCGACGCGCACGCGGGCGCCGGGAGGATCGCTCTGCACCAGCACCCGGGCCGGGGTTTTCTGGCCGCGCTCCATGCGCGCCGCAAGCTGCGAGGCCACCAGCTCGGTGCGCGTGAACACCTTCTGCTGGCCGCAGATGTCGCAGGTCTCCATCAAGGTGGCGGCCACCTCCCCGCTGTCGGCCCTGGCGATCCACAGCTCGAAGGTGTAGCTGCGCGCCTCCCCCCGGATCAGGCCGCCCACCAGGTAGTCACAGCCGAGCTTCTGCCCCAGCGCCTTGCGGCACAGGGCGGTGGCGCAGCTGCCGCCGGAGCCGGTGAGCGCCGCCTTGATGCGCTCCTCGGGCATCATGATCAGCCCCGTGGCGGCGAGCCCCTGCTCCAGCCGCGCGCGCAGCCTGGCGCTCATCCAGGACGGGATCTCTCCCTCGAAGGCGAGGTCGAGCACGGCCACGGCGGTCCCCTCGGCCCTCGCCTCCGGGGCGCCGCCGAGCCACAGCGCCACCAGCACCGCTGCGGCGGCCGCAACGGTCTTGCTGCCGCCCGGGCTCATGGCCTACCTCGCGCGTGAGACATGGACGACCCTGCAGCCCAGCTCCAGCGCCAGCCCGTCAGCCACGAGCCGCACGGTGATGTTGGATCCTGGCATGAGGCCGTCGACGCTGGAGGCGTTGAAGGTGCAGCCCTCCTGGCTGATCTCCTGCACCTTGTTGGTCATTACCCGGCTCGTCTCCTTGGAGAGATCTTCACCCTGGTCGGCGGCGCCGTCCTCGCCCTGTGGCGGGATCAGCACCACCGCCTGAGTCCGCTGCTGAACATGGTCCTGCAGCGCCCGGCGGTCCTCCATGGAGTGGCCGATGAAGCGGATGTTCACCTTGAACATTGTGTGTCCTCTCGACCTGCTAAATCATCGCCTCGGCGTGGGCCAGCACCTCCGCTAGCCCTGTCTCGTCGGGAGGCGCCCCGTCGCTGAGCAGCGCCAACATCAGCTCCTCATTGGCCACGGGGAAGATGGTGACCGTCCGCTCCTCCACGTCCTCCATGGTCAGGCGCGCCAGCGCGCCCATGGGGAGCAGCTTGGCGGTGGTGGAGCTCAGCTTGGTCACGTGCGCGGCCACCGCCGCGATCTCGTCGATATGCTCGCCGTGGGACATCACCGGCAGCCCGTTGTCGTCGGAGAGCACGATCCCGAGGGTCGCCTCGGCGGTCATGTAGGTCTCCATCTGCTCCTGGATGTCTCCGCTCAGGGCCTTCATCGGGCGCGTATCGGAGCGCGAGCGCCTCCGCCTGCCAGTGTCCTCGGTCCCCTCGGCCAGATCGCGCAGGCTCTCGTTCTCCGTGCGGAGGATGTCGAGCTGGTGGTTCAGCTGCTCGATCTGTTGCTGCAGGGCGTTGACCTCGGTGTCCTGATGCAGGTAGTGGGTGCCGCCCGGGGCGTCCTCCAGGCGCTTGCGCAGCACGCGCCGGGCGTGCTCCGCCTCCTCCACCTCCTTGCGCAGGCGAACCAGCTCCTGGTTGACTGCCTGGGCTTCCTTGATCTCCCGCTCCTTGCTGTGCAGCTGCAGGCGCAGCTCGTCGTTGCGCCGCTCGGCGTCCTCGTACTGCTGCCGCAGGTTCTTCATGGCCGCGGTGAGGGTCTCCACCTCGCCCTTGAGCCCCTCGACCATCCCGGCCAGCTCCTCGTCGGCGCCGTCGGCCCGCCACTGGGGCTGAGTCAGGCGCGAGGCGCTGGCGCGGCCTGTGCCTCTCAGCGCCTGCATCTCGTCTTCCAGGGTTGCGCAACGATCCTCGAGCGCGCGGGTCTCCTCGCTGCTCAGGTCCAGTCTGTCCTTGAACGTCTCGGCCTTCTGCTCCGCCTCCTTGCGTCGGGTGAGGGCCTCGTCCAGCGCGTCCTTGAGCTGGGCCACCCTGTCGCCAGTGTTTTCGTCCTCGCCGAACTGGGCCAACGTCGAGCGCCGGGTCCCGAGGGCCTGTTCGAGCTGGTTGCGGGCGAGCTTCAGCTTGCTCTCGCCCTCCTCCAGCTTCTGTACCAGCTCCTTGTTGTCGTCTCGGAGCCGACCGAGGGCTCGGTTCGCCTCGGACTCTCGAAGTTTGATCTGGCGCAGCTGTTCGCGCATGGCGGCCATCTGCTGTTCGCTCTTCTGGCTGGAGTAGTCCAGATCGTCCGCCACAGTCGACAGGTCCAACCTTCGACTGAGGAGGAAGCCGCTGAAGAAGAACAGCAGGGCGCCGCCCAGCGATGCGACCCAGATGAGGGTGACAGTGCTCATCGGTCTGCCTCGTAGGTTCTACCGCAGTTATCCATGGTTAACCTATGATGATACTTTGCAAAGCCGTCGAACACCACATTCTTGCAACCCTCGGCATAAATGGGCTAGCTTGGGGATTGTTCATGCCCACGCGCGCCGATTTCAACCTTCTCGACCTGGTCCACCTCGCGTGGCTGGTGTCCAACGACATGGTGTTCCACGTGGCGGCTGGCGAGCAGCGCGGCACCATCGTTCTCGAGCAGGGGCAGATCATTCACGCCCAGATCCAGGGCCTGGAGGCCATGGCAGGTCACCAGGCTTTCCACCGGATGCTCGGCTGGGGCGCCGGGGCGGCGATCCAAACCACGCCCCTGCAGGGCAAGGGCGCGCACGAGCACAACGTCTCCATCTCCACCAAGGCGATCCTGCAGCGGGCGCGGCAGGAGGAGGGGACGACGGTCGGGTGAGCGCCTCGCGGCGCCCGCGGCTCAATCCCCGCCCAGCACGTCCAGCAACACCATCTGCGGATCCAGCCGGATCTCCACCTCGGAGACTGCCTGGCCGTCGCCGCGCTCGGGTGAGAAGGCGAAGTGGCCCTCGCGCCACTCCATCATCTCGCCGATGGCCAGGAAGACCTGCTTCTCCAGCATCCCGTTGACCGCCGCTCGCGTCGCCAGTCCCTGATCCACCAGGATGGCGCCCAACAGGCGGCTGTCCTGCTCCGCCTCCTGGCTCGCGGTGGCCTGCGCCACCTGCTCGGCCGAGGCGATCCCCTCGGAGACCACGAGGTCACCGAGGTTGCTGCAGCCGGGCGACGCAGCGCCGGCGAGCATGCCGCCCAGGAAATGGACTGCGCCGAGGCCCTCCTCGGCGCTGATGAGCAGGGTGCCGGTCATGCGGCTGCTGTGGAAGAACTGCAACAGCTCGGGGACGCCCAGGTGCTGCAGGCCCCCCTTGAACACGGCCTGGCGGCCGTCCACCTCGTCCATGGTGGTGCGTTGCGGGTCGGGCGCCGCCGCCGCTGAATCCACGGTGGGGGGTGAGGCCTCCAACACGTAGGGTGCCTGCTCGTCGATGGTGAAGGGCATGGTGCGCCGCTGGTCATCATCCACCGGCGCTGCTGGCCCTGGCGTACCCACCGCGGGGGGCGGCTCGGCGGTGATCGCGACCTCACCCAGGGGCAGGGGCGGGGGCATGCCGATGAACGACGGGGTGAGGGACTCCTCGTCGAAGCCGCCGTCCTCCATCAGCCCCGGGGCCACCTCCTCGATCACCGGCACCATGCGTGTGGCGCGCTCGTGGCGGCTCTCGGGCGTGGGCTTGAGCGAGGGCGGCACCGAGCGCAGCGCGTCGGTCAGGCGCTTGCCCGTCTCTCTGCCCTTGCCAGCCTGGGAGACGGCGGTGCCGAGCCCGAGGCGCACCGAGGAGCGCATGTCCAGATCGAGCTCCAGCTCGGCGAGCGCCTGAAAGTGCTCCTCTGCTTCCTGGTTGCGTCCCAGGTGAAGCAGCTTCCAGGCCAGCTTCTCGCGCAGGTGGAGGAAGTCGGGGCACAGCTCCACCAGCTTGCCCATCCGGCTGACCACCTCCTCGCCGGGCAGCGCCCCCTCCAGCTGCAGGTATTCACGCAGCACCCGCAGCGGGATGTGGCTGGAGCTGATCACCGACAGCAGGCCCAGCTCGGCGGCGGCCTCGGGCGGGCGCGGCTCCAGGCGCATCAGGAAGGCGAGGATCCGCTCCGCCTTCTTCAGCTTGCCCTCGAGCATCGCCTGGCGGCCCAAAAAGACGATGGGCGCCGGCCAGGTGGGATCCAGCACCAGCGCGTTGTGTGCGATGAACGCCGCCTCGGCCAGGGCGCCCGCCGCGGCCCTGACCCTGGCCTGGGCCAGCCTGGCGCTGGCCTGCCCGCGGCGATCATCGATGGTCCGGGACAGCTCCTGCGCCTGCTCCAGGTAGTGGTCCGCTTGCTCCAGGTTTCCGCTCTGGTACTCGATCTCGGCCAACGTGCCGAGGCTGGTGCTGCGATCGCGCGCGCCCAGGCGTCGAGAGAGGGAGACCGCCTCAGTGCTCGCCTCCCGGGCTCCATCGATGTTCCCGGCGTTGCGGTGGGCGATGGCGGTCCAGAAGGCTGCCACCCAGAGCATTGAGTCGTTGATCAGGACCTTGCCGGGCAGCAGCTTGAGCGCCTCGAGGCCTCCGTGGTTGTCCCGGGAGAGGATGCTGTTGATGGCGCGCACCAGGATCGACATCACCTCCCGGTGCAGCTGGTTGTCTGCCAGCTCGTCGGTGGAGAAGTCTTCCTGCGCCATCAGCAGCGCCTGCAGGCTCTCGCCCACCATCTCTGCTTCGGTGAGGTTTCCGCTGACCAGGGCGTGTCGGAGGTCTTGATACAGGCCTGCGATGGGGTCCAGGTGCGCGCCCTGCGAGGTGGGAGGTGGTTGGGACACTCGGTAACTTGCCCTGTCTTTTCTAGAGGTTACTGGTGTAGGCGTAAGGGTATCATAGATCGATGAGGGGGCCAAAAATCGGGGGAGGGGGGAGGGGGGCGTCTAAGTCTACGGTGCGTCTACGTTGTTAGACGACTTTGTCGAGCATGTCGTCCGCGGTGCCGACCACGTACTCGGACATGTCGCGGCCCTTGGGGTTGCGGAAGTCGCTCCAGTCGTAGAAGCCCTTGCCCGTGCTGGCGCCGAACTCGCCGTTTTTGACCATGCGCATCAGGATCAGCGGCGGGTAGAGCCGCGGGTCGCTGGAGGCCTGGAACATCTCGATGGCCACACGCAGCATGGTGGGCGCGGTGACGAAGTCGGCCAGCTTGAAGGTGCCCTGGGGGTGACCCAGGCTGGTGTTGAGGCCGATGTCGCCGTCCTCGACGGTGATCTTGCCCTGCTCGATGAAGCGCATGGCGTCGAGCATCTGCGGCATGAGCAGGCGGTTGACCCAGAAGCCCGGGATGTTGGGGGCCAGGAAGGGCGCCTTTTTCATCTCCAGCAGCAGGGTGCGGGTGAACTCCACGGTCTCGGCCGTGGTCTTGGTGCCTGGCACTACCTCGACGCCCGGCATCATCGGCACCGGGTTCATGCCGTGAGTCACGATGGACTTCTCCGGGCGCCCGCCCGCCTCGGCCATGGTGTCGATGTCCAGCGAGCTGGTGTTGGACCAGAAGATCACGTTGTCCGGCAGCTGGGGCAGCATGTCGCCCAGCACGTCGCACTTGAGCTGCATGTCTTCGAAGATCACCTCGAGGAACACCTCGCACCCCTTGGCGGCCTCGATGAAGGCGGCCTTGTCGGTGTAGGTGTTGATCAGGGCCGCGGCCTTGGCGCCGGCCTCGGGGTCGTCCAGCTTGAACTTCTTGGCCACCTTGCCGGCCAGCTTCTCGCAGTAAGCCTTGGCGCCGTCGATGGTCTCCTCGTTGGCGTCGTAGCAGTGGACCTCGTGACCCGTCATGGCGCACTGGGTGATCCAGCCGCGCCCCATGACGCCGGTACCGATGATGGCGAACTTCATGGGCTCTCTCCTCCTGATCAGGTGAACATGCGTTAATTTTGGGGGGACGTTAGATCTGCAGGCGGATTAATTCAAGCCGTCATAGGGATGCGACGAGAGCGGTCAGTTCGCATATTCGGGGAGCGCCCGGCAAAGGGCGCGGTTGAGCTCGGTGGCGTCGAGTGGTTTGCTCAGGCGCGCCGCGAAGCCGTGCTCCTCGAACTTCTCCAGCACGGGGAGGTCCATGTAGCCGCTCATGACGATCATTGGCACCTCTCCGTCCAGCTCGCGGATGGCGCGCGCCAGCTCCGCGCCGCCCATCCCGCCCGGCACGGTGAGATCTGTGGTGATGGCGAGCCGCTCCCGCTCGCTCTCCAGCGAGCGCTCGGCGTCGGCCGCCTCCGTGATGTCCTCGACCACGAGCGCGACGTTCCAGGCCGGCTCCTGCCCCCGCTCCAGCGCCCTGGCGCGGGCGTCTGTCCGTTCCGTGCAGGTGTCAGTGCAAAGGGCCGCACCCCAACATCTTGATACAGATCAGGGGAGCGTCGACTTGTCCCGCACCTTGGGCGCCGACTTGGGGAAGTCATGGCAGTCGTTGCGTGAATTGCACAGGTTGGTGGACATGACCTTGCCACCGGTTGAGAAGTAACGGCCGATCATGTTGAACATGAAGTTGCCGATGTCGAAGTGCTTCTTGGTGGTGCAGCCGCACGGGTCGGAGCCGCCGGTCTTCTTGCACGCCTTCTGGCACTCCTTGATGGCCGAGTCGGTCATCTCGCCCGGCATGTCGAAGCCGTGGGAGCCGTCGAGGCGGCTCATGGGGAAGATGGCGGCCGAAACGCCGCCGCGGCCGTCCTGGCGATCCATGCCCAGCCGCAAGGGCTTGGACAGGCGCGGCACCGTGGTGCCCCAGTGGTCGGTGCCCTGGCTGAAGTTCTCAACGTCCATGTGGATGCCGCTGCCCGTGGTGGGGTGGGTGTAGCGCTTGAGGTTGTGCACCGCCTCGGCGGTGTAGGTCTCGATCACCTGCTGGTTGGCCGGCATGCTGTAGCGCGGGTCCGGCTTGAGGTAGTCGATAATCCCGGCCACGCGGCCGGCGGTGAGCCCCGAGGATGCCGGCACGTTCATGTCGCCCATGGTGGTGATGACCATGGTGTGCGTCGGCTTGCCCTTCTTGACGTTGGCGTAGGTGGGCGGGCGCCGCAGCAGCCCCGGCACGAACACCACCGGGTCGCCCGGCTCGATGATGAACGAGGCGAAGGAGGTGAAGCGCCGCAGCGCCGGATCGGCCCGGCGCAGGCCGAGCCCCTCGGCCGGCGAGATGAGCACCTTGTCCTTCTCGCACACCAGGTTCTGGTAGGTCATGTCGGCGCCGAACTTGTCGATGGTGTGGTACGCCTTGCCCGCCGCGTCGTCCTTCAGCTTGCAGTCCTCGCCCGCGATGACGTAGCCGGAGTAGAAGGTGAGCTTGAGCTTGTCGCCGGTGAACCAGGCCTCCTTCTTGGTGCCCTTGTCCTTGTAGCAGGAGTAGGTGGAGGTCTTGCCCTTGGCCAGGGCCCGCGGGTTGTCCGAAGGGATGGTCATGCGCAGCTTGCCGGTCTTGCCCACGACGCCGCAACCGAGCTCCTTGTTGCTCAGGTTCTGCACCACCACCGTGTCCCCCGCCTTGACCCCCTTGACCGAGGCGAACTTCAGCTCCCGGGCGCGGTTCAGGTCGGGCAGGATGAACTCCATGGTCGTCTCGCCGGTCTTGGTGTCGGGGGTGCCGGTGATGATGGGCCCCATGGTGCGCAGGATGAACGCCTCGGGCACGCCGCCCTGGCGCGAGCGGATGCCCACGTCGCCCAGCCCGGCGCCGCCGGCCACCGGGGCGATGACCGACACCTCGGGCTCCAGGCCGCCCACCACCATGGACATGATGCCGCCCAGGGAGCCGCCCACCATGGCGATGGTCGAGTCCTTGCCGCCCACGTCCACGTAGCCGTCCGCGTCGAAGTCGCCGGCCAGCTCCTTCTTGCCGTCGCCGTTGACGTCCAGGTCCCAGGTGGTGCTGCCGTCGAAGGCGCGCAGCACGCGCACCAGCTGCATGTAGTCCACCGCGCTCTGGCGCACCATGTCGCGGGTGTGGAACACGTAGGCGCTCCAGAAGTCGGCGCCCGAGTCCACCCGGCCGTCGAAGTTCTGGTCCCAGGCGCGGTCCTTGAACACCGCGGTGAGGAAGTTCTTCACGCCGTACTGGCCAACGATCACCTCGGCGAGCGCCTTGTCGGTTGAGCCCAGGTCGAGGCCGTGGCTGACGCAGTCGATGGAGATGGCGGCCATGCCCCACTTGGCCATCAGGCCGCCCATGCTGAGGATGTCGGTGCGGTTGCCGCCGTAGCCGTGGCCCAGGATCACCGTGCCCGCCGGCTTGCCGTCCTTGCGCGGGCTCGCCTCCTTGCGCGGCACCGTGAGCCAGAAGTAGACCGTCTCGTCGCGGGCGTTGACCACCTTGCGGTCCAGGTCGTTGGGCCAGGACTGGTCGTTGTACGGGATCATGTCGCCGTTCTGGTCGAAGCGCTGGAACAGCTGCGGCGACGAGAAGGACCCGATGACGTGGTAGTCGATGTACTTGTTCGCCTCGAGGGCAACCTTGAACGCCTCGCTTCCGTCCTTGATGCCGAGCAGGCCGGTGGCGATCTGCTTGAACGCCTCGTTGAAGTGCTCCGCCTGCAGGATGTAGAGGTTCTTCTTGGTCTTGAAGTTCTTGTGCTCAGGGTCCACCAGCTTCTCCAGCGCCTTGACCTTGGCCGGGAACTGGGTGGCCAGCTGGGCCTGCTTGCCCTTGCCGTACATGCCGTCGCGCACGGCGGCCATGTTGCTGTTGACCGTCTGGGTGGTGAAGCTCCAGGTGAAGGCGATGTCATCCATCTTCAGCCCCGCCGGCAACACGTCGGCGAGGTGCTCGAGCGCCGTGTTCTGGGCGGTGTGGTTGATGTAGGGGTAGGGCGAGCCCACCGGCTTGCCCTTGGCGTCCAGCAGCCGCCGGGTGACCACCACGGCGTAGGTCGTGCGCTCGCGCATGACGTCCATGGGCCGCAGGATCAGGGTGTCGCTCTGACGCTCGTAGAAGCTCATGAGCGCGTCGGCGCGGCCGGCGAGGTCGGTCTTGGCCGGGGACTTGCCGGGCAGGTAGTTCGGCTTGTCCAGCACGCCGTCGCCGTCGGTGTCCTCGCCGTCGTCGAGCACCCCGTTCTTGTTGGTGTCCTCGTCCTCCTCCTCGTAGAGCAGGGAGATGGTCCACTCGCGCGGGTCGTTCTTCCAGTACTTGTCGAGGCTCTCGAGCACCACCGGGTAGTTGCCGTTGCCGATGTCCAGGTGGTGGATGCGGCCGTACTCGGGGGACTTGCCGTCGATGTTGATCAGGTACACCACGTCGTCGGACAGCTTGTAGTCCTTGTCCCGGTGGGCCTTGGTGATGCTGGTGATGTCCAGCGGCCCGGAGAAGGGGATGGTGATGGCCTGGAACGTGCCCCAGCCGTCGAGGTCGTCGATGAGCTTACGCACCTTCGACTCGAACATGGTGGGCGCCACCATGGACGCGTTGATGCGCCGGCCCGTGGCGCTGGAGGCGTCCCAGCGGGTGGCGATGTCGTTGGGCAGCGGGATCTCGGGCAGCGGCCGGTGGAAGAAGTCCATCTTCACCGTGGTGCTGGCGGCCGCGGCCAGGGCGATGCCCTCGGGCTCCTCTCCGAGGCAGCCGAGGCTGAGTATCGAGGCGGTGATCAGGGCGAAGGTCGCGGTATGTCTTTGCATGGTTCTCTCCTCCCCTTACAGCCTGTAGCCGAGCAGCAGCCGGCCACCATAGATCGGGTCCATCCTGTCGCCGGCCGCGTCCTTCAGGGCGTCGCCCGGCAGGAACACGCCACCCTCGAGACCGACGGTGAGCTCGGTGCCGCCCATGAGCATGCGGAACCGGGCGCCCATGTCGACCTCGGTGCCCACGTAATGGCTCGACGGCCCGTCCAGGGCGTTCTTCACCTCGCCGCCCGACATCTTGGTGTTGAACGGGTCGGTCACCTTGGACGGGGCGAGCACCACCAGCGGCCCGGCGTACACCTCCAGGCCCCGCAGCGGGCGGATGTAGCCCCGGGGGAAGATGGCGATGGTGTTGGACGCGCTCTCGCGGGTTGGGAAGCGGTCCAGGTCCTTGGGCGCGTAGCCCACGAGGTTGGTGTTGGACGCGGTGTGGGTGGCGCGCGCGGTCATGGCGGCCAGCACGTAGCGGTAGTACAGGATGCCGAGCTCGTAGTTCGGGTCCGGCTTGAAGGCGGTGGCGGTGGAGTCGTCCAGGTTGGCGTCACCCGACGCGTAGAGGAAGTCGAACACGCCGCCGATCCAGCCGCCGTCGATGGTGCCGCGCATGGCGGCGCCAACCTGCAGGACGCTCTTCTCCTCGAAGTCCACCGACGGTGACAGGGTGGTGTCGCCCACCACGAACACCGCCTCGGCTTCGATGAGGATGTTGAGGTGGTCGCCGGCGTGGATGGCGTGGCGCGCGTAGATGTCCAGGGCCGTGACCTTGGTCCAGCGGCCGCTCTCGGCCTCCTGGCTGCGGTAGACGGCGTAGAAGCCGAGGGAGGTGGGCATGCCGCGGCCGAGCATGAAGGAGCCGAAGAACTGCCGCGCGGTGTCGCCGCTGAGCATGTTGTCGTCGGCCTGGACCCAGTCATGGCCCGCGGCGATGACCAGGTTCATCGGGGTCACCGGCCCGGTGGCCAGCATCAACCGCGCGGTGCGGTCGCCGCCCCGGGGGTCGAGGAACGCGGCGCTGCCCGGGGACCAGGAGTGCTTGCCGTCGTTGGCCACCAGCCCCATGCCCCAGTTGCTGGTCATCAGGCCGCCCTTGATGTGGGCGATGCGGCCCAACGAGGCGCGCAGGGCCGCGGTGCGGATCTGGTGCTCGATGCCGTGGTGGTTGGGCATCCCCTCACCTTCCAGGTGAGAGTGCCCGCCCACGCCGCCAGTGAGCAGGTCATGCTCGTACTCCAGGCCGAGCTGGAACGGGCGAAGCACCTTGCCGGTGTCGAATTTGAGCCCCACGCGGATCTGGAAGTTGCCCGCGGCGCCGGTCTCGAACTCGCTCCCCTTGGCGTCCGTCGGGAAGGGGTTGGCGCTCTCCAGGCGGGCCGCCATCCAGATCGGGAGCGAGAGGTTCAGCCCCCGCGGCTTGAAGGCGATCATGGGGTGATGCGTCTCGGCGTCGCCGAAGATCACAAAGTTGGTATCGGCCGGGGCCTCGTGGCCCCCGCCCGCGAGGGCCGCGGCGGGGAGGCACAGCGCGGCCGCCGCGAGCAGCCATGCGAACCTGGTCGTTCGTCTGTTCATGCTATCGCTCCGATATTCATTGGTGGCGGGAGCTTAACTGAAAGACTGCGGAGATGTCAGCACTTCACTGCGGCAGCAGCGGTACGGAGCCCGGAGTAGGAGTCCCGAGCCGGCCCCCACACCAGCGCCCGGCCAGCCACCAAACAAAATGTCAAGTAGGGGGGTCAGACCCCACCATATGACACTTTATAAAATGTCAAGTGTAGGGGTCTGACCCCCATATATGACATATTTCGCGGGGCTCCGGCCTCGTCCTCCTAGGCCCGGTACGAGGAGAAGGCCACGTCCAGGGTGAAGTCGCTGTCGCGCTTGCCCTCGTCGAATAGCAGCTTCTTCAGCTCGGCCTTGCCGGCGGGGGTCTTCCAGGCGTCGAGCTGCTGCTTGAGCTTGTTCAGGTCGAGCCCCAGCGACTTGAGCATGGAGCCGTACTGGGTCAGCGCCATGTTCATGGCTTGCAGCGAGGTGTCCAGGCCGGCGCCGTTGACGCGGAACTTGCCCAGGGTCGGAGAGTAGGTCTGCACCTTCACCTTGCCCCGGGTCAGGTTGAAGGTCATCAGGCGCATCCAGCCGTCGCCCCCGTTGGGCGACAGCTCCTGGAAGTCCACCAGGAGCTCGTGCACCGGCAAGCCCGCCTTGTTCTTGCTCACCTGGCGGAACTCGGCGTCCACATGCCCGCACTGCACCATGAAGATGTTCTTGTTCGGCGCGATGAGCTGCTGGAACAGCTGATCCGCGGTGAGGCTGTCGTTGTAGTACGGCTTGTTGTCCACCGCGTGCAGGGTGGAGTCATACCGCCCGCCCGTCAGGGCGTTGAGCGGGAAGGGCAGGGTCTTGACCAGCCGGAAGTCGTACATGTACCGGTGCGTCGAGACATGCACCGCCGCCTTGGGGTTGGCGGTGAGCACGGTCTGGGCCCAGGTGCGCTCGGCCGCCGCGGGATCCAGCGCCAGGTGCAAGAACAGGAACTGCTGGCCCGCAACGGTGAAGGTCTGGTAGTTGCTCTGGCCGCTGGGCGATGCGCCGCCGTACCACGCCTTGCCCGCGTACCGCTTGGGCCCGAAGTTGTCGAGGTACTCCTTGGCCTTGCAGTCGAGCCCGGAGAACGGGCTGCACGAGCTGTCCAGGTTGGACGGGTACTGGTATTCGCTGTCGCCGTACTGAACGTCGTGGTTGCCGACGCAGGTGCCGTACGGCACGCCCGCCTTGTCGAGGACGTCCATGGCCTGGCGCGCGTTCTTCCACTGGCGCAGGTTCGGCCCGTTGTCCACGATGTCGCCCAGGTGGGTGACGAACTGGATGTTGTGCTTCTTGGCGTTGTCCGCGATCCACTGGGTCTGGGCCTCGAAGGTCTTGGGGTAGGCGTCGGCGTAGTGCTGGGTGTCGGGCAGCGCCACCACCATGAACTCCACCTGCGGTCCCAGGTCAAGGTTGCCGCCGCCGTCGGTGAGGCCGGCATCGCCCCGGAGGCCCGCGTCTGCCGCGCTGCTGGTCGTGTCATCGCTGCAGGCCAGGGCGCCGGGCGCCAGCCCCGCCGCCAGCGCGGCCAGCCCGGCGCGCTCCAGGAACCGCCGGCGCGTGGTCTGGTCGCCCCTGCTCGCGGCGGCTCTCTCGTTGCCCACCTGTCCCCCGCTTCGCTCGTCTCTCATTGCAGGCTCCTCCGGCCCCCTGTTGGCTCCCTCTTATATCGCATACCTCTGGCCTGGCCGCTGGTGTGAGCTAGCCTATCGAGTTGCCCTGGACATAACGCCAGCACCTGCCAGAGGAGGAAAGACCATGTCTCCAGCCCGGATCTTGTCGTTGACCGCAGCTCTCCTGATCGTGGTCAGCTTGATGCCCGCGGACGCCGCGGCCCAGATGCGCACCTTCGAACAGAGCATGGGGCGGCTCAAGGCGAAGCTGAAGTCCTTCGACGGGCAGAACCTGAACGTCGAGACATACGACGAGCTGGTCGCCGCGGCCAACTTCCTCAAGAACTACAAGGCGAACCTGCAGAAGGCGATCAAGGCCTGGAACAGCCTGATGAAGACCGCCCGCACCCAGGCGCGCCTCAAGGCGCTCAAGGACAACGAGGCGTACTTCAAGGCGCTGGCCAAGGCGATCCAGGACAAGGCCAAGGAGATCAAGCCGCCCAAGAAGGTGGAGAAGAAGCCTGACAAGTTGATCACGCTCAAGGACGCGTACTCTGGCCCGGACGTGGCCGGCGACAAGCCGTGGATCCTCGACACCTTCGGTCGCCAGGAGACGATCCTTCGGGTCTGGGGTTCGCCGGGCACCAAGAGCAAGCCATCGCGCTGGAGCATCAGGCTGCAGTTCTGGGTCGGGTTCGGCGAGATCGCCAACGGCGACGTGGTGATGGTGCAGGTGCTCAAGGGCAGAAAGAAGCTGGGCAAGCCGGGCGCATGCAAGCCCAGCCATGTGTGGCCCGACAACAAGCTGGCCTTCTTCAAGTGCCAGGTGCCCAGGGACCGGGACTGGAAGGGGCTGTTCAAGACCGCGGGCGTGCACACCATAAAGCTGACCTACAAGAAGCCCATCGAGGGCAAGGTGTTCAAGGACTTCGCGGTCTTTCAGCTCACGTCCAAGAAGCTGAAGAAGGGGGCGAGCAACAACCCGGCCGTGGCCTGGGGCACCGACCACGACATGCGCCTGGCCGTCTCCACCGTGGAGGAGGCCGTCACCTCGAGCGGAAGCGGCGAGACGGGCGACACCACCCGGGCCTTCTTCGCGGTCTATCGCAAGGGGATCTCCTACCTGGAGATCCGCACCTGGTTCAAGCGCGTCAAGCGGCTGGAGCGCACCAGCCTGACCTGCCTGTACAAGGGCAAGCGCGTGGCCGAGGGGCACAGCATCGGCGGCCACAACTTCGACTACTGGTCCTATGTCAGGAAGGGGTCGCCAAAGCGCGATGACGCCAAGTGGGTCCAGGTGGCCTACCAGGTGCACATGCTCAAGTCCCGCCCCGGTCCGGGCGGCAACAAGGGCAGCTGGTCCAAGGAGCCGCACTGGCTGCACGAGAACCCGGGGGAGTACAAGTGCGTGATCCTGGGGGACGGCGAGGTGCTCAAGGAGCTCTACTTCACCGTGGGCGAGGACGGGGCCATCGTGAAGCCCGAGTGCCAGCTGAAGTCGGTCAACACCCTGGCCACCATCACCCTGCTGCGCGCCGTGGACAAGAAGCTGTCTGACCGCAAGTACGACAAGAAGATCGGCAAGAAGTACGGTTTTCAGGGCCGCGTCAAGTGGCCCAAGGGGTGCCCGCCGCGCTGAGGTAGACGCGGCATCCTGCCGCGTGGCTCGTATTGGGCAAGGCGGTGAGACGCCGC
>CAZEFW010000027.1:11392-31484 GCA_964511535.1 uncultured Myxococcales bacterium | reverse complement strand
GTAGACGCGGCATCCTGCCGCGTGGCTCGTATTGGGCAAGGCGGTGAGACGCCGCCTCTACATCATGGCGCGCTGCTCTGATATGATCGGCGGATGCACGGATCTCAGCGTAGCAACCCCCGGGGGGGACCAGCCCGGCTGCTCCTCCTGAGCCTCGCCATCGCGGCCCCACTCCTGCTCACCAGCGCCGCCGCGGCCGCGCCCGACATGGAGCGGGCCAAGCAGCTGTTCGCCGAGGGGGCCGAGCTCTACGACAAGGGCGAGTACGACAAGGCGTTGGCCAAGTTCAAGGCGTCGTACAAGGAGTCGGGCCGACCGGAGCTGCTCTACAACATGGGGCGCTGCCAGGAGGGCATGGGGGATCTGCAGGTGGCCATCGACAGCTACGAGGCCTACCTGCTGGGAGAGCCGGACAACGCGGCGGAGGTCAAGGCCCTGGTGGCGCGGTTGAAGAACCGGATCAAGTTCCGCAAGGGCAAGGCGAAGCCGAAGGCACCGGCGCCGAAGCCGGCGCCGCCTCCCCCGAGGGCGCGCCCGCTGCGCTTGCCCGGCTGGATCCTGGTGGGCGTGGGCGCCGCGGGCCTGGTGGCGGGCGGTGTGCTGGGCGGCATGGCCATGGCCAAGACCGGCGAGGTGGAGGACGGCTACGAAAACTCCACCATGACCTACCCCGAGTACCAGGACGCGGTGGATCAGGGCGAAGGGCTGGAGCTGGGGGCCATCATCGCCCTGGCCGTTGGGGGCGCGGCGGCGGCCACGGGCGCCACGCTGTTGATCCTGGACGTCATGGGCGGAGAGGGTGAGGCGAGCGGCGCCTGGCTCTCGCCGACCGTCACCGCGGACGGCGCCCTGGTGAGCGCCGGCGTCAGGTTCTGAGGGGATCCGGTGAGCCGGGCTGCAATTAACGCGCTGCTCCTGACCGGGGCCTTGCTGGCCTCCGAAGGCTGCTTCACTCCCGACATCGACGCCCTGAAGGGAGCGTTCAAGTGCACAACCGGGGCTGACTGCCCGTCAGGCCAGCTGTGCGACAGCAAGGGCGGCAAGCCCGGCAAGTGCTACGCCCCGGCCCCGGCCGACGCGAGCCCGGGGGATTTGGGCCCGACGGGGGACCTGAAGCCGGACAGGACCAAGACCGGATGCGGCGACGGTAAGAAGGCAGCCACTGAGGCGTGTGACGGAGATGAGTTTGGCGGGGCGACCTGCCAGGGGCTGGGCCAGGGGTTCACCGGTGGCTACCTGCTCTGCAACGAGAAGTGCACGCAGATCCTTGCCAAGTACTGCTACAAGATCAGCCCGCTGCCCACCACCGACCCGGTGCAGCTGTCGGTGATGGGCAACAGCTCGACAGCCAGGCCCGCGCTCTCGGTGGAGCCCAAGACCGGCGAGGGCCTGCTGCTCTGGGCCGACCCGGGAGCCAAAAGCACCGAGCTGGATCTGAAAGTCCAGAGCTTCACGGGCCTGCAGCCGAGCAAGTACGGCTACGGCATGTACATCACCAGCACCGACGCCCACGGCGAGCGGGAGCCGGCGCTGACCCTGATGGGCACCGAGCACCTGGCCCTCTGGGTGGACGGCCGCAACAAGGAGACCGACCTGTACGCCGGCCGGGTCACCATCGACGTCAAGAACCCGGCCCAGCTCAAGGACGTGGGCGGCGTGCTGGTGCAAAAGCCCGGCGCCAAGGTCGGCCCGCCGGCCATCGCGTGCGCCGACAAGGACAGCTGCCTGGTGGTCTGGGCAGAGCAGATCACCACCACCAAGTGGATGATCTTCAGCACCCTGCTCACGAGGAACAGCTCTGACATGCTCACGGCCGACAGCGGCAAGAGCACCATGCTCACCACCTCCACAGGGGGCAACAACGGCTCGCCCGTGGTGGCCACCGACGGCAAGGACTACCAGGTCGCCTGGATCTACAACCCCGGCACCGGCAAGGCCATCATGACCGCCCGCAAGGTGGACGGTCAGGGCTCTCCGCTCAAGTTCAAGGCGAAGTGGGTCGGCGGTGACAAAGTTTATGACGTCGCCAGGCCCTCCATCGCCTACATGAGCACACCGAAGCTGTACCAGGTGGTGTGGCAAAAGATGCGCAAGAACGGCGCGGACATTCATGGCGTGCGACTTTTCGGTAACTCGGAGAACGCCAAGCGTGACAACACAACCAGCGAGCTGCTCTCCCCTGGGGACGAATATTCTCTGGCGCCGTCGGTGGCGTGCGCCCAGGACACCTGCGTCGTGGCCTTCACTTCAGGCAAGGGGCCGGCGGGCCACAACGAGGTGCACGCGGTGCGGACCACGGATGACGGCAAGACCTACACCGAGGTGGACCTGCTCAAGCCGATCTTCCTGAGCACGGGGCTGGGCAAGGTGGGATCGCCGCGCGTGGCGGCCGGCGCAAAGGGCAAGTTCGTCGTGACCTGGCGAGACGCCTACGCCAAGGGCAGCACCTTCATCCGCGCGCGCACGCTGGAGCCGTAGCGCCGGCGGCCGGGGGGAGCTACGGCCCGCTGAAGGTCATCACCGCCGCCTTGATCACCTCCCCAACGCCAGCTACTTGATCGCGCCAGGCCACCAGGTACTTGCCCTTGCCGTCGGAGGCCACAGCCGGCCGATCCTGGGTCAGGGTCTGCCCGGCCAGGACGATGGTCTTGGTCACCAGGGCTTTGCCTTTCGCGTCGAAGCGCATGGCGTGGATGTCGCTCCAGCTGTTGCCCGACTCCCAGGCGGCGAGGTATGCGCCGGCGCCGCCGTGGGCCACGGCAGGGCGGCCGAGCTTGGTCGCGCCCGACGCCACCAGGAACAACGACCCGGCGCCCCCCGCGGCGCTGACGAAGCGGCCCAGGATGCGGTTGCCGAGGGCGTCGTCCGTGAACACCGCGGCCGCCCCGCCGCCCAGGGCAGGGGCCAGGGCAGGGTGGCGCTGGTTGCCGCCGGTCTTGGCCAGGTTGAAGGCCGCCTTGGCGCCGCCCTTGGTCGTGATGACATACCCCGGCAGATCCCCCGCCTTCTCCCAGGCGATGAGGTGATCCGCGCCGGCGTACGCCGCGGCGGTGGGCTCGGCGGCGTTGGCGCTGCCCGGGACGAGGAACGCCTGGGTCACGGCGCCGCTGGCGTCCAGCGCCGCGCCGCGCACGCTCTTGCTGGTGGACTCGTCGCGGAAGGTGATCAGGAAGGTGCTGCCGTCGGTGGCAAGGGCAGGGCCCCCCGACAGTGAGGTGTTGTTGATGTTGTAGACCGTGGTCACGCCCAGGGCAGGGGCGCCAGCCGCGCTCACCGCCCGGACCTTGATCTCGCAGGTGTACCAGCCGGTCTTGACCATGCGCCAGCCCACCAGGAACTTGCCCGCGCCGAAGGCCACCGCCGGTCCCTGCTCGTCGAAGGCGGTGGCGGCCACCGGGAACACGCCGGGCGAGGAGAGCACCTTGCCAGCGGGCGTTACCAGCGCGGCGTACAGGTCCGCGGGCTGCAGCGGCCCCTTGGGGTAGTGCTCCCAGAGGACCATGAAGTTGCCGCCGCCGTACCCCACGGTCAGGTCCCCCACGTTCTTGTGAGTCGCGGGCGAGACGGTGACTCCCACGGTGGTGTACTGCGGCACCTTCTGGTCAGGGAGGCTCTGGTCGGGCGGTGTGAGGTCGGGGGTCGGCAGGTCGGGCTTGGCCAGGTCGGGGGTCGGCAGGTCGGGCTTGGCCAGGTCGGGCGTCGGCAGGTCAGGCGTCGGCAGGTCGGGCCTGGCCTGATCGGGCGCCGGCAAATCCGGGACGCCAGCGTCGAGCCATGGCAGGTCGGTCACCGGCCTGTCCGGGCCCCGGTCAACAGGGTTCAGGTCCGGGCCGCTGGCGTCCGGCGACCCTCCGTCAGCAGGTCCCGGCGCGCAGCGCTTCGATGCGCACCGCTTGCTCCGGCACTCCTCGTCCGCCAGGCAGGGCAGGTTGGCGGACTGAGTGCCCGGCGCGCACAGGCCGCCCAGGCAGTTGTGGCTCAAGCACTCGCCGTGGCCCGAGCATGTTGCACCTTGCGACGCCGGCTGCCTCGAGGCGCAGATCCCCCTGTGGCAGATCTCATCCGCGCAGTCGGTGTTGGCAACGCATGGTTCGTTGACCTTCCTGGACGGACCCTCGTCCGAGCAGCCCCAGAGCAGCGCCAGGGCCATGAGCAGGCGCGGCCAGTTCGCTGACGCCAGGGCCTGCGGTGAGGGCACGAGGATCCTCCGCGAGATGGTGATGATGAAAAGTGAAAGATGACACGCCCCTGGCCAGGCGCCAGTCAGGCGATCTTCCTCCTGCGCCAGGCTCGTAGGGCGCTGCCCGGCCAGCCCCGCAAAGGATCCATTTCATGGAAGAAACAGCAGGGCACGGAAGTTGCTTAAAGGTAATGAAAAGCCCCGATCTGGAGGATCGAACGTTGCCTTTTTCAACAGATACCCGCAATAGAACCTGGCATTTCTGGCTTTCCGCGCCCCTGGCCGTTGCGCTGCTCACCGGCTGCCCTCCGGACTCTTATGAGCTCGACTTCGACGGTTCTGCTCAGAAAGATGGCTGGAGCCAGAGCTACGATCTGAACAGCAGCTTCCGCGAGGGCGGCAGCGGTGACCTGGATGTTGGCCTTTACAACGACAGTGGGCCCACCCCGGACACCATGCCCCACCCGGACATGTGTGTCATCCCGCCCACCTGCTCCATCAGCTTCAGCTTCGCCGACAGCAGCTACAAGTCGTGCGAGGTAATGGGCGCGCCGGCACCGCTGTCCTGGACGCCCAACTCGTCCAAGGCGATGACCAAGAGCGGCGGCGTCTGGTCGGCCACGGTGAGCCTGAACCAGAACACCAAGTACCAGTACAAGTTCCGCTGCATGGACAACAGCGGCACCACCCACTGGAAGATGGATCCCAACAACCCGAACAAGGTGAGCGACGGCATGGGCGGGTTCAACTCGGTCAAGACCGCCAGCTGCAACCCGTGCGGCGACGCCGGCGTCATGCCCGCCGACCAGGGCGTGCCCACCAAGGACGGCGGCGGCACCGCCACCGGCTTCGACTGGCGCGACGGGGTGATGTACTTCGTCATGCTCGACCGCTTCTTCGACGGCGACAAGAGCAACAACAAGACCGAGGCCGGGGTCAAGAACATGGCCAACTGGCAGGGCGGCGACCTGGCGGGCCTGCTGGCCAAGCTCAAGGCCAACTACTTCAAGAACCTCGGCGTCAACGTGATCTGGCTCTCCTGCCCCATCGACGCCCCGGACGGCAAGTACATCGGTAACGACAACGAGTGGTACTCCGGCTACCACGGCTACTGGCCCACCGAGATGTCCAAGGTGGAGGAGCGGCTCGGCACCAAGGCGCTGGCCAAGCAGGTGGTGGCCGAGGCGCACAAGCAGGGCATCAAGGTCATCCTCGACTACCCGATGAACCATGTGCACGAGAAGAGCTCCACCTACAAGAACAACAAGAGCTGGTTCTGGGGCCTGTACAAGGGCAGCGGCCAGTGCGTGTGCGGCACGTCCACCTGCGGCTGGGACGGCAGCGACGGCAAGCGCTGCTGGTTCATGCCCTACCTGCCCGACTTCAACTTCCAGAACAGCACCGCGCGCTCGTTCTCCATCAACAACGCCATCCAGTGGGCCAAGGACCTGAACCTCGACGGCTACCGCCTCGACGCGGTCAAGCACATCGAGCTGTCCTGGCTCACCGACTTCCGCAAGAAGGTCAAGCAGACCTGGCCCAGCAAGAAGGTGTACATGGTGGGCGAGACCTACACCGGCAACAAGAGCGTCATCAAGTCGTACGTCAACCCGAGCACCATGCTCGACGGGCAGTTCGACTTCCCCATGCGCTACGAGCTGGTGCGCACCATCCTGATGCGCCAGGGCGGCATGAAGGACCTGGACAGCTTCCTCAACGGCAACGACACCTACTACGGCTTCGGCTCCATCATGAGCACCTTCATCGGCAACCACGACCTGCCGCGGGTGGTGCACTACGCCGAGGACAAGCCCAAGTTCTCCAGCGCCTGGGACAGCGGCAAGAGCGTGGCCTGGTACAACAAGCCGGGCACCCCGTCCGGCTCCAGCGCCTACGAGCGGCTGATGGTGGGCTTCACCGCCATCATGACCCTGCCCGGCATCCCGCTGATCTACTACGGCGACGAGGTGGGCATGGCCGGCGGCGGCGACCCGGACAACCGGCGCTTCATGCAGTGGAGCGGCTACAGCTCGGGCCAGAGCAAGCTCAAGGCGCACATCTCCAAGCTGACCAAGATCCGCGCGGCCAACAAGGCGCTGCGCTACGGCAAGCGCGCCCAGAAGTGGGTGGACAACGACACCTACGTCTACACCATGAGCTACGGCGGCACCGAGCTGGTGGTGCTGCTCAACCGCGCCGACTTCGCCAAGACGGTCAAGCCGTCGCTGGGCAAGTCCAGCTACACCGATCTGCTGACCAACAAGAGCGTGAGCGCGGGGTCCATCAGCATCCCGGCGCGCGGCTCGATGATCCTCAAGTAACAAACCCTTTGCCTTCGGGAGGACAAGAGAGATGAGAGCCCTCGCATTGCACGTCGTCGTCGCCGTCACCCTGGCCTGGGCCGCGCCCGCGGGGGCCAAGGTGGTGCTCCCCAACGGCAAGGAGGCGCCCGAGCCGTCCATCGGCTGCTACGGAGGAAAGCCGGGCGGGCTGTCGGCCATCTTCTCGTGCGTGTGCAAGACCAAGGGCGTGTGCAACATCGGCAAGTCTTGCCCCGGGGGGAGCTCGTCGTGCGATCAGGGCAAGAACGGCACCTGCGAGAGCCGCATCTGGCACGAGGTCAACGGCGACCCGTGCATCCCGAAGAACATCGACAAGTCCACCACCAGCCTGGTGCCCAAGCGGGACGCGGCGGTCAAGCCGGAGACCTTCCGGCCGGTGTGCGGGCTCACCTTCGAGCTGCTGACCCGGGGCAACGCGATGTTCCAGAACGCCTTCGGCTGGTACAACGTGGTCAAGGGCACCAAGCCCACCGCCGCTGACCTGCACACCCTGGTGGATTGCAAGACGTCGGCGGGCAAGAGCGTGGCCTTCTCGCTGCTCAACAACGCCAAGTACAAGGGCGGCGACATCGGCTTCTGGCTGGCCACCCCCGAGGACCCGAACAAGAAGGGCTTCTGCGCCAAGGGCGACTGCTGCGCGTCGGTGGCCCGGGCGTCCAAGGGCGAGGGGTACATCTACTACAGCGAGCCGAAGAACAACCCGGACTACAAGGGCACCAACTCCTACATCCACCTGTTGATGTTCAACAGCAAGATCTTCGGCCACACCTTCTACTTCTCCTGGGAGGACACCTACAACGGCAAGACCACCGACTTCTCCGACTTCGTCACCTCGGTCTCGGGGCTGAGCTGCTCGGGCGCCGGCGTGCAGTGCGACACCGGCAACAAGGGGATCTGCGCCCTCGGCCTGACCAAGTGCGACGCCGTGGGCAAGCTCGGCTGCTCGGGCGCCTACAAGGTGGGCGCCGAGAAGGAGAAGTGCGACGGGCTGGACAACGACTGCGACGGGCTCATCGACAACAACGCCACCTGCCCGGCCAAGTATGTCTGCTTCCAGGGCGCGTGCCGGCCCAAGTGCTACGACAGCGAGTTCCCGTGCCAGTACGGCTACGAGTGCGACAAGACCTCCGGGCTGTGCATCGACAAGGCGTGCAAGGGCAAGACCTGCCCTGCCGGTCAGATCTGCCGCTTCGGCAAGTGCGGCTCCGGCTGCGAGGGGGTCAAGTGCCCGGACGAGCAGATCTGCCAGGGCGGGCTGTGCGTGGACCCGTGCGAGGGCAGGGCGTGCCTCGGCGGCCAGACCTGCAAGCTCGGCGTCTGCCTGCCCGACTGCACCAAGTGCGGCGGGGTGACCTGCCCGCTGCCGCTGACCTGCGACGCAAAGACCGGCAAGTGCAAGGACCCGCGCTGCAAGACCAGCTGCACCACCGGCCAGAAATGCAAGGACGGCAAGTGCGTGGGCCTGTGTGACGGCGTGATCTGCCCCGGCAGCAAGAAGTGCGAGATCAAAAACGGCAAGGGCTACTGCCCGCCCCCGGGGATCGGCACCAAGCCGGCCGGCGACGGCGGCGTCAAGCCGCCTCTTTCCGACTCCGGCGTGCCCCTCAATGACTTCGGCGGTCTGCCTGCCCCGGACAACGGCGGCAAGACCAACAAGCCGTTCATCGCCGACGAGGGCTGCTCCGTGACCGGCGGCACCCGCACCAACTGGCCCACCACCCTGCCCGGCATCCTGGCCCTCGGCCTGCTCCTCCTCACCCTGGTCCGCCGCCGCAGCTAAAATGTCATACAGGGGGGTCAGACCCCCCCACTTGACATATTTCTAAAATGTCATACAGGGGGGTCAGACCCCATCACTTGACATTTTTTTTGGCGAGGATATGTTCCTGCCATGCCAAGACCACCTCGTGTTGATTATCCGGGCGCGTGGCACCATGTGTGGCACCGCGGCACCCGGCGAGCCCCTATCTTCGAATCCGACGAGCATTGCTATGCGTTCCTCGACCTGATCGACATTGCCACGAGCAGCCTGGCCCTGGAGGTCCACGCCTACGCGCTCATGTCGAACCACTACCACCTGCTGGTGCGCACGCCCCAGGGCAACCTGTCCGAGTGCATGCAGTTCATCGATGGGCGCTACACCCAGGAGATGAACCGGCTAAACGGTTGGGATGGTTCTCTCTTTCGCGGCCGCTTCAAGAGCGCGCTTGTGGAGGATGAGGCGTACCTCATCGAGCTCTCCACCTACATCCACCTCAACCCGGTTCGCAAGAAGCTGGTCAGGGCACCGGACAAGGCGTTCTGGACCAGCTACCAGGCCTATGTCGGCCTGGTCTCGCCGCCAGAGTGGCTGATCACCGCAACTCTGCTGGACCAGTTCGGCGGGGTGAAAGCCATGCAGGATCATGTCCAGGGGCGTCACAGGAAGAAGTCCTCCTGGCCCGTGTTCATCGATCCCGACAGTGGCCGGATCCGGAAGGTGGATGGCGGCACCGCGGGCCTGGATGGCGAGGGGCGGAAGCATGACATTCCCCTGCAGGATCCTGATTTTATCATCGAGCAGGTCTGCGAGGTCACCGGCTCGTCCCTCCGGGAGCTGCGCACGGCCCGCCGCGGCCGCGGCGCCAACCCGTCCCGCCGGTTCGCCGTGCTCGCGCTGCTCTCTTTTTGCGGCCTCAAGCAGCGAGAGGTCGGCGAGATCCTGAAAATGAGTCCTGCCCAGGTCGCCAAGGTACTGGAAAGAAACAAGATCAACCAGAACCCGACTTTCCGCGAATGGATGGACGCCCTCAAGGAAAAATGTCAAGAGTAGGAGTCTGACCCCCCTATATGACAGTTTAATAATATGTCAAGTGGGGGGGTCTGACCCCCCTATATGACATATTATCAGGGGCAGGGGATCTGTTTGGAGGAGCCGAGGCGGCTGAAGATTTGCTGCTGAAAACCGGTGAATTTGACGCAAAAGCCGTCTGCTGCCTCGCCCGGTTTGCCGTTTCCGTTGCCGTCCAGGTAGGTCAGGTCCGCGCCCAGAGCTTTGCCGTCCACCTTCAGTAGATAGAGCGTGGTGGTCTTGAGGGGAGCGGTGAGCTCCATGTAGGCGCGGCTGGCGCTGGGCCACACCACGCGCTTGACCGTCACGGGCTTCTTGCTCAGGGCGTCGAGCAGCTGGATGCGACCGTGGCATGAGGAGCGGTCCATGGCCTGGGAGAAGTGCAGGTGCATCAGGTCCCGATCGGCGTCCTGGAACACGGCGGTGATCCGCGGGTGGGACAGGGTGCTGAAGCGCAGCTGGAACACGCCCTCGGTGGCCTTGTCGCGAGAATCCCACCAGCTCTGCTTCCACGGCAGCTTGACCCGCGGTTTGTCCGACGCGTCGTACGGGTGGAAGTCACCGTCCAGGGCGCCCTGGCGCACCTCGAGCACGTACCGCCGCAGGGGCGCCAGGTCTGCCGCGGGCTTGTAGGTCACGCTGCCGCCCGACACCTCCACCGTGGCCTGCACCTGGGCCCGCGAGCCGGAGGTGATGTCGTACAGCACCACCCCGGGCGGCGCGCCGTCCACGTCCACCCCCTGACCGAGGACGATCTGCGGCTTGACGGTCAGCGACACCGCGGTGGCCCCGTTGGCCGGGGTGGTCTGCTGAACCAGGTCCTCCACCACCGCGTCACCGCAAGCCGGCCCCATGACCAGCGCGGCGAGCAACAGCAAGTATGTCCTCGCCCGCCCCATGTCAGTTGACGTTGATCAGGCTCAGGTCCGTGCCGCCGGTGTAGCCGTAGCTGACGAAGGCGTCGAATCCGTAGACCACCAGCCCGGCCGGCTTGGTGGCCTTCAGCCGGTGCACGCCGTCGTTCTGCGATCCCGCCTCCAGGTTGTTGGGCGGCGTCAGCCCCGGCTTGATCTTGGGGAACGACAGCTGGCACTTGTACGCCACGTAGGCCGTGTCCTCGGTGTCCTTGGGCCGCCTCACCTTGCCCACGTCCGCCACGGTGCAGCACACCTTCTTGACGCCGCCCGTGTCGCACCCGGCTGACAGCTGGCGACCGTCCAGCGTCACCCGCGAGCCCTTGACCGCCGCCACCATGATGAAGTCGAAGGCGTACTTGTCCGGCGTCAGGAAGAGGTACTCCTTGCGGAACTGCTCCACCGACGGCAGCAGGATGAACGACGGGTCGCCCCCCGGCAGCGTCGACGGGATCCCCGCCTGCTGCTGCCCCGCCACGAACTGCCCCACCGCCACGGGCCCGGTGGCCTGCAGGGTGAAGTCCTGGTCGGTCTCGATCTCGATGAACGGCTGGCTCGGCGTTTTGATCGCGGGCACCTTCAGCTTGTCGTTGGGCGAGGGCAGGCTGGTGGTGATGTTGGTGTACTCCCCGGCGTTGAGCACGCGGAAGTACTCCTTCTCCTTGTCGTTGGGCGTGATGGTGGCCCCCGCGCCGGCCAGCGCCCGCGTGCGCGACGGCGTGCGCAGCGCGATGAACACCTTGCCCAGCGTCGTGATCGGGAACAGCTGGTGCTCCAGGTGGTCGGCGCAGCAGCGGCGCAGGCTCAGGTCCTTGACGTTTGGCACGTCCGACGCCTCGGAGCCGGCGAACACCACCACCGGCTTGTCCGTGTCCACGCGCGAGCCGGTGAAGTCGGCCAGAAAGTCGCCGGTCTCCAGGTTCAGCACGTCGAAGGCGTTGAGGGTGTACAGCAGCGTCGACCCCTTCTTCTGCGCCTTCACCCGCCCCTCGGCGTCGGCGATGGTGTCGGTGGTCAGCTTGATCTTCACCTTGGTCTTGTCCCGTGTGCCGATGATGGTCAAAAACGACCGCAGGTGCTCGCCGAAGTTGGTCTTGGTGTCGCTCGTCTTGGCGATGGTCTGGGGCCAGCTCATGACCGCGTAAGACGCCCCGGCCTCGGTGGTGGAGTTGGTTGTGAGCGCCGCGGTGGGCACCAGCAGCGACGCGTCGTTGGAGAAGACCCCCGCGTTGGACAGCGGGTTGAACTGGTAGGCGATGATCGGCGCCGTGGACTTGATGCGATATGCGTTGGGCGTCACCGCCGTGCCGCCGCCGGTGTTGTACTTGCCCGCCGGCGATCCGTCCACCTCGCGGGCGTCGAGCTGCAGCACCTCCAGGGCGCCCGGCTTGACCGTCTTGGTCAGCAGGTCGGTTACCTGCACCGCGCTGCCGTAGGGCGCCGCGTTCTTGCTCACCACCACCGTGGCGGGCAGGGATGACGGGTTGCTGATGGCCACGGCGAACTGCTGCGAAGCCGCGTTGCCCGAGGTGACCACCGCGTTGTCCAGGTCGGCGGCCCAGTACTCGCAGCCCACATAGCTGCGGTTCTTCTTGGCCAGCTGGCAGGCGTTGACGCAGGCGTTGTTGTCGCAGGTCATGCCCGACTTGGCGTCGCACTCGCGAAACGCCTTGGACAGGTAGCCCGCCCCCTTGGCATCGCACTGCACCACGTTGTTGCCCTTGCAGGTGTAGGAGCCGGGGTCGCACACCACGCACCCCTTGCCCTCGGCGCACACCTTGCCCGCGGCCTCGCAGTCCGCCTCGAACACCTCCCCCGAGCCGTCCTCCACGCACTTGAGCAGGGTCTGCGAGCTGCAGGTCAACGCCCCCGGCGTGCACGCCTGCTTGGGCGGCGGATCCTTTTCTTCCACGTCGGCGCAGGTGAGGACGAGCGCGCCGGCGGCGATGAGCGTGAGCGTCTGTTTCATGGCGTGGTCTTGAGCTGGAAGTAGGACTGCTCCTGGCTCCACCGATCCCAGTAGCGGGTGTAGAGGTGGCTGTAGTTGAACTCGTCGAACTTGTAGCCGGCGTGCAGGTGGATCATCCATTGGGCCCAGATCAGCAGCTTGCCCGTGGGGTACGCCTCGAGGCCGGCGGTCTTCGGGTCGGGCAGCTTGACCGACGTGGCCGTGCCCCGCGCCAGGATGCGCCACACCGGCGTGGGCGCCAGGCCCCCGGCTGCCAACACCCGGATCACCGCCACGTCGGCGGTGGCCCCGCTCGGCGTCCACTTGAGCGTGTTGCCGGTGAGGTACTGCCCCTTGACCGGGTCGTCCAGGCTCGGCCCGCCCACGAACTTGCCCATGGTCAGGGTGTCGTTGACCGCCTTCATGGCGCGGGTGGTGCCGCGGATGTAGGGCAGCCCCGGCGTCGTGGGCGTGCCGCTGCCGTCCAGCGAGGCGTCCACCGCCCAGGACGCGTCGGTGAGCCCCTGGTAGTTGAAGTTGGGCAGCCTGGCGAACGAGAGCGAGGCCGGCGGCGCCGTGCTGCCCGAGATCTCGTTGTCCGACCGGACGATGAACCCCTCGGCGCCCAGGTCGATGCCGAGGCGCACCTTGTGGATCTTCGACCCGGCGGGGATGTCCTTGAGCTGCAGCGTGATGGTGCGGCCCAGCGGCGCCTGGATCAGGATATCCACGTTCTTGGTGGTCTGCCCCGGGCTCACCACCACGCCCCGCGCCACGCCGATGGCATGCGGCGTGAACTTGGAGCTGGTCTTGTTATAGATCCCCGCCAGGGCGTAGACCGCCTTCATGCCCGGGGAAGCGGACATCGTGTAGGCCCAGGCCGTCTTCTTCACCGTCGGGTCGTAATCCACGAACTGGATCGTCGCGATGTCAGGCAGCTTGGCTCCCAGAGACGACAGGCTGCTGTGGATGTACGCCCGCTTCACCTCGTCCGTCTTGGGCTCCGGCACGATCTTCCAGGCGCTGGTGCCGGCCCCCGTGCTGCCGCCGAACATGAGGTGGCCGCTCACAGAGCCTGCGATGGGCCCCGGCGGCCCGGTCCCGCTGCCGGGCGAGGCGATCTGCACCAGGAAGATGGTCAGGTCCCGGGCGTCCATGTTGACCACGGTGGTGCTCTCGTACTTGGTCTTGCCCGCCGTGACGTTGACCGGCCCCTTGAAGCCCGCCTTGCTGAACACCACCCCCCCCTTGGTATCGGTCTTGCCGGTGAAGTGGGTCTGGGTGTCGTCGTGCACCAGCACCGAGGCCCCGTCCACCGGCGCCCGGGTCATGGAGTCGAGCACGGTGACGGTGAGGGTGCCCTTGAGCGGCCCGCCGCCCAGCCCGCCCGACTTGGGGTTGGCGCTGACATAGTAGGTGAACGCCCCCTTGACCGTGGTGCTCTTGCCCTTGCCGTCCACCACCACCAGGTCCACCTGGCCCGCCGCGCCGGCCGGCGTCTTGGCCGACAGTGCCGTGGCCCCGGTGACGCTCACGCCCGGCATGGCCTTGCCGCCCAGGGACAGCTTCATGCCGGCCGCGAAGTTGGTGCCGGTGCCGTAGATCTGCACCAGCGTGCCGCCGGTGGTGGGCCCGGACGACGGGTCCATGTAGACGGCGTCATAGGTGTACGCCTTGGCCAGCTTGGCCTTGTCCTTGCCGCAGGTGACCTCCACGTCGGCCGCGCCAGGCTGGCCCGCGGGCGCCACCACGGTGAGGGTCGCCGCGCTGGTGACCTTGGTCTTGCCGACCTGGATGTTCTTGCCGCCGATCTGCACCTTGCAGGTCTTGGTGAAGCCGCCCCCCTGCAGGGTGACCACCGTGCCCCCGACGAACGGCCCGTGGGTCGGGAAGACCGAGTAGAGCGACAGCGTTGCCCCGGCGGCGCCGTCAGCGATCCCCACGTCAGGCGACGCGTCGGGCAGGGCAGCGGCCCCGTCGGTGCCAGGCACCTGGTACTTGTTGGTTCCCGGCTCCTCAGTGGCGCAGGCGCCCAGCAAAACAATGGCCGCCATGATCCCCGGCCCGCGTATGGGTCGCATGATCCTCTCCCTCGCAGAATGTCCTGTATCTAAAGCTTAGACGGATCGGTGCAGAAACACCAACCGGGCCCGGGCGCCCGGGGGTACGGCTAGCGCGGGGCGGGGACCGCGGTGAACACCTGGCGGCCGCCCTCCTCGATGCCCTTGAAGTGCAGGTCGAGCACGTCGAGGCTCAGGCGGACCAGCCGGTTGTTGCGCAGCCGCACCGTGACGAACTCCTCGTCGCCGGAGGTCTTCTGCACCTCGCAGCGGCCGAACTGGTTGTGCTCCAGCACGTCCCCCACCTTGATGTTGCGGTCCGGCGGGAGCGGGTCGGGCGTCGGCTCCACCGGCTCGGGCAGCTTCTCGCGCTTCGGCACCGGCGGCAGCGGGTCCATGCCGCGCTGGACCCCGGCGGGGCGGTCGACCACGGGCACCGTCTTGGGATCAGTGGGCACCTCTTCGGGCTCCTCAGCTTCATCCAGGTCCTCGGCCGAGATCATCTCCGCGATGATCGGCATGCCGACCCCGCGGTCGAGGTCGCGCCGGATGAGGACGTCCTCCATGGACTCGACGACGAACTCGCAGACCACCACCCGCGCGCCGGCGCACCTGCCGCCGAGCAGCTCCACGCCGTTGTCGCGCTGGCGCGAGATCACCACTGACAGCGAGAGGTCGCTCTTGCCTCGCAGCTCCCCCACCAGGCCCTGGCCGGAGATGAGGGTCACCGCGCCGCGGAAGGTCTTGGCTGCGCCCATGCCCTTGCCGCTGACGTCGTAGTTGGCCAGCGCCAGATCCTGCAGCACCCCGGTCACCGTCACCTGGCCGGCCCGGACGTTGTACTTGCGGCAGACCCCGAGCAGGCCCCCCAGCAGGTCCTCTCCGGGACCGAGTTGACCGACGATGCGGCGACCCTCGAGGCTCTGGACGACGATACGACTCACAGGCTTCCTCCTGCTGGCGAGGTTTTAAGAGACGAAGAAATGTAGCGTGACGGCGGCGCCGATTCCAGGGTGGAAACTGCTCAGGGGCAGGCCGACGGTTTCTTGGTTCCGAGGCGCGAAAAGAGGATGCGCTGAATGGTGGTGAACCCGGTGCAGAAATGGTCCTTCGACTCACCTGGCGTGCCGTCCATGTCGCCGTCCAGGGCGGTGTTGTCGGCGGAGCGCGCGGTCACCGCCACCTTCAGGGTGTACAGCTGGCCGCTCTGCATCTTCTCCGTGGCGGCGGGCTCCACCAGCACCGTGGCCGCGTCGAGCCAGATCGGCGCGCGCATGCGCAGGGCCTTGTGGGTCACGCCGTCGAGGATCTGCACCGCCTGCCCGGTGGCCACGGGGGCCATCTTCTGCGAAAAGCGCACCGAGATCTTGGGCGATCCCTCCACCGTCGTCAGGTAGGCCGCCCGCACCCGCGGCGCCGAGCGCGTGCTGAAGTGGAAGCGCAGCGGCCAGGTGACCACCTCCTCCGGCGACTCCGATCCGTCGGTCATCTCGAAGTCGCTGCCGATGATGGCGGCCTGCTTGACCTCCATCATGTAGTCCTTCTTGGCCCTGAGAGGCGACTTGGGCAGGTAGCGCACCACCGTGCCCTCGATGGCCATGCTGCCCGGGACTGTCTTCTTGGCTCCGTTGGTCACGTCGTACAGCACGATGCTTCGGTTGGTGCCGTCCACCGCCGTCTCGCGGCGGAACCGCACCAGGTGGGTGGCGTCGGTCTTGACGGCCGTTGTGCCGTTGAGCGGGATCAGCTGCTGCACCAGGGCCGGGCCGTCCGGGTTGCACCCGGCGAGCGCCGCCATCAGCCCCAGCAATACCGCCCCCGCCCTGAATCCGCTGCGCCCCATCAGAACGGCTTCTTCACTTCGACGTCGTCGATGTACCAGCCGGCGCGGTTGGTCTTGTCCGAGGCCATCAGGTGGAAGGAGATGGTGACCGTCTTGCCCTTGTACTTGTCGAGCCAAAACTCCTGCTTGACCCAGGCAGTCGGCTTGGAAGCGCTCTTGAGGCAGTACTCGCTCTTGACCACCGTGGAGGTCCCCTTGGTCACGTGCACCGCACCTGAGCCGCTGCCGTCGTCCACCCGCACCTCGTTCCAGTCGTACGGGTAGTTGAGGTCGGTCCACTGGTAGAAGGTCAGGTCGGTGTTGTTCCAGGAGGACGGGATGGTCACCCGAAAGCGCAGCACCATGTCGTCCTTCAGGTTCTTGTTGGTGCACGTGCCGCTGACGTTGGTGGCGTCGTTCTTCGGCTTCTGGGCGCTGTGGCAGCCGTTGATCTTGGTGCCCCACATGCCGGTCCCCGAGTTGCCCTTGGTGGGCGGCGTGATCACAGCGGAGGTGCAGTTGGCGTCCTTGGCGAAGCTGATGGTCGGCTTCCACTCCCAGTCCTTGTTGCCCACCAGCCCGCCGCTCTTTCCAGTCGCCCCGCTGACGTTGCCTTCGAAGGTGAGCTTCACCGGCGCCTGGTGCGCGATGAGGACCCCCTGATCCGGGGGCAAGGTCTGGTCCGCCGGGCCCCCCTTGTCCACGGACAGGTCCGGGTTCTGCCCCATGTCCTTGGGCTTCACCTTGCCCCGGTCGAGCTTGTACTGGTGTGCGTCGGGGACCATGGCGTCGATCATCGACCCGTCCGGCCCGCTTGAGCTGTCGCTGCAGCCGATTAGAGCCACGCAGATGGCGAAGTACCGTAAGCGCATCATTCATTCCTTAAACTATGTTCGGGCGCAGACCCGCGGGCCAGTGACCCTTGCTTACCTGACCCCTACTATCTCGGATTGGTCCCCGGTTGGCAACGCACCACCCCACGGGCTATCCTCACTGGCCATGATGCTCGCCACCACCCTGCTCGGGGAGCAGTACCGCTTCGCAGACATCAAAGAGGTGTTGGCCAAGGCCAACGAACCGAAGAGCGGTGATGAACTGGCCGGTGTCGCCGCCCGGGATCCCAAGGAGCGGGTGGCGGCCAAGATCGTCCTGGCCGGGCTCACCTTGCGCGATCTACGCGAGAACCCGGTGGTGCCTTACGAGCAGGACGAGGTGACCCGCGCGGTGGAGGACAACCTGGACGAGGCCGCCTTCGGCAAGGTCTCCTCCTGGCCCGTGGCCCGCCTGCGCGAGTGGATCCTGGACAACCGCACCAGCGGCGCCGATCTGCTGGCCCTCTCGCCGGGGCTGACCCCCGAGATCATCGCCGCCTGCGCCAAGCTGATGAGCAACCTGGATCTCGCCCTGGCCGCCAGGAAGATCAACGTGGTGGTGGAGGCCAACGCCACCCTCGGCCTGCCCGGTCGCATGTCGTTCCGCCTGCAGCCGAACCACCCCACCGACGACCCGGCGGGCATCGTCGCGTCCACCCGCGACGGCCTGGTCTACGGCACCGGCGATGCGGTGATCGGCATCAACCCCGCCACCGATACGGTGGACAGCACCTGCGAGCTGCTCAAGGTGGTCAAGGATCACATGGAGCGCTGGCGCTGCCCCACGCAGAATTGCCTGCTGTCCCATGTCACCATCCAGATGGACGCCATCAAGCGCGGGGCGCCCATGGACCTGATGTTCCAGTCCCTGTGCGGATCGGAGAAGGGGATGCGCGCCTTCGGCGTGCACGTGGAGCTGATGGACGAGGCGGCCCAGCTGGCCCAGGAGCTCGGCACGGCCCGCGGCCCGAACCGGATGTACTTCGAGACCGGCCAGGGCTCGGCCCTCTCCTCCGACGCCCACCACGGCGCGGATCAGCAGACCCTGGAGGTGCGCAACTACACCCTGGCCCGCCGCTGGAGCCCCTACCTGGTCAACACGGTGGTCGGCTTCATCGGGCCGGAGTACCTGTACAACGGGCCGCAGATCGCCCGGGCCGGGCTGGAGGACGTGTTCTCCGGCAAGCTGGCGGGCCTGCCCATGGGGTGCGACGTCTGCTACACCAACCACGCCCGCTGCGATCAGAACGAGCTGGAGAACCTGGCGGTGCTGCTGGGCGCCGCGGGGTGCGCGTTCTTCATGGGCATGCCCCTGGGCGACGACATCATGCTCAATTACCAGTCCACCAGTTACCACGACAACGCCTCGGTGCGGCAGCTGCACGGCTACCGGCCGACGCCCGAGTTCGAGGCATGGATGGAGGAGCTCGGCCTGCTGCGCGACGGCCAGCCCACCGACCGCTTCGGCGACCCCTCGGTGCTGTCATGAGTACCAACCGGTTGATGGAGGAGCTGCGCCGCAAGAGAGCGGGGTTGCCGCCCAGGGGGGACCCCGGGCCGCTGCCCCAGCCCACGCGGCCGCCGCGGCGGCAGCGCCCCCCCGCGGCGCGCCCGCCGGCGCGCGAGCCGGCAGGGCAGGGCCAGGTGGAGCCGCGCGAGGAGCTGAAGGTGGCCGACCACGCCACCCTCGAGCGCATGAAAGAGGCGACGCCGGCCAAGGTGGCCGTGGGTCGCGCCGGGCTGCGATACCGCACCGAGACGCTGCTGCAGTTCGCCGCGGATTTCGCCGTGGCCCAGGCGGCGGTGGAGAGTCAGATCCCCGAGGGGTGGGCCGAGCAGCATGGCTGGCTGGCGGTGCAGACCGCCTGCGGCGACGCCGAGGAGTTCTTGGCGCGGCCAGACCTCGGCCGGCAGCTCTCCCCCCAGGCCGAGGCGGCAATCCGGCAGGACGCCGCGGCCACGGGCGGCGTGGACGTGCAGGTGGTGGTGGGCGACGGCCTGAGCGCGTCGGCGGTGATGCAGAACGCGCCGGACATGGTGGCCTCGCTGCTGGCCGAGCTGAAGGCCCGGGGCGTGACCGCCGGGCGGCCCATCTTCGTGCGCCACTGCCGCTCCAAGATCATGGACCTGGTGGGCCCCATGGTGGGCGCGCGCGTCGGGGTCATCATGCTGGGTGAGCGGCCCGGCCTCGGCACGGGCGACGGAATGAGCGCCTACCTGACCTGGAACCCGGACCCCGAGCGTAATGACGCCGAGCGGCAGGCCATCAGCAACGTGCACGGGCGCGGCCTGCTGCCCGCGGACGCGGGCGTGCACGCGGCCAACATCATCGAGGCGATCATGGCCCAGCAGACCTCCGGGGTGAACCTCGACCTGGAGGCGGTGCCGATCCCGAGCAGCGAGCGAAAGCGCGAGAACAAGGCCAACCCGTCGTCGCTGCTGGGCTGCGGCCAGAGCCACGGCCAGCAATGTCAAAACGCGCGCAACGGCCTGCCCGGCAAGGAGTGCCGCCGGTCCGATGGCCGCCCGTGCGAGGTGTGTAGGAGCTGATATGGCGGTCCTGGAGCCCCTGATCCCCAAGGTCCTCGCGACCCGCATCATCCCGCGCATCGACCTGCCCCTGGCCGCGGCCTACGGGTTCGACGGTGACGCCCTGCCCGCGGTGGCCCTCATCACCTGCGACATGGACGACGCGCTGTACACAGCCCTGGACGAGGCCACCAAGCAGGCGCCGGTGGAGGTGGTGTTCGCGCGCTCCTTTTACGCCGGCTCCGGCTACCCCTCGGGCCCCACGTCAGGGGAGATCCTGGGCGTGCTGGCGGCGCGCGATCCCGACGACGTGGAGCGCGGCCTGGCTGCCTGCGTCACCTGCCTGGAGCAGGAGGCGTACTTCTACAGCGCCGACGACAAGGGCGACACGGCGTTCTTCCCTCATGTCATCTCCTCGCTGGGGCACTACCTGTCGAAGGAGGCCGGCCTGGAGCCAGGCGACCCCATGGCCTACCTCATCGCCACGCCGCTGGAGGCGGTCTACGGCCTGGACGCAGCGCTCAAGGCGGCCGACGTGCGCCTGGTCAAGAACTTCGAGCCCCCCACCGAGACCAACTTCGCCGGCGGCTTCCTG
>CAZEFW010000027.1:9541-11292 GCA_964511535.1 uncultured Myxococcales bacterium | reverse complement strand
TTCCACCGCTGGTAACTGATCACCACGTTTGTCCCCACCTTGGGGGTGGCGCTGCCGTAGATCACGATGGAGTTGGCCGCGGCCGAGTAGTCGAAGCCGTTGAGCTTGCTCCGGTTGAGCTTGGTGCCGTTCACCGACGCCAGCACCGAGGCCACGATGGGCTTGTGGGTCAGCTTCAGCGGCGTCCCGGACAGCACGATGTCCTGGATCATCTTCTTCAGGGCGGTGGTGTAGCTGGCCTGGCACACGTCGAACACCGTGCCCTTGAACTTGGCCGCCACCTCCTTGTAGCCGTGCGCCACCTGGGCGCTGCACTTGTTCTTGCACACCCCGCCGAACACATGGAAGTAGTCGATCTTGGCGTCCTTGCTGGTGGCGCCGTTGAAGTAGCCGATGTAGTCGGTCTTGAGCGCGGCGTCCACGGCTGACTGTGCCTTGGTCGACAGGGTGCAGGTGTTGAACTGGCCTCCAAGGTGCTTGTTGAGGCTGTTGGGCGTCTCGTCGGTGGCCACGATGATCACCACCTGCGCCCCGGTGCGGATCTTGGTCGGCTGGTTGGCCGCCCGCGGCAGGTGCAGCGACACCGCCGCCTTGGCGTTGACCAGGCCGTACTCCGCGCCGCCCTCGTAGCAGGGCGGGTTCTTGATGCACGCCGCGAAGATGGCCTGCTCGGTGGGCAGCAGGAAGCGGTCGGTCCCCTTGGTGTCCTGGGGGTTGGTGGAGATGGTGGTGCAGAAGCGGCCCACGCAGTTCTTGTAGCTGCCCGTGGGGTTGACCACGTTGGTCACGGCCATGCGGAAGTCGAGCCCCGCCTTCTTGGCCTCGGTCCAGATCAAGTTGGAGTTGCTGGCGATGTTGGCCCGCTCGGCGTTCATGGAGCCCGACTCGTCCATGACCCAGATGAAGTCGCCCTTGTTGCTCCCCTTGCCCACAGCGATCTTGTCGCAGCTCGCCGCCGCGGTCTTGCCGGCCACCGCCAGCCCGGTGGCCCCGG
This sequence comes from uncultured Myxococcales bacterium, assembly GCA_964511535.1. Taxonomy (GTDB): domain Bacteria; phylum Myxococcota_A; class Polyangia; family CAZCFB01; genus CAZCFB01. Next base: position 10,298 of record CAZEFW010000027.1, on the reverse strand, counting down.
CCAGGTCGCGCGAGACGATGCCCGTGACCTTGGACAGGTCGGCGTCTCCCTTGGCGTCGGTCACGGCGCCGATGTGGATCACGCGCCCGTCCTTGCGCAGCACCGTGGAGAAGCGCAGGACGAAGCTGGTGTCGGGCACGCCGAAGATGCTCGGCAGCCCGCTGATGGTGATGTTGGTGTTGTTGATCAACGCCTCGACCACCTTGTTGCGCACCGTGCTCACGTCGCTGGTGGAGGCGGTGGTGATGGTGAAGGTGGTGCTGGCCACCATGTCGAAGCCGTCGTGGCTCTTGCCCCCTGCGCCCTTGGCGGTGTTGGTGACCTTGCCGTAGATGTTCTTGCTGATGGCGCTGATGGCTGCCGCGCTCTCGGTCGCCGCGGCCGTGGCCGCGCTCGGCTTGCTCAGCACGAAGCCGGCCACCTGCTGCCAGCTCTGGTTGAAGTCCGCCGCGGCCGCCGCGTGCTTGGCCGTCCCCCCGGTGAGGGTGGCGGCCTTGTAGCTGGTCTTCGGCTCGAGCCCGACGGTCCACGCGCCCGCCGCGCTGCCCTTGTAGCTCAGCGCCTTGAGCCCCTGGGGCGGGCAGGAGAAGGCGGGCGGCATGTCAGGTTTGGGTTGCCCCTGGTCCGGAGGCAGGACCACGCCCTTGTCCTTCTTGACCGGGGCGCCGTCCTTCTTGACCACCGGTCCGTCCTTTTTGACAGCCGGCCCGTCCTTTTTGACAGCCGGTCCGTCCTTTTTGACAGCCGGCCCGTCCTT
>CAZEFW010000027.1:0-9441 GCA_964511535.1 uncultured Myxococcales bacterium | reverse complement strand
GGCCCGTCCTTCTTGACCGCCGGTCCGTCCTTTTTGACCGCCGGCCCGTCTTTCTGGGTGACCGGCCCGTCCTTCTTGGTCACCCCCTGGTCTGCTTCCGTGGTGCCGTCGTCCGAACAGGCCGACAGGGCAAAGGCCAGAGTGATGGAGAGAATGGTGTGCGCCCAAAGCTTCATGACCTGGCTCCTCGGCATATGGCAGGTCTGCATATTGAGCCCGATTGTAGGCCAATCTCGCCCCAAAAAGCAGATGCGGGCCTCAGTTTTTTGAGTTACCCCACCGGCCAGGGGCTCCTAACGCCCCGAAATTATGACCGTCGACGCCGGCACGCCTCCTGCACCCTCACCCGCTCCATGAGACGACATGACATGATCCGGACCTGGAGCATTCTCACCTTGACCCTCATCTGCCTGCTGGCCCTCGGCTGCGCCGAGCGACGCATCCACCACAACCAGCCACAAACCGATGGCGCCGCCCATCGTGTGGACGGCGGCGTGGTCAAGCAGGACAGCCGCTGCGTCCAGCCGCCCGGCGGGTGCTATTCCAACAACGACTGCCCCTCGGGCCAGGTGTGCAAGGGCTGCGGCGCGGATCCCTGCTGCCCCATGTGCGCGGTGTGCTACGGCAAGTGCGAGCCCGCCGATGGATGCAGCCAGCTGATGCAGACCTATGTCGACACCCTGGAGCAGGCGCGCAAGTGCACCGTGGCAGACGGCCCCAGGGGGCCACAGTGCACCAGGAAGGTGGACGACAAGCTGGCCTGCCCATGCCCGACCTTCGTCAACCCGGCCAACCAGGGGGGCGTGAACAAGCTGGCGTCGCTGAAGCAGCAGTGGAAGGCGAAGAAGTGCGACGCCGCCATGGGCGCCTGCCCGCCGGTGGCGTGCGCCCCGCTGGCCGGCGCGAGCTGCAAGGCCAACGGCCCGGGGGATCCCAGGGGCGAGTGTAAGGATCAGTACAAGTAGAGGCGTGTGACGGCGTGGGGGAGGGCTGGATCGGCTACTGCCGTGGCTACGTCTGCGGCTCTTTAGGCCTTGGTGTCTTCCGGCTCGATCTCCTCGAGCACGTCCTCCACGTCCACCTCTTCGGGCAGCTCGTCGCCCATGTCGAGCACGTCGATCTCCTCCTCCACCTCATCCAGCAGCGCGATGGCGTCCTCCACCATGGAGTCATCGATGGAGGCGTACTCGGCGCTCTCCTTCTTTGCCGCCGGCGTCTCGGACGCGGTGGGGGTTGGGGTGGGCGCCGGCGCGGGTGCGGCCGCTGCCCCGAGCAGTTTCTGGTTGGCAGCGTCATCAGTGCAGTCCCAGAGCAGCGGGAACGGCAGGTGCTCGGCCAGGTTCTTCGGCTCCACCACCTGAACCACCAGCACCGGGTCGAAGTTGCCCTGGTCGAGGCCCGCCTGGAGCACCGATGACAGCAGCCGCCGGGGCAGGTCCCCCGCCAGAACGTCCGGCGTGGTGTGCTTGACGATGTGAGGAGGATCCATGATCTCGAGTTGCAACGCCTGCTCCAGGATCACCGTCATCCATGCCACGCGCCCCTCCAGGTTTTTACCGTCTCCCTTGGCGCGCTCGGCCACGGTCTGCAGCGACTTCCACAGCACCTCGGGGGGCAGGTGCCGGCTGAGCACCTGGGGGCCCGCCGTGTCGAGGATCACGTCGGGCGTCATGGTGCCCGCCTGCAGGGATGCCGCCAGGATCTGGCTCATCACGTCGGGGGGGAGGTGCGCCGACATGACCTCGGGGGTGGCCTCGAGGATAATGTCCGCCGGGTCCATGATGTCGTTCTCCATGGCCGCGGCCAGCACGATCCCAAGCCACTTCTGTTCAGGCGTGGACGTCGTCATGATCTTTGTGCTCCTTCGCTGGAAATGGTGAAGTGTGCAGGACACTAGCACAGCGGAGCCCGGCCAATCAACGAGCCGGCTAACTTCTTCATTTGACCCGATAATCTCCCGGAATAAACTTGGGGCAAGGCGGGTTCTGCCAGCGAGAGAACGGAAGCGAACCAGAGCATGTTCAAGGCAAAAAAGAGCCGTAGGGCGTTTGAGAAGGAGGCGCTGCCTCATCTGGACGCCCTTTACGCCATGGCAATGCGCCTGACCAAGGATCCAAGCGATGCCGAGGATCTCGTTCAGGACGCCATGGTCAAGGCGTTCCGGTTCCACCACCGCTACCGCGAGGGGACCAACATCCGCGCCTGGCTGTTCAAGGTGATGGTCAACCTGTTCTACAACGACCGCCGCAAGGCGAAAAAGGAGCAGAACCTGCGGCAAGAGGTCTCGGCCATGGACCCGGGGGCGCAGTTCGTCTCCCAGGCCAGCGCCACGGGCGCCAACCCCGAGGCGGGGCTGCTGGATCAGATCGCCGAGGATCGGCTGCGCGAGGCGCTGGAGAAGCTGCCCGACGAGTTCCGCATCGCCGTGGTGCTGTGCGACCTGTACGACTTCAGCTACCGGGAGATCGCCGAGATCCTGGACTGCCCGGTGGGCACGGTCATGAGCCGGCTGTATCGCGGGCGCCAGCAGCTCAAGCGCAGGCTGTACCACTTCGCCCTGGAGTCCGGCTACATCACCCCACCGCTGGCAAAAGAGTCGGGCGGCGCCACCGATTTGGCCGCCTACCGCCGCGAGCGGCGCGACAAGGGAGCGAGCTGATGGACTGCCCCGAAGTTCAGAAGTTCATCCATGCCTTCCTGGACGGGGAGTTCGAGGAGCAGGAGAGGGTGCAGGTCACGGCCCACCTGCAGAGCTGCCCCGAGTGCGACCGCATGGCCCACTTCGAGCAGAAGCTGCGCCAGCGCCTGCGCCAGGAGCAGCCCGAGGTGACCGCGCCGCCCGAGCTGCGGGCCCGCGTGCGCCGGGCGCTGGAAGAGGCCGACTCCGACCGGGGGTGGGCCGGCCGCTGGCTCTGGAAGCTGATCCCCGCTGCTGCTGCTGCGGCCCTGCTGGCCGGCGTCATCGTCTCCGGCCGCCAGGAGCAGCCCAATGATGACGCGGTGATGCGCGAGAGCCTCGCCTGGCACCGTCAAGCGGTGCCCATGGACGTCACAGGCCCCGGGCTCGACCGGGTGCGCAAGTACTTCAGCGACAAGGTGGAGTTCGCGGTGCGTCCGCCCGCCTTCAAGGACTCCGGCACCCGCCTGGTGGGGGCGCGCCTGTCCAACCTGGGCGCCCACCGCGCCGCCTACCTGCGCTACCAGGTGGGGCCCCAGCGGGTGTCGGTGTTCATCATCGACCCGTCCCAGGTCAGCCCCCGGGGGCGGCCGGTGCTCATGGGCAACCAGCAGATCTACACGGGCAGCCGCGGCGGGTACAACGTGGTGATGTACTCCGTGGGCGGCACCGGGTACGTGGTGGCGTCCGAGATGGATCGCGGCAGCCTGATCAGGCTAGTCTCGTCCTCCTATTAGTAAGCCTCCCTATATTATGTTGAGCCGACCCTCGCCTTGAGCTAACTTGCGCGCTTGAACGTCTGGATCTGTTTCGACAGGATCCCGCGCGCGATGCCGGCGCGGGAGGTGTGTGATTTCCGCGTGGATTTGACGCAGGAGAGCAAAGGTAATGGAGCAACAGCGGCGCATCCTTCTCATCGAAAGCGACCTCGATTTCGCCCAGTACATCACCGATGAGCTGTCCCGGTACAACCTGGCCATGGACATCGCCACGGACGGTGCGGACGGCCTGCACCAGGCGCGCAGCAACCCCCCCGATCTGATCCTGCTGAGCGTGGAGTTGCCGGACAAGAACGGCTACGCCATCTGCAATCGGCTCAAGAAGAACCCGGACCTGAAGCGGATTCCGCTGGTCATCATGTCCTCCGAGGCCACCGAAGAGGCCTTCGCCCAGCACAGGCAGCTGCGCACCCGGGCCGAGGATTACCTGTTCAAGCCGTTCGAGGCCAAGGAGCTGCTGAGCAAGGTGGACAGCCTGCTCGGCCTGCCCCCGCTGTACCTGCCGGACGACGCCGCGCCCACGGCTGATGAGCTCGAGCGGCCCAAGACCGGTGAGCTCATCGTCACCGGCGCAGGGGCCCCCTTCGCTCCCGAGGAGGCCACCCGGGACGTGGAGCTGGAGGAGATCGACGCCGCCACCGAGCAGGCGTTCCAGATGCTCACCGACGGCGAGGAGGAGATGGAGACCACCGGGCCGCTGCCCACGGACTTCGCCCCCACCGAGGACTCCATCGAGATCATGGTGGAGGACCCGATGCCCACCGTGGACGACCCAACGCCTGAGGAGGGGATGATCGACGTGGTGGTGGCGCCCGGAGACCTGCCCCAGACCGAGACGCTGGTGGACGAGCCCGCGCCGGTGGAGGCCGAGCCGATGCCCGCCGAGGCCGAGCCGATGCCCGCCGAGGCCGAGCCGATGCCCGACTACGCAGACGTGGAGATCGAGGTGGCCGACCCGGAAGAGGCCGGCACCGTCATCGACGATGGCCGCGCCATGGAGCTGGAGGCCGAGGTCTCCAGGCTCAGGGGTGAGCTGACAGAGCAGCAGGCCGCGCTGCAGGCCGCCGAGGGGGAGAGCAAGGACAAGATCCTGGAGATGGCTGAGCTGCAGACCGAGGTGTCGCGGCTCAAGACCGAGCTGGAGAGCCAGCAGCAGGCCGCGGCTTCGGCCGAGGGGGAAGGCAAGGACCAGGCCGCGCAGGTGACAGAGCTCGAGCAGGAGAACTCCCGGCTCATGAACGAGCTGACCAGCGCCAACGAGGCCGCCCAGGAGCGCAACGAGGACCTGGAGCAGCGCATCGCCGGGCTGGAGCAGGAGAACCGCGGCCTGCGGGAGGAGAAGGCCAACGCCAGCGCCGCGCCGGTTCCGGCGGGGACCACCAGGGACCGTGAGCTGCTCGGCCTTCGCGAGGTGATCAACAAGAAGGAGCGGGAGATCCTCGACCTGAAGGATGATCTGGACGCCAAGGAGCGCCAGATCCTGGACCAGAAGGACAAGGTCCGCGCCCTGGAGCGCAAGGTCCGCGAGATGGACGAGAAGCTGCTCGGGGTGGAGCGGGAGATGGTCAACACCCGCGAGAAGATGGAGACCCTGGAGCAGGAGCAGTCGGGCGCAGCCGAGACGGAGCAGGGCCTGCGCGATGAGCTCGAGGCGGCCAAGGCCGAGGTGCAGGGCGCCGAGACGCTGATCCAGGAGGAGCGCCGCAAGGGCGAGGGCAGGGTGGCCGAGGTGCAGGCCGGCCTGGACAAGGCGCGCGAGGAGCTGGCCCAGCTCAAGGAGGAGCACCAGGCCCGGCTGGACGAGCTGGCCAACGAGCAGACCGAGGCGCTGGCCGCGGTCAACGAGGAGCTCGAGGGGCAGAAGGCCGCGGCGGAGAAGTATCGCGGAGAGGCCGAGGAGCTGGTGGCCAGGGCCGATACAGACGCCGAGGAGTACCAGCTCAAGCTGGAGGCGCTCAAGGAGGAGCACGCCAGCTCGCAGCTGGAGGCGGCCGAGGAGGCGGAGCAGAGCGTCGCCGAGGCCCAGTCCGAGCTCGAGGCGTTCAAGACCAACCTGGAGCAGGTCAAGGGTGAGCTGGCCGAGGCCACCGAGGCGCTGGACCAGGCCGCCCAGCAGGCCGAGGCGGATGAGGGGGCGAAGCAGGAGCTCGAGCAGAAGCTGGAGGAGCTGGCGGACGGGCAGCAGGCAGAGATGGCCAGGCTGGAAGAGGAGCACGCCGCGGCGCTGAACCAGGCTCGCGAGCAGGCCGCCGAGGAGCTGGACGAGGCGCACTCCGAGGCGCTGGACCAGCTCAAGCAGGAGCACCGCGAGGCCATCGAGCAGGCCGCCGCCGAGGCCGAGGAGAAGCTGGACCAGGCCAAGGCCGAGCTGGTGGAGCAGATCGAGCAGGAGCAGACGCAGCACACCAACGAGATCCAGACGCTGGTCTCCCGCCACATGGTGGAGTTGGAGCAGCAGGAGGAGCAGCTGCGCTACAACGTGGAGCAGCAGTTCAATCAGGACCAGGAGTCGCTCCGGGAGGAGCACGCCGCGGCGCTGGACGCTGCCCGGGCCGAGGCCGAGGCCGAGGCAGCCGAGCACGAGCTCAAGCTGCTCGACCTGGAGGAGCGCGCCCAGGGGCTGGATGAGGAGCGGGCCGCCTACGAGGAGTCGCTGGAGCAGGCGAAGAACCAGCTGGAGGAGGCCGAGGGCAAGCTCGCCGCCCTGGCCGAGGAGCTGGCCACCGGCGACGAGAAGCTCCGCAACCAGGCAGAGGCGCTGGAGGCGAGAGAGGCGGAGCTGGAGGAGGCGCGCGAACAGCTGAGCGGGCGTGAGGCGGCGCTGGAGGAGGTTCGCGAACAGCTGAGCGGGCGTGAGGCGGAGCTGGAGGAGGCGCGCGCGGAGCTGGCGACGGCCGGGGAAGAGCAGGAAGCGCATGTGGGCAAGCTGGCCGAGCTGGAGGAGCAGGCCACCGGCCTGGGCGAACAGCTCGCCGCCGCCGAGGGCATGGGAGAGGAAGCCTCTGCCAGAGTGCTGGAGCTGGAGGCGCAGGTGGGGCAGCAGGCGGACGCGATGTCCGAGGCCGAGGCCCTGAGCGCGGACCTGGAGTCGCGGCTGACCGAGGCTGATCAGAAACAAGAGCGGCTGCGCCAGAACCTGGACGACGCCGAGACCCAGCTGGGCGACGCGCGGGAGAGCCTCACCCGCCGGGGCGCAAAGCTGGCCGACCTGCGGGAGCAGCTCGAGGCGCAGGAGGAGCAGCTGCTCCGGGCCGCCGAGCGGATCCGCACCAACGAGAGCCTGGCTGACAAGGCCCGCAGGGCCATGGCCATCGCGCTGACCTTGCTCGAGGAGCAGAGCAGGCCTGGCCCCGAGGGCGACAACGGCGCCGAGGAGGCGCTGGCGGAGGCCGAGCAGGCGGAGGCCGAACCGGCGGAGGCCGAGCCGGCGGAGGCCGAGGACGCCGGGGCGCCCGAGGAGGCCGCGGACGAGGCGGAGGCCACCGACGAGCAGCCGGAGCAGCAGGAGTAGCCCTGTCCCCACGCGACACCCCCCTTTACCCCTCACCTGCCAGCGAGAGAAAGGAGCCTCGCCACGCGAGACGTAGTCGGTAATACCTCGGGACTCAAGGCGTCCTCAAAGCGCGCCGCCCAGCGGCTGTACCGCCGCAAGGTGGAGCCGCGTCTCGTGGTCTCGCCCGAGCTGGCCACCCAGATGTGCCGGTTGTCGGGAGAGATCCGCCGGCAGGTCGGCCTGCTCATCGACCGGCGGGGGCAGGTGGACCATGTCATCATCGGCGATGCCTCGAAGCTGTGGCTGCCCGACGTGGGGCGCCTGCGAGCGGGCCGCGGCCGCATGCGCGGGCTGCGGCTGGTGCACACGCACCTGCGCCAGGAGGTGCTGAGCCCGGATGACCTGACCGACCTCTCGTTGCTGCGCCTGGACATGGTGGCCGCCATCACCCTGGACCGGCAGGGCTTGCCGCAGCGCCTGCACTGCGCCCACCTGCTGCCCGAGAACCCGGCGGGCAAGCTGTGGACCGTGCTGGAGCCGCTGCAGGTGCACGACCAGCAGGTCGACTTCCTGGAGCTGATCCGTTCGCTGGAGGAAGAGTTCGCCAGGGCGTCGCGGGTACAGACCGCTGACCAGGGCAAGGACCGGGCGCTCCTGGTGCACTTGCAGTTGTCGAGCGATCAACTGCAGCGGTCCAGAGGGACCTGCCTGGCCGAGCTGCGGCGGCTGTGCAACACCGCCGGCGTCACGGTGCTCGACGCGGTGAGCCAGCGGCGGGCCCGGCCCGACCCGCGCTACGTGCTGGGCAAGGGCAAGGTGGAGGAGCTCGTGCAGCGGGCCAACCAGCTGGGGGCCGAGTTGCTGGTGTTCGACCTGTCGCTGTCACCAGCCCAGGCGCGGGCCATCAGCGACCTGACCGAGCTCAAGGTCATCGATCGCACCATGTTGATCCTGGACATCTTCGCCCAGCGGGCGCGCAGCCGCGACGGCAAGGTGCAGGTGGAGCTGGCTCAGCTGAACTACACCCTGCCGCGGCTCGTGGCGAAGAACACCATGATGAGCCGGCTCATGGGCGGCATCGGCGGTCGCGGGCCTGGCGAGACCAAGCTGGAGGTCAACCGTCGCCGGGTGCGGGATCGCATCTCCCGGCTGGAGGCGCAGATCAAGAAGCTGTCGCGCCAGCGGGAGCTGCGGCGATCGCGGCGGCGTGGGCGCAACCTGCCCGTCATCAGCATCCTCGGCTACACCAACGCGGGCAAATCGACCCTGCTGAACTCGCTGACCCGGAGCAAGGAGCTGGTGGAGGACAAGCTGTTCGCCACCCTCGATCCGCGGAGCGCCCGGCTGCGGTTTCCGCGCGAGCGCGAGGTGATCCTCACCGATACGGTGGGGTTCATCCACGACCTGCCCGCCGAGCTGGTCAACGCGTTCAGGGCCACGCTGGAAGAGGTGGCGGAGGCGGACCTGTTGATCCACCTCGTGGACATCTCGGATCCTGACCACGGAGATCAGGTGGCGGCGGTCCAGCGCATCGTGGGCGAGATGGGGCTGGCAGAGCGGTCCACGCTGTTGGTGTTCAACAAGGTGGACCGGCTGCCCGCCGGGGAGGTCCCTGATCGGTGGGGCCAGGACGAGGACATCATCGGTATCTCGGCGACCAAGCCGGCCACCCTCGCGCCGCTCCTGGAGCGCATGGAGCGGCGCCTGTGGCAGGACGAAGCGGCTCGGGGCTTGACTGAGCCGTCGAATGAGACCAAAAACGTTGGGTTTTAAGAGCGAATATTCAGGAGAGCGTCAGACATGATCAAGACCTGCTCCAATTGCGGTGCCAAGTTCATCCCCAAACAGGACCAGCCCGGCTGCCCTCGCTGCTCGGTGGCGGAGGAGAAAGATGACGGATGGTCAGAGGTTGACAAGGTTTGGGACTCCCTGCCCGACGCCACGCCCATCAGCAAGGGGAGCGGAAACCCGGCGCCGGTGACCCCCGCGGCGAAGACATCGCTGGCCCAGAAACGAGCCGAGGCCGAGGCGCGCAAGAAGGCCGCCGAGCAGGTGCGCAAGCGCTCTGTGGAGCTGCTGGCCAAGAAGAAGGCCGAGATCCAGGCCCGCCGGGCGGCCGCAGGTGACGCTGGCGCCGGGAAGAAGCCGGCGGCCAGGGCGCCCGCGGCAGCGGGCATGACCGACGAGGAGCGCGCCGCCAAGCGCAAGGCCGCCATGGACGCGCTGGCGCGCAAGCGGGCCGAGGCCGAGGCCAAGCGCAAGGCCGCCGCCGCGGCCGCCGAGGCCAGGACCAAGGCCAAGGCCGATTCCCAGCGCAAAGCGGATGCCGACCAGGCCGCCGCTGCGGCGAAGAAGGTTGAGGAAGAAGCCGCCGCGAAGAAGGCCGAGGAAGATGCCGCCGCTGCGAAGAAGGCCGAGGAAGAGGCCGCCGCCGCGAAGAAGGCTGAGGAAGAGGCCGCCGCCAAGAAGGCGGAGGAAGAGGCCGCCGCCGC
>CAZEFW010000026.1:0-67355 GCA_964511535.1 uncultured Myxococcales bacterium | reverse complement strand
GCAATTCTGGCATTCTGGCATTCCGGCGTTCTGGCACCCTGGCATTCGGCGGCGCCAGCCGCCGCACCCTGTCGCACGCTGCCCTGGACTGGCGGTTCTTTCCAGCTAAGTTTCTCCATACACCAAGGAGGGCCCTGATGAGCGGAAGCGGAACTGTCAACGACCCATGGATTCTGACCACTCCCCCCGGCAAGAGCGAGTTTCAGATCTGGCGCGACACGGACAAGGACGTGATCCACTGCCAGGTGGGCAAGACCTGGCTGCACTACCAGCCCGGCGCGGTGGATGACCTTTACGACATGCTCAGCGCTCACGGTGACTGGATGGAGCTCGGCTCCAAGGACGAGAAGCAGGACACCAAGGAGGGCACGGTGGAGCACTGGGCGCGGTCGAAGGACAACCCGGCTGGTGGCTGGTACGGCCTGCGCAAGGGGTACCGCGGCCGGTTCGCCAACTATATAAGCCCGATCCTCAAGGAGACGGGGCGCGCCGAGTTCGAAAAGCGCGGCCGCGGCTGGTGGGTGCGGGCGATATAAGCTCGGGGCCATGAGAGGCATCATCCCCTGCCGGCAGGCCGGGGCCGAGGAGGTCTACCCCCTGGTCGCCTCGTTCAACGATCTGTTCGGCTCGCAATAGCGCCGCCCTCCGTAACCCACCAAAATCGCTCAAATCCCAAATTGCGGTACAATAGAGGGTGTTTCCCCTCCGATACCGCTGGAGGGGGAGGAGCGCGATATGAGATTCCTGGTTCGTTTGGCCGCACTGGCTTCCATCCTGGCCCTGGCCGCTTGCCAGGGCGGCTTCTTCCAGCTGCCGCCGGAGGACAAGGCCGACGGGGGCAAGAAGGACGCCGCCAAGAATCCCTACGACTATCAGTGGTGGGCGCCCACGGGCGATGCCGGAGACTGCTCGGGGTGCAAGGAGAGCAAGTCGGGCAAGGGGGGCAAGGCGTTCGACCCGTCGGGCAACGAGAGCGAGTTCGTGGCCCGGGACAGCAACGGGGCGCTGGTGGTCGACATGAAGAGCACCAAGCTGACCAACAACCTGTGGGTGGCGGACACCAACCTGCCGGGCGTGGTCAAGATCGACCTCGACACGCTGAAGATCACCGGGCGGTACATGACCGGCGGTTCGTCCACCTCACGCACCACGGTCAACTCCCTGGGCGAGGCGTTCATCGGCGCGCGCGCCAACGCCAAGACCGGCGGCACCAAGACCGGGGTGACCAAGATCCTGCCCCAGGGCGCCAAGTGCGTGGACACCAACAAGGACGGTCAGATCACGACCTCCACCAGCGAAAGCGCTTTGCCTTACGGCCAGGACGACTGCGTGTCCTGGCATGTGGAGACCGACGGTGACATCCGCGGTCTGGCGGCCCAGGACATCCCGGGGCTGAACCACGCCGAGGCGTGCAAGGGATTTACCGGCCAGACCAAGGAGTTCGATCCGAAGAAGGTGCTGTCGTTGGACCAGCACTACATCTGGGTCGCGGGGCTGCACAAGAAGATCTACAAGATCGACGCCCAGAGCGGCAAGGTGATGCTCAAGCTCACGGCGCCGGACAAGGTCTACGGCATGGCGCTGGCTGGCGACGGCAAGCTGTGGCTGGGCGGCCCGGGCAGCAGCGGCGGGCTGTCGTTCATCGACACGCTCAAGTGCACGAACCAGGCGGCGTGCGAGGCGGCCCCGGTGTGCAAGGCCACCTGCACCACCACCACCTGCCCGGCCACCTGCGACACCGCGGTCAAGGCGTACTACAGCGGCCTGCCCGGGGGCTACGGCATCACGGTGGACTACAAAAAGCGCGTCTGGCGCAGCGGCTCGCCCAAGGGCCCGGCGGTGCGCTACGACCCGTACGGACCGGCCAACGCGCGGGTGGCCAAGAGCACGGTGCATACCTACGGCGGGGGCATCGGCGCCGACGCTGCGGGCTGGGTCTGGGCGTCGCACCTGAGCGGAAAATATGTGGCGCGCATCCACGCGGACAACATGAGCGGCACCACCATCCCGGTGGAGTCCAAGGGCATCGCCGTGGACATCAAGGGGCATGTCTACTCGGTGGAGTACGCCGGCAAGGTGCACAAGATCGAGCCGGGGGCTTCGGCGTCGAGCTACAAGCTGACCCAGAACGCGGTGGTGCTCAAGGGCATCGCCTACGCCTACTCCGACATGACCGGCGTGCAGACCCGCCTGGCGTCGGGCGAGCCTGGCTGGTATCGGGAGGTGCACTCCCCCTGCACCGCCAAGGAGAAGACCAAGTTCATGTTCCTGACCTGGGACGTGGACGCGCCCAAGGGCACCTGGGTGATGTTCAACATGCGCAGCGCCGACTCGGCCGCGGCGCTCAAGACGGCGTCCTGGTACACGGTGGCGTGCATCAACCCGCCCGGCGGCAAGGGCAAGGTCAAGGTCGACACCTTCAAGGGGACCCACGCCGAGGTGGAGGCGCGGTTCATCGCCACCGGCGACCTGAACAACCCGGCCACCATCAACTCGGCCAAGATCAACAGCTTCAGCCTGCTGTACCGCTGCCTCGGAGTTAACTGAGCGAGCTTCGCTCGCCAGGCTTGAGGCTGTGAGGCTTGAGGCTTGAGGTTCAACAAGCCGAGGACCATTTACCTCCAAGTCTCAAGTCTCAAGTCTCGCGCCGGCGTCTTCAGGCTTCAGGCTTCGGGGACGGTGCTCTCAACTGCCAACCGTTAACTGTTAACAGTTTACGGTTGAGGGTTGAGGCTTGAGGTTCAACAAGCCGAGGACCATTTACCCTCAAGCCTCAAGTCTCAAGTCTCAAGTCCCGCGGCCCCGCAGGGGACGCGCCTTCCCACCGGGGATTGAACCCCCGGGTCTGCTGTCCCCGCTGGGCTGAGGGGGGGGTGCCGGCTTTCTCAAGGCCTTGAAATTATAAAGCTCCCGTCGGGCGGGGATCTGGTCCAGGCCTTGCAAATTCATGGATGCGCAAAGGAGCGTACCCATGAGCACCAGGATCCGACTCATCGCCATGGCCCTGATCAGCTGCCTGGCTGCCTGTGAGGGGAGCATCTTGCAGGACGAGCTGCCCGGATACAGCGACGGCGGGCTGGACGACCAGGGCGACCCCGGCGACTACAAGTGGTGGGCGCCCAGCGGCGATGCGGCGGACTGCTCGGGCTGCAAGGCGAGCCAGTCGGGCAAGGGCGGCAAGGCGTTCGATCCCACCAGCAACGAGAGCGAGTTCGTCGCGCGGGACAAGGACGGCGCGCTGATCATCGACATGAAGAGCTCGAAGCTGACCAACAACCTGTGGGTGGCGGACACCAACCTGCCGGGCGTGGTCAAGATCGACCTCGACACGCTCAAGATCACCGGGCGCTACCGCACCGGCGGCAGCTACACCTCGCGCACCACGGTCAACTCGCTGGGCGAGGCGTTCATCGGCGCGCGCAAGAGCGGCACGGGCACCAGCACCGGGGTGACCAAGATCCTGCCCCAGGGGGCCAAGTGCGCCGACAGCAACAAGGACGGCAAGGTGACCACGTCGAGCGGCGCGGACAGCGTGATGTCCTACGGCCAGGACGACTGCGTGGCGTGGCATGTCAACACTGGCGGCGACATCCGGGGGCTGGCGGCCCAGGACATCCCGGGGCTTCAGCATGACCAGGCGTGCAAGGGGTTCACCGGCCAGACCAAGGAGTTCGATCCGAAGAAGGTGCTGTCGCTGGACCAGCACTACATCTGGGTCGGCGGCATCCACGGCAAGGTGTACAAGATCGACGCTCACAGCGGCAAGGTGCTGCTGACGCTCACCTCGCCCATCAAGGTCTACGGCATGGCGCTGTCGGGCGACGGCAAGCTGTGGCTTGGCGGGCCGGGCAAGGGCTTCGGCTTCATCGACACCCTCAAGTGCACAGGGCAGGCCGGCTGCGAGGCGGCGGCCTGGTGCACGGCCACCTGCACCAAGGCCACCTGCCCGGCCAGCTGTGACACCGCGGTCAAGGCCAGCTACTCGGGCGTGCCCGGCGGATACGGCATCACCGTGGACTACAAAAAGCGCGTCTGGCGCAGCGGCTACCCGGCGGGCCCGGCCATGCGCTACGACCCGTACGGACCAGCGGCCTCGCGCCTGGCCTACAGCACCGTGACCACCTACGGCGGGGGCATCGGCGCCGACGCGGCGGGCTGGGTCTGGGCCTCGCACCTGAGCGCCAACTACGTGGCGCGCATCAACGCCGACACCATGGCCGGCACCACCATCTCGGTGCCGTCCAAGGGCATCGCCGTGGACATCAAGGGGCGGATCTTCTCGGTGGAGTACGCGGGCAAGGTGCACATGATCGAGCCGGGAACATCGCTGTCGAGCCACAAGCTGACCAAGAACGCGGTGACCCTCAAGGGCGTGGCGTACGCCTACTCCGACATGACCGGCGTGCAGACCCGCCTGGCGTCGGGCGAGCCGGGCTGGTACCGCGAGACCCACGCGCCATGTCCGGTCAAGAGCACCACCGAGTTCAAGTTCCTCACCTGGGACGTGGAGGCGCCCAAGGGCACCTGGGTAATGTTCAACATGCGCAGCGCCGACTCGGCAGCCGCGCTGAAAAAGGCGCCCTGGTACACGGTGGCCTGCCTCAACCCGCCCGGCGGCCAGGGGCGGGTGAAGGTGGACACCTTCAAGGGCAGCCACGCCGAGATCGAGGCGCGCTTCATCGCCACCGGCGACCTGAACAAGCCGGCCACCATCAAGTCAGCGAAGATCAAAAGCTTCGGGCTGCTGTATCGGTGTCTGGCGGTGAACTAGCGACGCTTCGCGTCGCAGGCTTGAGGCTGTAAGGCTTGAGGCTTGAGGGGAGATAGCCCCAAGACAATCAGCCCTCAAGCCTCAAGTCTCAAGCCTCAAGCCGCGCATCCCCGCAGGGGATGCGCCCTACTGGCACCCCTTGGTCGTCACCCCCGCCCCGCGGTTGAACGGGTCCACCCTGGCCGGGGCGAACAGCTCGGCGGTCTTGTGGGTCACCAGGCGGGAGCCGTCGTGGCTCATGCCTCCGGTGATGAGCACCATGCCGTCGGGGAGCCTGGAGGCGCGATGGCCCATGCGCTCGTGGCGCAAGGGCGCCTCGGTGCGCAGGCCCTCTGTCTTGGGCAGAAAGGAGTACGCCGCCTTCGATCCGCACGGCTTGTCCCCGGAGCAGCCCGTGGGCATGCCGCCGGTGAGCAGCACCTCGCCGCTGGCGAGGGTGGTGGCCTGGTGGTACGCCACCGGCGAAAAGCCGGTCGCGCTGATCTGGGTCACGCGCAGCTGCTTGGCCACGCGGCTCAGGCGCCGCAGGGGGGAGTCGGTCCTGACTTTTCGCGCCTTGCCCGGCTCCATGGTCAAGCCGCCGGCCAGCAGCAGCTGCCCCTGTCCGTAAGCGGTGAGCGTCCCGTGGGCCACCGGCGCGGCCAGGGTGCCTGACCCTTTCTCGAGGGTGATGGCCGCGGCGGCTGGCGCGTCGCCGAGGGTGAGCACCTCGGCTGCCTGGGTGATGAAGCTGCCTGCCGCGGACTTGATGTTTCCGCCGAAGATCAGCAGCTCGGTGGCGCTCAGGGAAGCCGCCGCGGCGCCCACCCGGGCCTGGGTCAGCGGGTAGGCCCCGGCGTGAGCGGTGGAGCCCGCCGTGGGCAACACCTCGAAGTCTTTCACCGCAGCCACGGCGCTGCCGGCGCTGGACAGGCCCCCCAGCATCACCACCTCTCCTTTGCCGCCGGTGACCACGGTGGGCTGGATCCGGTACTTGAGCAGCGGCGAGCCGGCCATCTCCTGCACCTGGGGCGGCGAGGTCCACGGGTAGTATCGCAGCACCACCGACGGCGCGGTGGCCGCGGTGGACTCGGGGAACACGGGCATGGGCCCCGCGATGGTGGCCGCCGGCTTGGTGGCGTCGCTCAGGGTCAGGCCGCCCACCAGCAGGATGTCGTACGGCCCCTGGCCGCCGCGGGTGAGCAGCACCGCCTCGTGCATGGCCCGCGCCACCGACAGCCCGGTCTTGGCCCTGCGGAACTGCCCGGTGCGTGGGTCGTACACCTCCACGGCGTCGCTGGCCCACAGCGAGCCGCCGCCCCCCGGGTCGCCCGCCGGCGGCTCGGCGGTCACGCCCCCCAGAACCAGCACCTCGCCGTTGGGCAGGGCGGTGGCGCTGTGGAACGCGCGGGAGATCCCCATGGCCCCCGGTGTGCAGGAGAACCGCCCCGTCTCGGTGACCAGCACGTTCAGCGGCCAGATGCGCGGCTTGAGGTTGATCCCCCTGGCACCCCCGGCGGCGCGCAGCTTCATCGGGGTGCTCCGGTCGTACACCTCGAGCAGCAGGTCCACGGCCCCCTCGGTCTTGTCCGGCAGGGAGAGCGACGTGCCGCCGTCGCCCACCAGCGCCAGCTGGTCGCACACGATGGCCGCCTTGCTCTTGGCGCCGGCCGGCTTGAACACCGTGACCCGCACCACCGCGGCGTTGACCGCCGAGATGGAGCGGGTTGCCATCTTGGCGGTGCAGCTGCCCGCGCCCGGGGCCAGCGCCACCTGGATGCCCACGTCCGTGAGTTCCTCGGAGCACGCCCCGGACCAGAGGAGGAGCGACGCCAGGAGCAGGGCGACAGGTGCGCGGGCGGCCATGCCCCATGGTACATTAAGGCCGGTGCGTGATGTAGTTACAGCGGCCTTAATGGCATCGCTTCTGGGCCTCGGTTGCGGCGGCGAATCTCCGGCCGTGCTGGCCTTCGTCGGGCTGACGGACGCGCCCTGCGCCAAGGCAAAGCGGGTCCACTTCGGCTCGCTGCCCGTGCTGCTGGGGTCCACCGGTCAGGGCACGCTGCAGCGGGTGGTGTTCAGGGTCAACGAGGGGCTGCCGAGCGAGGCCAAGGTGGCGCCCTTCCTGTTCCAGGTGGACACCACGAAGCTCAAGGACGGCACCGCGCGGCTGTCGGCCACCGGTTACACCACCGAGGGTGACGAGACCACCACCCGGCTGAACATCTGCGTGGACAACCTGGCGCCCAGCGTCACGGTGCTGTCGCCCGCCGACGGGGCTGCCTACGGGCTGGAGGACGCGGCGCTCACCGTGCGGGTGCGCGCCAGCGACACGGTGGGGCTCGAGCGCATCACGGCGAAGCTGCTGCTCAGCAACGGCTCGACCCAGGTGTCGTGCGCGCCGCCCGGTGGGCCGGACGCCACCTGCGCCCTGTCGCCGGCCAAGCTCGGCATCAAGCCCCAGCCCGGGGTCTCCACCAGCGGCGCGCTGGTGATCACCGCCCGGGACAAGGCGGGGCACGAGGCGGTGGCCTCGCGGGTGGTCAAGCTCAAGACCCGGCTGCTCTGGAGCTTCAACGCGGGCTCGCCCATCCGCTTCGCCGCGGCCGAGGTGGCCGGGGGCAAGGTGGCGGTGGGCACCGGCGCGGGAAAGGTGCACATCGTCGACGCCGCCAAGGGCACCGAGGCGTGCGTCTGGACGGCGCCCACCGGCACGTCGGGCAGCAACGGCGTGACCAGCAACATCACCACCGGCGCGTCGGGCACCCAGCTCTACTTCACCACCGTCGAGGGGCTGCACGCCGTCGGCGACAACTGCAAGGCGCTCTGGTCCTCACCGGCCAAGGGGCTGTACTACGGCTCGCAGCCGCTGCTGGACGCAACCGCCGGCGTGGTCTACGTGGGCGCCTACGGCGGCTACTCCACGCCCCCGGCGCTGCGGGCGCACAAATCGAGCTCCGGCAAGCAGGTCGGGAGCTTCAACATCTCCACCAAGGCGAACACCGGCGTGGCCAGCTCGCCGGTGCTCGCCGCCGACCGCAAGACGGTCTTCATCGGCTCCACCGACAAGAACATCTACGCCGTGGACGTCAGCGGCGGGGCCGGCGCCATGAAGAAGCGCTGGTCGTTCACCACCGCGGGCAAGGTGGACACCCGGCCGCTGGTGGCGGGCACCAGGATCTACGTCGCCTCGTACGACGCCATCCTGCACGCGCTGGACGCCACGACGGGGCAGCGGCTCACCGGCTTCACGTTCAAGGCGGGGGCGCCCTTTCTGTCCAGCCCGGTGCTGAACCCCGACGGGTCTGCGCTGTACGTGGGCTCGCTGGACGAGTACATCTACGCCCTGGACAGCACCGGGAAGAAGCTCGGCAGCCACAAGCTCGGCCGGATGCTCCATACTTCGCCGGTGGTGGGGGGGAGCCAGGTGTTCGCCGCGGCCACCAAGCCGGCGCGGCTGCATGTCTACGGCAAGGACCTGACGCTGCGCTGGTACTGGCAGCCCAGCGGCACCGACCAGTTCCAGGCCACGCCGCTGCTGATCAAGAGCGCGGTGTACATCGGCAACTCCAACGGGTTCCTCTATGCGCTGGACGTCACGAGCAGCGGCTCTTAGCGCGGCGCTCGGCGCGGCGGTGGCCCTGGTGGCGCCGGCGACGGTCGCGGCCGAGGCGCCCACCGTGGGGCTGGCGGTGGTGCCTGCCCGGGGCGGGGACCTGGTGGCCGGGCGGGGGGTGACGAGCAAGTTCATGCGCAGGTTCGCCGGCGACAGCGGCGCGAGCCTGGTTGACGTGATGGCGCTGCTGCAGCAGATGTCTCGCCCGCCGCGGCCGGACTACCTGCAGGACATGCAGCGCGGCCTGGACCAGCTGTCGAGCGGGGAGTTCGGCGCGGCGCGGCGCACCCTGTCGCGGGTGATGTCGGTGATGCGGCGGTCGCTGGCGGCGGTGCGCCTGGATGAGCTGGCCTTCGTGCAGCTGCACCTGGCGGCCGCCGAGCTGGGCGCGGGGCGGCGGCGGGCGGCGGCGCGGCTGATGAACGACCTGGCGACCTGGCGGCGTGGACAGAGGCTGCCGGCGCTGTCGGGCCAGGCGCCCACCGACTGGGATGATCTGCTGGCCGCCGCGCAGGTGGAGCCGGAGGGCGGCGATGGGGTGCTGGAGGTGGTGAGCTCGCCCGAGGGGGCCTTCGCCTCGCTGGACGGTCGCCCCCTGGGCGCGACGCCGGTGCTGGCCACCAGCCTGCCGCTGGGCACGCACTACCTTGAGGTGGCGCTGCCCGGCTACAAGCCGGCGGTGGTGGCCGTGTCGGTCCGCTCGCGGCGACGCTCGGTCTCGGTGCGGCTGCGGCGGGACGAGCAGGCAGCGGACACTGTGGACCTGCTGCTGGGCGCGCGGTCGTCGCTGGGCAAGCCGCGGCTGCCGGGGCTGGGGCGGCTGGAGCGCCAGCTCGGCGTGGATCAGCTGCTCGTGATCACGGTGCTGCCCTCGGGGCAGGGCCTGCGCCTGCGCGGGTTCCTCTACGAGCTGAGCCGCCAGCGCCTGCTGGCCAGCGCCGAGGTGCGCTCGGCGGCCGCGCTGCTGCCCCGGCAGCTGACGCCGCTGCGACTGTGGGGCGGGGGGCCGATCATGGCGGTGACCCGGGACCGTCCCCGGGAGGACAGCTTCACCGCGCAGGTCCCGGAGGGCCCGCCCACGCCGTGGTACAAGCGCTGGTACCTGTGGACCGTGGTGGGCGCGGCGGTGGTGGCCGCGGTGGTGCTGCCTGTCACCCTGAGCCCCAAGGACGACTCGACGCCCCCCGAGCGCTACATGATCCGCTGGTAGCCGCGGACCCCCTCTGGCCATGTCCTTCATCGCCGACCTGCATATCCACTCCAAGTACAGCCGGGCC
This sequence comes from uncultured Myxococcales bacterium, assembly GCA_964511535.1. Lineage (GTDB taxonomy): Bacteria > Myxococcota_A > Polyangia > CAZCFB01 > CAZCFB01. The sequence continues at coordinate 57,712 of CAZEFW010000026.1, read as the reverse complement.
ACCAGTCGGCAGCTCGACCTGGAGCACCTCTGGATCTGGGCCCAGCGCAAGGGGATCACCGTGGTGGGCACGGCCGACTTCACCCACCCTGGGTGGTTCGCCGAGCTGGAGCAGAAGCTCGCGCCCGCCGAGCCGGGGCTGTTCCGGCTGCGCCCGGAGCTCGAGCGGGAGCTGGCCGGGGAGGTTCCCGACGCCTGCCGTGGCGAGGTGCGCTTCTTGCTGTCGGTGGAGATCAGCAATATCTACAAGCGGGACGACAGGACCCGCAAGGTGCACAACCTGATCCTGGCCCCCGACCTGGCCGCGGCTTCCCGGCTCAACGCGGCGCTCGACCGCATCGGCAACATCACCAGCGACGGGCGGCCGATCCTGGGGCTCGACAGCCGGGACCTGTTGGAGCTGACCCTGGAGGCGTCAGACGAGGCGGCGCTGATCCCGGCACATATCTGGACGCCCTGGTTTTCGGCCCTCGGATCGCGCAGCGGCTTCGACAGCATCGAGCAGTGCTACGCCGACCTGGCGGGCCATATCTTCGCCGTGGAGACGGGCCTGTCGTCGGACCCGCCCATGAACTGGCGCCTTTCGGCGCTGGATCGCTACACCTTGATCTCCAACTCCGACGCTCACTCGCCGGCGAAGCTCGGGCGGGAGGCCAACATCTTCCATTGCGGGCTGTCGTACCCGGAGATGATGGCCGCCCTGCGCGACCGGGGAGGCGCGGGCTTCGGCGGCACCATCGAGTTCTTCCCGGAGGAGGGCAAGTACCACCTCGACGGGCACCGCAAGTGCGGCATGCGCCTGTGGCCCGAGGAGACTCGCCGCCTGGCCGGCGTCTGCTTCGAGTGCGGCAAGCCGCTGGTGCTCGGCGTGATGAACCGGGTGGAGCAGCTGGCCGACCGGCCAGACGGGTCGCGGCCCGACGGCGCGGCGCCGTTTCGGTCCCTGGTGGGCCTCGCGCAAGTGCTCGGGGAGGTCCACGGGGTGGGGCAGGGGACCAAGACGGTGGCGCGACACCTGGACCGGCTGACCCGGGCCTTCGGCGCGGAGCTGGGCATCCTGCAGGAGGTGCCGCTGGAGGACCTTCACCGGCACGGGGGCTCGCTGCTGCAGGAGGCGGTCCGCCGCATGCGCGATGGTGAGGTTCATATTCAGGGCGGGTTCGACGGCGAGTACGGCGTGGTGCGGCTCATCGAGCCGAGCGAGCGGCGTCGGCTGGCCGGGCAGGCGAGCCTGCTGGCCGAGGAGGAGCCGCCCCCGAAGAAGCGGCCGCGGCCAAAAAAGAAGCCTGGCAAGGCGCCGGCCCCCGCGCCCCGCAAGCAGGCGGCGGCGGCCCGGCGCGCGCTGGACCCGGACCCTGCCCCCGCCAGCATGGAGGCGCCGCTGGCCGGGCTCAACGAGGCGCAGGCGGCGGCCGCTGCCCACGGCCCGGGGCCGGTGATCATCACGGCCGGGCCGGGCACCGGCAAGACCCGCACGCTGACCCGGCGTATCGCCCACAAGGTGAGCCAGGGCATGGACCCTGGGCAGGTGCTGGCGGTGACCTTCACCACCCGGGCGGCGGCGGAGCTGGGCCAGCGGCTGCAGGAGATCCTGGGCAAGCGGCGGGGCAGGGCGGTGCGGGTGTGCACGTTTCACGCCCTGGCGCTGGAGATCCTCAACGCGCACCGGGCGGACCGGGGCCTGCAGCCGGTGCGGATCCTGGACGACGCCGAGCGGCTGGAGCTGGTGGGCGCGCTGCTGCCGGCGCGAACGGCGCGGCGCGAGGTGGCGCGCCTGGCCCGGGAGATCTCCCTGTGCAGCCTGCGCGGGGAGGCGTCCGAGGAGCTGGAGCGGTTCCGCAAGCTCAGCGGCCAGCGGGACGCGGTGGACCTGGACGAGCTGATCCCCGCGGCTGTGGCTGCCCTGGGCAGCGAGCCATCGTTGCTGCTGACCTGGCGCCGGCGGTACCCCTGCGTTTGCGTGGACGAGTACCAGGACGTCAACGCGGCGCAGGTGGCGCTGCTGCGGCAGCTCTGTCCGCCAGGTGCCGATCTGTGCGTCATCGGGGATGCCGATCAGTCGATCTATCGCTTCCGCGGCTCCGAGCCGCGCTTCTTCCTGGAGTTCGCCGGGCATTACCCTGGCGCGGCCGCGTTCTCCCTGCAGCGCAGCTACCGCACGCCGCGCGCCCTGCTCCAGGCGGCGCAGGAGCTCATCGCACGCTGCCCCGAGCGCGCCTCGAACAGCACCTGGTCCGAGGTGGACGGGCCGCCGGCGGTGACCGTGTGCGCCGCGCCAACGGCTGCGGCCGAGGCGGAGCAGGTGGTGCACTGGATCGAGCGGCTGGTGGGGGGCACCTCCTTCTTCTCTGCTGACAGCGGGCGCCTGGACGGGGTGGGCCCGGACGGCGGCTCGGCCGGGGAGATCAGCTTCGGCGACATCGCCGTGCTCTACCGCGCCCGCCACCAGGCGCCCGAGCTGCTCGAGGCCCTGGACCGCAGCGCCATCCCGTACACCTGCTCCGCCAGCCTCGCCGGCGACACGGCCCTGGAGCCGGTGCTGGAGCACCTGGCCCGGGGCGGTGAGCTGGCCTTGCAAGAGCTCCAACAGCTGACGCCTCGGGAGGCCCTGTCCCGGCTGGTGGAGCGCCTCTGCCCGGAGCCCACGCGACCGGTGGCGCACAACCAGGTGGCGTGGATCTGCGCGCTGCTGCACGGCGAGGGAGAGGCCCCGGCCGCCTGGGTGCCCGCCGCGGTGGCCCTGGCCCGGACCTTGACCGAGGCCGACGCCCTGGATCCGCGGGCCGAGGCGGTCTCGCTGATGACGCTGCACGCTGCCAAGGGGCTGGAGTTCCCGGTGGTGTTCGTCGTGGGCTGCGAGGAGGGGCTGCTGCCTCACAGCGTGCCGGGAGGCAAGGAGCCCGAGCCCGCGGAGCTGGCCGAAGAGCGACGCCTGCTCTACGTGGGCATGACCCGGGCCCGGCGCCTGCTGCTGCTGCTACACGCCGGCCGCAGGCGTCAGCACGGCCGGGTCCGCAAGCGCGCCCCATCCCGCTTCCTGCACGAGATCCCCACCAACCTCCAGCACCCAATACGCCCCGCCCCCATGCCCCGCGGCAGCAAAAAGCGCCAACTAAAACTCTTCTAATAAAATGTCATATAGGGGGGTCTGACCCCACCACTTGACACTTTTGGAATATGTCATGTGGGGGGGTCTGACCCCACCACTTGACACTTTTATTTCTTGGTGCGGGCCACCCTGAAGCCGAGGAAGGCCTGGGCCAGATCGTGGGGCGCCTCGCCGCGGGCGGCGCCGCGGAGCCCGCCCGCGGTGACCGTGAACGAGCCTCCCTTGAGCACCTTGCCGTTGCCGCTGGTGGGCCCGATGGGGTTGGTGACCTTCTTCGTGCCGAGGTCCGCCCGATACCAGTCATGCACCCACTCCCAGGCGTTGCCGGCCATGTCGTACAGCCCCCACTTGTTGGCCTTCTTCTGCTTGACCCGGTGGGTCTGCTTGTTGGCGTTGTTGTGGTACCAGCCGATGGCGTCGCCCAGCTTGTCGCTGTAGCAGGTGGTCAGGTTGCCGTTGTACAGCGCCGTGGACGTCTTGGCCCGGTACGCGTATTCCCACTCGGCCTCCGTGGGCAGCCTGTAGCCAGGGCAGTTATAGATCTTCTGCCCCGCGTACTTGGAGTTGACCCGGCAGTTGTACGGCTTGACGGCCACGCCGCCCTTGGCATCGCACAGGTAGCAGGTCTGGATCCCCGCCCGCTTGCTCAGCACGTTGGTGTAGTACGCGGCGGTGCTCCAGGTGACCGAGTCCACCGGGCACGAGCCGCCGCACGACTTGAACTTCGACGGGTTGTAGCCCAGCACCTTGAGGAACATGGTCTGGGTCACCTCGGTGGTCATGATGGCCAGGCCCTGCTGCAGCACCACCAGGTGGCGCGACTCGTTGTCCACGCGGCAGTTCTCGCTCTTGGGTGAGCCCATCACGAACGCGCCCTTGGGCAGCGTGCGGAAGGTGCCGGGGATCGAGGTGCCGGCGTCCTGCTTGCCCCCGCCGCCGTCCCATTGCGTGGCGCCGCTGTCGGCCCCGCCGCCGCCATCTCCGGTCACAGCCCCCGGGGGCCGCCCCCCCACTGTGCGGCCGCCGCAGGCGCTCGCGGCCAGGGCCAGGCATGCTCCAAGGGTCAGTATCTTCAGGCTATTCATGGCGTCCATCCCCTCGATTCAGGGTCATCATGGTAGCATACGCCGCCGTTGCCCCGGATGGCTCTACAGAGTATCTTGAGCCGGTAACATCGCAGAAAACTGGAGACGAGATGATCAGAGAAAAGATCCGCCAGGGGCTGCTGGCCTCAGCACTGATCATGGCAGCGGCACCCCTGGCCGCGCAGGCCGAGCCGTGCAAGCAGAAGGATCAGGCCGAGCGCATCGTGTGCCAGATGAGCGCTGCCAAGGGCCAGGCCGCGGCCGACAAGCTGTCCGCGGAGCTGGGCAAGCTGGGCGAGCCGGCGGTCAAGCACATCGCCAAGGTGCTCAAGGAGAGCAAGAACGGCCAGGTGCGCGCCGCCGTGGCATGCGCCGTGGAGTCGATCGGCAAGGGCGCCCCCAAGCTTGTGCCCGCCCTGGTGCGGGTGCTCAACGATCAGTACGCCCCGGTGCGCACCTGCGCCCTGCGCGCTGTGGCCGCCATCGGGCCCGCCGCCCTGGCGGCCCTGCCCCAGGTGCAGCGATGCCTGTCGCACAAGGACATCCAGCTGCAGCTGCAGGCGCTGCGCACCCTGGGCGCTCTTTGGCCGGTGGCCCCCGGCGCCATCCCGCAGCTGGTGAAGGTGCTCGACGGCAAGCGCGACAAGCGCCTGAAGTACCAGGCCGCCGAGAACCTGGCGCGCTACGGCGCCCTGGCCATCACTGCAACCTCGGCGCTGCGCAAGGCCATGTTCGCGCCCGACCCGAAGCTGCAGGGGCTGGCGGTGGCCGTGGTGGCCGCCATGGCGCCCGCCTCCTGGACCGAGCTCCCCTCGCTGATCAAGCTCGCCTCGGAGAAGAAGCACGACGCCGCCGTGCGCAAGGCCGCTGCCGCAGCCATGGCGAAGATGGGCAAGCACGGCAAGAAGCACCAAGAGGCGGTCAAGAAGGCCCTCAAGAGCGAGGGCGCCCCCAAGGCAGAGCTAAACGCCGCGCTCAAGGCGTTCGGCAAGTAGAAAGCCGCCAAGCGCAGCGAGCCCAACACTCCCCCCCCAAGCCCCAAGCCCCAAGCCAGGCGAGCGAAGCTCGCCCAACAATCTCCCCTCAAGCCTCAAGCCCCAAGCCTCAAGCCAGGCGAGCGAAGCTCGCCCTACGGCATGGCCCCCGCGATGGCCTTGAGCAGCGCCTGCCCATCCGCCTTGGCGGTCAGGTCGTCGATGCTGACGCGCGCCAGGTACTTGCCCTTGCGCATGAAGCCGAGGTAGTCGGCCAGCAGCTTGAGGTTCTCGCGGCTGGCGTCGCCGATGGTGGGCGTGATGTCGGTGTAGTCGCTGGAGGTGGTCGCCTTGTACGCCCCCTCGGCGCCGGTCTTGTCGGTCTGATCGAAGATCCACACCTGGGCTGTCATGGCCCCGGAGGTGTAGAACGCCTCCACCATGCAGGAGAACTTGTTGGTCTTGTACTTCTCCGACCCGCCGTTGATCAGGTCGTCGAGCTGCTTGTTGGTGGCCGCCGCCTTTGGCGTGCCCTTGACCTTGTAAGCGCCCACCGCGCTGTCCGCCGGCAGGAAGGCCGAGGTGCCGCACTTTGCCGTGGACTGGTCCACAGTGGCGCCCTTGTCGGCGCCGCCGCCGCCACCGTCGAGCTTGGTGCCGAGGTCGTCATCGGAGCAGCCCACCAGGGCCCAGGTCAGGAGCAGACAGGACAGAACACGCATCGACATGCCTCCTTTTATAGCGTCATTCGTAGCGCAGCCCCTCCACCGGGTTCTGGCGGGAGGCCTTGATGGACGGGTAGAGGGTGGCCAGCACACAGACCACCAGGGCGAACAGCGCCGTGAAGAAAAACTCCCACGGGTCGAGCCGCACCGGCAGCTCGCTGATGTGGTAGACCTTCGGGTCGAGGGGGAAGCCGTAGCGCCGCAGCACAAGCGCCCCGAGGTAGCCCCACAGCAGCCCCAGCCCGGTGCCCACGAGCCAGACGATGATGCCGGTGCTCTGGAAGATGCGCGCCACGCCCCAGTTGGAGATCCCCATGGACTTGAGGATGGCGATCTCCCGCGTCTTGCGCACCACCAGCACGTACAGCGCCGCCAGCACGTTGAACGCCGCCACCACCACGATGATGGCGATGACCAGGATCAGAAACAGCTTCTGCAGCGCCAGGGCGGTGAACAGGTTGCGGTTCAGCTCGCTCCAGTCGATGGCGCGGTAGGGCGTGCCCCCCAGCAGGCCCGCGATCTTCTTGGCCAGCGGCCGCGCGCGGAACACGTCGCGGATCTTCAGATCCACCCCGGTGACCACGTCCCCCTGGTCGAGGAAGTCCTGGGCGTCTCGCAGGTGAACGTAGACCAGCCGCTTGTCGTACTCGTTGAACCCCGAGTAGAAGATCCCCTCCACCTTGAAGTCGCGCGACCGTGGGATCTCCCCTGCTGCAGACCAGCCGGCCAGGTCGAGGCCCGACAGCGGCGAGACCAGCCGCAGCATGTCCCCCACCTTGGCCTCGAGCTTCTCGGCCAGCACCCGGCCGATGATGATCCCCGGGGTGCGCTTGAGGTCGCCGCTGTCGTCGTCCCGCGAGGGCCGCAGCAGCCTGGGCAGCTGGTTCTTCTTGACCTTGCGCGGCTTCTCGATGTGCTTGGGCAGGTCGAGCACCTTGCCCACCAGCTTCGGGTCCACGCCCTTGACCAGCACGCCGCTCAGGCGCTGGCCCCGGGCCAGCATCATCTCGTTGAACACGAACGGCGCCGCCGCCTCCACCTCGGGCAGGTCCTCGCACTTGGACATGACGCTTCGGTACTCGGAGAAGTCGAGGCCGTACTTCAGGATCAAGATGTGGGCGTTGACCCCGAGCACCTTGTTGCGGAACTCGTCCTGAAAGCCGCTGGTCACCGACAGGACCCAGATCAGGATCGACACCCCGATGCTCACGCCGAGCACCGACACCGCCGTGAAGGTGGAGAAGATGGCCAGCAACATCGCGGCGGCCATGCCAACACCCCCGGCGAGCATCAGGGCCGCGCCCAGCGCCTTGGCCGCGGTCCAGAAGAAGATGCTCACGCCGGCGCCGCAACACAGCGCCGCCAGGGCGAAGCCGATCCAGATGGCCGGACTGCGCCTCGCGCTGTACAGGTAACGCCAGCCGACGAAGAACTCGTAAGACATGTCAGGCTACTGCGGCTGGGGGGGGGAGGTTGACGGGATGTCCGTCAGGGGTTGCAAGTCTTGGGGTTGTTGCCCGACGGGTCGGCCGCGCCCACGGAGTCGCAACCGTAGATGCCTGCGCCGGCGATCCACCCACACTTCTGGCTGGTGGCGGAGCAGTCCGTGGGGGCGGGGGTGTCCTTGGACGCGCCCTCACACTTGATCACGACTTCACTGCTGGGCATGCAGCAGCCGGCCTGCGGGAAGGGCGTGCCGCCGCACATGAGCTGCACGAAGGCGTCCGCGCTGCCCGCGCTGTCCACCGCCGGGCCGCTGTCAACCGCCGGGCCGCTGTCCACCGCCGGGGCGCTGTCAACCGCCGGGGCGCTGTCCACTGCCGGGGCGCTGTCAACCGTGGGCTGGGAGTCAGGGCTGCCCGTGTCCACCACCGCCTGGTCCGGGATCGGCATGTCCGGGATCGGCATGTCGGGGATCGGCATGTCGGGAATCGGCATGTCGGGAATCGGCATGTCAGGCACGGGGATGTCCGGGATCGGCATGTCCGGGATGGACTGGTCGATGCCGGCCTCCATGGGCGCCATGTCCACGCCGGCCTCCACCGGCGCCATGTCCACGCCGGCCTCCACCGGCGCCATGTCGGCCCCGGCCTCCACCGGCGCCATGTCGGCCCCGGCCTCGGTCTTGGCCATGTCGGCGCCCGCCTCGAGCAGGGCGATATCGGCCCCGGCCTCCTTGACGGCGCCGCCGTCCTTGCCAGGCTCCTTGAGGTCGTCGAAGCCGAGGAGCGCCGAGCAGCCGGCGCTGGCCAGGGCCATCGCCGCCGTCAGGGCGGTCAGAGCGATGATCTGCTTGGTCAGTTTGCGTGGCGTCATTGCTCTCCTCCTCAGAACTTGATCGTACCGGACAGGCCGAACGTACCCTGGCCGGCCACCGGGCTGACACGGACCCGCCGCCGCAAGCTGGCGGTGTCCTTCTCACTCTGCTCCTCGTCGGATGAGCGGCCCTCGAGGAAGTAGAGCACGCCGGCGGTGATCGCCGCGGCACCCGCCACCCCGAACAGCACATCAGCCACCAGGGCGCGCGTCTTGACGGAGTCCACCTCACTGTCAGTGCAGCCGTTGCCCACACCAGCGCAACGATCCATCAGCTCGTCGTACTTGCTCTGGGCGTTGAGCCCCACCACGAGCCCGCTGAGGGCCAGCGCGGCGGCGCTACCGGCGGCGATCCATGTGTAGAACCGCTTCGGCTTCTGGTCTTCCTCACCCTCGGCGGCGGCCTCTTCCTCGCCTTCGCCTTCGCCCTCGCCCTCGGCCGGCTGGGTCTCTTCCGGCTTGGTCTCGGCCGGCTGGGTCTCAGCAGGCTTGGTCTCAGCAGGCTTGGTCTCCGCAGGCTTGGTCTCGGCCGGCTTGGTCTCCGCGGGCTTGGTCTCGGCCGGTTTGGTCTCCGCGGGCTTGGTCTCGGCCGGCTTGGTCTCCGCAGGCTTGGCCGTGGCCGGCATGGCCAGCGGCTTGCTCTTGCCCGCCTTGACCAGCGCCTGGTACTTCATGACCATCTTCTGCGCCCCGGCCTGCTTCCGCTTGGGCAGCGAGTCGCGGTAGATCAGGATCGACTTGAGCGCCATCTCATAGTCGCCTGCCTCCTCGAACGCCTTGGCCACCTGGCCCATGACAAGGCCGTCACCGGTGATCTTGTAGGCCTTCCTGAACGCGACCACGGCTTCGCCGTACTTCTTGTCCTTCATGAAGCCACGGCCGGCCTTGAACGCCTTTTTTGCTTCGGCGATGGCCGCCTTGTCCTTCTTCTGCCCCAGCGCCTCACCCGGAGCAAAAGCCAGCCCCAGGGCGACGCAACAGATTAGAGGCAATAGATGTCTTCCTTGCATGGATGACCTCCGAGCGTCTCCACTGTTAAGATTTACGGCACAGTAACATGCCCATTATGTAGCGCACAATTGTAGTTGAATCGGGCTACTTAGCAATAAAACTAAGGCCCGCAAGCGTGCCTTATCGGCCCTTGAACCGGGGCGCTCGCTTCTGCATGAAGGCCTGGATCCCCTCCATGGCATCTTCGGTACACAGCACGGCCCACAGCTGCTTTTCCAGGTAGCGCAGGGCCGGCTCCAGGTCCATGCCCTGGGCCGTGTTGAAGGCGTCGAGCCCCATCTGCAGCACGAGCGGGCTGCGGGTGGCCAGCTGTCCGGCCAGCGCCTCGACCCGCTGCTCCAGGTCCGCCTCGGGCACCACTTCGCCCACCAGCCCCACCGCCAGCGCCTCCGCAGCGCTCAGCTTCTGCCCGGTGAGCATCAGGCGCAGGGCCTGTCGCCGGCCGATGCAGCGCGCCAGGGGCACGCTGATGATCATGGGCCACAGGCCCACCTTGATCTCAGGCGTCCCGAGCACCGCGGTCTGCGCGGCCACGGCCATGTCGCAGGCCGCCACGAGCCCGAGCCCGCCGCCCATGGCCGCCCCCCGGATCATGGCGATGGACGGCTTGCCGAGCCGGGTGAACAGCAGGTTCAGGTCCGCGAAGCCGCCCTTGAGGGCCGCCGCGTCCGCCCCCTGACCGCCCATGGCCGACAGATCCCCGCCGGCCGAGAAGTTGCCCCCGGCCCCGGTGAGCACCACCACGCCCACCCCGGCGTCCTGGCGTACGCGGCGCAGCAGGTGGCATAGCTCGCCCACGGTGCGCGGGCCGATGGGGTTGCGCTTATTTGGCCGGTTCAGGGTGATCCACCCCACCCGGTCCCGGATCTCGAACAGGATCTCCTGGTATTCCATGACCCTCCAAACCTCGCCTGGTCCGCCAGGGCGGTTCATGTCAACCTTGACGCACAGGCAATTAGTTGATCTCCTATGTAGCAGTTGATATTCTGCTTTCTCCAGAAAGCCAAGGAGCAAAACAGATGCTGCGGTTGTCCCAAGCGACATGCACTGTGTGCTGCGCCGCCCTGCTATTGCTGGCAGCAGGACCGGCCCAGGCCGACACCTGGGACCTCCAGTTGAGCCGTCTGTGCCAGATCTACGTTGAGCGCGGCGGTCCCCTGGATTGTGGAGGCGGGTACGACCCCGTCCAGCACGGCAACGTCAAGGCCGTCATCGCGGACAATCCCGCCTTCAGATCCCTGATGTCAGAGCTCGGAGCGGTGTTCGCGCCCAACATCCTGGCGCCGTCAGACACCCAGGGGTACGGCGGGTTTTCGTTCAACGTGGAGTTCGGGTGGACCATGATCAACCCGAAGAAGAACTCCGCCGACTTCTTGCACACCAACCCCAACACCGGCGCCGACGCCAAGACGTCCGGCCACCGGTTCTGGAGGGCCGCCGGCTCGGTGAGCGACAAGGCGTTCGCCAAGGGCAACATCCGCGACACCTCCCAGTTCGCGTCGGAGATCGATCGCCTCGAGCGGGAGCTCCCACCGAGCTTCGCCCCCACCGTGACCCTGATGGGCCGCAAGGGGATCTGGTTCGGCGCGGCCGGCATGGAGCTCGGCCTCGGCGCGCGGCACCTGATCGGCAGCAAGATGTGGATGCCCCAGGCCCAGGTGAAGATGTCCCTGCACGAGGGCTACCAGGGCTGGCCCGTGCCGGCCATCGCGGTGCGCGCCAGCGGCGGGCGCGTGATGGGCACGCCAGACTTCAACCTCAACATCGTGGGGCTCGACGGCTCCATGTCCAAGCACTTCGGCATCGCCTCGTCGTTCAACCTCACCCCGTACCTCGGCTACCAGTTCCTCTGGTTCATCGCTGACGCCGAGGTGATGGACGCCACGCCAGGCGTGGACCCGATGAACGAGCTGACCAAGCCCGGCGGCGCCCTCACCGGCAAGGGCCGCGAGCTGCTGCAGTGCCGCCACATCGACTGCAACGGCAACTTCTCCTTCGACGACCAATCCAACATCACGCGGCACCGCATCTTCGTGGGCCTCAAGGCGAACTTCTACATCGCCTCGCTGCTGCTGGAGTACACCTACTTCTTCAAGGGGAGCACCACCGACGAGCTGCGGCGGTACAATTCGGTGCTCAACCAGGTGGTCCCGGAGACGATCCAGGACAGCGCCGGCGGCCAGCACACCATCAACATCTCGCTGGGCTTCGACTACTAGAAAAGCCTCCCACCTCACCTCGACGTTCACGCGATTTCAGCTGCGCAAGGCTCCGCTTTGCTGTGCTCGTTTATGGCGCCTCCGGCGGAGCGCGTTCGGCATGCGCCGATCCTTCGGGTCGTTACGCGATGAAGCGGGGCGCTAATTCTCGATGGATTTTAGCTTCTCTTCCATCTCGGCCAGGCGGTCGCGCAGGGTCTGGACCTCTTTTTGTAGCGGGGCCAGGGGCGAGACGCTCTCCACGGCCGAGGTCACGCTCTGGTCCAGACGGCGCTGCCATTCATCCATGGCGCCGGTGAAGCCGTCGCGGAAGTCGCGGAAGAAGGAGGCCTGCATGCTCTCGGCCTCGGCGGTGACCTCGGGTTGAGCTGAACTTTCTTCGCCCTCAACCTGGCCCTGGCCCTGGCTCGCGGCCAGCGCCTCTTCTTCTTTGGAATGGAAAACCCGACCCACTCGCTCGGCGCCTTCGCTGAGCTGGCTCATCAGATCTTGCAGCGAGTCGCCGCCGCTCTGGATGATGTTGCGCAGGGTCGACAGGGGCAGAAAGGAGCGTTGCTTCTTCTCCTCCTCGAAGATGATCTGGGCCAGGGTCACGGAGGTGAGGTCCTCCTTGGAGTTATTGTCCACCACCTTGACGTCTTCGCCCTGCCGGATCATCAGCGCGATCTGCTCCAGCGTGACATAGCGACTTTCCTGCGTGTCATAGAGCTTGCGGTTGGCGTACCGCTTGATTGTGCGCATAGTTCGTTCGGCCATGGAGTAAATCAGTATCATACCGGGGTTGGCCGCACAATTCTCCTCGCCCGTAAAGGGTTCCATTTCCTTGATTTAATGCCAGGCTATGGCAGATAATCTGCCGGCGAACGCATCATGAAAGTCCAGTGTCCCAGCTGCAAAGAAAACCTCCACGTCCCTGACGATCATCTGCGCAGAGGCGTGGCCAAGGTGCGTTGTGCTCACTGCGGCTTCGGCTTCGTGATCCGGCTCGGCGAGCCGAGCAGCGCTCAGGCCAAGCGCGCCGAGCCCGACGCCGAGATGCCGGAAGAGGGGTTCAAGTCCTCGGGCAAGGCCGACGCCGCCTCCGGCGAGATCGGCGACGACCAGCCCAAGTTCGTGCCGAGCGAGACCCAGACCAGCATCCGGGTGGACCCCCAGTTCCAGACAGAGATCGCCGGGGTGATGGACATCATCGACGAGGTGCGCGGCGGAGCAGACAGCGCCGAGGTCGAAGAGCTGCCCGAGCCAGAGGTCATGGAGGAGGACGCGCCGCCCGAGGACGCCGCGGCGTCGGAGGAAGAGGACGCCGCGGCTGCCCCACAAGAGGCGCAGGAGGTTGAACAGGAGGAGCCGGAGGTGGAGGAGGCGCCCGCCCCCGCGGATGATGCGGCCAGCGGGACGTCCGATGACGACGCCGCCATCGACGAGCCGACCTCGCCGTTCCCCCCCGCCGGGCCGAGCCTCCCGGGTGTACCTCACGCGGCAGGCACCGGCCGCCACTCGGCGGTGGACGGGGAGACCGACGAGGAGGGTGAGGAACAGGCAGGGGCAGAGGACGATGCGCCCGAGCCCGAGCCAGCGCCCGCGCCCGAGCCCGAGCCCGCGCCCGAGCCCGAGCCAGCGCCCCCGCCCGAAGCCGAGCCCGCGGAGGAGGCAGCCCAGGCCCCCGCCGTCGATCTGAAAGCCACGCTGCCCATGGATGAGCTGCCGCAGGCCGTGGACACCGAGCCCGAGGTGGACCTGCGGGCCAAGACCCTCCCCATGGGGTCGAACATCATGCCCGTGTCGGACGAGCCCCCCATCGAGGAGGTGCCCACCGAGGAGATGCCCACCGAGGAGATACCCGCGGTGGAGTTCTTCCCGGAAGATGAGCCGACGCCGATGATGGACCGCTCGCACCAGCCGGAGGGAGGCGCCGTCGCCGGGCAGGAGGCCGCGGCCTCTGCGCCCGCTGCTGCCGACTCGCCTGCCGCCGCCGCTCCGCAAGCCCTGTCGCCGTTCGCCACGCCGGCCCCCGCCGCTCAGGTCTCTCCCCACCAGGGCCACCAGGCGCCAGGCATCCCGCCGCCCGGGTTTGGTCCGTCGTACGAGAACGTCATCGTCGCCCACCCGGCGCCGAGCAAGACCATGAAGGTGGTGGGGATCTTGATGTCGTTCCTGGTGCTCACCACCGGGGTGTTCTTCCTGTTCGTCATCGCCCGCAACAACTGGAAGCTCGACGTCAGCCGCTTCGACGAGCAGGTGAGCCGCGCCTTCTCCGTCACGCCCCCGCCCCGCGAGCGGGACGAGCTGCGCGCCCTGATCTTCACGCCGCCGGTGGTGGATGAGGTGAAGTTCGCCTCCGGTGAGCGCGCCCTGCTGGCGCGGGGGACGGTGAAGAACAACGATACGCGCACCCTGCGCTTCATCTACGTCAAGGCATGGCTCACGCGTCACGGCCGCCGCGTCACCAGCGGTGAGGCGCCCGCCGGGACCCACTTCTCTGTCGAGCAGCTCACCAAGCTGAACAAGTCTGCGGCCATGGGCCGCATCAACCCGGGGGGCGAAAACGGCGTGAACCGCAAGGTGGAGGGGGGCCACAAGCTACGCTACGCTGTGATCATCACCCCGCTCCCGGGGGACTACACCGCCGAGCGATACGAGGTCGAGGTGGTGGCCAGCAAGGCGGAGCTCTACCTGGGAGCGGAATAACGCCCCGGGGACCGGAGCCCACCCGATGCCCTCCGACGAGGTCACAAGGCTGGCCAGGAAGCTGGCCGCGCTGCCAGAGCCCGCAATGCGGGCGCACAAGCTGACCGAGACCATCCTGGCTGCCACGCCAGATGAGATGGTGCCCCTGCTGGCCGAGATCCACCTGCGCGGCCGGGAGGGGGGACCGCCCTTCGACGTGGCCATGCTGGCGCTGGCCAACGTGCTCGGCTCCGACGCCCTGGATTACGACCTGCTGGCCCGGCTGTACAAGGTGGCCAAGGAGCTGGAGCTCGAGGCCCTGGCGCGGCTCTTCTTCTCCAGCCGCCAGGCGGACGTGGAGCTCGACTTCCGCAGGGCCGGCCCGCCAAGGGAGCTGACCCTGGGGCATCGCAAGTGGCAGGCCCGCGACACCCGTCGGGACGTGCTGGAGAAGCTGATGCGCAACCCCGAGGCGGAGGTGATGCCGAACCTGCTGCTCAACCCGCGCCTCACCGAGCGGGACGTCATCGCCATGGCCTCCCGCCGGCCCCTGGACCCCGAGATCCTCCGGTATGTGTTCAGCAGTCCGCGATGGATCGTCCGCTACCCGATAAAGCGCACCTTGCTGCTCAACCCGTACACGCCCACCGAGCTGAGCCTGCGGCTGCTGTCGTTCATGACCCAGGGGGATCTGCGCCTGGCCAGCACCCTGTCGTCCCTTGACCGGTCCGTGCGCGAGGGGGCCGCGGCCATGGTGCGCCGGCGGCCCAGCGCGCGGCCAGCCGCCCCGCCGGGGGTTGTGGATCTGAAGCAGGCGGGGGATCCTGCCGGGGACGCGGAGTGAGCAAAAGGAGCTGAGCCGATGCCAGGATTCACCGAGTTGTTGCTGTTGCTGATCATCCTGGTGTTGATCTTCGGCGCCAGCAAGCTGCCCAAGCTTGGCGCCTCGCTGGGCAAGACGGTCAAGAACTTCAAGGACGCCAGCTCGGGCAAGAAGCAGATCGAGGTCAAACGAATCAAGCCGTCCGACGACGAGGACGGCGCATGAGCGACGCGCCGGTGCTGATCCTGGCCGGCGGGCTGGGCACCCGGCTGCGGCCCCTGACCGAGACCCTGCCCAAGGTGCTGGCCCCCGCCCTGGGCAGGCCCTTCATCGATCACCTGATGGCTGACATGGCGCGCCAGGGGTTCCGCCGCTTCGTGCTGTCTGTGGGATACCTGGCCGAGCAGATCGAGGCGCACCTGGGCGACGGGGCGGCCCTGGGCAACGAGGTGCGCTACGTGCGCGAGCGCGAGCCCCTGGGGACCGGCGGCGCCGTGGCGGCGGCGCTGCCCGCGCTGGAGCCGACCTTCATCCTGGCCAACGGCGACACCCTGCTGGAGGTGGACCTGGCCGCCCTGCTGGCCCGCCACCGGGCCGCGCCGGACTGCCCGGTGACCATGGCCGCTGCCTGGGTGGAGGATCGCGGGCGCTACGGCGCCCTGTCGGTGCAGGGCGGCCGCGTCACCGGCTTCCGCGAAAAGAGCCCGGGCGCGGGCCCTGGCTGGATCAACGGCGGAGTGATGGCCGTGGACGCCGCGCTGCTGGACGGCGCGCCCGAGCCGCCGTTCTCCATGGAGGCCGACTGGCTGCCCCGCTTCGCCGCGCAGGAGCGCATCGCCCTGCACGAGTCTCCCGGCTTCTTCGTGGACATGGGCACGCACGAAACCCTGGCCACCCTGGACGAAGCGCTGGCAGGGTACCTGGCCAGCACCCGCCCGGCCTGAGGCGCCTCGCAGGACCGGGTGCACCAGAATGGATCAGCGGGTGATCCATTCTGGCGCACCCGCCTCCCTGGCCGGCTCGTAACCTCCCTGGATCACGCTGCCGGCGCCTGGCGCCCAATTTGCAAATCCTTTGCTGCAGATGACATCCACGCCAAGGCACGACCCGCTGCTGCTCTCTCGAGGCGTCTGGCTGCGTCCAGGCGCCCGCCGGAGCGAGGCGGTCAACAGCAACACCATCAGCCACTCGGCCATGATCGATCCCATCGGCCCCTGGGTTTATCAGGAGCGGTTCATGGGCCAGTTCCGCGAGATCCGCGAGCTGGTGGAGCGCTGCCCGCGCCCTGGCGTGGCCCTGGTGGCCGTGGACCATGACGGCGTGGCGGCCTCCGGCTTCCTGGCCGCGCGTCCCCACGAGATCACCGCCGGCGTTGTGGGTCGGCACAGCGTGGCCGACTTCTTTTTGCAGGGAGACGAGGCGCTGTCGCTGCGACACCTGATGCTCATCGTGCACCCCGCCGGGCCGCTGCGGGAGCCGCGGCTGCGGCTGCTGGACCTTCGCACCAGCGCCGCGTTCAGGGACGAGCATGGCCGGCACCTGCAAGGGCTGGAGTCCGAGGGCCACGCCCTGGTGAGCGCCGGCCGCTACACCCTGTTCTGCTTCGCCCTGTCGCACGACGACCACTGGCCCGATGACGCGCGCGCCGCGTGGGACTGCCTGCCCGAGCGGATCTACTTTCAGGATGCGCCCGCGGAGCCCGACCGGTGGGCGCGCAAGCAGCACCGCCCGCGCCGGCGCGCGTCGGCCCGGGGCGCTGTCAGGGACCGGCGCTGCTCCACCCTCATGGAGTCGATCCCCGGGCCCTCTCTGGCCTGCGACGGGGGGATGGTGAGCCCGGACGAGCTGCCCCTGGGGGAGCTGCACATCACCGAGCAGCGCGGCAGCGGGCGCCTCCCGCTGGGGGCCGCGGCGCTGCGGCGCGGCGTGCTCATCGGGCGGTCGCTGCGCTGCGACGGAGCAGGGCTCCCGGTGCTGCAGAGCCCCTGCATTTCGCGGGTTCACCTGCTGTTGATCCTGCTGCACGGCGTGGTCTACGCCGTGGACGTCGCCAGCATGCACGGGATGCGGCGCGGGGGCGAGCGGGTGAAGCTGTGCCGGCTGCAGGGCGGCGAGACCGTGGTGCTGGGCGACGGCCTCGCCGAGCTCCGCTGGGAAAGGCCGGCCAGGGCAGGCCCGCGCTGACCGGCCCCGGCGCCGAGCGCGTCATGGTCCTGCCGACACCCGGTGGACCTGCCCGGGCGGCGCTACCGCACGTACAGGTAGAGGCTCTTGGTCAGCGAGTTGTTGCTGGAACAGCCTGTGTCGGTGTGATCCACGCCGAGCTTGCTCCCGCCCGGGTGGTAGTCGTACCCCGCGGTGAAGAAGCTGTAGCACCAGCCGGAGTCGTTATCGAGGTTGAACGACTTGACGCCGTTCATGGTGGTGTACCACCAGAAGCGGGCCTGCGCGCCGCCTTCCCCTGACTTGTAGATGCTGGTGCCCACTGCCTTGACCGGGGGCCAGCCGTCGCCGCCGCCGCCGGACAGGGGCCACGCGGTGCGCTTGGTCAGCGACGCGAGCACCCGCTTGGAGGTGGTGCCGCTGGTGAACTTGTAGATCTGGAACTTCTTGTTGTCCGCGCTGGTCATCAGCTCCTTGGGTGCGGCCCAGGGGATGATGGCCAGGCAGCGCTTGTCCGTGGGCTTGCACGCGCTCAGGTCCTGCCCCAGCATGTCCTTGACCCCGGTGAGGCCCGCGCCCGCGGTGTACCACCAGAAGCGGGTCCAGCCGCCGCCGTCGGTGGTCATGTCGCAGTGGACCTGGAACGGCGCCCCGGCGCCGGGCTTGATGTAGTAGACCCCGCTGGGTGTCCCCGGCTTGGCCTTCAGCAGGTCCGCGCAGCTGGACAGCGTGGCCTCGCATTTACCCTTGATGCAGATGGCGCCGGCGCCGGTGCACGCGTTGCCGCACTTGCCGCAGTGTTGGGCGTCGCTCTGCAGATCCGTGCAGGCGCCGCTGCACTGGGTGAGGCCCGCCTTGCAGCAGACCCCGCCGCTGCACAGCTGCCCTGCGGCGCAGGTGGCGCCGCATTTGCCGCAGTTGAAGAAGTCGGTGCCCAGGTTGGTGCACACGCCGTTGCAGTCGGTGAGGCCAGTCTGGCAGGAGAGCTTGCACGCGCCCGCGGAGCAGATCTCGCCCGCCTTGCAGGGGGCGGTGCACTTTCCGCAGTGCAGGTTGTCGCTCTGCAGGTTGACGCAGGTGCCGCCGCAGTCAGTGAGGGTGGCCTGGCAGGAGAGCTTGCACTGGCCTGCGGCGCACACCTGACCCGCCGCGCACTTCTTGTTGCAGCCGCCGCAGTTGTACCAGTCGGTGAGGTAGTTGACGCAGCTGCCGCCGCACGAGGACAGGCCGGTGGGGCAGGAGAGCTTGCACTGGCCGCCGGTGCACACCTCGCCCGCCTTGCAGGCGGTGTTGCACTTTCCGCAGTGCTGGTTGTCGCTCTTCGGGTTGACGCAGGTGCCGCCGCACTCCAGCAGGCCGCTCTGGCAGGTGAGCTTGCACGCCCCCGCGGAGCACACCTCGCCCGCCTTGCAGGCGGTGTTGCACTTGCCGCAGTGCAGATTGTCGCTCTTCAGGTTGGCGCACACCGATCCGCACAGGGTGGTTCCGGGGCCGCACCACGGGGTGATGTCAGGCAGGAGCATGTCAGGCACCAGCTGGTCCGGCGCGAGCTGGTCCGGGGCGGCCAGGTCCGGCACGGCCAGGTCCGGGGCGGCCAGGTCCGGGGCGCCCATGTCGGGGACGCCGCGGTCAGGGCAGCCGCCGCCATCCACCGACGGGGCGGGGCAGTTTCCCGCCTCGTCCCCGCAGCCGGTGAGCAGCAGGCAAGCCAGGGCGAGTGAGGTGCAGAGGGAAAACCGGGTTGGCCGCTTCATGGGGACCTCGCGTGGTGGGGACAGCGTTGATCTGAGCACTGATCTTACAGCCCGGGCCGGTCCTTGACCAAGGGATCAGCCGTCCTCGGTCATGCCGCACCCGTCGCACGGCGCCTCGGCTTTGGGCAGGCGGGCCTTGTCGCCGATGGCGTACACGCCGCACAGGTCGCCGGCGCGGAAGCGGTAGTCCGGGTCCTTGCGCCCCGGGTTGACCACCATGCGCGTCCTCTCTTCATCCTCGCCCTGAAGCTCCACGGCCAGCAGCAGCAGCTTGTCGCGCTGGTACAGCGTGGTCAGCACATCGCCGAAGGTCCAGCGGGCGTCGGGCTCGGCGGGGGGCTGCAGCAGCAGCTTGCAGATCTCCTGGCCGGTGTCGCTGAGCAGCTCGCGGTAGATGTTGGAGATGCCCGGCACGAACACCGCCTGGGCCAGGATCGAGTTGCGCAGCCGCTCGGCGGGCACGATGGCCACCGGCAGGCACTTGTCGCCCTTGCCCGACTCGGGCTCCGCGAAGCGCCGGCTGAACAGCCGCGCCTTCTCGTTGCTCTGCACCTCGCACACCACCCGCTGCCCCGGGCGCAGCTCGATGCCATTCTGCTCGCGCAGCCGCACCAGCTTGATCAGCCCCAGGGCGGTGCGCGCGTCGGGGTCCTGCTCGCCCGGGGTGTAGGTGAAGAAGATCACGTCCGCCTGGCGGAGGTGCAGGTCGAGGCCCGGCGGCTCGAGCAGCTCCTCCTCGTCGGTCCAGTCTCCGGCGGTGAAGCGGATCTGCCCGACGCCGTCGGCGTCCTCCACCTCGTATGACAGGCTGCGCTCGCCCTGGCGCCTGAAGGTCACCGTGCGGTGGCCGTTGTCGCCCGGCTCCTCGGCCAGCTCCATGCGGTGGGTGAACGCCCGGGCCGCCCGGGGGATGGCCGCCGCGTCGTGCACGACGATGTAGATCTCGGGCTGGTCCGAGAAGAGGATCAGCTGCTCGCAGAAATCCTCCAGCCCCGGGTGGAAGCCGAAGATCACCACCCGGGAGATGGCCCTGGTGCTGGGGCAGAGGCCCACGGCCGGCAGGTCCTCGAGGGGCTGCGGCGCCGGCGTGGCGCTCACGTCGGGCAGGCTCTCGACGAACTTGCGCAGCCGCTGGAAGTTGTCCCCCACGCCGAAGAACCCCATCAGCCGGTCCACCGGCGCCACCGGCGCAGGGCCCGGGTTGTCGCCGCGGGGGCTGCCAGGGTTCAGCGCGTGGGTGGCGCCCAGGGGATCACGCCGGGAGCTCTCCATGTAGCCCAGCAGGATCACCCCGTGCTCGTGCTGGCAGCGCGCCAGCAGCTCGCCGAATGGCATCAGCGGGCCGGTGGGGCGGTCGCTGTCGGACAGGGCCCCGTAGTCGTACAGGCAGGTGTAGATCTCGTCGCCCCGGGAGGTGAGCAGCTCCCAGTAAAGCTGCTGAACCCCGGGGAACACGGTGATGTTGGCCAGGAACAGCCCCACCAGTTGATCGGCCAGGATCGGCACGGTGCGCTTGTCGTCCGGCGAGGGCTCCTCCTGGTCGTCGCGGTGGGACATCCTGACGCCCGCGGTGATGGCGGCGTGCACATTATCCGGCCGCTGCAGCTCGGCGAAGATGTAGCAGTCGGGGTTTACCTGGCGCACGGACAGCACCTGGGAGATCACCTCGGCGTCGGACTGGTCGTCGTCGGAGCTGCCGAGCAGGATCACGCGGGTGGCGCGGTCGGCGTCCACGCGCTTGAGGTCATGCTCGCTGATGGGCTGCCCCTGGCGGTAGCGGATCCGCTGCGACGGCCCCTCGAGCATGTAGCCGTAGCGGGTGGCGCGCTCCCCCATGGCCACGATGCGCGGCGAGCGGAAGCTCTTGGCGTAGTAGGCGATGAGCTCCTCCAGCAGCACCCGCGAATACGAGCTGGTGTTGCAGATCACCGTGTGGCGGTGCATGCCGAGCCGGCGCTCCTTGCCCAGGGCCACCAGCTCCTCCACCACCGACGCGCCGATGCCGATGAGGAACGAGAAGATGAACATGCCGGCGATGGTGAGGAAGACCGAGAAGAAGAACGCCATGGACGCCTCGGCCGACTTGAGCAGGTTGCCCGGGTCCTGGATCTGCAGGAAGGACCACCAGAGCATCACCCAGAAGGAGCTGTCGTTGGTCAGGTCACCGTCATCGTTCAGGTCGATGCCGGCGGTCTTGAAGTGGTTGAGCAGGATGGCGCTGATGAAGGTCAGGATCAGCACCGAGGCGATGACGAAGAAGATCTGGTAGCGCCGCTCGCGCTTCATCATGATGAACCAGATCTCGCGCACGATGGGGCCCCAGTAGCCGAGCAGCAGCATCATGCGGCTCAGTCGGACCAGGCGCAGGTAGTGCGCGTCGTCGAACACATGCTCCATGGGCAAGAAGCTGATGGTCGCCAGCACGTCGAGGGTGATGAGCAGCAGCTCCACCTTGTTCAGGCGCCGGCGGCGAAGGTCGGCGCGCAGGATGAACAGGCGCCCGGACACCTCGACGGCGAAGAAGGCGAAGAAGATCATCGTGTAATCGGTGACCCACTGAAAGGGGAGCACGCTCAGGATGATCACCACCGACAGCAGGAGCTTGGTCAGGTCCCAGTCGAACAGGTCCCGAAGCCAGGTGACGGCCTGCTCCTGCTGTTGGCGGTCGAGTGCCATGGAAGGGGAGATTATCTCAGATATTGGGCGTCAAGCGAGATTGGGGGGGTGTATTCCTGAACCGTGAGGCTACACTAATTTAGTTAGCCGAGGGGTGAGCGGCAGCGGGCGTCTCGGAGACAGGAGGAACAAGAATGGCCAGGAGGAATCGCAAGAGGACGGGGAAACGGTCCCAACGCCTGTGCGCGATGATCCAAAACAAGGGGTACACAGGGGTCAAGGATGCCGTCCGGGAGGCAGAGCATATCTGCACGCAGTGCAGCCGGGTGGCGCGGAGGGCAGATCACTTATGCGATCCTGACCGGCTCTGAGGCGAAAGCCGCCCGGAGCCCGCGCCTGCATAGCTTCAGCCCATAAGATTGTCTTGCCGTCCTCGCCGGGTATCATGGCGAGGATGAGATTCCCCCACATTTTGATTCTCCCCATCCTGGCGACGCTCCTCGTCCCGTGCGCCGCGCTGGCCTGGACCGCCCCGCCGACAGGCCACAAGAACGGCGTGGTGGCCGCTGATCACCCGCTGGCCTCGGCGGCCGGCGTGACGGTGCTGCACCAAGGGGGCAACGCGGTGGACGCAGCCTGCGCCGCGGCCTTCGCCCTTGGCGTGGTCAACCCGGCGGGGTCCGGCGTGGGCGGCGGCGGCTTCATGCTGGTGCACCGGGCGGGCCAGGCCGGGCCGCCGGTGGTGCTCGACTTCCGCGAGGTGGCGCCGGCCGCGGCCACCAGGGACATGTACATAAAGAAGGGCGTCGCCAGGGACGCCAGCCGACGGGGCGGCCTGGCCGTGGGCGTGCCCGGCGAGGTGCGCGGCTGCGCCGAGGCGGTCAAGCGGTTCGGCAAGCTGCCCCTGGCCAGGGTGCTTGCCCCGGCCATCACCCTGGCGCGCGACGGCTTCCCCGTGGGGCCGCACCTGTCCAAGTCGATCCGGAGCAAGCGCAAGCTGATGCCTCGCTTCGCGGCCCTGGCCCGCATCTTCACGCCGGGCGGCGATGCCCTGACCACGGGCCAGCTCATGAAGCGGCCTGCGCTGGCGCGCACCCTGCAAGCCGTGGCGAACAAGGGGCCGTCGGTGTTCTACCGCGGCTGGATCGCCAGGGAGATCGTCAAGGCGGTGCGGGCCGCGGGCGGCGTGATGACCGCGAAGGATCTGGCCAGCTACAAGGTCAAGGAGCGCAAGCCCCTGGGGGCCACCTATCGGGGCAACAAGGTCTGGTCCATGCCGCCGCCCTCGTCGGGGGGCGTGGCCATCATCCAGGCGCTCAACATCCTTCAGCGCTACCCCCTGCGTCGCATGGGGCACAACTCCTCGGCCTACCTGCACCACGTGACCGAGGCGCTCAAGCACGCCTTCGCCGACCGGGCGCGGCACCTGGGCGACCCGGACTTCGTCGAGGTGCCGGTGGCGCGGCTCACGTCGAAGGAGTACGCCGACGAGCTGGCGGCGCGGATCCGCTACGGGACCCGGGAGATCCACAGCTACGGTACCGCCGACGGCAAGCCGCGCGCGCCCTCCAGGGATCGGCCCGGCACCAGCCACCTGAGCGTGGTGGACGGCGCGGGCAACGCCGTGGCCATGACCACCACCATCAACACCGGCTTCGGCTCCATGGTGGTGGCGGGCAAGAGCGGCGTGATCCTGAACAACGAGATGGACGACTTCGCCGCCCGCCCCGGGGAGCCCAACGCCTTCGGGTTGATGCAAGGGGAGGGCAACGCGGTGGCCCCGGGCAAGCGCCCCCTGTCGAGCATGTCGCCCACCATCATGCTCAGGGACGGCAAGCCGGCGCTGGTGGCCGGCGCCTCGGGCGGCCCCACCATCATCACCGGCACCCTGCAGGCGCTGCTCAACGTGGTGGACTTCGACCTGGACGCGGCCGCGGCGGTGTCCCGCTCCAGGGTGCACCACCAGTGGCTGCCTGATCGGCTCCTCGTGGAGACCGACCTGCCCCGGGACGTGGTGTTCAACCTGGCCGGCCGCGGCCACTTCGTCACCCCCATGACGCGCCCCTTCACCGCGGTGCAGGTCGTGCGCGTGGGCAAAGATGGCCTCTTGTACGGCGCGTCGGATCCGCGCAAGATGGGGGCACCGGCAGGCTACTGATGACGACACTCGCGCGCATGAGGTTGTCCCTGATGGTTCTCCTCGCCGCGGCCCTGTGCGGGCCCGGCGGCGCCGAAGCACGCAAGAAGGCACCCGGGGGCAAGGCCAAAGTATCGATCCGCATTGCTCAGGGGCTGGGCAATGACGGCGCCACCATGGTCTACGTGCCGGGCGGCAAGTTCCTGCGCGGGTCCACCAGCGGCGAGCCGGACGTCAAGCCCCAGCGCGTGATCGACATGAGCGCGTTCTATATCGACCGCTTCGCCGTGAGCCAGGGGCAGTACCGCAGGTGCGTGGAGGCAGGCAAGTGCTCCGCGCCCGAGGCGGAGAAGGGGTGCAACTGGACCCAGCAAGAGCGCGAGACCCACCCGGTCAACTGCGTGAGCTGGTTCCAGGCCGACGAGTACTGCAAGTGGGCCGGCAAGCGCCTGCCCACCGAGGCCCAGTGGGAGAAGGCCGCCGTGGGCCCGAAGCCGCGCACATTCCCCTGGGGCAAGAAGCTGCCGAACTGCAAGCTGGCCAACTACTACCACGACGTGAAGAAGAAGAAGTACTGCCACGGCGTCACGGTCCCCGTGGACCGGTACGAGGCGGGCCAGAGCCCTTACGGCGCGGTGCAGATGTCGGGCAACGTCTACCAGTGGGTCAAGGACTGGTACGACAAGGGGTACTACCGCGTGAGCGAGGCCCGCGACCCCATGGGCCCCCACGGCGGCAAGTACCGGGTGGTGCGCGGCGGATCATGGTTCAGCCCGGTGGCCGACCTGCGCGCCACCATGCGCGGGCCCCTGCCGCCGGTGATGAAGCTGAACTACCTCGGCTTCCGCTGCGCCATGTACGCCGACGAGGTGAAGAAGCCGCCGCCGGCCGCGACCCGAAAGGCGGCCGCCGCGACGGCGCCATCCCCCGGACCGCACCTGTGCTACGCGTGGGGCTGTCCCCTCGGGCGGGTCATCGGCCAGCGCGTCTGCTGGTAGGAGCCCGGCGACCCCGCCTGCGCTACCCTGATGGGTGGCCCGCTGGTTGATCCCATTGACGTTGCTGGCGGCGGCGTGCCCTGCGCCGCGTGGCCGCCCCGCGCCGACGCGGCCGCCTGACGCGGCCGCCAGCGCCGCGCCGCCTGGCAACCGTCTGGCCGGCCAGCGGTCGCTCTACCTGCGGCAGCACGCCAAAAACCCGGTGGACTGGTACCCGTGGGGCCCGGAGGCCCTGGCGCGGTCGCGCACCCTGGACCGGCCGATCTTCCTCTCCATCGGCTACGCGTCATGCCACTGGTGCCACGTGATGGAGAGAGAGGTGTTCGAGCATGAAGAGGTGGCCCGGGCCCTCAACCAGGACTTCGTCAGCGTCAAGGTGGATCGGGAGGAGCGGCCGGACATCGACGCGGTGTACATGACCGCGGTGCAGGCCATGACCGGCAGCGGCGGCTGGCCCCTCTCGGTGTTCCTCACGCCCGAGCTCAAGCCCTTCTTCGGCGGCACATACTTCCCACGAAAGCGGTTCATGACCCTGCTCGAGCGCGTGGGCAGGGCGTACAAGGAGCGGCCGGAAGACCTGGCCCGCATGAGCCGGCGCCTGCACGCGGCCATCGCGCGGGATGGGGTGGCTGCCGGGGACGGGCAGCTGCCAGCGGTCAAGGTCGCGCGGGCGGCGTTCAAGCGCGCGCTGGAGAACATGGACCCGGTGTGGGGCGGGGACAAGGGGCGGATGAAGTTCCCCATGCCGTCGCGCTGGCTCGCCATGCTGCACCGCCACCGCCGCACGGGTGACCCGGCCCTGGCCGCGGCGGTGGGGCGCACCCTGGATCAGATGGCCTCCGGCGGCATGCGCGACCACCTGGCCGGCGGCTTTCACCGCTACACCACCGAGCCCACCTGGCTGGTGCCGCACTTCGAGAAGATGCTCTACGACAACGCCCAGCTGGCCAGCCTGTACCTGTCGGCGTACAGGGTGCTGGGCAGGGCGGCGTACGGGGCTGTGGCGCGCCAGACCCTCGACTTCATGATCAAGGAGATGCAGGGGGAGCAGGGGGGCTTTTACGCCAGCTTCGACGCGGACAGCGGCGGCGAGGAGGGCTCGTTTTACGTCTGGAGCCCTGCCGAGCTGCAGGCCGTGGCAGGCCCCAAAGACGGGCCGGTGCTGGCAGAGCTGCTGGGCGTGACCGCCAGGGGCAACTTCGAGGGCAAGAGCATCCTGACCCGCCGCTCATCCCCACGCCCCGGGGCGCTGGAGGTGCTGGCGCGGTGGCGCGAGCCGCTGCTGGCGGCGCGGGCGCTGCGGCCGCGGCCAGGCCTGGACCGCAAGGTGATCACCGCCTGGAACGGCATGGCCATCGTCGCCATGGCCCGGGGCTACCAGGTGCTGAGGGAGGATCGCTACCTCACCGCCGCGCGGGCCGCGGCCTTCTTCCTGTGGGACAAGCACAGGGGCCCCAAGAGCCGGGACCTGCTGCGCAGCTCCAACGGGGGCGTGGCGGAGAACATGGCGATCCTCGATGACTACGCTCACCTGGCAGCGGGGCTGCTCGCGCTGCATCAGGCGGACGGCATGCTGACACACCTGCGCCGGGCCGTCGGCCTGGTCGACCTCGTACGCCGCGACTTCGCTCACCGGCGGGCCTGCTTCTACCTGACGCCCCGCGGGCACGAGGCCCCCATGGGACGGCAGGTGCTGCTGTCCGACGGGGCGCGCCCCTCGGGCAACGGGGTGCTGCTGCAGACCATGCTGGCCCTGTCGGCCCTCACCGGGCGGCGGGGGTACCGCGACGAGGTGAAGCGATGCCTCTCGTCGCAGGGGGAGGCCCTGTCGCGGGCGGGCCTCGGCATGGCGGTGTGGCTCGACCTGCTCGACCGCATGCGCGGGCCCTACTACGAGGTGGTCATCGCGGGGGACCCGGCGGCGAAGGATACCCGGGCCCTGCTCGCTGCGTACCGCCTGCTCGACCCTCACCACGCCGTCCTGGCGCAGGTGCCCGCCGCCGGCCCCGACGACCTGACGGCGAGGATCATGCCGGTGACGAAGGCGAAGCTGGCCCTCGGGGGCAAGGCCACCGCCTATGTCTGCCAGCACCATGTCTGCAAGGCACCCACCAGCTCCCCGGTCACCCTGCGCGCCCAGCTGCTGGAAGGCTGGAAGCGCTGAGCACTTGCCTCGGGGCGATCCCACCCGTAAAACTCGAATCCCGAAGGCAAGAACCTCACACAGGAGAAGCGAATGTTCATCAGAGCGGCGGTGTTGACGGTGGCCCTGTTGGCTGGCGGGTGCGTGTCCCAGAGCAAGTACGACGCGCTGCAGGCCAAGCTGGCCGCGACCACCAAGGAGTACAAGGGAAAGGTGGCGGATCGCGATGCCGCCATCAAGACCCTCAAGAGCACCATTGCGGCCCACGAGGCCAAGATCAAGGTGCACGACGCCACAATCAAGAAGCTCAAAGAGGACCTGGCTCAGCTCGAGGCGGCGGGCAAGCAGAAGGACTCGGCATACAAGGACCTGTCGGACAAGCTGGCCGGCGTGCTCAAGGACAAGAAGAAGCTGCGCCAGTCCGCCGACGAGCTGAAAAAGGCGCTGGCCGAGCTGAACAAGCGCAAGGCCGAGGCCGACGCCCGGGTCAAGCAGTTCAAGGACCTGCTGGCGCGGTTCAAGACCCTCATCGACGCTGGCAAGCTGAAGGTGAAGATCGCCGACGGCCGCATGGTGCTCGAGCTGCCCACTGACGTGCTGTTCGGCTCGGGCAAGGCGAAGCTGTCCGAGGACGGCCTGGCCGCGGTCAAGGAGGTGGCCGAGGTGCTCGACTCCCTGCCTGCCAAGCGCCGCTTCCAGGTGGAGGGGCACACCGACAACGTGCCGATCAAGACCTCGCGCTACCAGAGCAACTGGCAGCTCGCCGCGGCCCGCGCGCTCAACGTGGTGCAGGCCATGATCGAGACCGGCATGTCGGGCGACCGCATCAGCGCCGCGGCCTACGGCGAGTTCCGGCCGGTGGCCAAGAACGACTCCGACGAGGGCAAGGCGCGCAACCGCCGCATCGAGATCGTGATGGTGCCCGACCTGTCCAGCCTGCCCGGCTTCTCCGAGCTGCAGAAGGTGATGGGGGGAGGTAAGTAAGGGCATCCGTGAGGCCCGGCTTGGGGCTGTGAGGTTCGAGGCTGTGAGGCTTCAGGCTGTGAGGCTTGAGGGCAGATAGCCCCGGACCATCCAACCTCAAGCCTCAAGTCTCAAGCCTCAAGCCAGCGAGCGAAGCGAGCCCTACTTCACGGCGACGGTCACCGCCTTGACCGTGTAGGTCACCTTGGCATCGCTGGTGTTGTAGATGGAGCTGGTGTCCCACGCCGCCTCCACGCAGGCCATCACCACCTCCTTGCCGTCAGCTGACAGCGAGTACTGCGGGTTGACGCAGCCGTAGAGCGGCTTCGGGCTGGAGCTCTGGCCTTTCTGACCCAGCAGGGTGGTCACGCTCCAGCTGTCCCCCGAGCCCGCGGCCAGGCGCGGGTTGCCGATCATCTCGTTCTGCTGGCCGCCGGCGTGCCACACCGCCTGGTCGCGGAACAGCACGAACAACCGCCCGCCGGGGCCCACGGCCAGGTCGGCGCCGTTGCCGGTGAAGCTGTCGCCGTCGCCGCCGACGTAGCCCGCGTTCTTGCTGGCCAGGCTCTCGGCGCACCAGCCGCTGCCGGTCTGGCCGTACAGCACCAGCCCGGTGTCCTTGAACGACCCGGTCACCACCCGGCGCTGGAAGTGAGCCGCGATGAACGGGTTGCCCGAGCCGTCGAAGGCGAGGGTGCCGCTGGCGAGGAACTCGTCGTCAGGGTCGCCCCACTTGCCCGCGCGCACGGTCTGCTGCGCCCACGCCTTGGCGCCCTTGGCCAGGGTGCCGATATAGAAGTCCATGTTGCACGGGTCGCACGGGAACTTGGTGTTCTTGTAGAGGGTGTAGAGCGTCCCGCCCGGCCCGGCCCGATAGGTGTAGATGTCGGTCGCGGTGGGGCGCGGGTGCTTGGTGAAGGTCCAGGCGCTGCCCGCCGTGGCGTCGCGCGAGCCGTGCAGCAGCGCCTTGTCGCTGCCGGCGCTGGCGTGGGAGAAGACGTGCATCTTGCCGGCCGCGTCCGTGTGGGCCGCCACCAGCGACAGGGAGCTGACCTTGCCCCCCATCACCGACGACAGGTCGGCCAGGGCGGCGGCCTTGTCCCAGGTGCCCGGGCTGGAGCGGGTGTACTGCGCGTACCCCTCGCTGGTGCTCCCGCGCAGCACCACCGCCTTGCAGGCGGCGTCGAAGAACAGGGACGCCGCCCGGGTGGTGGAGCCCACCTTGGCCACCACCACCTCCGGCGCGCCGCCCTTCTTCGGGTCCACGAAGCCGAGCTGGGTGTCGCCCTTCGGTCTGGTCCAGATAAGCAGCCCCGCCGCGCCGCACGGGCCGTGGGCCAGGGTGTGGCGACCGGGCTGCGCCAGCTGCACCTTGCTGTCGTAATCCGGGTTGCTCTGGGTCTTGTCCTCGCGGGTGTCGAGGGTGACGGCGGCGCCCGCTGTCACCGCCGGCGCGCCCTTGCCGCCGCCCGCGAACCCGCACCCGCCGGGCTCCTTTCCGGCCGGGTCGTCCCCGCAGCCGGTCAGGGCGAGGGCGGTGAAGATCAGCGCGAGGGTGAGGGGCTGGGTCCTGAACATGGGGATTCTCCGGGTGTCGGTTGTTAGACGCACTTGCCGGCCGAGGCCTTGCACTTGCTGCTCTTGGTGCACGCGTCCGAGGTGCGGCAGTCCGCGTCGGAGCCGGCCACGCACGCGCTGCCTGACAGGGTGCACTGGCCCAGGGCCGCGCAGCCGTCCGACTTGCGGCACTCCGCGGCGCTGGTGGCCACGCACTCGCCGCTCAGGGCCGCGCACTTGCCCTGGTACTTGCAAGCGATGGTCGAGTCCTTGCAATGGGTGTCCGAGCCGGCGATGCACTTGCCGGCCGACTTGCTCAGGGCGCAGCGGCCGTAGCCCGAGCAGTCGCTCGAGTCGGAGCAGTGGCTGTCGGAGCTCGGCGCGCAGCTGCCGCCCACCTTGGCGTAGGCGCCCTTTTCGGCGCAGTCCTGGGCCTTGCTGCAGTCGCTGTCCGAGCCCGGGGCGCAGGCGTGGCCGGACAGCGAGCAGGCGCCGCTCTTGGTGCAGGCCGTGGAGCGTGAGCAGTCGGCCGCGGAGCCGGCGACGCAGCGCTTCTCGCTGCCGAAGCAGCTCCCCAGATCGGCGGCGGTGGACATGCCGGCGTCGTCCAGGCCGAGATCCGGCGTCGGGGGGCAGGCCACGTCCTTGGCCGTGCAGCGCCCCTGCTGCTCGCAGGCCGCGGCGCGCAGGCAGTCGGAGTCGGAGCCCACCACGCAGGCGCTGCCCTGGGCGGTGCACTTGCCCTGCTGCGCGCAGTCGGTGCTGCTGAGGCACAGGTCCTCGTCGCAGGCGGCGAGGAGCAGGGGGGTGACGAGCAGAAAGAGGGGGATGCGCATTGGGGATCTCCGCGGGTGAACCCCGAGATTAGCAGAGGCCGCGCGGGCGTGTCAGGGCAGAGGCGCCCTGCCGCCGGTGGCTAGCGTGTGCAGTCCCTGATGTAGACGTCGTCCAGGGAGCGGAAGGTGGTGTCCGCGGTGAGGTGGACCGTCCAGTAAGTGAAGCTGGTGTGGGTCAGGTCCTTGGTGTTGAGCGTCGGCTTGAGCACCGTGCCGTCCACCTTCAGCTCCCAGCTGCCGTTGGGCTTGCGCTCGCACGAGACCTGGTGCTCGAAGTTGTCCGGGGTCTTGCCCGTGGCTGCCCGGGCCAGCACCGTCTCCTTGAGCGCGCCGTCCACGCGGCTGACGAACACCTCGGCCTTGGCCGCGTCCCAGTTGCAGGTGTAGCCGTGGCCGTACTTGACCATGGAGCCGGCGGGGGCCGCCATGGTGGTGTCCTTCATCACGCCCACTGACGTGCGGCCGCTGGTGATGCCTGCCGGGCCGGCCATCTTGGCCTGGACCAGCAGCCCGTAGGAGCTGATCGGCTTGGAG
This sequence comes from uncultured Myxococcales bacterium, assembly GCA_964511535.1. Taxonomy (GTDB): domain Bacteria; phylum Myxococcota_A; class Polyangia; family CAZCFB01; genus CAZCFB01. The sequence goes on along the minus strand of CAZEFW010000026.1, from coordinate 27,083 downwards.
AGCTTCTGGTGGTGGCCGCCGTCCTTGCCCTTGGGCACGGCGTGGCTGTACTTGCCCGACGGGTTGGACGGGTAGTTGACGCCGCCGCCGCTGGTGTCCTTGTGGATCAGCGAGCCCTTGAACCAGGCGTTCATTGTGGCGAAGGCGGAGAAGCCGCGCACCGGGCACCACTGCTTGACGCAGCGGAAGCCGTGGGTCTTGTCGCGCAGGTGGCCGTAGGCGAACCCGCGGTGCGACCCGCGGCAGGAGACCGGCTTGCTGGAGAAGCTGCCGCCACGCATGGAGCGGTAGGAGTTGGGGCCGATGCACGGGTCGGAGACCTGCTTGGTCCCGTAGACCTTCTGGCGGTCGATGACGTACCAGTCCTGCACCCACTCGTAGACGTTGCCCGACATGTCGTACAGCCCCGCGCCGTTGGGCTTCTTCTGCCCCACCTTCCACTTCTTCTTGCCGCTGTTGGAATAGTACTGTGCGATGGGCGACAGGGCCGGGTCCGGCTTGTAGCTGGTGCAGTAGCTGTAGCCGAGGTGGCCGTTGTAGGTGGAGGTGTAGACCAGCGCGCCCGCGGCGGTGGTGCGGTACGCCTTCTCCCACTCAACCTCCGACGGCAGGCGGTAGCCGCCGCAGCCGTAGATCTTCGCGCCGATGTGGAGGTCGGTGGTCTTCATGCCCAGCTTGGGCGTGCCGGTCTTGTAGCACTGCTCCACGCCGCGGGTCTTGGACAGCTCGTTGCAATAGCCGGCCGCCTCGTCCCAGGTGACGCTGTCCACCGGGCAGTCGGCGCCGCAGGTCTTGTCAGCAGACGGATCGAAGCCCATGAGCGCCTTGAACTTCCCCGCGGTCACCTCGTGGGTTGAGATCCAGAACGCCCGGCTCAGCTTGGCGTTGATCTTGTTCTCGTTCTTGAAGTTGGTGGGCATGGAGCCCGGATAGCACGGGTCGCCAGGGACCGAGCCGGAGGCGATGACGCCCTCGGAGATGCGCTTCCAGGTGTGCTTGTGGCAGCCGGAGGTGTCGAACTTGCAGACCGGCTTGTTGCAGGCGAGCTTGCCGAAGTCGTAGCCCAGGGACTTGCAGGACTGGCCGGCCAGGTCGCTGCCGTCGCACTGCTCGCCCGGGTTGTCCACCACGCCGCTGCCGTTGCAGATCCACTTGAGCAGATCGCCGAGCGGGGGCTTGTCCTGGATGGCCTGGTCCTTGGGTCCGGCCTCCTTGGGTCCGGCCTCCTTGGGTCCGGCCTCCTTGGGTCCGGCCTCCTTGGGTCCGGCCTCCTTGGCTGCCATCTCCTTGCCTGGCCCGTCGGGGGGCGCCTTGACGTCCGGGCGCGGCCCGTCGGTGCCCTTGATGTCCGGCTTGGGCGGCTGCTGGTCCGCGGCGGGGCCGTCCTTGCCCGGCCCGTCGGCGCCGCCGTCCGCGGCGGTGACGCAGGCGTCGCCGCTGCAGGGGGGCTTGATGTCTTCCAGGTCGTTATTACAGCAGAGGGTCAGGGCTCCCAGAACGAGCACCACCAATCGCACGCGCATGGCCACCTCCTGATGGGGATGGGCCAATGCTATCACGCGCTCAGACCGGGATGTCTTCCTGCTCGGCCAGCCGAACCAGGTAGGCGCCGTAGTCGTTCTGCTGCATGGCCGCGGCCAGCGCCCGCAGCTGCTCGGCGTCGATGTAGCCCAGGCGGTAGGCGATCTCCTCGGGGCAGGCCACCTTGAGGCCCTGACGCTCTTGCAGCGTCTCGACGAAGTTGCTCGCCTGGTGCAGCGACTCGTGGGTCCCGGTGTCGAGCCAGGCGAAGCCGCGGCCGAGCACCTCGACCCGCAGGTCGCCGCGCTCCAGGTACGCCCGGTTCACGTCGGTGATCTCCAGCTCCCCCCGGGCCGACGGCGCGAGGGCGCGGGCGATGTCCACCACCGCGTTGTCGTAGAAGTACAGCCCGGTGACGGCGAAGCGCGAGCGCGGGTCCTCGGGCTTCTCCACGATGCTCACCGGCCTGCGGTCGCGGTCGAACGCCACCACGCCGTAGCGGCGCGGGTCACGCACCGGGTAGGCGAAGATCTGGCCGCCGCTGGTGAGCTGCGCAGCCTTGCGCACCAGCGAGCCGAAGCGGTCGCCGTAGAAGATGTTGTCGCCCAGGATGAGGCAGACCGGGCTGTCGCCGATGAAGTCCTGGCCCAGGATGAAGGACTGCGCCAGCCCGTCGGGGGTGGGCTGCTCGGTGTAGTCGAACCGCAGGCCCCAGCGGGATCCATCGCCCAGGAGCTCGCGGAACCGGGGCAGGTCCCGGGGGGTGCTGATCACCAGGATCTCCCGGATCCCGGCCAGCATCAGCACCGACAGGGGGTAGTAGATCATCGGCTTGTCGTACACCGGCAGCAGCTGCTTGCTCACCACCCGGGTCAGGGGGAAGAGTCGGCTGCCGTTGCCGCCTGCCAGGATGATGCCCTTCATCGGCTATTCCTCCGTGTCCGCGCCGTCGTCGTAGTGCTGCTGGATCCAGCGGCGGTACTCGCCGCTGCGGACCTGCTCCACCCACCCGGGGTTGTCCAGGTACCAGCGAACGGTCCTGTCCAGGCCGCTGTCCAGGGTCTCGGCCGGGGTCCAGCCCAGCTCGCGCCGGATGCGCGAGGCGTCGATGGCGTAGCGGCGGTCATGGCCGGGCCGGTCCGTCACGTGGCGGATCAGCTCCCGCCGCGGGCGCCCGCCGGGCAGGGCGGGCAGCTGGCGATCCAGCAGGTCGCACAGCCGCGTCACCAGGTCCAGGTTGGTCTGCTCGGCGTCGCCGCCCACGTTGTACACCCGGCCCGGCGCTCCCTGCCGAAGGAGCTGCAGCAGCGCGGCGCAGTGGTCCGCCACATGCAGCCAGTCCCGCACATGCAGCCCGTCACCGTACAGGGGCAGCTCGTTGCCCTCGGCGGCGTTGAGGATCATCAGCGGAACCAGCTTCTCGGGGAACTGGTAAGGACCGTAGTTGTTGGAGCAGTTGGAGATGGTCACCGGCAGGCCGTAGGTCACGTGGTAGGCCCGGGCCAGGTGGTCGCTGCCCGCCTTGGTGGCCGAGTAGGGGCTGTTGGGCCGGTACGGGGTCTGCTCGGTGAACAGCCCATCATCTCCGAGGGAGCCGAACACCTCGTCGGTGCTCACGTGGTGGAAGCGCCGGATGCGCCCGGCGCGCTGGCGCGCGGCCTCCAGCAGGTTGTAGGTGCCCACCAGGTTGGTGCTGACGAAGGGCGCCGGCCCGCGGATGGAGCGGTCCACGTGGGACTCGGCGGCCAGGTGGCACACGGCGTCCACCTCGAAGCGGTCCATGGTCTGCTCCACCGCCCCGGCGTCGCAGATGTCTGCCCGCACCAGCACGTGGCGACCATCGCCCCGTTCAGACAGATCCTGCAGGTTGGCCGGGTTGCCGGCGTAGGTCACCGCGTCGAGGTTGATCACCCTCCCCGTGAAGGCGTCCGAGTCGAGCAGGTAGCGGATCAGGTTGGTGCCGATGAACCCGCAACCCCCGGTGACCAGCAGATTTTCCATGATCGTTCTCAGAGATAACACGCCGTCCGGCGCACTTCCAACCATCAGTTTTCTAACGATCGGCCGTCAGCTTTCTGTCTTGTGTCAGGGTGGCGGTCCCAAAAACCGAGGGATTTCGGCGTCAGGGAGGGTGGAACGAATCCTGCTTCTGAACGATGGGCAGCGGCAGGACAACAAACCAGGAAAGCCACCAGGAGGAGAGCATGGGAACCGCTCCTGACAGTACCCGTCTGTTCGATGACACCCTTCCCGGCGTGGGCATGCCGGCCCACCCGCGCATCGTCGCCCGGAACAGGCCCCGGGCGAGCTGTTGGATCCGCGACGAGGAGAAGGACACCATCTGGGGCAAGACCGAGGAGATCGCGCTGGACGGGTTGATCATCTGCTCGGACCGCACGCCGCCGCTGGGGTCGGAGGTCAAGCTGCGGCTCCACACCGACCACGGCGACCTGCTGCTGACCGGCACCGTGGTCCACCGGCTGCACGGCATCGGCTTCGGCTGCCGCTTTACCCGGCTCAACGAGCAGCAGCGCGTGGCCCTGCGCTACCTGCGCACCGTCCAACAGACCACCCGCCAGGCCGCCTGACCCGAAATAAGGGACGCTGTTCAGAAGTCAAGAAGTCAAGAAACGCGCTCCATCTCCTCAGCCCCCCGCTCCAGGTGCGGCAGGTACTCCGCAGTCCGACTCCCTTGCCGTACTGGGGCCCCGGTGTTAAAACGCCGGACATCCACTTCAAACAACTGAACAGCGGCCGTGACCGGCCCGATCGTTTCGAGGACACCATGCGTATTTGCCGTGGGGGGGTAATCATCGCCATCACCGCGCTGGCCTTGCTGGCCGGCGCGTGCGGCGGCCACGTGGACGAGGACGAGGGGGCTGTCCCCCTCAGCGAGTTCTCCCTGGAGCGCAAGGGGGTGATCCCCGTGCTCAAGGGGTACCTCGACGCCAAGGTGGTGGAGTACTACCGCTTCGGCACCTTCAAGCCGGGCAGCGCGTCGTGGTTCCCGTCGTATGCCGAGTTCCCCGGCATGCCGGCCAACGACATGTACGTCATGGCTGACGGCTCGGGGAGCATCGCGCTGGGCAACGGGCAGGACCCGATCATCGACATCCTGCCGAGCCAGGCCCACTACACCGACTTCTTCGAGATCGTGGCCTTCCGTCCGGACGGTGACTACACGCCCAACGACATCAAGTCCAAGGGCACCCTGATCCGCGCCGGCTTCCCCCTGACCCGCACCGGCGGGCTGGTGACCTGCCCGGTGGTGGGGCCCGAGGCCACCCTGGCCGCGCCCACGGGGACGCCGCTGTACACCCAGAAGCTCACGCCGATCAAGGTCTGGTACCGCAAGAAGCTCACCCACTGCTTCCTGCTCGAGGGGGGCAAGTACCTCTACTCCGCCGGCTCGGTGCCCTTCATCGCCTCGGCCAGCAGCGTGAGCAAGACCCGCACCCTGTACAGCGTTCCGGCCGCCGAGGTGTACAGCCTCAAGACATCGGCCTTCAGCGGCGCCGACGCGGTGTCCAACATCCCGGTGCCGGGCAACGACATCTTCCGCTACGGCCCGGGTCACAAGAAGTACACCCCGGTGGCCCAGGTGTGGGACGTCACCGTGCCGAGCGACTACAAGGTGGGCGCCCGCACCTCCTACGCCGAGCTCTTCCCGGTGCCCGACTTCACGGATCCCGGCATCGTCAAGCGCAACCCCGACGCATTTTTCATCGACTCCATCATCACCGTGGGGACCGCCAAATGAGGAGCGCCCGGATGATCAGAGTGAGCCCACTTATCCTGGCCGCGGTGGCCCTGGCCGGCTGCCCCGACCTGCCCACCGACGACAACCCTGCGGGCATCGTGATCTACGACGCCGGCCAGGGAGGCGGCCCCGACGGCGGCATCCGCCAGACCAAGCCGGTGCTCAAGGGGGAGGTCGCCCCGTACTACGGCTTCGTGTCCTCGGCGGCCCGCGCCGAATATTACTACCTCGGCGAGGTGGACGCCCCGGGCGGCAAGGTGCCGGTCAACAAGATGTACTTCTTCTACGACGAGACCGGGGCGCCGCTGTTCCGCCTCAGCCGGGACGGCGCCAAGGTGATCGGCTGGCACCCGGTGGTGGACGTGGTGCCCACCAAGGCCGGCTACTCGCCGTTCTGGAACGTGGTGCAGGTGATCGTCAAGGGCAAGGTGGACCGCACGGCGCTCGAGGACCTGACCTGCCAGGCGGGCAAGAAGCCGTGCGGCTTCGAGTGCGCCGCGCTGCCCAACGACCCCAAGCACTGCGGCGCGTGCAACAACGCCTGCAAGACCGGCGAGATCTGCGCCGCCGGCAAGTGCGCCGCCATCAGCTGCGAGAGCGACCTGAAGCTGTGCACCGACAAGTGCGTCAACTTGCAGAACGACATCCTCAACTGCGGCGCCTGCGGCACGCGCTGCAAGATCACCGAGACCTGCAGCGCCGGCAAGTGCGTGGCCACCACCTGCAAGGCGGGCCTGTCGGCCTGCACCGTCAGCAACGCCAGCGAGTGCCTCGACCTGACCAGCGAGAAGAAGCACTGCGGCAAGTGCAACACCGCCTGCGACGAGGTCACCGAGGACTGCATCAAGGGGCGCTGCTCCACCTGCAAGGGGGGCAACGCCATGTGCGGCGGCACCTGCGCCAACCTGCAGACCGACACCAACAACTGCGGCACCTGCGGCACCCAGTGCGCCGCGGACCAGCGCTGCTACGCGGGGGTCTGCTCGTTCGGCGCCTGCCAGATGGACTCGGTCTGCCCCGGGGAGCTGGTGTGCGTCGAGGGGCGCTGCACCGACCCGGTCAAGGTGGGCATCTTCCCGCTGGACGGGCTGAAGTCCAAGGACTCGCTGGACAAGAGCCTGCTCAACGTCAAGGAGACCAACATCCTGATCAACTGCCCGGTGGTGGACGCTGACGCCAAGCTGTCCAAGGGGATCAGCCAGCCGGACCTGCCGTTCCCCAAGCTGCAGCTCTGGTACAAGCGGCTCAAGGCGTTCTGCTTCCTGGTGCAGGGCGGCAAGGAGCTGCTGGGCCAGGGCGCCCCGGCCATCACCGGCGGCGCGCTGCCGGCCACGCCCCCGGACGCGTACTTCATCCGGCAGGACCTGGCCTTCGGCGGCGCCAAGCCGCTGGTGAGCGTCTACGCCCGGCGCAACCTGGTGCTCACCTCCGCGCTGCCCGGCCAGGCCGGCTACAGCCCGCTGGTGCGCGGCATAAACCTCATCGTGGGCAAGGACCACGAGTTCAAGGACATCCGCTCGGTGGCCGAGGCCAAGGCCAAGATCGCCAAGAAGGAGCTCAAGGAGGAGGTGACCACCACCCTGCACAACCTGGTGGTGCGCGGCACCATCCCGGCGTGCACCTCCGACGCCCAGTGCGCAAACACCGGCGGCCGGGTCGACCCGCCGCTCAAGTGCAGCCTGGAGACCGGCTACTGCTCGCCCCCTTTCGCGCGCTTCGGCGAGGAGTGCCGCCGCGACGTCAAGGAGTGCGACCCCAAGGGCGGCGCCGGCGGCTCGCGCCTGGCCTGCGTGGGCCTGCGGGTGCGGGACAAGTACTTCTGCTTCAACGCCTGCGACTCGTCCAAGAGCGACACCAACCCGGACGCCGAGATCGACTCGCGCTGCGGGTCGGTCCAGGGGACCCGCTGCTTCGCCCTGCGCCAGAGCAACCCGTCGCGGCCCAACGGGGTGTGCATCAAGATCTGCAACGCCCTGGCCGGCAACAACGACGCCCTGCTCAAGGAGTGCGAGAGCCCCACCTGCGGCGACGGCAAGCTCGACTACGGCGAGACCTGCGACGACGGCAACCGGCTCAACGGCGACGGCTGCAACAAGTACTGCTCGCTGTCCACCTTCGACCGCTGCGAGAGCAGCTCCGACTGCAAGGGCCAGAGCCAGACCTGCAAGATGCCCTTCACCTCCACCACCAAGACCGACAACAACCTCTACTGCCTGCCCACCGCCACCAAGGAGAAGGACGAGAGCGTGGAGAACGGCAAGTACCGGAACATCTGCATGGAGTTCAACTACTGCTGGCCACCTGACGTCCGGGCTGACTGGCTGGGCAAGAAGGAGGCGGGCCAATGAGACGCTTTCAGCTCGCAGCCGCCGCGCTGACCTGTTGCACGCTCCTGCTGCTCGCCGCGGCGCCGGCCGGGGCCCAGGAGCGCACCGGGCGCATCGAGGGGACCATCTACGACGACATGGGCATGCCCATGGAGGGCGCCTCCGTGAAGCTCACCTCGCCGACCCAGATCGGCGGGACCAAGAGCGCCACCACCGACGCCGAGGGGGCGTTCCGCTTCATCGGCCTGACCCCTGGCGAGTTCATGCTCAGGGTGCGCAAGGGCGGCTTCCTCGGCGCCGCGCGCAAGGGGGTCCGCGTCAACGTGGGCAAGACCGTCACCCTCGACATCCTGCTCGACAGGGTGCCGGTGCGGAAGAAGCCCCCCGGCGCCAGCAAGCCGGACGAGCCGGGCGCCCCGGGCGCCGCCGCTCCGGGTGAGGTGGTCACCCCGGAGCCCAAGGCCGAGACCTACGTGATCAAGGCCGCCCGCCCGGTCATCGACGTGACCAAGAGCACCACCGGCGAGGCGCTGGCCGACGACTACATGGAGAACCTGCCGGTGCTCAACCGCACCGCCCAGGGCATCGCGGGGATCACCGCCCAGGTGACCCAGCAGCGCAACCCCAAGGGCGCCGGCGCCGGCAACCCGTCGGTGGCGGGCGGCGCCTACTTCAACAACAACTACTACGTCGACGGCATGGACACCACCGACCCGGTGACCCACACCTTCGCCACCAACTTCAACTTCGACGCCATGGCTGACGTGCAGATCATGACCGGCGGCAAGGGGCCAGAGTACGCCGACACGCCGGGCGGCGTGATCAACGCCGTGACCAAGAGCGGCTCCAACGAGTTCTCCCTCGACTCGAGCCTCTACTACCAGGACGAGGCGCTGACCATCCTGGAGGCTGACGAGTCGGGCCGCGCGTTCCGCAACCTCGACTTCAACGTCAACATCGGCGGCCCGCTGATCCGGGACAAGCTCTGGTACTACACGTCGTTCGAGCTCAACGAGTCGGTCTCCACCCTGCCGCCTCACGCCGAGCTCGGCGACCACGCCTCGCGCCACTACCTGGGCGGCAAGGCGCTGATCAAGCTGACCTACCAGGCCCACCCGAAGCACCGCCTCTCCTTCTGGACCCAGGGCGCGCCGGCCTCCATCGCCAATACGCGCCAGGCCGTGTCCGTGCTCGACGAGGCGGAGAGCCACCAGAACCAGTACAACGTCATCGGCACCCTGGCCTGGGAGTGGCTGGTGGGCGACCAGATGTTCATGAAGACCCAGGTCGGCGTGGGCTGGAACGGCCTGCGGGTGTTCCCCGAGTCGGACAACGAGTCGGTGCCCCAGATCTCCGACATCGGCTCCGGCGTCACGCGCCAGAACTACTCGCGCAAGGTGTCTGACGACCGCTACCGCTTCTCGCTCAACTGGGACCTGACCCGGTTCATCGACGGCTTCTTCGGCGACCACGAGCTGAAGGGCGGCTTCCGCCTGCAGTACGTCACCAACCCGTCCAAGGAGATGTACACCGGCAACCAGACCCTCACCTACCGCTACGGTCAGCCGTACAGCCAGACCCGCTACTACCTCGACTTCGACGAGGCCTCGTCGTGCGATCCGGCGAGCAAGAAGTACGACGCCACCAAGTGCACCCAGGGCCAGCTGGAGACCGAGGTCAACGGCATGAAGCTCATCGCCTTCCTCAAGGACACCTGGAAGCTGCCCAACTACAAGCGCCTGCGCCTGATCCCCGGCGTGGCCGTGCACTTCGGCAACACCGTCAACCCGGAGGGCGAGACGGTGACCTCCTTCGTCACCGCCACGCCGCACATCAACTTCGCCTGGGACATCATGGGCGACGGCAAGACGGTCATCCGCGGCGGCTACAACCAGTACGTGGACACCGGCTTTCTGGCCCTGGCGCGCTTCATCGGCCGGGACCTGATCTCGTACACCTGCAACTACGACCAGGCGACCCAGACCTACAGCACGTCGTGCCGCCTGGGCGGCCAGACCCGCACCGTGGGCATGCCCCAGGGGCCGACCTACGGCCAGGACGGCAAGGTGAAGGACAAGTTCAACCCCGACGCGCTGACCATCCCGCGGGTGCACGAGTTCACCCTCGGCGCCGAGCGCGAGTGGATGACCGGCTTCTCCACCGGCGTGGACTTCCAGTACCGCTCGTTCCAGAACCAGTGGGAGGATCTGGAGACCAACGTGCTGTGGAACGAGCAGGGCGACGCGGCCGACGGGTTCAAGAACGGCAAGAGCGAGTTCATCTTCGACCTCGAGACCCCGGAGGAGGCGCACCGGCGCTACATCGGCGTCACCCTGTTCGGGCGCAAGTTCATCGGCAGCTGGCAGCTGATGGCGAGCTACACCTACTCCCGGCTGGAGGGCACCGTGGCCGAGGGGTACGCCACGGTCTACCTCGACCGCGCGCGCCAGGAGGCGTACTTCGACGGCTTCTTGCCCGACGACCGGCGCCACGTGGTCAAGCTCACCGGCTTCTACAGCTGGCAGAAAGAGCTGTCGGTGGGCGGGTCGCTCTGGCTCGGCACGGGCACGCCGTACGACAAGCTGTACTTCAACAGCTTCTTCGGCGACTACAACGACCGGCGCGCCACGCGCGGCAACGACCCGAAGGACCTGTCCACCCCGGACGACGACGAGGAGCTGCGCACGCCCACCCGGCTGGTGTTCAACCTGAAGATCGGCTACCGACTGGGCCGGGTCACCGAGTGGCTCATGGGCACGCCCCTCGACCTCGAGGTGATCGGCGAGGTGTTCAACCTGTTCAACCTGCGCACCGCCACCAACTACGAGGAGCGCAACCTCGAGGCCGGCGCCGCCACCCAGTGGGGTGAGGTGATCAACAAGCAGAGCCCGTTCCGGGTCCGGTTCGGGCTGCGCTACAGGTACTAGGATCTATACTGAGATGATGCAGGCCAGATTTCATAGAGAGGCACCCATGAAGCGCATGGCATTGATCTTGACCGCCGCGACCCTGCTGTTGGTCCCGGCCCAGGCGCGCTCCGCGCCAGAGAAGCTGAGGGTCACCTGGGACCCCGACCGGGGCCTGGCGTCCCACCCGCAGCTGCGCCCTCCGCTGAACGACTGCTCGCCGCCGGCGCACATCAAGGAGGCGGAGAAGACCATCGAGGTTCGCATGAGCAAGGCCGACCTGCCGCCCCAGCTGCGCGCGGACGACCTGTCCGTGGCGGACTGCATCAAGCAGCTGGCCAGCAAGAAGAGCTGCCGCATCGGCGACATCGTGGTGGTCAACGGCGAGGGCACGGTGTCGCAGCGCGGCCGCTGCGAGCGGGATCCGAAGACCGACAAGGACGGCAACCCGACCAAGGCGTACGCCATCACCGGCAGCTACCTGAACCTCGGGCTGAACCAGCCGCTCAAGGAGATCCCGAACTACGCGTCCAAGTTCAACATCGTGGTGATGTTCAGCACCTTCAAGATGACCTCGGGCAACGCCCCTCCAGGCACGCCCCAGGGCTGCCCGCTGGCCTGGCACTCCCAGCTCGCCACCGGCGGCAAGCAGATCATGAACATCCAGGGCGTGGGCCGGCCGTACAACCCGGGCCCGCCGGGGCAGGCCCTGCACGCCTACACCAACATGTGGTCGGTGCAGGACTGGACCGAGGACGAGTGGGTGGGCAAGGAGGACGTCACCCCGCTGAACATCCTGACCCACGAGACCGAGCATGACGTGTGCTGCTTCATCTCGCACCTCGAGGACAAGGGCGGCGCCAAGGTGGTCTCCAGGGACCTGATCGGCCAGCAGGGCGCGCACTGGAGCCTGTACCACAACACCTACGGACAGCTGATGTACGGCGCCAACTGGCGCGAGGAGGGCAACGGCACCTTCTACTCCATCACCCCGGCCCGCGGCATGCGCCCGCTGGACCTCTACCTGTGGGGGCTGATCCCGCCGGAGAAGGTCTCGCCGGTGTTCCGCGTGGACACCAAGTCGCAGTCGTGCACGCCGACCCAGAAGACCCTGGACGCCATCGCCAAGGACTGCGCCGACACCAAAAACCCGGTGCAGTGCAAGACCCAGGCGGACTGCTCCACCGGGCTGTGCCCGGGCGGCACCGTGGTCTCGCCGGTCAAGGCGTGCACCAAGGACACCGGGTGCAGCACCGGCCAGTACTGCGGCGCGGCCATATCGGGCGCCAGCAAGGGCAAGAAGGTGTGCCACAAGTACGGCCAGTGCTCCATGGACCTCAAGAGCTTCGACCTCTGCCTCGAGCCGCCCTACTACCGCACCATCAGCGGCGGCTGCGGCGTCTACAACGCCACCGTGGTGCAGTCGCCGTCGCGCATTCGCGCGAAGGGCACCAAGAAGTGGACCAAGCTGGACCAGATCGTCTCGGCGGTGGGCAAGCGCTGGCCCGACTACAAGGACTCGGCAAAGACCGACTACCAGCTGTTCGTGCTGATGACCGGCGGCGGCACCACCGTGACCCAGAAGGACATCGACACGCTCAACCGGTTCCGCATCGACTTCGCGCGCCACATGTACACCGTCACCGGCTACCGGCTGCGCCAGGTCACCACCTACAACCTGGACGACGACACCGGGCTGTGGGAGTGGGGCGGGGTGCCGGAGTGGAAGGCCAGCGACGAGCTGGAGGGGTGGGTCGGCGTGAACCTGGCCCAGCCCCTGGCGGTGGCCAAGGCGGGGGGCAAGGTGCAGCTGACGCTCAAGGATAGCTCCAGCGGCATGACCCACAGCAAGCTGCGCCTCAAGGGCTCGCTGTACGACGCGATCCTGATCAAGATGACGGTGCCGCGGCCCAAGAACCCCACCACCGGCAAGGCGGGCGAGCCGAAGCTGGTGCAGGGCAAGCTGACCCTCACCGGGTCCGACGGCAAGAACGTGGACCTGGCGTTCCCGGTCTACGCTGACGGGCAGGAGCACAGCATCGGCATCCACCCGCCGCACAAGCTGCTCAAGGCGCAGACATGCAAGCAGGGGTGCATCGCCCTGTGCAAGAGCGTTGAGGACGAGAAGCAGGACCCGAAGAAGGTGTTCACCAACGAGGAGTGGCGCGACAGCTGCACCGGCGCGCTGCTCAAGACCACCTGGACCAAGAACGCCTGCACCAGCACCAAGCACCGCACGGCGTGCGGGCCGTACTGCAGCGGGCCCAGAGACCCGGTGCTCGGCGCCTCGGCCACCGAGGGGTGGTACGACTCCTGTATCACCCAGCTCACCGACACCTACCACACCGCCACCATCGTGCCGGTTACTGACGCCGCCGTGGCGGCCAGCCTGTCGGGCCCGGTGGAGGTGGACCGGGTGGACTTCTTCCGCGTGGCGCGGCAGCTGGAGAAGGACAGCGAAATCAAGGACGGCGAGAAGGACTGGGACGGCGACGGCCTGATCAACGCCTACGACAACTGCCCGAAGGTCGCCAACCCGAAGCAGGTGGACGGCAACAACGACAAGCATGGCGACGCGTGCGACGACTTCGACTCCGACGGCGTGGCCAACGCGCTGGACAACTGCCCGACCCGCATCAACACGCTGCAGGCCGACGAGGACGGCGACAAGATCGGCGATGTGTGCGATCCGGACTTCGACGAGGGTTGCAACATGGGCGGCACGCCGGCCGGTGGGCCCGCGGGCCTGGCTCTGGCGGCGCTGCTCCTGCTTGCGCTGCGGCGGCGGCGCGGTTAATTTCTGGTGCGCGGTACCCCGGACACCAACGGAGATTTAATCGATGAGCGATGACAACATCATCGGCGGCGATGAGGTAAACGGCATGAGAGCGTTCAAGGCCCTCGGTAGCTGGCTGGAGGAGGATGGGTGGCACCCCCAGCGGCTGGACGACAAGCATGTCTACAGGTTCGGCTGCCGCGGCAAGAACGGCACGTTCACCTGCTTCGCCCAGGTGCACACCGACATGGAGCAGCTGATCTTCTACATCGTGGCGCCGGTCAACGCGTCTGACGAGCGGCGGTCCGCGGTGGCGGAGTTCATCACGCGCGCCAACTACGGCATGCGCATCGGCAACTTCGAGATGGACTTCGGCGACGGCGAGATCCGCTACAAGAGCTCCCTCGACTTCGAGGGCACCTCCCTGGGCGCCCAGCTGATCAAGAACGCGCTCTACCCGGCGGTGCAGACCACCGACCAGTACCTGCCGGGGCTGATGAAGGTGATCTACGGCGACGGCGCGCCGGAGGAGATCATCAAGGAGATCGAGGAGCCCTCGGGCGAGCCCGAGACGTTCACGCCGGGCAATTAGAACAGGTACTTCACCCCGTCCAGCTTCTCCAGCGCCGAGTACAGATCGTCCAGCTCCTGGCCGCTCTGGACGGTGACCTCCACGGTGACTGACAGCCAGCGGCCCTTGCTGCTCGACCGCTCCATGGGGGTGGCGTCGGGGTGGCCGTTGGCGGCCATGACGTCCATGACCCGGCGGGCCAGCCCGTCGGGATCACCGATCACCTTGAACGCGTGCGGGCAGGGGAACTCCAGCAGCTCTTCGAACCGTTGAGCCCGGGGCAGGGCGGCGAGGCGCTTCTGCTCTTGCTCGTAGCGTTGGTTGCCCATGCCGGTATAGTAGCGCACCGGGAGGGTTGGACCATGAACACCTACGCCAGGGAATACCTGGACGCCCTGCTCGCCGGGGACCGCTCCGGCGCGGGGGACATCGTCGCCGCGGCCATGTCCAGCGGCGGGTTCACGGCCCGAGACATCTACCTCGACCTGTTCCAGCCCGCGCTGATGGAGGTGGGCCGGCTGTGGGAGCTGAACAAGATCTCGGTGGCGGAGGAGCACTACTTCACCTCGGCCACCCAGGTGCTCATGTCCCAGGTCAGCGCCGAGGTGTTCGCCGCCGAGCGGCGGGGCAGACGCATGGTGGCCTTCTGCGCCGGGGGCGAGCTGCACGAGGTGGGCCTGCGCATGGTGACTGACCTGTTCGAGATGGACGGCTGGGACACCCACTTCCTCGGGGCCAACATGCCGCTGTCGGGTGTTGTGAAGTCAGCGAAGCGGTTCAAGGTCGATCTGGTGGCCATCTCGGTGACCATGACCTACCACTTCTCCCAGGCCAGCCAGCTGATCAGGGCCCTGCGCGCGGAGCCGGAGCTGGAGATGACGCGGATCCTGCTGGGCGGCAGGGCCCTGCGCATGGCGCCCCAGGCGTGGATCCAGCTGGGCGCCGACGGCACCGCGTCTGACACGGCGGCCGCCGTGGACGAGGGCAACCGCCTGGCCGAGAGCAACGAGCCGTCGATGGAGCCGCCCCCGCCGGCGGTGCCCGAGCCGGAGGTGCGCGCCGAGCGGGACGCGGACATGGAGCGGCTGAGCCGGTTGAACAACGAGCTGTCGCGCATGCAGCGCGAGCTGGCCAAGAAGAACGCTGACCTGAACCGGGTGATCAGCCAGAAGAATGCCCTGCTCGGCATGGCGGCCCATGACCTGCGCAACCCCCTGGGCGCGATCCGGGGCTTCATCGACTTCGTGATGATGTCGCACAAGGAGAAGCTGCCGCCCGACGCCCAGGAGATGCTCGGCATCGTCAAGGACACCAGCAACTACATGCTCGGCATGGTGGAGGAGATGCTCGATTTTGCCGCCATCAGCGACGGAGAGCTTCGCCTGGAGCGAGAGGACGTGGACCTGGTGAACCTGCTGACCGAGGCGGTGCGGGTCAACCAGCGCATGGCCGACCGCAAGGAGATCCAGCTGGCGCTGGAGCTGGGCCCGGGCTGCAAGGAGGCGCTGGCCGCGTTCTCCCTGGATCGGCACAAGATGCGCCAGGTGCTGGACAACCTGATGGGCAACGCGGTGAAGTTCTCCCATGAGGGGACCCGGGTGGAGGTGGCCCTGGCGCAAGCGGCCGGGGGATTCCTGCTCACTGTTCGCGACCGGGGCGTGGGCATGGAGCCGGAGGTGCAAGCCGCCCTGTTCCGGCCGCTGCAGCGGGAGCGCCGCCAAGGGACCGCCGGGGAGAAGAGCACCGGGCTGGGGCTGTCCATCGTGCGGCGCATCGTCGAGGGGCACGGCGGCCGGGTGTGGGCCGAGAGCACGCCAGGGCAGGGGAGCACCTTCTTCGTGGAGATCCCCGCGCCGGGGGGCGTCTAATTGGTGCATGCCCCTGCGGGGTGCTAGTGTGCTAGCGATGGCCCGTTGTCCGCTGATCCTGTCACTTTGTGCGCTCGTATTTTGCGCCTGCCCTGGCGAACAGAAGCTGTTCGAGACAGGGGAGATGTGCTGGGACAGCAAGGACAATGACTTCGACGGGCTGGTGGACTGCAAGGATCCTGACTGCAGCCAGATGGGGATATGCAAGCTCCGGCTGGACGGCGGGACTCCCCCTGATACGCGGATCACCATCAAGAAGGACTCGGGAAAGAAGAAGGATCTCAAGACTCCCGGGGATGTCCGACCCTGGCCGCCCGACAAGGGGAACACCGGCAACTACGGCACCAAGTGTACCTGGAGCAGCCGCAACAAGTTCTGCTCCGACGGCAAGCACCACTGCATCCAGGGCCTCAACAGCAAGCGGGCGTACTGCACCAAGCCGTGCGCCAAGCTCGGCGACATCTGCGGCAACCTGAGCGGGGGCACCTTCGCGGCCTGCCTGTACAAATTCAACGGGCGGCCGTACTGCTCCTTTTTGTGCCGATTCCAGGGCAGGGGGTACAAGTGCCCGGCCGGCTTCGCCTGCGTCAAGTGGACCAGCACCCAGTCTTACTGTTGGCCTTGAGCAAGTTGACGAGGCAAGGGTGAAAACGTACCTTCATCAGAACGACGGAGGGATTATTCGATGCGTAGATTAAGAGTTGCAGGGACCACCATCGCCACCAGCTTGCTGGTCCTTTCGCTGGCCTGCTCCGACGACGACAAGCAGGTCCAGCAGGACGCGGCGGTGCCTGACATCGCGGTCAAGGACGACATGGACACGACCAAGAACGACGGCTCGGCCGAGGCGTCCGCAGGGGACATCGGCCCGGACGCGGCTGTGGTGGACATGGCGCCGGACAAGCCGCCCACGCCGGACATGCCCGCAGCCAGCGCCAACTGGGCGGCCATGAAGGTCAAGCCGAGCCAGAAGCTGTACGCGGTCGGCGGCAAGTCCAAGACCGCCGTGTACGCCGCGGGCGCCAAGGGGCTGCTGATGAAGTACGACGGCACCAACTGGACCACCATGACCAACCCGGACACCGGCAAGACCACCTTGACCGACATCCACATCAACAAGGACTACACCTACGCTTATGGCAACCGGATGATCCTGTACCTGTCGGGCTCGGCCTGGAAGAAGGGGTACGTGTCGTCCTACGGCAACTACTACGCCTTCGTGGATGTCTGGGGACCGGCCACCTCATCGACCCAGTTCGGCGTCGGCGAGATGGGCTACTACTTCGCGTACAAGACCAGCAGCAGCACCTCCAGCTCGTGGAGTTCGATCTCCATGGGCTCCAGCAAGCTGAAGAACAGCATGTACGGCGTGTGGGGCTCCGGCATCGGCGACGTCCACGTGGTAGGGGACAACGGCAAGCTGTGGCACTGCAGCGCCAGCAGCTGCGCCGCCTACAGCTCGTCCAACTGGACCGCCCAGACCTCGCCCACCACCAGCCACATGAAGGCGATCTGGGGCGCGGACAAGAGCAACGTGTTCGCCGTGGGCCTCAACGGCACCATCCTCAAGTACGACGGCACCAGCTGGAAGAAGATGACCACCAACACCTACACCTACTTCTACGGCGTGTGGGGCACCAGCGCCACCGACGTCTGGGCCGTGGGCCACCCGATCTTCAAGAAGGACGAGGCGATCTTCCACTACAACGGCACCAAGTGGACCAAGGTGCCGCCCCCGGGCCAGCCCTACCTCAACGCGGTGTGGGGCGCGGACAAGGACAACGTCTTCGTGGTGGGCAACGCGGACATCCTGAAGCTGAAGAAACACCCCAAGTAACGTAGACGCAGACGAACACGTGGGCGTGGACGACTCCCCCCCTCAATCCCCCTGACACCTGTCCTAGTAGTCCACCCCGGCGCACTGCACATGCTCCGGCGAGAAGCTGTGGCACGGGGTCACGCCGTGCACCGCCTTGCACTTGGGGCAGGCGAACTCGAAGGTGGTCATCTCCATCTCCTCGCCGCAGTGGTGGCACTCGAGGCTGAACGCCTGGGGCAGCGGCCCCGAGCTGAACCCCATCATGCGCAGCTTGTTGATCACCTGCTTGCCATCCTCAAAACTTCCACCGCATCCGTCATGCATCGTTCTCTCCTTGTAACCCGTTCAAATCACAACCCTAAAAATGTCAAGTAGGGGGGTCTGACCCCTACACTTGTCATATTCGCCAAAGTGTCAAGTAGGGGGGTCAGACCCCCCCACTTGTCATATTTCTTCAAGCAGGTCGCCCTGGCGCAGGCGCTGGCGCAGGGACATCAGCTTGGTGTCCAGGGCCCGCAGCTCCACGAGGTTCTCACGCTCCTTTTCGGTGGGCGTGATCAGCTTGTGCATGCCGCCGTTGTTGATCACCAGCCGGCGGTCGCCCAGCAGGGCGAGGATCGGATCGTGGGTCGCCATGAGCACGATCTTGTCCTGGCTCAGCAGCACGTCCAGCGCCTTGCGGCGGTCGATTCCGGCGTTTTCGATCTCGTCGATGAGCACGATGGGCGACTTGGACAGCAGCGCCACGTCCGCGATCATCAGCGCCCGGCTCTGGCCGCCCGACAGGCTGGTCACCGGCGAGTCGATGCCAAACGGCTCGCCCGCCAGGCCGATGGCCGCCTCGTACACCGCCTGCACCGCTGCGTCCGGGTCCTCGTGGTTGCGGCTCTCGGCGTGCAGCTTGACGAAGTCCTCAACCGACAGGTCCATGACGAAGTTCATGTTCTGCGACAGCTGCGCCACCAGCTTGTGCTCGGTGGAGAAGCGCCACTTCGCCTCGGGCTTCTCGCCGTTGAGCAGCACGCGGCGCCCGGTGGGCGTGTCGCCCTGGGCCACCCACTCGATGTCGGCCAGCAGCCGGCTCTTGCCCGAGCCGGTGGGCCCCACGATGCACAGCACCTCGCCCGCGCGCACGTCCAGCTCCTGCAGCGCCTCGGGCTCGCCGTCCTTGTTGCGCCCGCCGAAGATGGTCACCCGCTCGATGCGGTCCTCCTCGGGCGAGACGAAGGCCAGCATCTCCTGGATGAAGCCGTCCAGGCGGTCCAGCAGCGCCGGCTCCCAGCCCTCGACAAGATCCTCGGCAGTGCGCGCGTGCTGCTCAAGCGACTGCCCCAGGGTCCAGTCCGGCTCGTCGGAGATGTCGGCGATGCCCTCGTCGGAGAAGAAGCTGTCCACGAAGGGGTACTTCTGCATCAGCGCCGAGATGGTCAGGTCGCGCAGGCCAGGAGCCTCGCTCTTCTTTGCGGTGGCGGTCATCACAGGCTACCCCCTTCCTCCTCGAGCTTGATCTTGCGTACGTTGCCCTGCTGGAAGTCGTCGCCGATGCGCGTCTCCCCGAGGCAGTAGGAGCAGGACGCCGCCGGCATGCTGAACCGCAGCCGCCGCCCCACCACCGTCTCCACATTCTCGGCGTCGCGCAGCAACCCGGCCAGCTCGTAGCTGCCCTGGCCGGTGATGCCGTTGACATGCATCACCAGGGCGCGCGGGTTGACCGTGGACACGGCCCGCGCGTACACCTCGCGCTCGGCCTGGGACACCACGTCCCCCTTGGTGATCACCACGATGTCCGCGCTCTTGAGCATCGGCCCCACCTTGCGCGGGGTGTTGACCCCGGCCAGGTTGTCGATGACGCAAACCGCGAGCACTTCCTTGATGTAGGGCGAGCAGCGGTTACACAGGCCGGCGCTCTCGCTGATCAGCAGGTCCAGCTCCCGCTTGCGCCCCCACTGCACCACCTCCTCGACGTTGGTGACGAAGTAGTGGTCGGGGCACAGCGCGCCGGAGAGCCCCTTCTTCACCGGGATGCCGTGGCGCGCATAGACTTCATCATCTGAGCTGAGCAGACAGTCGAACTTCACCACGCCCACCTCCAGCCCTTCCTCCTTGAGGTGGGCCGCCGCCTTGAGGATCACCGCAGTCTTCCCAGTGGAGGGCGGACCCGAGACCGTGACGAAACGCATGCTGTTACCCCTCCTCGGCCAGGGTGGCGTTGAACAGCTCGTTGAGCTGCGGGATCAACTCACCCAGGTCGTTGTCGTTGATGTAGTCCCAGCCGAGCCAGCTGAAGCCGGCGCCCTCGGGCAGCTTGTTGTCCACCTCCGGGTTGAGCACCGGGAACAGGCCCCGGTGGGCCAGGATCTCGCCCATGTCCTGCGACAGCATCAGGTCGGTGAGCAGCGAGACCTGCTCCTTCGCCTCGGCCTTGACCAGCATGAAGATGGGGCAGATCACCGCCCCGTCCTCGGGCCACACCACCCGGATCGCCTTGCTGCCCATGGTCATGCGGGTGAAGAAGTAGGGCACGATGGACACGGCCGGCTGGGTCTGAGCCTTGCCAGCGAAGCGCCCCACGGTCTGCGACGGGTGCAGGTTGGCCACCATGCTGCGGGCCAGCTTGCGCACGCCGTCGTCGCCGAAGCGCTTGTGCAGGGTGAGCAGCAGGCCGTTGAACAGGTCGAAGTCGCCCACCGGCAGGGCCACGCGCTTCTCGTAGATCGGGTCGAGCAGGTCCTCCCAGGAGCGGGGCTCGGGCAGGTCGCCCAGGGCAGGCCCGTTGACCAGGAACACCGCGGGCACCACGCCCAGCATGGTGAAGTGGCCGTCCGGATCGCGCAGCTTCAGGTCGCCAAAGGCCGCGTTCTGCCCGGCGGGGGCCATGTCCTCGAACACGCCCTCGTTCTTGAACTGGTTGATGCTGCCGTGGTCGAAGAAGCTCTCGAAGCCGGCCGAGACGAACACCTCGGGCAGGTCGTCGGTGCCCTTGACCGCGGCCAGCTGCGAGGCCAGGCCGTCGATACCCACCGACGCCGCCTGCAGGCTGTAGCCCAGGGTCGTGCTCTGCTCCTCGCGGTAGCGGTCGGCCAGGGCGGCGATCTGCTCCAGCAGCGGGATGCGCACGGGGCAGGGCAGCAGGCCGGACAGCCGGATGTCCCCGGCGGGCAGCAGCTCGAGCTGGTCCTTCTGGGCCAGGGTGACGTCCACGTTGTCAGCCATGTCGGCCTTGGCCGCCTCGGTGAGCTTGCCGATCAGCTCGGCAGCGTCCATCTTGCGCAGGCTGGCGGCCGCCTTGAGGGTCAACAGCTTGCCCTGGGCTTTGCGGGCCTCGGCGTCCCGCATCTTTGGGAAGCCGCTGTCCACCAGCGCCTTGATAGTGGCCGGGTAACGCTCGGTGACCTCCAGTACGGTCATCTCGGGGTTGATCTGGATCTCGCTCATGGCTATTCCTCCGCGCGTTGATGCGCAGCCTGTTATATATAGGCCCTGGGCTGTGGTGCCAGGCCTATGTTAGAAAGTCTACTAACTATGTTCACTACCAACAGCCTGTCCACAGGAAAAGATGTGATATTCTGCG
The DNA here is from genome assembly GCA_964511535.1 of uncultured Myxococcales bacterium. GTDB lineage: Bacteria > Myxococcota_A > Polyangia > CAZCFB01 > CAZCFB01. Next base: position 5,964 of record CAZEFW010000026.1, on the reverse strand, counting down.
AATGTCTGCCCGTTCTCCACATGCCGTGGGGGAAAATGGACAGTCGGTCTGTTGACTTAATAGGCATTTAGGAGCTAAAATACCAAATTAACTTGAGCTGTCAAGACCACCCCAATAAATTTTTCCAAAAAATGATCGCCCCAGCATCAGCATTTCTCCTCACAGCAGCCCTGCTCCTGCCGGTTCAGTTCATGGTGCAGCGGCCCATGTTGTTGCTGGAGCGGTTCTTCCCGGGCTGGGGGGGCGTTGAGGTTGGTTTTCTCTGTATCTACGCGGCCTTGTTATGTCGAGGGCTGCTCGATCCCGAGACCTCTGGCCGCTGGCGACGCCGGTCGTGGCAGCTGTTCTCCCTGGTCTTCTTCGCTCAGCTCGCCCTGGGACTGGCCGGCGTACAGGAATGCCTGATGCGCCCGGATCGGATGCATTTCCCGATCCCGGCGCTGATCTTCGCCGGCCCCATCTTCCGCGGCGAGGGGTTCTTCATGGTCATCCTGTTCGGCGTGACCATGCTGCTGGTGGGGCCAGCCTGGTGCAGCCACCTGTGCTACCTGGGCGCCTGGGATCAGGCCATGGCAGACCGGCGCAAGAAGCCGGGCCCGTTGCCGCCCTGGCACCAACACCTGCGCCTGGCCATGACCGTGCTGGTGTTCGGCACCGCGCTGGGCTTGCGCCTGGCAGGCGCGCCGATCTGGCTGGCCGGCTCGCTGGCCCTGCTGTTCGGGCTGGCGGGCGTGGGCGTCATGATGCTCTGGTCCAGGCGCAGCGGCACCATGGCACACTGCGTGACCTACTGCCCGGCCGGCCTGCTGGCCGTGTGGGTCGGCAAGCTGTCGCCGTTTCGGCTGCGCATCAACAAGCAGTGCGACGGCTGCATGAAGTGCCGCCTCTCCTGCCGCTTTGCCGCGCTGGAGCGTGAGCATATTGAACGGCTGCGGCCTGGATCCAGCTGCACCCTGTGTGGGGACTGCCTGCCCACATGTCCAGGATCCCAGCTGGCCTTCAAGTTCCCCGGGCTGGATCCTGCCCGCTCGCGGGCGCTGTTCGTGGTGCTCGTGGCCGCAGCGCAGGCCAGCGCCCTGGGCGTGACGCGCCTCTGATGGTCAGAAGGCGTGGGGCGCGGTGTACTTCCCGTCGCCGTCAGCGTCGATGAAGATCGGGTTGGTCACGCCGAAGGGCTGCTTGTTGTGCACCACCGGCGACAGCTTCTTGGTGCCCGTCGCCACCGCAACAAGCCAGGTGTCCTTGGTCGCCGCCACGTCGATCTTGCCCTCGTAGCGCACCGCCGGGTTGGTGGGGCTCCGGGTGGACTTGTCCAGGGTGACCGTCTTGACCAGATCCCCGCCGGTCTTGCCGCCGCGGTAGATCATCAGCTTGTTGATGTCCACCCAGCTCGGGGCCTGCACCTTGACCGAAAGGGTCACCTTGCCGCCGCTGACGGAGGCGAGCTCGCCCAGCGACTTGCCGGCCACGTCCACCGAGATGAACGCGCCCCCCATGACCACGGCCTGCTGCTTGCGCATGGCCAGCACGAAGGTGGCTGGGCTCATCTTGGCCGGGTCATCGGTGCCCACCTTGACGCAGGTGCGCGGGTAGCCCACCTCGTGCTTGTACACCGCGTGAGAGTCGCTGTTGCCGGTGGCGGTCAAGATCAAGCCCCGGTCGAGCATGGAGAACCAGTCCTTGACCGACTTGTCCTTGCGCACGTCCCAGCCGAACTCGTTGAACACCTCCAGGGTGTCGAAGGAGGGGGACCATGAGGCCTTGGCCTTGAAGGTGCCCTTGTCCGGGTCGTAGCCCACCTTGTGGAAGTAGCCGAAGGCGTTGGAGCGCGGGTGGTTGACCTGCAGCAGCGCGTTGGGCCAGCGGGCAGCCACCTCCTTGAAGATCTCCGCCGGCTTTTTGGCGAACCAGTACAGGGCGCCGCGGTTGGGCGCCGACGCGGTGGCGGTGATGGGGAAGGTGTTGTGGTGGCCCCACTCGCCAGTGGTGATCTCCAGCCCGATGAGCCCCTGCATCCAGGGCTGCATGCCCATCTTGGCGATGGTGGGGTTGAAGTCGGCGATGTAGTCGTGCTCGGAGCACACCGGCACCTCCAGCCCCTCGGCGGCCATGGCGGCCACCTTCAGCTCGTACAGGTCGCTGGCGTCGTAGGACCAGCGGGCGTGGATGTGGAAGTCGCCGCACAAAAAGCCGGTTGTGTCCACCGACCGCTTGAGCGAGAAGGCGGCGGACTGCGATGCGCCGTCGGTCAGGGTGACGCTCTTCTGCTCGACCTCGTACTCCAGCCCGCGCGACGCGGTGATGGTGTAGCTGCCCGGCGGCAGCGCGGCGTTGCCCTTGCCGGTGGCGCTGTAGACCACCCGCGAGGCCCCGCCCAGGTACGCCTGCTCGCCGAAGCTCTCAGGGTGAGGCGTGAAGCTGGCGGCGGTGAGGGTCAGCTTGGCCGGCAGGGCCTTGCCCTTGTCGTCGGTGACCGCGTAGCTCAACGTGGCGCTGCCCAGCAGGCTCAGGTCCTGCGTCACCGCCGCGCTGGCCACGGTGACCGCGGCCGCCTTGGACGGGGCGTGCCCGTCGGCCACGGCGGTGGCCTGGTACTTGCCCGGCGCCAGGGCGGCCGAGTAAGCGCCCGTGGCGTCGGCGGTGGCCCGGGTGACGTAGGTCTTGCCGTCGGCCGAGGTGACGTGCACCCGCGCCGCGGGCACCGCCTTGCCCTTGCTGTCGAGCACCTTGCCCGTCAGCGATCCGGCGGGGGCCTTGCGACCCAGGGCGCGGTCAACGGCCCGGCGCAGGTTCTCCGGGCCTCCCCCGGAGAGCACCAGCTTCAGCTTGCGGTCGGCCTCGCCCGAGGCGGGGAGCTTGACCGAGCCGAGGGTGATGACCCAGATGCCGCTCTGCATGATCAGCGGCGTGAGCTGCTGGCCCGAGGCGCCGGCCAGGGCGTAGCCCACGTCGTCGCCCACCATGGCCAGGTAGTCGCTGGCTGCAACGGCGGTGGTCTTGTAGCCGGTCTGCTCGGCGTAGTAGTGCACGCCGTCGCCGGCGGACAGCACCAGGGAGGTGAGGTTGATCTCCTCGGCGGTGGTGCGCTGGTTGAAATAGCGCACCCGGATGTCCAGGGCCTCGGCCCCGGGGGACAGGGAGTAGTCGATGGCGATCCAGGCGGGCACGTCCTTGGAGATGCCCACGATGAACGAGTCGAGCAGCGGCACCGGAGACAGCTCGCCCACCACCCGCACCAGGGCCGCGCTGCCGTCGCTGCCGTCGGCCACCACCCCCACCGTTCGGGGCTTGATGGTGAAGGTCAGCGCGCCGAGGATCACCTCGCCCAGCAGGCTGCGGCCAGCCGCGCCGGTCTGGCCCAGCCGCGCGGCGTCCAGCAGCTTGCCCCCGTCTGGCGCCAGGCCGTCGCCCTTGCGCTTGCCCTGGATGATGAAGGCGACCTTGCTGTTGTAGATCTTGAAGTCCCCGACCTTGCCCTCCACCTTGATGCCCGACAGCAGGTGGGCCTTGTCGGCCACCTTGCCAGCCCGCGCCTGGGTGGCGGTGAGGGTGTCGCCCAGCTTGGCGTCGCCGTCGCCGCCCGCCTTCAGGGTCGGGAACGAGGCGCCGTCGCCGCCCGCGTCATTCGCGCCCGCCTCGCCTCCTCCTGCCCCGTCGAGCAGCGGCTCGGCGTCGTCGCTGCAGGCGGCGGCGATGAGCAGGGCAGGCGCCAGGATCAAGGTCCATCTGGATGGGGTCATATCAGCTCTCCCGAAATGAGCACGTGGCGGTCACTGGGCTCCTCGACGCTGAGCTCGTCGAGGCCGGCCGCGTGCAGTTGTGCGGCGATCTCCCCGGGGGTGAAGGCCGCGCACAGCGAGTTTTCAAAGTCCTGCCTGAGCACCTCCGGCTCGTCGCCGGAGTATTGCGCCACGATCTCTCTGGCGGCGTCCCGGCTGGCGGGCCGCCTCAGGTCCATCACCATCACCCGGGTCCCGGTTCGGCCCAGGTCGCGCACCGCCCGCCACAGGGTGGCCCCCTCGGGCAGGTGGTGCAGCAGGCTGTTGGAGATGATGGCGTCGTAGGGCGGGCTCAGCTCGTTCAGGTCAGGCAGCCGGCAGCGCGCCAGGCTCACGCGCTGCGCGAGGCCGCTCCCCTGCACCGCCGCGGCGGCCAGGCGCAGCATGTTGGCCCCGGCGTCGGCGCCCGTCACCCGACACCCGGGGTACAGTCGCGCGAAGCGCGTTGTGATGTCCGCCGGGCCGCACCCCAGGTCCACGGCCGCCTCGCCCGCGCCGTCCTTGCCGAACCGGTCCACGAACCGCTGCACGAACAGCTGGTTCGGCTCCTCGAAGTCCGCGCCCGCGTAGGCCGCGGTCTGGTCTTCGCTGTCCATGAGCTCCGGTTCGGGGATTCGCCTCATTGAGGGAAGGCTACCACCCCTGGGAGCTCAGAACCGCCCGGTAATTCCGACGCCGGTACCCCAGAGCTTCAGCCGAAGGTCCAGCGCGGCGCTGTCCCCGGGCGGCGGCTCGTCCGGCACCTCGACGATGGCCAGCACCACGGTGGCCACGCCCAGGGCGCCGGCCACGCCGAACAGGGCGTAGGCCGCCGTGTCCAGGGTCTTGACCCTGTCCTCCAGGTCGGCGAGCTGCTGGTCTCCATCGGCCGGGAAGGCCTTGTTGCCCGCGGGATCCATCTTGGACGCGGCCAGCTGCTCCCACTCGATGTAGACCGTGTTGGAGTAGCCCAGCACGGCGGCGCCCGCCAGGCCAGTGGCGAGCCCGGTGCCCAGGGTGACCCAGGTCCAGATCCGCTTGCGGGGCTCGGGGGCGGGGGAGGGCGCGGGAGCGGTGGCGATGGGCGCTTTCGCTGCGGGAGCGGGAGCGGGTTTGGGCGCGGGCTCGGGCTCGGGCCCGGGCGCGGGCTCGGGTTTGGGGGCGGGGGCGGGCTCGGGCTCGGGTTTGGGGGCGGGTTTGGGTAGCGGGTCCAGCCGCGCGGCGAGCACCTCGTGTTTGCCTGCGGTGAGGGGCACCAGGCGGCCGAAGATGGTGTAGCCATCCTTGCGCACCTTCACCGCGCGCCGTCCCGGCCGCACGTACAGGTGCTTCGGCATGGGCGTCACGCCCACCTCCTCGCCGTCCACGGACACCGTGGCTCCTGCCACGCCGGACTGAACCGTGAGCCGGGCCAGGGTCTTGCGCAGGTGGCGCATCTTCTTGCGCGCCAGCTCGATCATCGCCGGGTCCGCGGCCTCGTCGCCGCGCTCGAGGAACAGCTCGAACTGATCGGCGGCCCGGTCCTCGCGGCCCTTCTTTTCGTACGCCAGCCCGAGGTTCAGGTTCAGCTTGTAGCTCTGCACCAGCCGCGCGGCCTCGGAGTACAGCTCCACCGCGCAGGTATAGTCGCCGCTGTCATGGCAGCGCTTGCCCGCGCGGAACAGCTCCCGCGCGCGCTCCTTGATGCTCTGGGCGGCCGCTGGCGTCGGCGCCGCGGCGCAGGCCAGCGCGAGCAACACCGTCATGATCCCCGCCCGCGTCATGGCTTCACCGTCCGGACGCAGCGGAAGCCGATGTCACGCTCGAACAGCAGCCTCCGTTTATGGTGCCGGTAGGCCGCGCGGGTCATGTACCGCGGGGTACCGAAGGTGCCGCTCCGCAGGCCCTTGCCATGGGTCGTGCTGGTGGCCCCCTCCGGGTCCACCGCCCAGGCAGGCTTCAGCTTGCCGTGCCAGTCGTTGACCCACTCCCAGACGTTGCCCGCCATGTCGCACAGCCCCCAGCGGTTGGGCTTCTTGTTGCACACGGGCATGGCCGCGCCGATGCCGCCATCAGGGCTGTTGCAGCCGTTCCAGCCGATCTCGTCCGCCTTGCTGGCTCCGGCCGCGCAAGATTTACAGACCTGCTTTTTGGCCCCCCCCGAGTGGTACGCCGTGGTGGTCCCGGCGCGGTAGGCGTACTCCCACTCGGCCTCGGTGGGCAGCCG
>CAZEFW010000025.1:63879-67693 GCA_964511535.1 uncultured Myxococcales bacterium | reverse complement strand
CCCAAGATCGACCTGACCCAGCGGGACATCAACAGCCTCGACGGCAGCGCCGTGCGGGGCGACGCCGACGCCGTGCTGCGACAGGTGCTGGGCGAGGAGGGGGAGGAGTGATGCGCGGCCGGTTCTTGCTGGCGGCCCTGGTGGTCTGCCTGTCCCCCGCGCGGGGCGTTGCCCAGGAGCAGCTGCCCGACGCGGGCTCCTCCCCGGCGGCCGACGCCGGGGCCGACGCCGCGCCCGCCGCGCCCGTGATCAAGGACGAGGCCGCGTGCAAGGCGGCGGGCGGCCGGTGGGGCGCCGACCGCGGCGGGGGGCTGGGCTGCAAGGTCAAGGGCAAGCGGCAGGGGCTGTGGGTCTCCTTGCCGGGAGGGCGGGAGTGCTGGCGCCGGACCTACGATGCGGGCGTGGCCCACGGCAAGGCGTGGGGCTACTACCGCGACTGCAAGCTGATGTTCGAGGGCGCGTACCGCCAGGCCAAGCGGCACGGGGCGTGGACCTTCTATTTCCCCAGCGGCATCAAGGCGGCCGAGGGGCGGTTCGAGGAGGACCGGCGTCAGGGGACCTGGACCGAGTACCACCAGCAGGGGGCGCGGGTGCGCCAGGGGCCCTTCGTGGACGACAAGGCCCACGGCCTGTTCACCGAGTGGTTCACCAACGGGACGCAATGGATGCGGGTGAAGTTCCGCCGCGGCGATCGCCAGGACGAGGTGGGCAAGGCGTGCCGCAAGGCGAGGGGCAAGCTGAGCCAGGATCACCAGGACCGCACCCTCGGCTGCAAGGTGGACCGGAAGCGCGCCGGGTGGTGGTACGGGTGGCATGAAAACGCCGTGCTCAGCTGGGCGGCGCAGTTTCACGAGGGGGTCAAGCAGGGGGAGTCCTGGGAGTACCACCCGTCGGGTCAGCTGCTGACCAGGGGGACCTACCGCAAGGGATCGCCGGCGGGGTTGCACGTGTGGCAGAACGCGGCGGGCGCGGAGTACGGGCGCTCGCTCATCGTCGGCGGGGCGGGGCGCTGGACCGCGTTCCACCCGGACGGCAGCAAGCGCGAACGCGGGGCCTATGCCGGGGGCATGCCCGACGGCGACTGGGTCGAATTCTATCCCGGCGGCAACCGGCGCCTGGAGCTGCGCTACCGTGGCGGGCGCCGCGATGGCCCCCACCAGCGCTACTACAAGACCGGCGACCTGATGGTGAAGGGGCCGTACGTGGCGGACAACCGCCAGGGCAGCTGGAGCGCTTACTACCCCGGGGCGAAGCAGGTGATGTGGACCGGGGACTATGACCGCGGCATGCAGACAGGGCCTTGGGTCGAGTACTACTACACCGGCCAGCGCAAGCGCGCGGGCACCTACCAGGGCGGGCTGAAGCACGGCATCTGGACCGAGTACCACGAAAACGGCGAGCGGAAGATGGAGGGGCCGTACAAGCTGGGCAACAAGGACGGCGCGTTCACCCTGTACTTCACCTCGGGCGTCAAGTGGCGCGAGGTGATCTACCGCAACGATCGGCGGGCCGATCCGGAGGACATCACCTGCGCCGCGCGGGGCGGGCGGCTGGTGGAGGACTTCAAGGAGCGGTACCTCGGCTGCAACGTGTGCCAGGCAGCGCACACCGGCGAGACCAAGCTGATCCGGGAGGGCACCTGGGCGTGGTGGCACGCGTCGGGACACAGGGAGCGCGAGGGGCAGTTCCGCAGCGATGTGCGCCACGGCACCTGGAGCCACTGGTTCGACGACGGCAAGCGCATGCTGCGGGGCGACTACAGCAAGGGCAAGGAGCAGGGCACCTGGCGCGCCTGGTACCGCGAGGGCGGGCTGAAGTTTCAGGGGGCCTACCAGGACGGCATGCAGGTTGGATCATGGACCACGCGGCACCCGGATCGCACCGTGGCCTCCAGCGGCAGCTATCAAGCCGGGGCCCGCCAGGGCACCTGGACCTACAACCACCCGGGCGGCAAGAAGAAGGACCGCGGGGCTTTCGACGCTGGCAAACACGCCGGCCCCTGGACCGGCTGGTACGCCGGCGGCCAGAAGCGCTACGAGGGCACCTTCACCGACGGCCAGCGCCACGGGCCGTGGGTCTACTTCAAGAAGGACGGGAAAGTCTGGATGAAGGTGACCTACGCCAAGGGGCGGGAAGTGAAGAACTGACCGCTCTCAAGGGACGTTGAAGTTCATTCTGGCATTTTGGCATTCTGGCATTCTGGCATCCTGGCATTGGCGTCGCGGGCGAGGAACGAGCCCACGACGGCGGCCATGTCCTCCGGATTAACGAGGTGCGCGTGGTGGCTGCCCGGCACCTTCACCACCCGCGCGTCGGGTAGCCAGCCGAGCCTGCGCTGAATCTGCTCGGCCACCTCGGGCCAGCCCGCCTCGGCGTGGATCACCTGCACGGGGCAGGCGACATGGCCGAAGAACGCCTCGACGTGGGCCTCTGTGAAGCGGAGCAGCGAGCCGGTGCGCAGGCGCGGATCCGCGCGCCACACGAGGCCCTCGGGGGTGGACCGTGTGCCCCGAGCGGCGAGGACCAGGGCGGCCCTGTGATCCAGGGCCTGGTTGGCGACCTGCAGGAACCGCGCGGCCGCCTCGAGGTCGGCGTGAGGCCGGGGGCGCCGGTCGAGGTAGGAGCGCCGGTCGCTGATGGCCCGGGCCAGCGCCGCCGGCGCCTCGGCCGCCTCCCGCGTCAGCGGGCCCAGCGCGTCGATGGTGACCACGCGGGAGAGCCGCTCGGGCGCCGTGCCGGCGGCGCAGAGGCCGATCATGCCGCCCAGCGAGTGGCCCAGCAGCGCGAAGCGCTCCCAGCCCAGGGCGTCGGCCATGTCCAGCACATCGACGATCCAGCCGACGAAGTCGTAGGCCGCGCCAGCGGGGCGGTGCTCCGACAGCCCGTGGCCCGGTAGATCAGCGGCCACCAGCCGCAGCCCGGCGGGCAGCAGCGGCGCCAGGCGCTGGAAGGTGGCCGCGTTGTCCAGCCAGCCGTGCAGACCGAGCACGGGGGCGCCGTCGGCAGGTCCCCAGGCGAGGGCAGCCACGCGCCCGCCGGCCCGGGTCTCGATGGTGATCTCCTCGGGAACCGTCGTCATGATGCCGTTACTAGCACCCGGGATCCCCGCCCGACAAGCCCCGCGAAAAACCGCTTTACAGAGCCGGGTGGTTCCGGGTTAAGGTTCGCCCGTTGCGTACAGAGGCATAAAGGAGCAGCAGATGAGCCCTGACGAAAAAGAGCTGGAACAGGTCAAGGTGCGTGGTGGGAAGCCGAGCGAGGAGACGCAGATCCTCGTGGAGGATGATGAGCCCCAGATCGTTGTGGTGCTCACCCAGGTCTTCTGTCAGAACGGCCACAACATGATCGGGCTCTCCGAGGAGAATTTCGACGGCCACCCCGGTATCAGCTTCTGGGTCAAGGAGGGTGACAAGGAGGCCGAGGTCGTGGTGAGCCCGATCCACGGTGATCGCGAGAAGCGCGGCCCCGATTTCACCCACGGGGCCAAGCTGGCCCTCTGCTGCCCGGTGTGCAAAGAGGAGCTGCCCGAGCTGACCAACTGCAAGTGTCACGACCAGGGCAAGCTGCGCAAGCTGTTCCTCACCTCCAAGCTGTCCGAGGCCCACATCATGGCCGTGTGCGACATCATGGGCTGCCCCCTGTCGCGGGTCATCGATAGCCACGAGATGTTCTCGGAGTACATCGAGGGCAGGATCGGCGACGAATAAGCCCGCCGCTTCATCGCGGAGCCATCCGAAGGATGGCGAGCACGGCGGGCTCCCCCGGAGGGGCGCTGCACGGGCACAACAATCCAGCGGCGAACGCGAGCACGGCG
>CAZEFW010000025.1:55841-63779 GCA_964511535.1 uncultured Myxococcales bacterium | reverse complement strand
CCCCGGAGGGGCGCTGCACGGGCACAACAATCCAGCGGCGAACGCGAGCACGGCGGGCTCCCCCGGAGGGGCGCTGCACGGGCACAACAATCCAGCGGCGAACGCGAGCACGGCGCGCTCTCCTCCGGAGGCGCGCCGAACGGGCTCAGCGCTCAGTAGACCACCGTCAGCAGCGGCCGCTCGGCCACGCTGCTCCACTCGGATGATCTGAAGGACCAGCGGTTGGTCCCGTTGGCGATGACGGCCCAGCCGTTGTTGGTGTCGCCGTCGGCCCAGGCCTGCACGGCCTTGGTCACGTCGAAGGAGTCGGTCCCCTTGCCGCCCACCTTGCCCTTGCTGTCCGCGTCGGCGGTGGCCTCGGCGGCCTTGCCCGCCTGCAGCGGCGCGCCCAGCCCGTTCCAGGTGGCGGTCTCCTTCCATGACACCTTCATGCGGTGCAGCTTCGCCCCGTCGCCGCTCTCGGAGAGCAGCCCCTCGGTGGTCAGCGTGAGGATCGCCTTCTTGATGGTGGTCTTGGGCGGGATCTGGCCCGCGCCCGTGCCGATGATGCCGTCGAACCGCAGCAGCCCCTGCTCCTGATCGCCGTTGCTGTCTGCGTGCACGTCCGTGGCCGCGCCGTGGCTCACGTCCGGCTTGACCAGGCTGCCCTTGCCGCTGCCCACGTGGGTGTCCACCGTCCCCGCGTACTTGGCGCCCGCCCCGGCGGTCTGGCCATCGCGGAAGCGCAGCACCGTGCTGGTGGCGAGCTGGGCGCGGTGGGCGTCCAGGTCGAAGCTGAACTTGTGGTTGCTGCTGCTCTTCTTGGTGCGGTCCACCCCGATGGAGCTGCCCGCCTTGTAGGTGGGCGAGAAGGCGGCGAAGCGGATCTCCTTGGCCGCGGGGTCGAAGGAGACCAGCTGCATCCAGCCGTTGCCGCCGAAGGGATCGCTCTGATAGTCGGCCAGCACCTGGTAGACCGACTGACCGAGGGCGGTCTTGTCCGTGCGGCGCCCGTCGCCGCTGATATGTCCGCACAGCACCAGCATCACCTGGGGCGACGGGACCACCAGCTTGCGGTACATGTCCTCGGCGGAGTTGTTGCCGCCGCCGTTGCTGGTGGCGCCGCTGGTCTTGCGCTTGGCCGGGTCTCCGGTGCCCTGGTACTCGTGGGTCGCGATGATGGTGGGCAGCGCCGGGTACTTGGCCATCACCTCCTGGGCCCACAGGATGCTCTCGTCGGTGGGACGCCACTCCATGGCCAGGTGCAGGTACATATTGCCGCCGCCCACGAAGAGCTGGGCCATGCTGGTCTTGTTGGGCGACGCGCCGATGAACCAGCTGCGCCCCTTGTAGCGGTCCGGCCCGAACCACTTGAGGTACAGCTTGGGCACGCCCTTGAGGTACACGATGTCGTAGTCATGGTTCCCCGGCACGGCGCTGTAGGGGATCAACCCGTTGGGCGTCTTGGTCAGGTCGCCGTCGAGGACCTTGAACGCCTTGTCCGCCGCCTTCCACTGGCTCTCCAGGAAAGCGCCGCTGTCCACGATATCCCCCAGGTGGCTGACGAAGGCCAGCGAGCGGGTGGTCAGGTTGGCGGCGATCCAGTTCACCTGGGCGGTGAAGTATTTGTAGTTGCCCGGGAAGGCGCTGTAGTACTGCGTGTCCGGCATGGCCACGAAGGTGAAGGCGGCGGATGAAGGGCCAGCGTCGGGCGCCCCGGCCTCGGCGGCGGCGTCGGTGCCGGCCTCGGCGGCGGCGTCGGTGCCGGCCTCGGCAGCAGCGAGGTCCATGGTGCCGTCCGCTGCGGCGCTGTCGGCGCCGGCCTCGCTCGGGCCGTCGGCGGCCACCAGGTCGGCAGCGCCAGCGTCCTGGGCCGGCACGGCCTGGTCATCACCGCATCCCACAGACACGGCGAGCAGGGCCAGGAGCAGGCCCACTGCGAATTGACGGTTCATGCTGCTCTTCCTCCGTGGTGCTGGCCGATGGATCGAGGCCAGGGGAACGCTACTGGCGCCGGGCGCCGCCCATGATGGACATGATCCGGAAGTGCCCCTGCCACTCTTCGAAGTCGAACACCAGGGGCGACTGGCGCAGCCACGGGTCGAACACGTAGCCCTGCTCCATGCTGCTCCCGCCGGGGTACACGGCCACCGCGGAGTGGCCCATGACGTTGGAGCCGATGCGGATCTCCTCGACGATCCAGCCGCCCGTGGCCGCGGCGCGCAACACCCGCGCGGTCTCGGCCTGCATGCTGACGCAGCCACCCGAGAGGCTCGTATTTCCCAGAGAGGCCATGTAGGCCAGGCCCGCCTCCAGGTTGGACAGGGTGCCGCTGCGCACGCCCATGCGGGAGGTCCAGAACGGCTGGTTCCCGCTGACGAAGGTGCCCATCTTGTCCAGGTAGGCGTCGTACATGGCCTGCAGGCCCTTGTCTTCGTGGTTGCTCAGGTCTTCCGGCATCACTCTCCTCCATCTGACTCCCGGGATCTCGGATTGGAAACTTTAGCACGCCCCGGTGGTATGCTTTCTCCCATGCGCGGACGATTCCCCCCCTTGCTTCTCTCCCTTCTATTCGGATTCATGGGCTGTGACACCCGCGAGCCGACCCAGACGCCCGACATGGGCGTGACAGGTGACAGGGGCGTAACAGGTGACAGGGGCGTGACGGGTGATGGCGGCGTGGTCAACGACGTGGGCGGCTCGAAGGACGGCAAGGTGGCGCCCGACAAGGGGCCGGCGGCCGACGCTGGGCCTCCCGCCGACAAGGGGAAAGCGCCTGACAAGGGTCCCAAGCCCGACCTGGTGCCGTCCCCCGACGCCATGCCCAAGGGCCTCTGCTCCGGCCCCTTGCCCGCGGGGTGGAAGTACGCGGCGGGACAGACCTACTGGGGGCGCAAGGAGTACATCCAGTACATCGCCGGCGACATGCCGGTGGTGATCTCTTCGCCCCACGGCGGCTACCTCAAGCCGTCGGAGATCAAGGACCGCACCTGGGGTGTGCTCGGCCGGGACTCCAACAGCCAGGAGTACACCCTGGAGGCCGCCCACTACCTGTACAAGCTCACCGGGCGGCGGCCCCACGTGATCATCAACCGGCTGTACCGCAAGAAGTACGACGCCAACCGGGAGATCAAGGAGGCGTGCCAGGGGGACAAGTGGTGCGGCGTGGCGTTCAACGAGTACCACCAGTACATCGACGCGGCCAAGAAGTGGGTCACCTCCCGCTGCGGCAAGGGGCACTACCTCGACATGCACACCAACGCCCACAGCGCCAAGTGGGTGGAGATGGGGTTCATGCTCAGCTCCAGCGACCTGAACCGGAGCGACTCGGCGCTCAACGCGGCGACCTACATCAACAAGTCGTCGCTGCGCAGCCTGGCCAAGACCCCGGGCCACACCCTGGCCGACCTGGTGCGCGGGCCCCAGAGCCTGGGCACGCTGTTGATGGCGCGCGGCTTCAAGTCGGTGCCGAGCCTCAAGCACCCGCACCCGGCGGGGCAGGGGTTCTTCTCCGGCGGCTACAACACCTGGCGCCACGGCTCCAAGAATGGCGGCACCATCGACGGCACCCAGGTGGAGACCTACTACGACATGATCAACACCACCAGCGAGCGCGACAACTACAGCTACAAGCTCGCCCTGTCGATCCGGGACTTCGTGGAGAAGCAGTACAAGTGGACCCTCAAGGACCCCACCTGGTCGCCGCCCAAACACCAGGCCTGCCTGGCGGCCAAGCCGATCAAGCTGATCAACGGCGGGGCGCTGGTCAAGGGCACCACCGCCGGGGCGTCCAACGAGTTCGGCCAGCAGATCTCCTGCGGCACCACCAACAAGTGGGACGGGCCGCAGGTGTACTACCAGGTGAAGCTGATCCCGGGGAAGAGCTACGAGATCTCCCTGACCCCGAGCTACTCTGCGCGGCTCTACCTGTTCGGGGACAGCTGCTCGCCGGCCAGCGTCAGCTACCAGTGCTCCAAGAGCGGGCTGAACGGCAAGCTGGTCTACCCCAACACCACCGGCACCGCGGTGATCAAGGCAGGGTCCTACCCGGTGCACACCATCGCGGTGGACGCCAACAGCTTGCCCTACTACGGGGCCTTCACCCTGGGCATCAAGCAGAAGTAGGGGAGGGGCTCGCCCCCTTCCGGCGTTTCCGGGTGTGGGGCCGGTAACCTCCCGGGAGTGACGACATGAAACACCTGGGTGGCATCGCGATGGTCCTGGTGGGCGTGGGGCTGGTGGCCCTCGGGTTGATCTTCCTGCTCGGAGCAGCAGGGCAGGGCTCGCGCTACGCCGTCGCCGTGGTGGGGCTGGCGCTGGGCGGGGTGCTGGCCGGGCTGGGGGTGCGGCTGGTCAAGGTGGCCGAGGCCGCCTCGCCGGAGCAGCTGCGGGCGGAGATCCTGGCCCAGGCCAGGGCGCGCAACGGCGAGATCTCCGAGGCCGACGTTGAGGCCGCGCTGGGCCGCCGCGCTGTGGGGGCCGCGGCGGTGCTGGCCGGGCTGGAGGGGGACGGGCGCTGCAGCCGCCACCGGAGCGAGGACGGCGCCGAGTACTTCGTCTTCGCGGAGCTTCAGCCGCGTTTGATGGTGCGCCGGTGTGAGTATTGCCGGGCGGAGCTGCCGCTGCAGCAGGAGCTGGCGCAGTGTCCCAACTGCGGCGGGACCTTCAAGACCGACGTGGAGAGCCGCTCGCTGGCGGGCGAAGATCTGTACGAGATGGACGAGTGATCACATGCGGGCCATCAGCGTGGCGCCGCGCTTCTCCCAGTCGATGCCGTCCTTCATCCAGCCGACGAACTCCTCCTTGAGCTCGCCGTCGTAGCCGAAGGCCTCGGCGGTCTGGTCTATGACCACCTGCTCGTCTGCGTCGATGAGATCGTCGAGCAGGATGGCGGCCACCACCCGACGAAAGAGGAAGGTCCTGAGGGTGCGGCTGGAGACCCCGGCCACGATGGCCTTGTAATCGCCTCCCGCCTTGAGCACCTCCTGCACCTCACCGTTCTCCTCCTCGGTCAGGCCCATCTCGAAGGCCGCGTGGCCCACGAACATGACCTCCTCCTCGGAGAGGTCCCCTTCCTTGTTGCCCATCATGGCGGCAAGGGCCTTTACCACCGCAAGACGCTCGCTCATGGTCGCTCCTCTGCTGGTCTGGTTGTGTTTCGTGCTGAGGAAGGGTAGCGCAGCCGTTGCTACTTCTCCAGCCAGAACGACCCGATGCCCAGGGCGTCCATCTTGGTGCGCTCGAAGCAGGCGATGGCCTCTGACGGCAGGTGCACCACCGGCTCGTTCTCGTTGAACGAGGTGTTGAGCAGAACGGGCACGCCGGTCTTCTCCTTGAAGGCGCCGAGCAGGTCGTAGTACAGCGGGTTCTCGTCGCGGCGCACGGTCTGCAGGCGGCCGGTGTCGTCCTCGTGGGTGATGGCGGGCAGCTTCTCGCGCCACTCGGGGGTGACTTTGTACACCACGATCATGAACGGCACGGGGTGGGTCCCCTCGAAGCAGGTGGACATGTCCTCCTCGCGGATCACCGGGGCGAAGGGGCGGAACGGCTCGCGGTTCTTGATGCGCGAGTTGAGGATCGCCTTCATCTCCGGCTCGGCCGGGTTGCACAGGATGGAGCGGTTGCCCAGGGCGCGGGGGCCCCACTCCTCGCGGCCCTGGAACCAGCCGATGATCTTGGCGTCGGCGATGGCGTCCACCGCCGAGGAGATGAGCTCCTCGCGGGTCAGCTTCTTGTAGGGGCGGCCGTTCTTCTTCAGCTCGGCCTCGATCTCGTCGTCGCTCCACTCGGAGCCCCAGAACGAGGAGCGCACCTCGCCGGTGCGGGGCATGCCGTGCGTGGTGTGGGCCACGTGCAGGGCGGCCCCCACCGCGGTGCCGTCGTCGGAGGCTGCGGGCTGGAAGTAGGCCCGGTCCACATACCCCTCGGTGAGCATGCGGCCGTTGGCCACCGAGTTGAGCGCGCAGCCGCCGGCCATGACGATGTCGCGGCAGCCGGTGCGCTTCACCAGGTCGGTGACCATGTCGAGGAACACCTCCTCGTAGCGGATCTGCATTGAGGCGGACAGGTCGCGCTCGCGCTGGCCGATGGGCTCGTCGCGATCCCGGGCTGGGCCGAGCTCCTCGGCCAGCTTGGGCCCCCACAGCTGGGGCAGCGTCACCACCCCGTCCTTGATGGCCTCGAAGGAGCCGTCCATCTTGTGGTGCTGGAAGAAGTCGAGGTTCAGGCGCAGGCCGTCGTGGGGGTTGTAGCTCACCAGGCGGCGCATCATGTGCGAGTACCGGTTGCGCCCGTAGGCGCTCAGCCCCATCACCTTGTACTCCTCGCCGTAACGGTTGAAGCCGATGAACTGGCACACGCCGGAGTAGAACACCCCGAGCGAGTGCGGCCACAGCGCGCGGTAGATGATGTCGATGTCGTTGCCCCGGCAGTCGGCCCACATGGCGGTGGCGAAGTCGCCGGCGCCGTCGACGGAGAATGCGCAGGCGCGCTCGAAGGGTGACCAGTAGAAGGCGCTGGCCACGTGAGCCAGGTGGTGCTCCACGGCGTGGGTCTCGGCGCGGATGGCGCTGGCGGAGACGCCCAGCTCGGCGGCGATGGTCTGCTCGATGGACGCCACCTTGCGGTGCACTGACAGGCGCTTGCGGGCCATGTTCAGGCCGCGCTTGGGCGTCTTGGCCACGAAGGCCAGCTTCTGGGGCAGGTTCGCCTTGGGGTTGCGGGCCACCGCGATGTCCGTGACATCGCTGATGTCGGCGCCGGCGATGCGCAGCACCTCCTGAATGGCGAGGGCCGGGAAGTCGGCGCAGTGCTTCTTGCGGTTGATCCGCTCCTCGGCGATGGCGGCGATGATGCCGTTGTCACCGATAAGCGCGGCGGACGAGTCCCCGTGGTCGGTGTTCAGTCCCAAGATCAGGCGGCTCATGGGTTCTCCTGTGTGGGCGTGGGCTTCTGCATGTAGGTGTCACCAAACATCGTAAATATTCAATAATTGCAAGTCTGCCCAGGAAATTATCGCCGTGGCGCGGCAGGTCAAGTGGATTTCTTCTTTGATTTTCCGGGATCCGGGGGCGGCAGCGGCAGGTGGAGGGTGAAGCGGGTGCCGCTGCCAGGCTCGCTCTCCACGTCGATGGCTCCCTGGTGATCCAGCACGATCTTCTTGACGATGGCCAGCCCAAGGCCGGTGCCATGCTCCTTGGTGGTGTAGTACGGTTCGAAGGCGCGGTCAGCGATCTCGAAGGCCATGCCGGGGCCGTTGTCATGGACCTCCAGGTGGAGCTGGGCCTGACCAGGGTCTGGCGTGGCGGTCACCGTGACCTGGAGCGCCTCCAGGGAGCCGGCCTCCTCGGCGGCCTGGATGGCGTTCTCCACCAGGTTCAGCAGCACATGCTTGATCAGCATGCGGTCGGCCATCACCTCCACCGGCGGCGACAGCGGGGTCCAGCGCACCGAGGCCTGCTCCTGCATCTCGGAGCGGCTGCGCAGGAAGTCGTCCACCAGCGTGTTGACGTCCACGCGCTCCGGCTTGACGTCCGGCAGCTTGGCGAACGAGGAGAACGCGTGGACCAGCCGCCGCAGGCCGTCCACCTCCTCGCCGATGATGTCGCAGGCGTCCTCGAGCATGCGGGTGAACTTCGGGTCGCCGCCAGGATACTTGCGCTGCAGCTGCTGCACCGCCAGCTGGATCGGTGTCAGCGGGTTCTTGATCTCGTGGGCCAGGCGGCGCGCCACCTGCTGCCAGGCGCCGATCTTCTCCAGGTACGCGATGCGATCCTGGCTTGTGCGCAGCTTGGTGACCATCTCGTTGAACGCCTGGGCCAGATCCCCCAGCTCGTCGCGGGCGCGCACCTGCACGCGGGTCTCCAGGTCGCCGGCCCCCCCCCCCCGGGGGGCCACCCCCCCCCCCCCCACCCCCCCGGCCGTGCCCCCGGCCAAGAACCACCCCAAAAAGGTGGACCG
>CAZEFW010000025.1:0-55831 GCA_964511535.1 uncultured Myxococcales bacterium | reverse complement strand
CCGGCGGGGCACTTCCCCCCGGGGGGGGGGGGGGGGCCCCGGGGCGGGGGGGTGGCCTGGGGGGGGGCCCCCTGGGGGGGGGGGGCCACCGCGAGCAGCGCGACCCGGCGGGCGGTGCGCCGGGCGATGAACAGCCCGATCAGGGTGGAGAGCACCAGCACCGAGCCGAACATGATGATGAAGACCACGCGGTAGTAGGTGGCGAGCTCGCCCCGAAGCAGGGTGAGCTCCCGGGTGGAGCGGGCGACCTTGCCCAGCCGGGCGAAGTCCTCGAACGGCTGGCGGTCGGCGAGGAAGATCGCCTCGAGGGTGTGACCACCGGCGCCGATGGGGGTCACCAGGTTCAGGTCGCGGTAGCGATGATCGGCAGCGGTCCGGCGGCGCTCGCTGGCGGCGAACTGCGCCCCGGAGGGCAGGCGGATGCGGAGCAGCTGGGCGTCCTCGATGCCGGCGCGCAGGGCGGCGAGGCGGGTGGCCGCGGCTTTGGCTTCGCCGCCCTGGACATGGTGCCGGAGGTCGGGATCGGCGGCCACCAGCGCGGCGCGCAGCTGGAATTTAGCCTTGAGCGAGTCGAACAGCTGGCGGTAGGCGTCGGCGGCCTGCTCCAGGGGCTCGGTGAGGCGGCGGGACTGCCCCTCGGCCACGCCCTCGGAGACCCGGATCACCTGGCCCACCAGCACCACCGAGGCCACGGTGGGGATCACCGCGATGAGCAGCAGGGCGACGACGATCTTGATCTCGAACCGGCTCATGGGCGGCGGAAGAAGTCCTGGGTTCGCAGGCGCAAGGTGCGTTCGGCGCGGCGGATCTTGTTGTTGACGAAGATGGAGACGAAGGAGCCGAACAGGTTCTCGCCGCCCATGCGCTGGCGTGAGCCGCGGGGGTTGCGGAGCCAGCGGCGCACCTCGCTGAGCAGGTCCTCGCTGATGGGGTTCACCTCGGCGATTACAGCCACGAAGTAGCGGCGGTTCGGCTTGACCTTATCTATGTCGCCGACGGGGAAGCGCCACAGGCTGGTGAGCCGATCCACCACGTCCTTCTGCCGCTTCTTCTTCACATGCCGGGTGCGGGGCGGCTCCTCCATGCGGATGGTGTAGTTCTCGTCCCACAGGTCGTAGACGGCCTTGAGGGTGCGGGCAGCGAAGGACACGGTGCGCGTGCCGTCGGCTTCGAACAGGTAGACGCGCATCACGACCGTGGTGGCGAAGCCGCTCTTGAGGCGCCGGCGCATGCTCGGGCTGAACAGCTCGCGGAAGCCGACGGTGAGGGTGAGCTTGTCGCCGGTGATGCGGAACTTGCCGCGCTTCTGCTTCACCTCCTGCTCGGCGCGGGCGGTGGCCGGGGACAGTGAGGCCGCCAGGAGCAGGGCGAGGGCGAGGAGCGCGCGGGGGAGCATCGGCGTCGGCCTCAAAATGGGATGCGGCCCAGGGCGTTGCCGATGGACAGGCGGAACACGCCGATGTAGGTGTCCAGGCGCAGCCCGACGTCCAGGGTGAGGTCCACCGGGATGGCGCGGCTCAGGTCCTGGTCGCGCACCTTCCACTCCTCCTTGGAGGTGAGCATCAGCACGCCGGCGTTGAGGAAGAAGTCGCCGCTGAAGAAGAACCGCCCGCCGCGGAACCAGGGGATGATGTACTCCAGGGAGGTGCGCAGGACGAACTCCTCGTACCGCTTGGAGTCGATGGAGGTGCCAAAGATGTCCCGGGAGGGCAGGGTGGAGAAGTTGAGCCGGAGGGCGCGCCCTGGCACCAGGTCGTTGTAGTCGCCGATGAAGAACTTCTCGAAGAAGGGCGCCTCGCCGAAGACGATCCCTCCCATGAGCTGGACCGACAGGACATGGCCCCAGCGGATCGGGATGTAGTGCTTGAACAGGGCGCGCAGCTTGAAGAAGTCGTACCCCGAGCCGATGACGGAGGAGGAGAAGTCGCCGCTCACCGACAGCAGCGTGCCGCGGTGGGGGAGAACCGGGTCGGAGCGGGTGTCCCACTCGATGGAGAGGCCGAGCAGGGAGAGCAGGCTGCCGCCGTCCTTGACGCCGAAGTCGATGGGCTCGGTGCGGCCGTCCGGGTGGCGGCGAACGGCGCCGGGGGGGATGTCGGCGTTGATGTGCTCGACGCGGTAGTCGATGTACATGCGCACCATGCGCACGAGGTCGAAGCCCATGCCGACGTTGCCGCCCACGCGGCGGTAGCGGATGGAGAGGAAGTCGGTGGGGTCGGCGGAGCTCTCGGGGCCGGACCGGCGGAAGAAGTCGGAGCCGTCGAGGACGCCGATGCTGGTGGTCATGGACAGGGATGTGCCGCCGATGCGGGTGGCGCCCACCTGCAGCAGGTAGGACTGCTGCACCTCGGAGAGGTCGACCTCCGGGTTGGAGCCGAGCACGAAGGCGCCGGCGAGGCTGATGCCGCGGCCGAGCAGGTTCGTCTCGGCCAGGCCCAGGCCGCCCCAGATGAGGGTCGCCTCGCTGGAGCCGAAGAAGAAGTCGGTCAGGACGATGGTGTTGCGCTCCACCACCTGGACCACGAGGATCACGCGGCCCCTGGAGGAGCCCTTCTTGAGCCGCAGCTGCACGTCGGCGAAGTATCCGAGCGAGAGCACGCGCAGCCGGGAGATGGCGAAGCGGGGGTCGTCCACCGACAGCTGCTCGCCGGGGCCCACCAGCAGCGAGTGAAGGATGACCCAGTCCTTGGTCTTCTCGTTCCCCTCCACCTTGACCGCTTCGATGAGATAAGTCGGCGCGAGCTTATCCGCCGGCCCGGCCTCCGCCAGCCCGCACGCCGTCACCACCAGCGCCAAGATCCCAAACACCCGAAACATCACGTCGCCCATTATCGAAGGATGAGGACGCTTTTTAAAAGTTAAGAAATTCAGAAAAGTCCCGGGTAATTCGAGCTGCCAGCTCTTTTGCCGCTTTTCTGTTCATCTCTTTCGGTACCGATTATTCGATGTTCTTTGTTCACGAAACGAGCCATGACATGAACAATGGCTCCAGGTGCAATGATTCTGTTGTAATGGGGCATTTGAGAGGGCTATCGGCAATTGGTTGGGGATGTTGCGTGTCTCTTTTCAGAGTTTCTTAATTTCTGATCGGAGCCCAAGTTGCTAGAATCAGGGTGAAAATTTGGAGAATGCCGTGAGTTTCTTGATTATTAAAAAGCGTCCTCTGGTTTCGGTTCCTCTGGTTTTGGTGGGATTTTTGGTGCTGGCCGGGGGGTGTTTGGATGTGCGGGATTTTGAGGGGAGCTGGGCCGGGGCGATTGTTGCGGAGGAGGCGGTGCGGCAGGGGTTCGGGGCGTCAGTCAAGGTGGATCCGCTGGTGCTGGCTGATGTGGACCTGGTCAAGCTGAGCGCGACGTTGACCACGAGCGACGGGAAGTTCCAGGCGAGCACCTTGCAACGGGTCACGCGCTTCACGGCTGACACCATGGCGAGCATGAGCTTCGACACGTCGCCGGTTCGGTCTTACCTGCACTACGCCCCGCCATCCGCCGAATCCGGCGGCTGCAACGCCATGGTGTTGATCAGCCTGTTCGGCGATGAGCATGTGGAGGTCCGCATCATCCGCGGCAACGACCTGTTCGGCGTCTTCTCCCTGAAGCGCCAGTGAAGTCGCCCAATGACCGCTGACGCCCCTCCCTCGGACCAGCAGATCCAGCAGCTCATCGAGCGCCTCCGCCGCACGGGCCTGCGCCTGGACCGCGAAGGGCGATGGTGGCACGAGGACGAGCCGGTAACCCACCAGCGCCTGGCCCGGGCGCTGAGCTGCTGGCTCGACCGGCTAGACGACGGGCGGTTCATCCTGCGCCTTGACGCCGACCGCTACGCCTACGTCGACGTGGAGGACGCGCCGTTCCAGGTAGCAACCCTGGAGCGGGAGGGCGAGGAGCTCTGGCTCACCCTCAGCGACGGCTCCCGGGAGCCCCTGGACGCCACCACCCTCGCAGAGGGGCCCGACGGCGCCCTGTACTGCCGCGTCAAGGCCGGCCGCTTCCGCGCCCGCTTCAGCCGCATCGCCCAGCAGCTCGTCGCCCCCATGGTGGAGGAGTCCGACGGCGCCTACTTTCTCGCCCTCGGGCAAAAGCGGTGGCATATAGAATCACAGTGAGCCAGCTGATGCGCAGCGACCGCGATCCCGTCTGATCTTGAAGGAGGGACCCCATGACCATTCCCCGTTCGATGCTCCTTATCTTCCTGTTCACCTCTCTCGCCGCGTGCAGCGACGACGCCATGCCCGCTCTGGACAGCGGGGCCCCCCCGGACCAGGCCGTCACAGGCGAGGCAGGCACCGACCTGGCCCCCCCGGACCAGGCGCAGTCGGACCAAGCGGCCTCTGACCAGGCGACCGCCGACCAGGCGACCGCCGACCAGGCGCCCCCTGACCAGGCCGCGCCCGACCAGGGCAGCCCCGACCTGGCCAAGCCCGACCTGGCCAAGCCCGACATGCCCCCCGCCTCCTCGTGCATCTCCGGCGGCAAGAAGGTGACCCCCACTGGCGCAGGCACCTGCGCCAGCCCCTACAAGGTGGACCTCTCCTCCACCAAGATCGGCGACGTTGTGTACATCGAAGTGCCCGGCACCGCCGGCGCCGACGAAAAGAAGTTCGGCTTCCCGAGCTACGCCGGCTGCACCCCGGCGCCCACCAACACCGCCCGCGACATCGTCTTCGCCCTCACCCTGCCCTCCAGCGGCCACGGCCATGTCTGGGTCCACGCCGACGCCGCCGCCGGCGCCGATCCCATCGCCATCATGCTCGAGGACCAGTCCTGCGGCCAGCCAGCCAACGCCTGCTCCAACAAGAACGGCAAGGGCCAGGAGGAGTGCCTGAAGGCCAAAAAGGGCGGCACCGGCTACTTCGGCAACAAGCCCTACGCCGTGGTGTCAGAGCTGGCCCACAGCAACAAGCCGCTCACCGTGCGCTTCAAGATGGTCCCCTGACCTGAGGCACCTTCGGCAGCTTCGCATCGCTGGCCCGGATGTACTGCGGCACCGCCTCGTGCAGCTCGTCGGCCTCCCCCGCCAGCACCCTGCCGAGGCCAGCCAGCGCCAGCTCCTCGGCCCGGATGGTATGCAGCCCGTCAGGCGCCAGCGCCCCCGGCAGCTGCTCCCGGTAGAGCACCGCCCCGTCCCCGCACAGCAGCGCGCTCTCCCCGAGCTCCCCCAGGTATCGCCCCGCCGCCTCCGGCGAAAGCACCTGCTCCTGGTCCACCGCCACGCCCGCCCTGAACAGGCCGCAGAAGACCTCCTTGCGCCGCGCGTCCAGCACCGCCGCCACCAGCCCGTCCCGCTCCTGCCCCTGTGACTCGAGCCACCGCCCGCCGCCGCGCCCAAGCGCCACCAGCGACGAGACACACACCAGCGGGATCCCCCCGGCGAAGCAGATCCCCTTGGCCGTGGCGAGGCCGATGCGCAGCCCGGTGAACGACCCCGGCCCTCGCCCACACACCACGCCGTCGAGCGCGCCCGCGGCCACCCCTGCCTCGCCCATCACCTGCTGGATCAGCGCCAGCAAGCCCTCGCTGTGGGTGGTCACCTCTCGCCCCGCTGCTGCCAGGATGGTCTCGCCCCGGCTCACCGCCGCGGTGGCCTGCCGGGTGGCGGTGTCGAGCGCCAGCAGCGTCGGTTGGGTATCAGCAGGCATCACGGCGTGGGGGGCTGGGTGATCCAGTAGCGCACGATGTCGTTCTTGAACGCGAAGATCATCAGCGACAGCAGCAGCACCAGCCCCACGTAGGTGGCGATCTCCCGCGCCCGCAGGCTCAGCTTGCGCCGCTTGACCGCCTCGATGGTGAAAAAGAGGATGTGCCCACCGTCGAGGATCGGGATCGGCAGCAGGTTCAGGATGCCGAGGTTGATGCTGATGAGCGCCAGCATGCGCAGGAAATGATCCCAACCCTTCTCCGCCGCCACCCGCGCCGTGTACGCCAGCATCAGCGGCCCGCCGATGGTATCCCGCGGGATGCCGCCACGGATCAGCTGCACGATGGCGATGCCCATCATGCCGATGATCTCGCCGGTCTGGGTCACCGACTTGGTCACCGCATAGGAGAACCGCCCGGCGATGGGCGCCGGCTGGTCCCGCTTCCAGATGCGATAGTTCTGCACCCCGAAGATGTACCGCTGGTGGGACTGCTTGTAGTCATCGATGAAGGTCTCTTTGGCCAGCTTGAACTGACGCGTGACCTTCTCGGTCGCGCCGAAGGGCGCCCAGGTGATGTTGTGCTCCTGGTCCTTTTTGGCCTGCAGCGCCAGCAAGATCACGTCCCAGTGCTGCACCGGCTTGCCGTTGAACGCCAGCACATGGTCCCCCTGCTTCATGCCCATGGCCGCCGCCGGGCTCTTGGCCTCCACCGCCTGCACGAAGTACTCCGCCGAGCGGATGCCCGTCTCGTAGCGCTTCTTGGCCCCCTCGGTGACCTGCTCCGGGTCCACCACGGTGGTCATGGGCGCGAGCCCGCGCAGGTCCATGAAGCGGCTCATCGTCGGGCCCGGACGCAGGTACGCCATGCGCAGCGAGGAGCCCCGGTTGCGCCGAAGCACCTGCTCCAGCTGCGCCCACCGCTCCACCGCCATGCCGTTGACCGCGGTCACGAGGTCGCCCGTGCGCAGCCCCGCTCTCGCCGCCGGCGAGTCAGGCGATGTGACGCCGATCTGCGGCGGCTGGAACAGCGGCGAGATGCCGACCCGCCCCACGCGCTCCTCCACGTTCAGCCAGGTGCGGCTCACCTGCTCCCGCGGCGTGATGAACCGATCGAACTGCTTGCCGTCCCGCTCGATGGTGAAGCGCAGCTTCTCGCCCGGGTGGTCGGAGATGATGCTCTGCAGGTCCTCCCAGTAGCGCACCTCCTCGTCGCCGATGGCCACGATGCGGTCCCCCGGCATCAGCCCGGCCTCGGCCGCCGGCTGCCCCTGGAACACCGTCCCCACCGTCGAGGGCGGCAGGTGCGTCTGCGCGGCGAAGAAGACGAAGTAGATCAGCACCGGGAAGATCAGGTTGAACGCCGGCCCCGCCAGGATGATGAGGTACCGCTGCCACAGCGGCTTCTGGTGGAACGCGCGACCCTCGTCGCTGGCCCGCACCTCGTCGTCCGGATCCTCCCCCAGCATGCGGATGAACCCGCCCAGCGGCACCCACGCCACCACGTACTCGGTCTCGCCCTTGCGGAAGCCCACCATCTTCGGCCCGAAGCCGAGAGAGAACTTGAGCACCTTCACGTCGAACAGCTTGGCGAAGATGAAGTGCCCCATCTCGTGCACGAAGATGAGCACGCCGATGAAGATGACGAAATAGAGCAGAGTCATTTCAGGCTTGAGGTTTGAGGCTTGAGGCTTGAGGCATCTGGGCTAAAGGCTACGCTCCGGCAGCCTCCTGTCGAGCATTTTACGGCCGGCCGGCCGCCTGCTTCCTGCTCATGGCGTGCATGGCGCCGCGCGCGATCATGCCCACCAGGTTGGCCGACACGCTGCCCTCGAAGGTCACGGTCTCGCCCTTCTGGGAGGCCACGAAGGTCATGGGCACCTCGGTGTTGGGCCCCGGCATCACCTTGGCCATCACGTCCCGAACGTCGGGCGGGATCTTGCCCACCTTGTCCGCCACCCGCAGCGCCTGCTCCGCCAGGGTCTCGAGCGGGCTGTAGAACACCATGAAGACGTCCCTGCCGTCGGTGTAAGGCGCCAGCTTCTTGACCAGCGTGCTGCCCGGCTTCTTGCCCTTGGCGATGGCGACGAGCTGCCCCATGCGCTTCTTGTAGTCCTTGCCGAAGGTCATCAGCCCCACGTCCCCCACCACCACGAAGGCCATGTTCAGGTCCCTGCCGATGAGCTTGACCATGCCCTTCTTGACCTTGTCCATCATCTCGCGGTCCTTCTTGTCCTTCAGCTTCGGCCACTTGATCTTCACCTGGAACAGGTCGCCCTTGGCGCCGCCGGCGCGCACCTTGTCCTTGAGCACCTTGATCTTCAGGCCCGCCCCCTTGGCCACCTTGTCGATCTCCTTGCGGAACGACTTGTTGATCAGCTTCTCCACCTCGCTGGCGAGGAACTTCATCCACTTGCGCGTGGACAGCTTGGCCGCCTTGCCGTCCTTGAGCTTGGTCGCGCTGGCGAAGCCGATGCCGCCGTCAGCGGTGGCGTACATGCCGCCCGCGCCTGCGCCCGCGTAGTACTTGATGCTCTCCATCATGGCGCCGCGCCAGCCCTTGATGGTCTCGGCCGGCACCCACTGGGTCAGCACGCCGGTCAGGGTCTCGAGCGCCTCGTCCAGGTCCCGCAGCATGGTCTCGGGGTTGTCCCGCGCCACCGCCGCGATACCGCTCTCGGCCGGCACATACTTCAGGCCCCAGGGCGCGCCAGCGTTCAGGGTGGTCATGTACTTGGCGAACTCGCTGCCCGAGATGGCGGTCAGGGCGGTCTCGGAGATGACGTCGTTGCCCTTGATGCCAACGGCCACGTCCACCACCCGCATGCCCTTCACGTAGCCCATCCAGCGGCTGATCATCTTGTTGCCGGTGTTGGCCTTGGCCATGGGGCCCTCGCCCATCTCCTTCTCCAGCTTGGCGATGCCCTCGTCGATCTCCTTGCCGAACTTTTTGTAGATCGCCTCCATGTCGATGCGCATGTGCGCCAGGTGGCCCGGCTTGCCCTCCACTAGCGGCCCCATCACCTTGCCCGCGCCGGCCAGCAGCCCCTCGTTGCCAGCGAGCAGCGCGTAGGTGCCGCCGTGCACCAGCATGTACACCGCGGCCTGGTCCATGGTGAACTTGTGCACCTTGGCGGCGGTGGTCTCGTGCCCTTTGGCCTTCTTGGCCATGAAGTCGATGAGGCCGTTGGGATCCTTGACCGGAACCGCGACCACGACCGGGCCGAGGCCCTTGCCCTCGTACTTCTTCGGGTCGGCCACGGCCAGCCCCAGCGGCCTCGTGGTGTCCAGCACCGCCTCCAGCTCCGGCGCCTTGAGGGCCGCGAACATCTGGGCCTTCAGCACCTGCGGGTTCGCCATGGCCTGGAAGGCGGGCGGCAGCTGCGGGCGCACCAGGGTCGTGCCCTGGGCCAGGATGTCGTCGATGCTGGCGATGGTGACGGTGCCCAGGACCTCGGCGGCCAGGTTCGCCACGGGCGCGGCTGCCTTCTTGGCCGCGTCGGCGGACTTCTGCGCCGCGGCGCCTGCGGCCTCGGCCTCCTTGGGGCCCTCCGGGCCCTTGGTTCCGGCGCCGCCACAGCCGGCGGTCAGGGTGTACATGAGGGCGAACAGGAGCGCAGATCTTCTCATTTTTTTTCCTCACTGGTGGGGATTGTTCCCCGCCTTCCTACCACATGGAGCGCCGCCGATACAGTGGCTTATGTGCCTGGCTTCCTGAACAGCTCGCGCATCCGGGACGGGGGGCCCGGGTAGCGTCCCACGCCGTGTGGGGTCCCGACGGCGCTGATGGCCCCCTCCTCGCACGCGTTGTAGCAGGCGTAGCAGCCGGTGCAGCCCGCGCCAAACCGCGGCACGCCATGGTCGTCGGGCAGCACACAATCCGCCGGGCAGACGCTGGTGCACAGGCCGCAGGCCGTGCACCGCTCCGGCGCCACCGACAGCCCGATCATCCCGGCCACCTTCTCGGGCGGCGTCATACGTCCCGACCAGATCAACGGCCCGTGGGTGTGGCGCTCGAGGTCGGGCCGCGGCACGGGCCGGCCCGCCTCGGCGTCCCGCTGCCTCGCGAGCACCGTATCCAGGAACTCATCGAGCCAGCGCCGATCCAGCTCCACCGGGATCATGGCGTCCTTGTAGGCCAGCGCCATCACCGGCCGCAGGCTGGGCCAGCGCCGCCACACCCGGCGCATGGCCGCCCTGGACAGGCCGTGCAGCCGCCGCACCACCGGCGTCCGCTCCAGGGCGTCCAGCGGCCCGCGGTGGATCGGGTAGTTGGAGGGGCAGAGCACCCAGTGGGCCTCGAGGCACAGGCACCCGCGCTCCTCGAGCTGCTCCACCATCACGTGCAGCGCCGCCCCGGGGTCGCCCGCGGCGGTGGAGAGCACGAAAGCCGGCAGCCCCGGCCGCAGGTTCTCCATGGCCGCCACGGCCGCCTTCATGGCCAGGGTCGGGTGGAAGTACATCACCGGAAACGCCACGCCCAGCAGGTCCACACCCGTCAGATCCACCGGTCCCGGGTGCCGGCCCACCACGTGCAGCTCACACTGCACGCCCCGCGCCTGCAAAAAGCGGCGGGCGTACTGCGTCACCACCCGGGTGTTGCCAGTGGACGAGTGCATCAGGATCAGGCAGCGCATGGTCGCTCCTCGTGTCAGTTCCAGTACTTCGTCTCGGGCTTCTTCTTGCCCTTGCCCTTGCTCAACCCGCCGTCCAGCAGCTCCAGCCCGCCCCGATCCTGCCGCGCCGGCTTCACCCGCCTCAGCAAGAACAACAGCGCCGCCACCCCGCCCCCTGCCTGTACCGCCACCAACAGAAATTTGCTGGCCACCAGGTTCCCCACCACGAGGAACCCGGCCAGCCCGAGCATGGCGATGCGCGCCTTGATCGGGATTACCCCCTTGTGGATGAACAAAAGGTGGCCAGGGAAGATGACGGCCGCGGCCACCAGCACCCCGATGGCGGCCCCGGAAGACCCGGAGAGCAGCACCGTCGGCGCCATCAGCCCCACCCCCACGCCGGCGCACAGGCCGAGCACCCCGGTGGCCACCCAGAACAGCAAAAAGCGCCGCCCGCCCCACCACCGCTCCAGCGCGGATCCCACCAGCCACAGCAGCAGGGCGTTGAAGATGAGGTCCTGGGTGCTCAGATGGATCCAAAGCGCCGTCAGCGGCTGATACACCTGCAGCCGCGCCAGCGTGGAGCCGCCGCTGGCCGCCAGCAGCTCTGACACCCACGCCGGACCGTCCGCGAACGCGAAGAGCAGGAAGAAGCCGATCTGCTGCACCAGCAGCCACTTGACCACCCGCGGTGGGCGCTGCCCCAGGCGCAGCAGCTTGGTATCAGGGTCGAGGATGATTTGCCGCGGCACGCGTCAACTCCAGCAGAAAAAGGCGCCCGGGCATCGGGTCAGCACTCGTCTTTGGGCGATGCCGACTCGTTGCCCTTGTCAGCCCCCTTGCACTCGGGATCCTTGAGGTCCACCAGGCCGTCTCCGTCATTGTCCACGCCGTCGGCACAGCGGGGTGGGCGGGGGAGGTTGATCTTGACCTTGACCAGCCCTTCAAGGGGAATGTCGGCGCTGACCTCCACGGGCGAAGTGAGCTGCTGGCCGCCGGGCGACAGCCCGGTCACCCGCAACGTGACAGGACCATCCGTCAGGTCGGGTCCCCTGCCCAGGGCGCCATCACCGGGCGTGTAGCACGGGTGGAGCGCGGTCTCCTCGGCGTCGCCGGTTCGCAGCACCACCACCTGCAGCGAGTCGAGCCCCGCCTTGCTGCAAGTGTGGACCGAGCTCACCGTGCACGGGGCCGCCTTGCCGTCCAGCTTGCTGATGGTCCAGCTCAATTCGTAGCTGCCCGCCTCGCCGCAGCCGCCGGCGATCAGGGCAAATGCAAAAACACAAAGATAACAACGGTTAAATAGGTTCATGTCGCCCTGAAGGGTAGCGGTCGCGACCGATCGGGTCAAGGCAGGAGCCTTGGCCCTGCGCCCCGCTTTCGCGGTGCAACTCCGCTGAAGCTGGACTGGCTGGTCATGCCCTCGTTGGGAGGATCCTGGCGGCCGCCAGGAGCGAAGAGCTGTTTGGATTATCCGGAAAACAACCCTCAGATCAGGGGTTGCAGGTCTTGGAGGTGTTGCTCTTGTCCTTGGCCACGTTGATGGCGCGCACCGGGTTGGCGTCCCCCGCGCCCACCAGCAGCAAGCTGCCGAAGCCGTCCACCTTGGAGTCGGAGAAGGTGCTCTGCTTCCAGCACACCTCGAGGTTGGTGGCGGTGCCGGACAGGGTCCCCTTGTACAGGCCCCACTTGACCTTCTTGACGTCGTACTTCTTGGTCTTGTCCTGGCACACGCCGGCGTCGCTGCCGTTGGAGCTGAAGCACTTGCCCGCCTCGGTGCACACCTGGGCGGTCACCGCGCTGTAGGTCCCTGCCGGCACGCTCGTCAGCCGCGACAGGCTCATGGCCACGCCGCTCACCGGCGGGTTGGTGCCGCCGCAGCTCTGCTTGTTGTCGCCGAAGGTGAGGTTGAAGTAGTAGGTGCCGGTGATGGAGTCGGCCTTGCCCTGCTTGAAGCTGTACCAGTAAAAGTCCGCCACGAACTCGCCCGGCTTGCTGCTGGTGATGCTGGTGAGCTTGGCCTCCGGCGCGTTGATCTGCGTGGCCGTGGTCAGGTCAGCGCCCGCCGAGTCCACCAGCTTGACCGAGACCTTGTAGTCGCCGGGGGCCACGTTCAGGGCCGCGGACATGTTGCCCCCGGCGTGGCAATCGCGGGAGGCGGTCTGGGCCGGGCCATCGTTGGCGCCGGACGAGGTGATGGGCTGGATGGTCAGCACCGCCTTGGAGGCGCCCACCTCGGCGCAGGTGTCCCAGCTCTTGCCCTTGGCCGTGCCGTCCACCGTGTTGTTGATGTTCCAGTAGAAGTTGATCCGGGGCTGGGTGCTGCCGCCTGTGAAGTCGGTGGAGCGGAAGGCGATCTCCGCCCGGTCCGGCTCAGGGGCGATCTCATCGTCCAGCACATGCACGGTCTCGGAGCGCTCGGCGAGGATCTTGCCGGTGCCCTTCTCCTTGACCTTGATCCTCACCGAGTAGAACCCCTCCTCGATGGAAAAGAAGCGGGTATCGCTGTCCCAGGCGGCTGCACAGGGGAACGAGCGGACCCGGCTCTCCGGTCCGCTCACATACACGTCGAACTCCCCGATATTGTAGGTGGAGCAAAGGGACTGGCTGTCCGAACCGTCAATCTTCCAGGTCACACGAAGATCCCAGAAAAAGATCGGCCCGCACGCCGCGGCGGCCACCACCAGGATGCTGAACAGGACAACTTTAGCTCTCATGATTTCTCTCCATGTCCAGATAAACGTCCACGAACGGCTGTTTAGTCATGCGCGCTCAACCGTCATGACGCAATTATATTTGCCG
Organism: uncultured Myxococcales bacterium; assembly: GCA_964511535.1. Taxonomy (GTDB): domain Bacteria; phylum Myxococcota_A; class Polyangia; family CAZCFB01; genus CAZCFB01. The sequence goes on along the minus strand of CAZEFW010000025.1, from coordinate 42,778 downwards.
ACATCAGCGGTCGGCGATGATCAAGTTCACATCCAGGTCAGTTACTTCCCCCTCGAACACCGAACGGACCACCGGGGTCGGTGTGATCACCCCGTCCGTCGGCGTCAGCGCCGTGCCCTTTGTGTCGAGGCACACCGTTGAGATGGCGTAGCGGCCCTCGGGCACCATGAAGGGCGTGCTGCCGAGCACAACGTCCCCCTCCACCCCGGCGCAGTCGAAGCGGCACCGTTCGTCCGTTGCGCACGGATCTGCGCCCCCGCCAACGGGCGCGACCTTGAACCGCAGCCGGCTCAGCCCCACCTGCTGCGCCGCCTTGGCGCACCCGATGCGTTCGCCGAGCTTGTTGCGGATGTCCCAGCGCGCCTCGATGGCTCCACCCTGCACATCGACGCAGCCCTGACTTGCCAGCACAAGCGCCGTCAGAATTCCAAGAAACCGAGTCATTAGTTTGACTTGCCCGCCCCTCTATGTTAGTTGGGTAGCGCGGTATTCTGTCAACAAACCAACCAAAAGGTAGCACATTCCATGGAATCGGGCTTCCTGCTTACCCTGCTCACCGGGGCATCTGCACAACCCACAGATATGGACATCATGAGCCTGGTCATGCAGGCCTCTGGCATGGTCATGGGCGTGCTGGTGCTCCTCGTCTTTTTCAGCCTCGTGTCCTGGTACATCATCGGATACAAGTTCTTCTACCTGCACAAGGCCCAGTCCGAGTCGGACGAGTTCCTGGAGAACTTCTGGCACTCCAAGAAGCTGGAGCATATCTACGAGGTGGCCGAGGGGCTCAAGCGATCGCCCATCTCCCAGGTGTTCAAGGCCGGCTACATCGAGCTGACCAAGATCGAGAAGGCCAAGGCCACGGGCCGCGGAGATCAGGCCGGCTGGCTGGGTGACATGCAGAGCATCGAGCGCTCGCTGGAGCGCACGGTGCAGAGCGAGATGACCCACCTGGAGAGCATGGTGCCTTTCCTGGCCACCACCGGCTCGGCGGCGCCATTCGTGGGCCTGTTCGGCACGGTGTGGGGCATCATGAACTCGTTCCGCTCCATCGGCGAAAAGGGCGCGGCCAACCTGGCCACAGTGGCGCCCGGTATCGCCGAGGCGCTCATCGCCACAGCCATCGGGCTGATGGCGGCGATCCCGGCGGTCATCGCCTTCAACTACTTCGTGCGGCGCATCAAGGTGCTGCACTCGGAGATGGAGGCCTTCAGCAGCGACTTCCTCAACATCATCAAGCGCCACTTCATCAAGTAAGGCGTGGCCGGAGGCTTTATGATGTTGCTGACGTATTTTCTAGTGAGGTGAGAGCATGGCCATGAGCACTGGCGGGGGCGGCTCGATGCTGTCGGAGATCAACGTCACCCCGCTGGTGGACGTGATGTTGGTCCTGCTCATCATCTTCATGGTCACCGCGCCGCTCATCCAGCAGGGCGTGGACATCGACCTGCCCAAGGCCCGGGCGCAGAACCTCGAGGCCGACGAGAAGAAGCTGGTGCTGCACATCGACCGCTCGCGGCGCATCTACCTGGGCAAGACCTTCATCCCCTTCTCCCTGCTGGAGAACAAGCTGAAGTTCAACGCCAAGCTGCAGGCGGACAAGGAGCTGTACATCCGCGCTGACCGTCGCCTGCCGTACGGGCTGGTGGTCAAGGTGATGGCCATGGCCAAGCTGGCGGGCATCGAGAACGTGGGCATGATCACCGACTCTGCCGAGGGAGCCGAGAGCGGCGCCGAGACCGAGCAGGGCGACCTGGCGCCCGCCGAGCCGGCGTCCGGGGCAGCAGGCGGGTCGAAGGATGTGGAGAAGAAGGAGGCGGCCGCGGGCAAGAGGTGAGCTACGGCAAGAAAAAGAAGTTCGAGCCGGTGGCCATCCTGGGGCTCGTGGTCACGGTGCTGTTGCACGGTGGCGCCGTGGTGGGGATCTTTCTGTACCGCGCCCGGCTGGAGGCGGCCCAGAAGCCGCCGCCGCCGCCGAGCTACGTGGTGGCCAAGCTGGTGCGCCTGGGCAAGCAGCGCGACGAGAAGAAGATGCCCAACAAGCGCATCCCGCAGAAGAACCTCCGAAAGGAGGAGGGGATCGACCTCTCCGCCGACGCCAACGACGCCCCGTCGCGCAAGAAGAAAAAGCGCAAGGACCGGGACGCCGAGGACGCCGACCGGATGCAGCGCTCGCTGGACCGGGCCGAGCTGATGGCTGCCGCCATGCAGGAGATCGAGCAGGAGGGCAGCCCCGACGGCGTGGTGGGCGGCACCGCCACCAAGGCCAGCGACGGCGACTCGTACATGACCCGCGTCGCAGACCTGTGGAACCGCACCTGGTCGCTGCCCGCCATCATCCCCAAGGGCGACGCCAAATCGCTGTACGTGCTGCTGGTGCTGCGCATCGACAAGAACGGCCGGATCCAGTTCCCCTTGCAGTTTGATCGGAGTTCGGGTAACGCCCACTTCGACAACTCGGTCAAGGCTGCCTGGAAGGCCATCAACAAGATTCCGCTCCCGCCACCAGATCGCTTCGCATCGATTCTGGCCAACGGGCTGGGGCTGAAACATACCTGGCGAGGGCTGCAATGAATAACCAGCGCCCTTCACATATCAAACAGGCCATGAGACCTACACCCACCACCACCGCAACTCTCCTGATGGCTGTCCTGCTGTTGATGTGCGGCCCCGCGTGGGCCCAGAAGGGGCGGCAGTACACCGAAATCGCCGGCACGGGGCAGACCCTGTTCAAGCTGGCAATCCCGCCGGTCATTGACGGCGGCGCAGCGGGCAAGCAGGCCAAGGTGCTGCGGGACGTGATGAACCGCGACATGCTCCTGATCGGGCTGTTCAAGGTGATCGATCCCAAGAGCTACCTGGCCGACCTGCACCGCGAGGGCACCGGCATCAAGCCCGAGGCTTGGGCCAACGTCGGCGCCCAGGGCGTCATCAAGGCCAAGGCCACCATGCTGGCCAAGGAGCTGTCCGTGGAGTTCTACCTCTACGACCTGGCCAAGGGCACCGCCCCGGTGTTGAGCAAGACCTACAAGGGGCCGAGCCGCACGGTGCGTCGCCTCGCGCACAAGTTCGGCGACGACGTGGTGCACTACTACACCGGCGAGCGAGGGATCTTCACCACCAAGATCGCCTTCGCCACCACCAGCCGCAAGAACCGCATGTCCCACATCTACGTGATGGATTACGACGGCTACGGCGTCTACAAGGTGAGCCGCACCGGCAACCAGAACGTGCTGCCGGCCTGGTCGCCGGGCGGGGTCATCGCTTACACCTCGTACCTGTGGCGCAACACCGACCTGTTCGTGGCGCCGGCCGGCGGCGGCCGGGCCAAGCGGATCTCCAAGTACCCGGGCCTGAACACGGGCGCGGCGTGGCACCCGTCAGGCGGGTCCATCGCGCTGACCCTGAGCAAGGACGGCAACGCCGAGCTGTACGTCATCAGCAAGGGCGGCAAGATCCAGCGCCGGCTGACCCGCAACGAGGCCATCGACACCTCCCCCACCTGGTCGCCCGACGGCAGCCAGCTGGCCTTCGTCTCCAACCGCGGCGGCACGCCCCAGATCTACGTCATGGGCGCCAGCGGCGGCGCGGCCCGGCGGCTCACCTTCCAGGGCAACTACAACCAGGAGCCCGCCTGGTGCCCGCGCAAGGATCGGCCGCTGGTGGCGTTCACGGGCAGGGACGAAAAGGGCAGCTACGACATCTACACCATCAACGTCAAAACCGGCGAGTTGAAGCGGCTGACTCAGGGTCAGGGCTCGAACAAGAGCCCCACGTGGGCCCCGAGCGGCCGTCTCATCGCCTTCTCCTCCAGCAGGGGCGGCGTCTGGTTGATGAACGAGGACGGCCTCAACCAGCACCGCGTCTATCGCGGCGGCGCCCAGACACCGGACTGGAGCAAGTAGAGGGATCGAATCGTTGAACGACGAGCAGCAGGCCAAGATTAAAGAGATCGACAACCTGATCTTCGACGCCCAGGACATGCTGGCTGAGTTGACTGGTGAGGTGATGGCCACCGACAAGCAGAAGTCCGCTTGCCGGGAGCTGGTAGACCGCATCAGCGACGAGTACCGCGCGCTCAAGCAGGGCATGGGCCAGATGGACCAGATGCAGCTGCAGCGCAAGCTCGGCCGCAAGGTCGCCGACCTGCGCAAGCAGGCTGACTGGCTGCCGCGCAAGACCGGCGGTTCGCCCATCCCCATGGCGAGGGACCAGCGGTGGGTGGCCACGGCGGACAAGCTGGAGGGCACCGCGCCGGGCGAGGAGTACCGCGGCCCCGGCACCGGCCCCAAGGTGGAGTCGTACGAGGCCATCGTCTCGTCCCTCAGGCCGCGGGTGGGCGGCTCCATCGAGGCGTGGTGCGGCGCGTGCAAGATGCTGCGCGAGCACACCATCAGCGCCATGGTCAACGAGGAGCCGAAGAAGGTGGTGTGCGAGACCTGTGGCGCGCAGCACAACTACCGGCTCACGCCGGCGCGGTCGCGCAAGAAGTCGGACAGCGAACCGATCGACGCCAAGGCCCGCGGCAAGGCCGCGACGAACCAGGACGTGACCCGCCGCAAGGAGGCGGAGCGCACCGCCCTGCAGCAGGAGCTGGTCAACGCCACCGACGTCAGGCCGTTCAAGCGACGCGGGCGCTACAAGGCGGGGGAGATCATCGACCACCCCGACCACGGCCGGGGCAAGATCGAGAACGTGCTCAAGGGCAGCCTGCTGGTGCGGTTCCGCGCCGGGCTCAAGCCGGTGGACAATTTCTAGGTCGAGCTTCGCACGCCCGACTTGAGGCTTGAGGCTTGAGCTTTGTAGCTTTGGGCCTCAGCGCCGCAACCGCGGCGCCTCTTTCGGATAGTGCTTCTCCAGGCAGTCGGGGCACAGCCCGTGGGTGAACTGCGCGTCGGTGTGTCGGGCCAGGTAGTGATCGACGCGCTGCCAGGTGTCCTCGTCGTCGCGGACATTCTTGCAGTGCATGCAGATCGGCAGCAGCCCCTGAAGATCGCGAATGTGGGCCCTCGCCTTCTCCAGCTGGTCCACCTTCTGCTGCAGCTCGTCGCGGGAGCGCACCAGCGCCCGCTGCATCTGCCGCCGGTCGGTGATGTCGCGCACGATGCCGATGGCGTACCAGCCCCCGCCGATGAACGCAGAGGAGAGGGAGAGCTCCATCGGGAACTCGGCGCCGTCGCGGTGTACCGCCATCAACTCGATGGTCTTGCCCACCACCGGCCCGGAGCCGGTGGCGCCGAAGGCCGCGATGCCCGCTCCAGACTGCTTGTGGTACCGCTCGGGCGACAGCAGGGTATGCACCGGCTGTCCCAGCGCCTCCTGCTCGCTCCAGCCGAAGATGCGGGTGGCGGCGGCGTTCCAGTAGACGATGCAGCCCCGGGAATCCATCAGCAGCATGGCGTCGTGGGCGGCATCGCCCATGGTGCGGAACTTGCGCTCGCTGTCAGCCAGGGCGTGGCGCTGGGCGTCGGCGGCCTCCTTCTGGTTCTGCAGCTCCTCGCCGGTGATGTTGAGCGCGAGGTGGATCGCGTCGAGCACCGAGTCGGGGTCCTCCACCGGCAACCGCGGCTCGAAGTCGCCCTTCATGAACCTCGTCAGCAGGGCGAGGATCTTGTTGAGCTGATCCTCGGTGACCTTTGCGCTTCGGCGGTCGTTGCCCATGTTACTGGTCCCTCAGCCAGGCCATGGCGGCGTCCTCTTCAGAGAAGGCGCGCACCGGGATGCCGGGCTGGTACAGGCCAGTGAAGAGTGAGGCCATCACCCTGGCGATGGCCGTGCGGAACACCAGGGCGGCGGCGGAGTAGATCTGCACCAGCTCCTCGCCCCGGGCCAGCGCCTGTCGCACCTCGCCTGTCTGTCCCTTCATCTCGCCGATGACGATCATCACCGGGACCGGCAGGCTGTCCCCCGCGAGCGACCTGGTGGCCTTGTACTGCTGGTTGAGCGTCTCGAGGGTCTGCGTCAGCCCTGACTTGTGCCGGATCTCCACGATGCCGTCCTCGGTGAGGGAGACAAAGGCGTCGTCTATTTCCACGGTCCCGTTATCGGTCATGGATTGATCGTAGCGCACTATGCCCGGAATGAAAGAATTACCTGTACAGCGCCCGCGCGTAGGACTCCACCGTACACAGCGCGGTGTTGCGCCAGGTGAAGCGCTGGGCCCGGCGCAGGCTCGCCTGGCGCAGCTGCTCGGGCAGGCCGGGCTCGGTGGCGATGCGCCGGATGGCGTCGGCCGTGGCGTCCACGTCCCGTGGCGGCACCACCAGCGCGGCGTCCACCACGGTCTCGGCCAGGGAGGTGCACGCGGTGGACACCACGGGGCAGCCGCACCCCATGGCCTCCACCGGCACGTTGCCGAACCCCTCGTAGGTGGAGCAGAAGACGAAGGCCAGGGCGCCGCAGATCACCGCCGGCAGCTCGGCCTCGTCCAAAAAGCCGACGAAGCGCACGCCCGCCGGGTGCCCCGCCGCCTCCATGGCCTCGTCGAAGGCGCGCCTGTCGGCGCCGCGCATCTTGCCGATGATCACCAGCTGCAGGTCCTGCACCGCGGCCCTTGCGAAGGCGGCCACCAGCACGTCCACGTTCTTGCGCGGGTCGGCGCGGCCCATGTAGAAGATGTACCCCCCGTCGGTGAGCTCCAGGCGCTGGCGCACCGCCGCGTACCGCGCGGCCTCCGCCTCGTCTGCGGGCGGCCGGTACAACTCCAGGTCCACGCCGAGGTGGGCCACGTCGATCTTGGCCGCCGGAACTCGCAGCACCCGCACCAGGTCATCGGCGGTGTGGCGCGAGATGGCGATGACCCGCCGCGCCGAGTGGAACCGCGCCGCCTCCAGCGCGTAGGTCAGCGCCACGTAGCCAGGCCGGCCGGCCATGTACTGGTGTTTGAGCACCAGCCGGATCAGGTCGAGACAGGTCACCACCCGTGGCACCAGGCTCCCCCGGGGGGTGCCGAGCTGGTACGGCGCGTGCAGCAGCGACGGGCGCAGCCGCGCCAGGGTCCAGGCCAGGCGGGTGCGCCGCTGGTTGAGCCAGCGCATCTCCTGGGATTCGTCCAGCGGGGCATCGCCGCCGGGCCACCCCAGGTCGCCGGTGGTGTCGTTTATGTCGAAGCCGGTGAGGCCCTCGATGGACAGGCCCTGACGCTCTGCCGGCGACAGCGCCTGCAGCGCGCGGCCCAGCTCATGGACGTAGCGCCCGGTGCCGGAGTAGCGGCTCCAGGTGTCGAGGGAGGTTAGATCGAGCAGGACGTCAGCCATGGTCCGGGATGATAAGCGATGCGCCCACACCCACGCCAACCCCGGCGTTTCTCGGTAGTGGGGTCATTTGCGCTGACGTTGCCAGGGTAAAGCTCCGGCCGCCGCCATGGCCGGTTCCTGCAAGTTGAGAGTTGAGAGTTGAGAGCTGGGAGTCGGCATCATGCGTTCCGGCGTTCTGGCATTCCGGCGCTCTGGCACTCTGGCATTCGGCGGCCCAGCCGCCGCACCCCCCACCACAGGCCCAGGGCCAGCGCGGCCGGGAACGCCAGCAGCTCGAGCGGCCGCTGGACCAGCGCGCCGGACAGGTGCCCCACCGCCACCCAGGCCACCGCCACGACCCTGGCCAGGGCATACAGTCGCAAGGCGCCGCCGGCCCACATGCGCCCGCGCAGCCAGCGGTACGCCACGCCCAGCAGGGCGAGATCGGCGACCCAGTAGGAGAAGATCAGCTCGTTGCTGCGCAGCTCCGGCGCATCGCTCACCACCACCAGGCCCAGGGCCAGGGCGCCGAGGGCGGCCGTATGCAGGCAGAGCGCCGCCAGGGGCAGCGCTGCCCAGCGGGAGCGTCGCCGCAGCAGCAGCGCCAGGGCCAGGCCCAGGGCGACGGCCGCCGCCGCGGCTGCCCGCTGCAGCTTGAGCCCGAGGTCCGGGTCCCGGCCGTCGAATGATGGACCCTCGCGGGGCACCACCTCCAGCGGGGCGCCGGCCAGCCTGTAACGCTGCAGCGACCAGCTCAGGCTCCCCGGCAAGAACGCCTCCTCCCACAGGGTGATGGGCCGGTCCCCGGGCCTGCCGAGGATGTAATCCATGAAGTAGAGCACCGCCGCCCGGCCGGCGAAGCCGTGGTGGGTCACCGAGCGGATGGGGCCGTCAGCCGGCCTCGCGCGCAGCTCGCGGCGGACCGCGCCGCCGAGCACCTCGTCCAGCAGGTCCCGCGGCCGGGTGGCGCAGTTGTTGGTGTAGTGGTGGTACCTGTAGCGCTTGTTCTCCGGGCGGATGGCCTCGCGCAGCTTCGCGTCGAGGGCCCGGTGCTGCTCCGAGGACAGGGCCAGGGCCTGGCGCCAGAGGTACCGGTCCTCGTCGCGGCAGTCCTGCTTCATGTCCCGCCATGTCTCCCGGGCCACGAAGAACATCGCCTGGCCGCGCAGGAAGCGCAGCACGAAGTCGGGCTGATCGAAGTTGGCGTAGCCGAAGTTGTAGACCCAGCGCGGGCGGCCGTCGTGCACCGTCAGCAGCGCGGTGTGGCCGAACGCCGCGTACAGCGCGTCCCCCGGCCCGATGGTGATCAGCTCCACCTCCACCTGTTCGGCAAAGGCCGGTCCGGAGGCCAGCACCAACAGCGTCGACAGCAGCAGGAACTTTGGGAGGCGGCCCATCGCGGATTACAGTCTACCGTACAAAGAGGGTGAACCAGCAGCGCGAGCGTGGAGCGCCCGTCAACCAAACTGTCGACCGTGGACTGTAGACTGTAGACTCGTAGCCAATGCGCCTGTCCATCTCATCACGCATCTTCGGCGGCTTCCTCGTGGTGCTGCTCGCCTTCGGCGGCGTGATGGGCTACACGGTGCTGAGCATGCACCGGCTGCGCCGGGATCTGCACCTGCTGTCCACCTCCTACCTGAGCCAGACGCTCATCTTCGCCGAGCTGCACACGATCCAGGGCAACCTGGTCAAGACCCTCGAGGAGCGCAACGCCGGTCGGGCCACGGGCAAGTTCATCCGCACCCAGGTGAGGGCGGCGCGCCTGTACCAGCTGGAGAAGGTGCAGGAGGCGCTGCGGGTGGTAAAGCGCAGCACCTCGCTGGAGCCGCGCCCACGGGATCAGGAGTTCCTGGCCGGGGTGGAGGCCGGGCTGCTGGAGCTGCACCGGGTCTTCCGCCTCAACGAGGCCGCCTTCGACGAGGCCCTCGGCACCGACGAGTCTGCCGGCGCCGGACCGGCGGAGCAGCTGCTGCGGGAGGAGCGCCGGCTGGCGCGGGTGATCCACCGCATGCGGGAGGACATGCGGGCCAAGGTGCGGGACACCGCCCCGCAGGTGGAGCAGGAGGAGAACCGGGTCATCCTGGCCATCCTCGGCATGGTGGTGGTGGCGCTGCTGGTGAGCGCCGCGGTGACCTTCGGCGTGCAGCTCACCCTGCGCCCCCTGCGCTGGCTGGTGGCCGGGGCCCGGCGCATCGGCCGGGGCGACTACGCGCACCGGGTTGAGGCGCGCTCGGAGGACGAGCTGGCAGTGCTGGCGCGGGAGTTCAACAGCATGGCCGGCGCCATCGAGGAGCGCGAGCAGCGCCTGATCCGCTCCGAGCGCATGGCCACCGCCGGGCGCATCGCGTCCCACGTGACCCACGAGATCCGAAACCCGCTGTCCTCCATCTCCCTGAACACCGAGCTGCTGCAGGAGGAGCTGGTGGAGCGGCAGGACGAGGAGGCCGAGGAGGCGCGGGCGCTGCTGTCGGCCATCTCCACCGAGGTGGACCGCCTCACCGACTTCACCGAGGAGTACCTGCGCTTCGCGCGGCTGCCCAAGCTGCGGCTGGAGGACGAGGACCCCCAGGTGATCCTGCTCGACCTGCTCACCTTCATGGGCAGCGAGCTGGCCGATCGCGGCGTCACGGTGGAGCATGACCTGCAGCCGGGACAGGCCACCGTGCGCGCCGACGAAAACCAGCTGCGCCGGGCGTTCCTCAACCTGCTGCGCAACGCGGGCGAGGCCATGGAGAAGGGCGAGGGGGGCACGCTGGAGATCTGCGCCCGGGTGCGGCAGGACGAGGTGGAGCTCCGCCTCGCAGACTCGGGGCCTGGCATCGCAGCCGACGACCTCCCCCGCATATTCGAGCCCTTCTTCAGCACCAAGGAGTCTGGCACCGGCCTGGGCCTGGCGTTGACCCAGCAGATCATCATGGAGCACGGCGGCACCATCGCGGCCGAGAGCGAGCCAGGGCAGGGCACGACCTTCACCATCACCCTGCCGCGCGTGTAGCGCCCGCAGGGATCCACGCTATCTTTCTGGGGTGCCACGCTCATACCTGCTCGCGTTATTGATCTCTCTGGCTTCGAATGGCTGCGGTGGGGGAGCCGATCCCATCGTGGACGGTGCCCCGGCTGACGCTGGCGTCGGCGACCTACCGCGGTTGGATCGGGCCGCGCCCGACACCGGGAGGCCGGATTCGCGGGTCGCCGACGGCGCCGCTCTGGACAGCGCGCTGGCGGACCTGGCCCCGCTGGACCAGGCAGCCCCGGACCAGGCGGCGCCCGATCAGGCGGCGCCCGATCAGACGGCGCCGGACATGACGGTGCCAGACCAGGCGATCCCGGACATGCCGGCGCCGGACATGCCGGTGCCGGACATGCCAGCGCCAGACCAGGCGATCCCGGATCAGCTGGTGCCGGACATGCCGGCGCCAGACCAGGCGATCCCGGACATGCCGGCGCCGGACCAGGCGATCCCGGATCAGCTGATGCCCGATCTGATGGCGCCCGACCTGACCCTCCCGCCCGTGAAGCATGTGGTGGCCTTCCCCAAGCTCAGCTTCATCAAGCCGCTGGCGCTGCTCTCTCCCCGGGACGGCACCGGGCGGCTGTTCGTGCTGGAGCAGATCGGCAAGGTGCATGTTTTCCCGAACAACCCGTCGGTGGCCACCACCAAGGAGTTCCTGAACATCAAGAGCAAGGTGGACGCCACCAAGAACGAGATGGGCCTGCTCGGCATGGCGGTGCACCCGCAGTTCAAGAGCAACGGCCTGTTCTACCTCAACTACACCGCGTCCGGGCCGCGCCGCACCGTCATCGGGCGCTTCAAGGTGAGCGCCGCGGACAAGGACAAGGCCGACCTCACCTCGTTCAAGAGCATCCTCGAGCTGATCCAGCCGGCCGGCAACCACAACGGCGGCTGGCTCGACTTCGGCCCGGACAAGATGCTCTACATCGGCTTCGGCGATGGCGGCGGCGGGGGCGATCCATTCGGCCATGGCCAGAACCTCAAGACCCTGCTGGGCGCCATGCTGCGCATCGACGTGATCAACCCGCCAGCCGGCAAGACCTACGGCATCCCCGCCACCAACCCGTACGCCAAGAACACCCAGGGCTACCGGGAGGAGATCTACGCCCACGGCCTGCGCAACCCGTGGCGCTGCGCCTTCGATCCGATCACCGGCGCCCTGTGGTGTGGCGACGTGGGCGCGGGCAAGTGGGAGGAGATCGACATCATCAAGCCGGGCGCCAACTACGGCTGGAACAAGCTGGAGGGGAACAACTGCTTCCCCCACGGATCCACCTGCAGCAAGGCCGGCTTCGAGCCGCCTGTGCACGAATACTTTCACGTGCAGGGAGGCGGCGGCCGATCGGTCACCGGCGGGTATGTCTACCGCGGCAAGAAGCGCCCCGATCTGCTCGGCGCCTATATCTACGCCGACTTCATCAGCGGCGAGATCTGGAAGCTCAAGGAGGACAGCAGCGGCAAGTTCGTCAACACCAAGCTGCTGGACACACAGCTGTTCATCACGTCCTTCGGAGAAGACGCAGCGCGGGAACTGTACTTCACGGCATTTGACGGGAAAATCTACGCCATTCAATGAGGCTTGCGCCTCTTTGAATGGCGAATGACAAAACGACGAAATGACAAAACGACGGAATGACAGAATTTGCTACCTGCGCGCGTTCTGGTGGGCCGTCTTGATGGAGCTCGTCAGTATCCCGATGAGTTCATTTGCCTCTCTCATGAGTTTTTCTGCCGGGGGCGCTGGCAGAAGGCAGCTATGCCTCGCCAGCTTTAGCCAATAGGTGGACTCCCTCAGCTCTTTTAGCGCGATGTTCAGCTTGTGGATGAAATCCGCGCGGCTCTCGGCGCCGCGCGCTTCCTCATACAGCGCGCCTGGCGCCGTGCCTGAACGGGCGAGTTGGCCGCTAACATGATGGGCATGAGGCAGGCGGGGGATCTTCTTGCAGAGCCACAGGATGTTGCAGCCGAAACGGAGCAACCTGTCTGCGATATCAGCGCCTATCTGTGAAGTGTGCATGCCGAGGTCTTCGCCAAATCACCCCGGATGTTGCTCGCAATCAAACAGATTCTGTCATTCTGTCATTTCGTCGTTTCGTCGTTTTGTCATTCAGACGCAAGCGCTGACCGGATCTCGTCTTCTGACACCTCACCTGCTCTCACCACCTTCAATTCGCCGCCCTTGCTGAACTCCACCACCGTCGACGGCGGGCTGTTGGGCATGTCGCCGGCCTCGATGAAGAGGTCGATGCTGCGGGCGAACTGCTGGCGGATGGAGGCCACCGAGGTGGCGCCCACCTTCTTGCTGCGGTTGGCGCTGGAGACGAGCACCGGCACGCCGGCGGCCTCCACCACGCGCGCGGCGGTCTCGGTTCCCGGGTGACGCAGGCCCACCATGCCGTCCGGCTTGGACAGCTCCTTGTACACCTTGCGCGGCAGGTCCTTGCGCAGGGGCAGCCGGATGGTGATGCGCCCGGGCCACAGGGCCTGCATCAGCGTGCGCGCCTGCTCGGGGATCGGATCGGCCACCAGGGCGGCCATTTCGGCGTCGGCCACCATCACCAGCGCGTGGCTCTGCTTGGCGCGCCGCTTGGTCTGCATCAGCCCCAGCACGCCCCGCACCGACAGCAGGCTGACGCCGAACCGGTAGGTGTTGGCGCACGGAAAGCAGACCAGCCCCTCGTCGTCGCTGATGAGCCGCCCGGCCTCCTGGCGCAGGGCGGCGTCCTCGTCAAACTGCTTCAGCGTCACCGCTTTCATGGTCACTCCGCCTCCCCCTCACCCTCCAGGGCGCCGTACTTTTCGGCCACGCCTCTCAGCGCTGTCAGCACCTCGCGCACCGCTTGATCCAGCAGCGGCGAGCCGGGCGGCACGGACAGGAACAGGGCGCTCTGGCGCAGGCTGTTGGACAGCTGAACGGCCTCGGCGGCAGCCGGCGTCCCTTGCCCCAGGTCGCTCTTGGCCAGCTCGGCCAGGTTATCGCAGAAGCTGTGCAGGTGGCCGATGAGCTGGTCCATGGACAGCTCCTCCTCGCCCCGGAGCACCCCGATGAGCAGGCCCCCCAGGTTCAGCGCCATGGGGCCGGCGTACTCGGCCAGGACCGCGGCCGCGGCCTCGGGGTCGGGCCCCTGCTGCTCCGATGCGGGGGCCTCGCCCTGGTTCGGGAGCTCGGTGATCTGGTACAGCGCGACGAATGTCTGGATGTCGCCAGGGAGCCGGTAGCAGCTCTCGGCCTGCAGCCGAAACGCCGCCGCCGCCGCCAGGGTCCAGGCCTGCACCTCGGTGCCCACATGGTTCGGCTCGGTGATCTCGGGGATCTCCACTTCCTGCTTTTCGAAGGTCTCTCGCAGCCCCGCCACGCCGGCGCTCAGGTGCTCCATCATCGGGTTGGACCAGGCCCAGAGCCAGGTCCCGTCCTCCGGGTTGAACGTGCCGAGCACCTCGAAGCGGGCCAGCAGGTCATGGCCTTCGCCGCCGGTGAACCGGATCAACCCCCGCTCCAGGTCGAGGTCCCACTCCTTGTGCCCCGCCCGGGCTATGGGCGAATCGGTCTGACACTTGGTGAGCCAGGGACCGCTCTCCTGATCGATCTCCAGAAAAGCTTCCGAGTAATCTCCCGCTGGAAGTCCTTGTTTTTTTTCGAGGTATGCCACGGTGGCCTCCGTTCAGGCTCATGGATAAGACGGCAAACCATGCCAGCGCATGGTTATCTGATCAACAACAAAACCCCCATCAGGGCCAGCAGCACCGACACCAGGCGCCGGAACACATGCTCGGGCACCTCCAGGTGAAAGCGCCAGCCGGCCAGGGCCCCGCCCAGCACCCAGGGGAACACCGCCAGCGCGGACCAGAGGCGCGCCGTTGTGAACAGGCCCGCGATGGCATAGCTCGGCAGCCGGGTCAGCGTAATGGTCCCGAGCACCACCATCAGCTGCCCGCGGAAGGCGGTCTTCCGCAGGCCGGCCAGGTGGTAGTAAATGATCACGGGAGGCCCGCCGGTGCCGAACATGCCACCGAGGATCCCGCCCACGACACCGGCCACCGGCGCGGCCCACCCGGGCCACTTGATGCCGCCCTGCCGGGTCGGCAGCGCGAGGAAGCCGAGCCCCACCACCACCAGGAAGGCGCCCAGCAGCGTGAGCACCAGCACCTGGTCGGTCCAGCCCAGGATCACGGTGCCCGCCGGCACCCCCGCCGCCACCCCCACCAGCATGGTCACCGCGCCGCGCCAGGAGATGAACCGCAGGGTCCGCAGCAACACCACGGCCTCGGGCAGCAGGCAGCTCAGGGTGAGCAGCACCACCACGTCCTGCACCGTCGGCAGCACCATGGCCAGCAGCCCGACTGCGATGAGCCCGGCGCCGAAACCGAAGGAGATGGCCACGGCCTCCGCCACCGCGAGGACGACGGCGGTGATCAGGTACTCCGGCGTGCTGGAGAAGATGGTGTGAGCGAGGATGACTGCGACCTGCGGCGTGGGGAGACGGGGGCGCGACGACCCCGCCGGATCAGAAGTAGAACGTCAGGGTCATGTTGCCGCCCGACTCCGCGGCCACGTCCAGCCCGTCCTTGGTGGTCATGTCGAAGTTGACTGTGGTGCTGTCCGCGTTGACCGTCGAGGCGTACATCGTGATCATCAGCATGTACGCCACCGCCAGGCTCACCCGGTCCGCGATGTAGTACTCCACGCCGATGGTGGGGCCCACGTGAAAGCGGATGGTCAAGTCGTCGGCGTCGCTGTCGCTCTGGGGGTCATAGAAGCCGAGCTTCATGATGGCCCCGAAGAAAGGCGCGATGCGCCGCCAGATGCGGAAGTGGTACTCGAGGCCGGCGCCCAGGTCCATGCTGAAGCCGGTGGTGCCGTCCTGATCCGTCACCTTCTTGTGTACGATGCCCATGCCGAAGAACAGCGGCAGCATGATCGACTCGGACATGACGAACTTGATGCCGAGCTGGGTGTTGATCACGCCGGAGTTCTTCTTCTGGGAGTCGCCGGTGGCGGTCATGGTGCCCAAACCCCCGAAGCGGAAGAAGAGGCCGAGGTTGCCCTCCTCGCCGTTGGCGCGCACCACGGGCGAGTCCTCATCGGTGGCGGCGGCCTTGCGCTTGGCGCGGCGCTTGACGCGGCGTGTCCGGCCAGTATCGGACGGCGGCGGCGGCGGCGGCTCGTCGACGTCGCCAAGCGGCGGCGGCGGCGGCGGCTCGTCGACCTGTGCTTCTGCGGTCTGGGCCTGCAGGAAGAGTCCCAAGGCGAGGGTCAGGGAGAGCGCGTAGCGGATCATGGCTGCTCCTTTGCTGGTACCAAACCAGCCAAGTGAGTAAAGGCGTCCATATACTAGGTCTTCGACCGGGACGATAGCCTTAATCGGCCGATGATGCAATTTATGACGGCGGCGTGCGATATCGCACGGATCAGGACGGTGTGAGGCGTTTGGTGATGGTTACCAAGTTGCCGAGATCGTTGTACTCCAGGGAATCCACCGACATTCTGGCCAGCAGCAGTCCGCGGCCGTTGGGCGCCATCTGGTGGGACAGATCCAGGGGGTCTGGCAGGGTTGCCCAATCGAAGCCTTCGCCCTGGTCCTGGACCTGAACGGTGAGCACGCCGTCCGACAGGTGAGCCCGCACCTTCACATGCCGCGACCCGAGCGCCGGATCGCTCGCGCGCTGGGCCACCAGCGAGGCCATGGTGCCCGACTCCAGCGCCAGGGTCTTCTCGTCGAAGGTGATGCCGAGGTTTCCGTGCTCCACGGCGTTGATCAGCAGCTCGCGCAGCGCGAGCCCGAGCTCCATGGCCGCGGGGGGAGGCAGGCCGGCCCCGCACCGCGCCACCAACATGTCGACGAAGGAGGGCACCACCGCCAGCTCGTTGTCCAGCCGGTAGGACCAGAGCAGCTCCACCAGCTCCACCGCCTCCGGGTGGGAGAGGGCCGGCTCGGTGGTCAGCTCCTGGCTGACGGCGCGCATACGGCTCAGCGCCGCGTCCAGGTCCTCCAGCCGCACCGGCTTCTTGACGAAGTCGGTGACCCCGGCACGCAGGGCCTTGATGGCCATGGCCTCGGTGCCGTGGCCGGTGATCACTGTGACCGGAACCGAGGGCGCCTCCTCGCGGATGGTCATGGCCAACGACAGGCCGTCCCGGCGCGGCATGCGGACGTCGGTGATCACCATGTCGGGGCCCCTGGAGCGGAACAGCGCCAGCCCCTCCTCGCCGTCAGCGCCAGTGATCACGTCGTACCCCGACTCCTCGAGGATCGCGCCCAGCTCCTCCCGCACCAGCTCCTCGTCGTCCACCAGCAGGATGGTCAGCCGCTCTTTATCCATTCCCTTCCTCCTGCTGCCCAGGCTTGAGCTTGATGGTGAACACCGTGCCCCGCGCGGGCGCCGAGCTCACCTCCAGGGTGCCGCCGAAGTCCCGCATCAGCCCGTAGCTGATGGACAGGCCCAGGCCCGTGCCCACCTCCTTGGTGGAGAAGAACGGGTCGAAGATGCGCTCCATCAGCTCGGGCGGGATCCCCGGGCCGTTGTCCTCCACCCGGACCACCACCGCCGGCTGGCCGTCGGAGAACCGGTCCCGCGCCCCCACGATGCGCAGCCTGCGGGGCTCGGCATCTTCCAGGCTGTCCAGCGCGTCCCGGGCGTTGACCACCAGGTTGATCAGCACCTGGGCCAGCTGGCCCTCGTCGGCGTGGACCGGCGGCAGGTTGTCCGGCACGGCCACCTCGAGCTCGATCCCGTGAGCCGACAGCTGCTCGCGCAGCAGGTCCACCACCTCGTCCACCGCGACGCTGATGACCACGTCCCCCAGCTTGAACTGGGAGGGGCGGCCGAAGGTGCGCAGGTGCTCGATGATCCGGCTGGCGCGCTCGATCTGCTTGAGCACCTTGGCCAGCTTCTCCCCGGCGAAGGCGCGGTCCTCGTCGGCCAGGTCTGACTTGCGCAGCCGCAGCTGCAGCCGCGATGCGAGCAGCCCGATGTTGTTCAGCGGCTGGTTCAGCTCGTGGGCCACCCCGGTGGCCATCTCCCCCAGGGTGGCCATCTTGGCGCTCTGCAGCAGCTGCCGCTCGCTCTGGATCAGCTCCTCCTCGAGCCGCCTGCGCTCGGTGATGTCCACGAAGATGATCAGCCTCCCGAGGTGCTGCCGCTCCGGGTCATGGATGTCGCTGGCGCTCACCGACAGGAGGCGCTCCCGCCCCGACCGGTCGAGCCACAGCTCCTCGCCCTCACGCGGGGGCGGCGCGGGCGTCGAGTCGAGGGCCCACTCTCCGGACGGGCGCTTGCAGCGCTCGAGCAGCCGGTCGAGGGAGATGCGATCCTCCATCTGTTCGCGGGGCAGCCCCAGGATGTTGGCGGCCGCCTCGTTGAACACGCGCACCACCCCGGCCCCGTCGGAGGCCACGATGCCCACCGACTCGCTGGAGTCGAGCAGCCCCTGGCGGAAGGCGAGCTGATCCTGAAGCGCCGCGGTCAGCTGGGCGACCATGCGGTCCAGGGGGCGGCGCAGCATCCAGTTGGCCGCGGCCAGCAGGATGATCACCGAGAAGATGATGCCCGCGCCGCTCAGGGCGGCGGCGATGGAGAGGTAGACCACTTTGCCTTCCTGATCCGGCGTGCGCACCGCCACCACCAGCAGCAGGTGCTTCGGCCCGAAGGGCACCACCGACCAGGCGCCGCTCAGGCGGTCGATCTCGTCGCTGATCACGATGCGCGTGCCCTGGCTCGGCTGGCCGCTGGGGAACACGCGGGGCAGCTTGTGGCCCACGTCCGGGTTGGTCACGTACAGGACCTTGCCCGCGCGGTCCAGCAGGGCCATGGGGGCCTGGGTCAGCTGGTTGGCCTTTTGGACCGATTCCTGGGGAGTGCCCTTGAGGGTCTCGTGCAGCCCGGTGGTCACCTTCACCAGCAGCTCGGAGGTGTTGCGCAGCTGCCCGTGGGTCACGGCCACCGAGTGGCTGACGTCGTAGAGCACCACGGCCACCCCCACCGCCACGTTGACCGCGACGGCCACCAGCAAGAAGCGGCTGAAGATCCGCTTGGCGCCCTGCACCGTGGGGCGATCGGCACCGGCGGGGCCGCCGAAAATCTTGGAACGGATCGGTGGAACGGGCACCAGAGGATCTTAACGACGGCCCGCCTGGCGGGGCCAGTTCTTTTCGGGGGGGCCGCCAGGCGCGGCCGACTGCTCAGCGCGCGAGGATCTGCTTCGCCTCGCTGTGCAGGGTGCGCCAGAAGCGCTTGCCGAAGAGGAACTCCAGCACATGGCGCTCGCTCTCGTAGAGCCGCGGGTAGGCCGGATCCTGGTCCACGATGCAGGCGAACGGCTCGTCGTCCGACTCGTTGAACAGCTCCTCGGTCTCCTCGCAGTAGATGGTGACCAGGAAGCGCTCGCCCTCGTCGTCGTCGTAGTCGTTGATGGCCAGAGGCCACAGGGAGCAGGCCAGCGGCTTCCACAGGGCAGGATCCTCGCCGTGCTCCAGGGCGGTGCGGTGCAGGATGCAGCTGCACCGATCGGGCAGGTACTGGTTGAACTCACAGCCGCCCAAAGGGTTGTCGCTCACCAGGTCGTAGCCGAAGTCGCCGTCCTGCTCGAACGGGCTCTCATCCGGGTCTATCAGGCGATGGCCGTCGGGGAGGTTGGGGCGAACTTCGTCCAGGTGGGCCAGCACGTTTTGGCGGTCCTCGGCGCTGGTGGGGACCTCGTAGCGGCAGCAGCATGACCGGTCGATGAGCGCCCTGTCCCCGGCGTACTGGATGCAACGCTGGGCATCGCAGATGAAGTGGCGCCAGATGATCTGGGGCACGTCGATGTCCACCTGGCCAATGCTCAGCAGCTCGCCCCGGGAGCGCAGGTGCTCCACGTACTTGCGGGTGGTGTCCCAGGTCAGCTCCTCGTTGAACCTGCGGAGGATCTTGATGCGCTTGTTGCTGACTTTTCCCTTTCCCATGGCGGCCTTATGGCATACGGCCGCCGGGCTTGCAAGAGGGCTGGCACCCCTTCGGGTGGGACCAGGGAGGCGGTCCGCGCCACTTTATTTGCGCTGTCCATCCGAAGGGGCACTATGGACCGGAGCGTGGACTGCTGATGGATGATCTATAATAATGATCCAGTGGCTAATTTCTCCAGGGAGATTCAACACATGAAAAGACTGGGCATCGTTCTGCTTTCTTACGTATTCATCCTGGGCGGTTGTACGACGCGTCAGGAAGGCGGGGGACTCCCCGACAAGGGGATCGGGAAATACGACACCGGCGTGACCGGGGACCAGACCGTCCCTGACCCAGACGGTATTATGCCGCCCGATTCGCTACCGCTGCCGCCTGACGGCCCCATCGCGCCGCCCGACGGCCCGCTCGTCCCGCCTGACGGCCCCATCGCGCCGCCTGACGCACCTCCGCCGCCCCCTGACGGCCCCATCGCGCCGCCCGACGCGCCGCCTCCGCCCCCGGACGGCCCCATCGCGCCGCCGGATGGCCCCGTGGTCACGCCTGATGGTCCCATCGTCAAGCAGGACGGCCCGGTCATCACCCCCGACGGCCCGGTCATCACGCCGGACAAGGCGATCCCGCCAGATCAGGGGCCGCCGCTGAACAACAAGTGCTCCACCGCCAAGGACCTGAACTGGGGCGGCGCCAAGAAGATCACCGCGACCGGCACCACCAGCGGCATGGGCAACGAGTACGGCACCGGCATCAACTGCGGCAACTACCAGACCATCATGTCGGGCCAGCAGGCCTACTACAAGGCGAGCTTCACCGCGGGCAAGTCGTACCGCGTGTCGCTGTCGCCCAAGTTCAGCTACGCCTACGTCTACCTGTTCCAGAAATGCGGCGTGAACAACATCAACGCCGGCTGCGGCAGCGGCGGCAAGACCGGCGCGGTCAGCGGCTACATCGGCAACAACCAGACCGGCACCGTGATGTTCAAGCCGGCCACCTCCGGCACCTACTACATCGCCGTGGACGGCCGCTACACCCAGTACTCCGGCTCCTTCACCCTGGTGGTCGAGGAGTTCGTCAAGCCCGCCAACGACTCCTGCGCCAAGGCCACGAAGCTGACCCTGGTCAACGGCAAGGCCAGCGTGTCGGCCAGCACCACCGGCGCGAACAACGAGTTCGGCAAGCAGATCAACTGCAAGATTAATAACCGGGACTACGACGGTCCGCAGCTCTACTACCGGGTGACGCTCAAGGCCGGCACCACCTACGACGTGTACCTCGACCCGGACTTCACCTACGCCAACATGTACCTGTTCCGCGCCAGCGCCTGCAATTCGGCCAGCGCCATCAACGGCGACTGCGGCTCCAAGGGCTCCACCGGCACCGTGGACGACTTCGTCAGCACCGCCGGCGAGACCCTCAAGTTCACGCCCAAGGTGGCCGGCGATTACATCATCGCGGTGGACAGCCGCACGCCCAGCTACCACGGCAGCTTCAAGCTCTCCATCGAGGAGTTCAAGAAGCCCACCAACGGCACCTGCAAGACCGCCCAGACCATCACCATGAGCGGCGGCAAAGCCTCGGTGACCGGCAACACCTCTGGCATCTCCAATGAGTTCGGCAACCAGATCCGCTGCGGCCTGTCTTCCTGGTACGCGCTCGACGGCCCGCAGGCCTACTACAAGATGTTCCTGGCGGGCACCAAGCAGTACAAGTTCACCCTGTCGCCGGGCTTCTACGCGCGGTTCTACATCTGGCGCAACACCTGCGACCCCGGCAAGATCAACTCCGACTGCGGCTCCAACGGCAAGACCGGCGCCCTGTCGAGCACGGTGTACACCAACTACTCCGGCTCGGTGACCTTCAAGCCCCCCGCAGGCGGCACCTACCACATCGCGGTGGACAGCACGTCCAACTCCTACGCGGGCAAGTTCACCATGACCGTCGAGGAGTACACTCCGCCCACCAACGGCACCTGCGCCAAGGCCAAGCCGCTGAACATGACCGGCAACAAGCTCACCGTCACCGGCGACACCACCGGCATGAGCAACGAGTTCGGCACCCAGATCAGCTGCGGCACCAGCTCGTCGAGCTACATCTTCGACGGCAACCAGCAGTACTACTCCATCAACCTGACCGCCGGGCAGTCGTACAAGTTCACCCTGGCGCCCAAGTTCTACGCCGGGCTCTACATCTTCGGCAACACCTGCTCGCCGCAGACCATCGCCGCGCACTGCGGCAGCGGCGGCAAACAGGGCGACGTGGTGCACTACGTGTACAACAACCAGACCAAGTCGGTGACCTTCCAACCCACCAAGACCGGCACCTACCGGTTCGCGGTGGACAGCTACAGCAACTCGTCCTACTACCGGGGCGCTTACACGGTGACCATCGAGAAGTGGACCCCGGGCGCGCACTCCACCTGCAAGAACGCCAAGAAGGTGACCCTGAGCAGCGGCACCACCACCATCACCGGTGACACCACCGGCATGAAGAACGAGTGGGGCACCGCCATCAACTGCGGCAACCTGAACACCATCTACAAGGCGGAGCAGGCGTACTACAAGTTCAGCCTCACCGCCGGCAAGAGCTACACGTTCACCCTGTCGCCCAAGTTCAGCTACGCCCAGTTCTACATCTTCACCCTGCTGGGCGGGGTGTGCGGCATCACGCCGATCAACAACACCTGCGGCTCCAACGGCAACTACGGCGCGGTCTCGGCTCTGAGCTACAACCAGAACCCGGTAAGCGTCACCTTCACTCCGAAGCTGACCCGTGATTACTACGTGGCGGTGGACAGCCGCTACACTGGCCGCTTCGGCGCGTTCACTCTCACCGTCAAGTAGCTACCTTCCGCGACCCTCCCCCGGTTCACGGGGGAGGGGCCACTCTCTCACAAACAAGGTCATGATCTCCTTGCCATCCGTCTGCCCTCGGGTGACAAATGGGAGGACCAACCAGCCTGGAAGCAAGCGTCCCATGAGCGATACCGAGAAGAAGGAACTGACCAACAAGACCATCGTGGTGCGGCAGCCCAACAGCGACCGGATTATGCTGGTGGTATGCGTGGTGCTCGAGAGCGTAGATGTGGATCTGGAGGGCCTGTTGGCCGCCATGGTGCCCGAGATGGCGCAGGGCGAGGTGCGCGGCGGCCTGATGGTGGTGGGAGACTCCACCCTGGTGGTGCGGATCAACGGCGAGGATGTGAAGGTGGATGAGGTGGACACCACCGAGCTGCTGGCGCTGGCGGACCTGGAAGAGCCGTGGACGCATGAGAACCTGGTGCGGCAGCTGGAGTGGTGGATCGGCATCATGAAGAACAACTGGCGCGATCGGGTGGTCGGGCGGCTCGAGGAGCTGCTGGTGCCGAACCTGGTCGCCGGCCTGATGGGTGAGGTGAGCGTCAACGACGGGATCTGGGGGCTGAAGGCGAATCGGGTGGGGATCCCGGTAAAAGACTGAGCGCGCCCTTGCCGGAGGGGACACCGATGACCATCGCCAGGGTGCTGCTGTTCCACCGTAAGAGCTTCTATCAGCTCTGGGTCCAGGAGCGCGGCGACGTGGACCTGGCCCGCGCCATCGAGCGCGACGACCCGACGGCCCGGGGGATTCAGGAGAGCCACAAGACCAACCAGGAGGCGCTGAAGGTCGTCCGCGCGGAGTTGGACCGTCGCGGCATCGAGGTGGTCATCCGCAACAGGCGGCCGCTGCGCGCCACCCACAAGTACGACCTGGTGATCAGCCTGGGCGGGGACGGCACCCTGATGGACGTGGCCTGGCGCATCGGCGATGTGCCGCCGCTGATGGGCATCAACTCGGACCCGGACAAGAGCGTGGGCGCTCTGTGCGCCGGGACGGCCGCTGACCTGCCGCGGCTGCTGGACGCGCTGGAGAGTGGCGAGCTGCGCCCGCGCCCGCGCAACCGCATCCGGGTGCGCCTGGACGGCCAGGAGGTGCTGGGGCCGGCGCTCAACGACGTGCTCTTCGCGCACCCCTGCCCTGCGGGGCAGACCCGGTTCGAGATGGCTATTATGCCCGCCGACCAGGTGTGGGAGGCGAAGCTCGGTGAGCAGGGACCCTTCGCGCTGTACCGTTGCTCGGGCATCTGGATCGCTTCTGGCGCCGGGTCCACGGCGGCAATCCGCTCGGCGGGTGGCGAGGTGCTGTCGCCCGACTCCGACGAGATCCAGTTTCTGGTGCGCGAGCCGTACGTGCACCCACACAAGCGCTCCCCCGAGCCCTTGCGGGGCAGGATGCCCCCGGGCATGGCTCTGGTGCTGGTCTGCCGGCTGCGGCAGGGGCGCATCTGGGCAGACGGCGCCGATCACAGCCTGGTGCTGACCTACGGCCAGCGCCTGGTGCTCGATAATCACCCCGATCCGCTGTCGTTGATCAGGCCCTGAGGTCGGTCGAGGGAAGGGGGCGGTTGGGGCAGCGTCTACGTCTACTTTTGCGGTGAGGTCCGGGTTACCAGACGACGTTCTCCACCTTCAGGTTGAAGGTGCGGCCCTTTTTGCCCTTGAGGATGCCTTGCAGGTGCAGCGGCTTGTTGCTCCGGGCCGGGAGGTCCTTGATGGTGCCCTTCAGCAGCCGCTTTCCTCCGGTGGTGGTGACCTCGGCCGAGATCCGCACGTCGCGCATGACCCGTGAGCTGAGGTTGCGCACCACGAGGTCCACGCCCAGCATCGGGCCGCGCCACAGGCCCCTGGCGTCGTCCAGCTTGATGAAGTGGCGCGCGTCGTAGGTGTGATCCGGCGCGGGCAGCTTGGGCGCCAGGCCGATGCGCCCGGCGTCGTGGTCCATGGAGATCTTGAAGTTGCGGCTGAAGTTGAGCCCCAGCAGCCCCTTGACCTCGCCCTTGGCGCACGGCTCACATGCCGAGACGGTCAGGCCGCGGGGCACGCGCGCCGCGCCCAGGGCCGCGCCATCCACCACGGTCAGGCGGCGCTTGACCGTGCCGTTGGCGGTGTGGCTCATCACCGTGGGTGAGGAGGCGGTGATGTCTGCGCCCAGGCGGCGCAGGGTGGCGCGGTCGAGGGTGGTCAGGGTCGCGCCGGTGTCGAAGATCATCTTCACCTTCACCGTGCCCGAGGGCCCCGAGAACAGCACCGGGACCACCACCGCGCTCCCCTCCTTTTTGAAAGAGACCAGGTACTCCTCGCCCGGCGCCAGGGCCTCCATGCCGTCGGTGCGTGGGACCCCCGAGTCGGCGCCGGTTGCCGCTCCGCCGTCGGTGCCAGGCGCGCCCGCTTCCCCCTCTGCCGGCAGCGGCCCGCCGCCCGGGAGCAGCGCAGCGATCCAGCCGATGACCCGCTCTCCCTTGGCGGTCATCTCGTCGCCGTCGGAGAAGTGGCCCAGGTCGATGACCTCCCGGATCCACCAGGCGCCGGTGGTGCGCAGGCGGGTCTGAGTCTCCGCCGGCGCGAACACCGCGCAGGCAATGATGAGCGCGATGTTCAGCACCACGATGGTGCCCGCGGTGGAGGGCTTTCCCGAGTCGAGCACCGGCCGGGCGACGCCGGCGCGGTCTGTCCGCTCCTTGTGCTTGCCGCGCAGTAGCGACCGGAGCCAGGAGGCCACCAGCGAGGGCAGGATGACGCTGGCCGTGATCCCGGCGGTCAGGAGCCACAGGGTGTGTTCGCCGAGCGCCGAGGCCATGGCGCTGGCAACGGTGAACCCGAGCAGCGCGATGGGCAGGGCCAGCAGGAAGTTCACCAAGAGGACACCTCACGTGAGGAGTGCATGTTCAGTTTACGCTCCGACGGGAGGATGTTCACCAGCCGGCCTGAGGCTACCTGGTCGGTCGGGGCGGGCGAGAAGTGGAGCTGGCCGGCGCCTTGCGCGCCGGGGCCTTGGGCGGGGCCTTGGGGGCGGCCCCCGTGCTGGACGCCGTGGTCCGCTGAGGGGCCGGGCGTCTTGCCGCCGGGGCCGGGGCGGCCGGTGCCATGCGGTCCTGCACCGCCCCGAGGATGTCCACCCCGAGGGCCGCCTTGAGCTGCTCCGAGGCGTTGATCACCTTGGGCGCCAGGTCGCCGCCACCGTTTGGGGTGCCGAGCACCGTCACCTTGTCCACCTTCACCGACTCCACCGTCCGGGTCAGGGTCCGCACCAGGTTGTGCAGCTTCTCCATCAGGAAGATGTCCCGGGCGTTGGGGCCCGCGGCGGTCCAGGCGGCGGTGATCTGCCGCAGCACCTCGGCGGTGGCCTTGCCCTCCTCGATGATCTTGGCCGCCTCACCCCGGGCCTGCTCCATGGCCTGCTGCGCCTGGGCCTTGGCCGGCTCCAGCAGGTCCGCCTCGAGCTGACGCTTGACCTGCTCAACCCGGGCGATCTGGACCTCCACCTCCGATTCGGCCTGGGCCACGGCCGCGGCGATCTGCCCGCGCTCCTCCGCCTCCAGGGCTGCGCGCTGGGTCTGGGCGTCCGCCACCCGGCGCTTGGTGTCAGCGTCGAGGGTGCGGATGGCCGCGTCGATGCGCACCAGCTCGGTCTCCTGCACGTTGGAGGCGTCTCGCACCACGGACAGCGCCTTGCTCTCCGCCTCTGCGATGACCGCGTCCCTGCGGATCTCGGCGCCCTTGATGCGGCCGATGCTGTCGAGGTAGCCCACGTCGTCGCTGACGTTCTGAATCTTGAGGGTGTCGAGCACCAGACCCAGGCGGTTGAGGTCCTGGTCCGCCTCTTCCATCAGCTGGCGGGCGAAGGCGATCTTGTCGTTGTTAACCTGCTCGGGGGTGAGCTTGGCCAGCACGCCGCGCAGGTTACCCTCCAGGGTCTCCTTGGCGATGAGCATGATCTCGTGGCGGGTCTTGCCGAGGAAGCGCTCCACGGCGTTGCCCAGGATCGGCTCCTCGCCGCCGATCTTGACGTTGGCCACGCCCTCCACGGTCAGCGGGATGCCGCCATGAGAGAAGGCGCCGCTCACCTCGACGTTGATGGCCATGTTGGTCAGGTCCAGGCTGTCCACCACCTCGACCAGGGGCAGCTTGAGCTTTCGGCCGCCCTTGACCGCCTTGTAGCCCACCTTCCGGTCCCCCACCCGGCGGTGGCTCCCGGAGAAGATCAGCACCTCGTTGGGCTGACAGATGAAGAGGAGTTTTTTGACGATGATGGCGATGGCGATTGCCGCCAGAACCAGGATGAAGATGATGGTCGCGAGTGCACCCATGGTGGCCTCCTTTGGTCCCGCTAGCGGGCCGCCGAGGGCTGACCGTCGCCCGTAAGGGCGGCGTCAGGCCGCAGGTCTTCCGGCTGAAGGATCCTCGCAACGTCCACGCCGGTTGTGGAGCGGAGGGTATCCAGAATGGAGGTCACGGTGGCCGGGAAGCCGGCCACGTAGTTGGGCAGCGCCGATCCGTCGCCCGGATCGATGATGTGCACCTCGCCCACCTTCAGCGCGCTTTGCTTGCCGAGGATGGTGCCCTTCTGGGTCTCGAGCTGCTGGATCAGTAAGATGTCGCGCGCGGGGGGGCGGGCCGCGGCCCACGCCTCGGCCAGCATGCTCAGCGACTGGGCCAGGGCCTTGCCGTTCTCCTCGATGGGAGCCGCCTCGCCCTTGGCGATGATCTCCTGTGAGCGGCGCTGGGCGTCGGCCGGCAGCACCACGTCGGCCTGCAGGCGGATCTGCTCCAGCTTCTGCCTGACCTTCTGCAGCTGCTGCTCCGACTCGGCGCGGGCCTGCTCACCTGCGGCCTTCGCCCGGCGCATGGCCGACTCGGCCTGAGCCTCGAAGTCAGCGGCGATGCGGCGCATGTCGTTGCGCTTCTGCACGATGGCCCGCTCGGCGTCCTTGCGTGAGATGTCGCCCCGGGCCTTGGCCTCTGCGGAGCGCTTGTTCGCCTCGTTCTTGGCGTTGGACTCGGCGATCTCCGCCTCCTTGATCACGTTGGCGATCTGCGCGCGGCCGATGGAGTCGAGGTACTGCACGTCGTCGGAGACATGCTGCACCTTGAGGGTGTCGAGCATCAGCCCCAGCTTCTCGAAGTCCTGCTCCACGTCGTCGGCGAGGCTCTCGGCGAACCTGAGCCGGTCCTCGTTGACCTGCTCGGGGGTGAGCTGAGCCAGCACGCCGCGCAGGGTGCCCTCCAGGGTCTCCTGGGCCACCTGGCGGATCTCCGCTCGCTCCTGCCCCAGGAAGCGCTCGATGGCGTTGAGGATGTGGCGCGGGTTGTTGGAGATCTTGACGTTGGCTATGGCCCGCACCGCCAGGGGGATTCCGCCCTTGGAGTAGGCCTGGGTCACCTTGATCTCGATGGGGATGATGGTCATGTCGATGCGGTCCACCTGCTCGATGAGCGGGATGCGCCAGGCGCGGCCGCCGAAGATGGGCCTGAAGCCCACGGTGGAGCCGTCGGCCAGGGTGCGCTTGCGCCCCGAGAAGATCAGCACCTCGTTGGGCCGACAGATGTAAAGGAACTGCTTGATGATTACGTACAGGATCAGCAGACCGAAGCCTGCCACGGCCGCCCACGCCGCCACCGATCCCAGCTTATCCAACTGTGAAACAACGGCCTCTGGCTGCATGATGGCTCCTCCTCTATCCGTCCGACAGTGACTCGAGCTCCGGGGCCGGGACGACGACGGCCTCGTTACCTTTCATCTCGATGATCAGCACCTTGCGGCCCCTGCCCACCGATGACGTCTCTTCCTGGCAGCGCGCCGCCAGGTCGACGGTGTTTCCCTTGACCTCGATGCGCACCTTGCCTCGCGCGCCCTTCTCCATGGGCAGGAGCACGACGGCCTCCTTGCCCTCGTAATCTCGCTGGTCCACCGCGGTCCCCACCTCCACCTTCTTGAGCCGCTGGATGATGAACGCGGCCATGAACCCGCTCAGCCCGCCCACTCCCAGGGCAGCGATGAGCGTGGACCACTGGCCCGCGAGGGCGAGCAGGGTCAGCACCACTCCGGTGAGCCCGAAGAAGCAGAGGAAGAAGACCCAGAACCGCACGGTGACGAATGGGAGCCAGAAATCTGCCAGCTCCACGCCGTGTGTGCCGAGGTCGCCGTCGCCGGCGTCCAGGTCGTGGCCTGCGTCGGCGTCCGCGTCCATGTCCGCGTCAGCGTCCATGTCCATGTCCGCGTCGGCGTCCATGTCCATGTCCGCGTCGGCGTCGAAGTCCGCGTCCGCGTCCACGTCAAAGTCTGCGTCGGCGTCCACGTCGGCGTCGAAGTCCGCGTCGGTGTCGAAGTCCGCGTCCTTGCTGTGGCCCATAAACAGGGAGGCGCCCAGCAGGATGCCGCCCAGGATGAATGTCGCTACATAGATGTACAGAAGGAGCATGCCAGACCTCCAGGCTGTAGGATTTGCTGGATGCCGCTAAAATTAACCGTAAGTGTAGGTGAAAGGCTCCAACTAGAAAGGCTAACCTCAAGGAGCTAATTATCGCAAGCTGCACCGGACCTCTGCCCCTCCAAGGAGAAACGCGCCTATGATCCGCCGCCCCGAGAACAAGAAGATCGCACGATTCCTCTATGATCTCCTGGTGGCCCGCGCGCCGACCAAGGACTACGCAAAGCGCGTGGCCGAGCGTATGGAGGTGCCTTACCCGACGCTGGCGCGCTACTGGCAGGGCAAGGCCGCGTTCCCCGCGGGGCTGGTCCGATCGTTGTTCCTGGCCACCGACCAGGATATGCGCGTGGCGGAGAAGGTGCTGCTCGAGGGGACCGACTACCGCCTCGAGCGCAAGGAGGCGGATCCTGACCGGGTGGACATCCCGCGGGCCGTGATGCACCTGGCCACGGTCAAGGGAGAGATAAACGAGATCTACCTGCGCGCCACCGACGAGGAGAGCGAGGACGGCGCCGGCATCAGCTTCGCCGAGGCGCGCGACCTGGCCGCCGCCCTGCGCCGGCTCACCGCCACGGCGGAGGAGCTGCGCACGGTGATCAAGAAGAAGTACCTGGACGTGTGATTGAACGTCTAGGGGGGCGGGAGTCGGGGGCCAGATCGTTCTGGCATTCTGGCATTCCGGCGTTCTGGCAATCTGGCATTCGCCTGCCGAAGGCAGGCGCCTAGTATGCCGAGGTGCTCTTGGCCGCGGGCCGCTTCTTGGCCTTGCTCTTTTTGGCCGGGCGCTTCTTCTGCTCCGCGGCTTGCTTGCGCGAGGCGCGCGCCGAGCGGCGGCGCTCCAGCTCGGGGCCGATGAGGCTGGCCAGGCGCGAGTAGCGCTTCTGCGCTTTTTGCACCGTGACATCACC
This sequence comes from uncultured Myxococcales bacterium, assembly GCA_964511535.1. GTDB lineage: Bacteria > Myxococcota_A > Polyangia > CAZCFB01 > CAZCFB01. The sequence continues at coordinate 13,396 of CAZEFW010000025.1, read as the reverse complement.
GCTGGATTCGGACATGACCCCGACACATCGCCTGACCCGGGCCACCAGCTCACGGTCGGTGCGCAGGCTCGGCTGCATGCCGATGGCCTGGTGGTAGTACTCGAACGCCTTGGCGCACATGCGCGAGTCGGCAGACAGGTGCCCTTGCTCCACCAGGGTCTGCGCCCGGCGGGTGCTGCTGTCCGCCGCGGCCTGGGCCTGGACCTTGTCCGCCGCCCGGGGGGCAGGCTTCGCAGGAGCGGCCGTCCGCGGCGAGCGGATCTGCTTGGTCTCGGCCTGGCGCTCCTCGGCCTCCTCCGCGGGCGCCGCGCCGGCGCCATCCTCGTTTGAGCCGCTGGCCAGCTTCTTGCCGCCGCTCTTCCAGAACTGCAGGCTGCCCAGCTTGTCGTCTGCCTTGTTCTTGCTCACGGTCCGCCGCTTGCGCGCCGGCTTCTTGCGCGGACGGGCCACCGCGACGGTGCGGCTGGCAGCCGGGGCCATGTTGCCTTCGGCGCTGCCTCCCGAGGCCGGCTGATCGGCCGGCGGGGTCGCCGCCGGGCCGCTGGCGGCGCCGCCCCAGCCCTTGGCCGACGCCTTCTCGTTTCGCTTGGCCAGCTGCACGGGGCTCGGCCGCGGCGCTGGCGAGGGAGCCGCCGCCGGCTTTGGCTCTGGCATGGGCGCGGCCCTGTCGCGGCGCGCCTGGTTGAACGCGTCCTCGGCCAGGTCGTCCAGCGCGTCGTTGTCGCTCTCGAATCCCACAGCGCCTACCTGCCGCCGCGCCACCGCCTTCTTGGGCGAGCGCCCGGACGCTCCCCGACGCGCTCGCGAGCCGTCCTTGCCGAGCCGCTTGAGATCATCGTAGCCGCCCTCGATGGCGGGCGGGGCCTGGGCCATGGGTTCGGCCGGAGGCGCCGGCTTCTGCTGGGCCTCCTTCTTCTCGGTGGCCATGGCCACCACCTCGCCGCCTGCCGGCGATGGCGCCTTGGCTGCCGCCGCCACGCTCTTTTCACGGTCGCCCACGCCGATGGCCGCGGTGCGATCTGGATCCAGCGCGGGGCTCTCGTCCAGCAGCGGGACGTCGATGGCCTCGCGGGAGCTGGGCGCGGGGCCCTGCTTGTACACGTAAAAGCTGACACCGAGCACCAGGACCATGGTGGTGGCGACGGTCATGGCCGGGTGCATGACCAGGGCGCGCATCCCCTGGCGCAGCTGCTCCCAGAAGCCGACCCTGGGGGGCGCCGCGGCCCTCGCGGCCTCTCGCAGCAGCAGCGCGCTCACGGCGGCCGGCGGATCCTCCTCCGGCAGCTCGGCGAACGCGCTGCGGGTCTGCTCGAAGCCGCCGACCAGATCCGTACAGCCGGGGCAGCCGTGCAGGTGTGCCTCGAACCGCTCCGCCTGAGCTGGCTCCAGCTCCTGGTAGAGGTAGTCCATGAGGAACTCATTTACCTGCTTGCAGTCCATTTCAGCCTATCCCGCGTCTCCTTCGCTTCACCCTATTTAATAGCCTGGGCGAAGTCTCGATATTCATCAAGACACCGCCGCAGGTGCTCCAGCGCATACCGCATGCGGCTCTTCACCGTGTTCTCGGGGCAGCCGATGATCTCGGCGATCTCCTTGAACGGCAGGTTGAGCTGCTCTCGCATCAGGAAGACCTCCCGCTGATCGTCACCCAGCGAGGCGATGGCCTCCTGCAGGTGCTGCCGCAGCTCACCGCCCATGGCCTGCCGGTCCACCGCTGGACCGCCATGGGGGACCTTGTCCAGCAGGGTCTGCTTGCCGTCCGGGTCCTTGCCCAGCGTGGCGTCCAGCGAGGCGTGCCGCCTGTGTTTGGCGCGCCTTGCGTTGTCCACGCAAAGGTTGCGCGCGATGGTGTACAGCCAGGTGGTGAACTTGGCCCTGGGGCTGTATCGCGCCGCGCTGCGTATGACCCGCAAAAAGACATCCTGCAGAAGATCCTCCGCCAGGTTCCCATCCCCTACCTGTCGGTAGAGGAAGTTGAACACCGGTCTCCGGTGCCGCTTGAGGAGCATTTCGAAGGCACGCGTATCGCCCTGCTGATACGCAGCCATCAGTTCCTCGTCAGCGAGGTGCTCCAGCGACACGTGTTTCCCCTGCCTTGTCCGTGGGAGTCGATGCTAGCTCACGGGCCCTGCAGGGGCAATTCTTCAACCTCCGAGGATTACTAACGGGTGGGGGGGGGATAAGTTCTGGGGAACAAGGAACCAGGAGCAAGGAATGAGGGATTTCGAATAATTACAGATGCTTGCTTGGGTGACTTTCCGCGTCAAATTCCCTGATCGCGCTCCGGTCGCAGGCGACGGACCAGGAAAAACGCGCCTGCGCCTGCGGCCAGGAGGAACAGCTGGATCCAGAGCACCTCGGAGCGGGGGTCGCGGGCGTTGAGCCACAGGGAGCGTCCCAGGGCCAGGCCGAGCAGCGCGCCGGTGGTCAGCCGGCGGGCGTTGCTGCCGGAGCGCGGATCCAGCCAGCCCGCCCCCCAGTCGAGCAGCGCCGGCGCGGCCAGGGCCAGCGCCACCACCAGGTCCACGGTGCCCAGCGGGCCCAGGCCGACGTACCACTGTATGGCCAGGGCGGCCAGCAGCACCGGATAGAGCCCCAGGCAGCGGGCGCACAGGGCGAGGCGGCGGCCGCCCAGCGGGAGGTGGACACACCGGCGGGCATGTTCGGGGCGATGATGCGCCAGCGCCATCAGGTGGAGGGCGCGCCTTCCCATGTCTCCTCCAGCTGGGCCGCCAGGGCGACGAACTCTTCCACCGTCAGGGTCTCGGCCCGGCGCGCGGGGTCGATGCCCACCGTGGCCAGGGCCGCGTCCACGGCCTGCCGGTCGTAGGCCCTGGACAGCGCCTTGCGCAGGGTCTTGCGGCGGGCGCCGAAGGCGACCTTGACCACCCGCGCGGTGTGCTCGTACCTCACGGCGGACCCGGGCTCAGCGTCAAACTCCAGCTGAACCACCGCAGAGTCCACCCGGGGCGGCGGGAAGAAGCAGCCCCGGGGTACGTCGAAGCAGTGGCGCACCCGAGCCACCAGCCGACAGAGCACGCTCGGCACGCCGTAGCGCTTGCCACCCGGCCCGGCGGCGATGCGCTGGGCGAGCTCTTTCTGGAACATCAGGGTGGCCGCGCGGATATGGGCGGGCTGGGCCAACAGGTGGAACAGCAGCGGCGAGGAGATGTTGTAGGGCAGGTTGCCCACCACCGAGACCCGCTGGCCGAAGGGGCTCAGGTCCAGAGTCAGAGCGTTGGCCTCTCGCAGCTCGATTCGGGGCTCCTGCCCCAGCCGCTGATTCAGCACCTGCACCATGTCCCGGTCGCGCTCCACGGCGACCACCTTGCCGCACCGGCCGTCGGCAGCCAGCGCCTCGGTGAGCACCCCCAGCCCGGCGCCGATCTCCACCACCGTCTCGCCTTCCCGGGGGGCCACCGCCTCCACGATGCGGCGAACCACGCCGGGATCATGCAGGAAGCACTGGCCCCAGCTCTTTTTGGCCGAGAGGCCATGCTGGCGCAGCAGGGCTGCCGGGGAGGGGCTCGAAGGGGGCTGGCCGCTCACAGGCGCAGCCTCGGCTCGGCGTTGAGGTCGAGGCCATGCCGCTCGCCGCGCTCGAGCCTTCGGTGCCCGGCCGCGGCGATCATGGCCGCGTTGTCAGTGCACAGCGAGACCGGCGGGACCTGCAGGGCGAACCCCTCCCGGGCCGCGGCCTGCTCGAGGGCGGCCCGCACCGCCCCGTTGGCCAACACGCCGCCGCCTGCCACCAGCGCCCTGGCCCGGCGCACGCGCACCGCGCGGCATGCCTTGCGGACCAGCACGTCGCATACGGCCTGCTGAAACGACGCGCACAGATCATGAAGTTGGCTGCCGGTGGGCGCGCCATGCTTCCGCACATGATTGGCCACGGCGGTCTTGAGCCCGGAGAATGAGAAGTCCAGCTCGTCCCGGCGCGGCAGCGCCCGCGGGAACCGGATGGCCGCCGGGTCGCCCTCCGCCGCGAGCTGTTCGATCACCGGGCCGCCGGGGTAGCCCAGCCCCAGCAGCTTGGCCACCTTGTCAAAAGCCTCGCCCGCCGCGTCGTCCCGCGATGCGCCCAGCAGCCGGTAATCGCCGAACCCCTCCACGCCGATGAGCGCGGTGTGTCCCCCGGAGACCAGCAGCGCCACGTGGCGTTCGGGGAGCTCGGGCATGTCGGGCTGCAGCCCCGGCGCGCACAGGTGCCCCTCGAGGTGGTTGATCCCCACCAGCGGCTTGCCGCACACCATGGCCACCGCCTTGGCCGCCTGCAGCCCCACCAGCAGCGCCCCCACCAGGCCCGGCCCGCGGGTGACCGCGATGCCGTCCAGATCGTCCAGCGTCAGGTCCGCGTCCTGCAGCGCGCGCTCCAGCACCACGGTGATGTTGCGGATATGGTGCCGGCTCGCCAGCTCGGGCACCACGCCGCCGTACGGGCGGTGCACCTCCACCTGCGAGGAGACGATGTTGGACAGGATCTCTCGCCCGCCTCGGACCACGGCGGCCGCGGTCTCGTCGCAGGATGATTCGACGCCCAGGACCAGCATGGGGGTTACATCGATTTCATCACCGCGCGGATGTCCCGTGCGTAGCGGCACTTGGGGCACAGCCGCAGGAACTTGCTGTACGCCCTGCGCGCGCCGGAGCGGTTGCCTCGCTCCTGGAGCATGCCGCCGATGACGAGGTGGGCGTAAGGCGCCTCCGGGTTGAGCGCCGCCACCTTCTTGGCGAGCTTGTAGGCGGTGCCCATGCGGCCGAGCTCCATGTTGTACAGGGCCACCTGCTCCATGGCCTCCCAGCCTTCGGGGTTGGCCTTGATGGCCGCCTTGAACTTCTTGATGGCGTTGCGCTTCTTGCGCTTCTTCATCAGGGCCTTGGCCTCGGCCAGCAGGGTGGCGTACTCGCCGCCAGCAGCAGGCGCGGCAGGCGCCGCGGCAGGCGCCGGAGCGGGCGGCTTGGCGGCAGGGGCGGGGGCTGGCTTTGCAGGCTCCGGCGTCGCCGGGGCGGCCGCAGTGGGCGCTGGCTTGGCCGCCTCTGGCGTGGCCGGCGCAGGCGCGGCTGGTGCAGGCGCGCCTGCGGCAGCCGCGGCAGCCGCAGGTGTGGCTGCCGCCGGGGAGGGCTTGGGGGCCGGCGCGGCTGCTGCAGACGCGGCCGGGGCTCCGCCGCCTTTGTGCTTGCCATCCAGGAACGCCTGCTGCTCTTTCTCGTCGGCCTGGCGCCGGGCCTCCTCGGCCTTGCGCCGCTCGGCCTCCTGCTTGGCCAGGCTGGCGGGATCCACCCGCAGGTGCGCCGGGCCGTCGCCGATGTAGGGCGACGTGACGAGGTAGTAGGTGGTTATGCTGGCGCCGATCAGCGCGACGCCAGCCACGATGAGCGCCGGCAGGCGCCACTTGGGCGGCGGCCCCGCGGGCACGATGAGCGATTCGTCAAAGGCTGACAGATCGTCGCCCGTGTAGTCGGAGTTGAAGAACTCCTCGTCCCGGACGTTGATCGACACCTCGCTCGGGTCCTCCGCCCCCGACAACAAGGCCGCCTCCTCGGCGGCCTCGGCGATGGAGACCCTGGGTGCGGGCTCGGCGGAGCCGCCTGAGGGCATGTCCACCGTCGGCGCCTGGCGCTCGTCTCGCGGGGATCCGGGGAACGGGATCAGGTTCCCGGTGGTGGGCTCCGAGGCGCGCTCCTTCTTGCCCTTCTTGCCCTTCTTGCCCTTGCGCCGCTTCTTCTTCTTTTGCTTGCGGCTCAGCTTCTCGGCCGGCTCATCGTCGGCGTCGTCCGCATCTGCCGCCGCCTCCTGCGACGAGGTCTCGTCGTCGTGGGCGTCCGCCTCCGGCTCCTCTTCCGGATCCGGCTCCTGGCCGGACATCATCTCTGCCACCCGGTCCGCCGCGGCCTGTGCCGAGTCCTCGGCCTCCTGCTCGTCGCCCTCGTCGGGTTGCTGCAACAGGTAGACCGGCTCACCGTCGTCCGCGACTTCGTCCTGCCTGATGAGTGAGACCTGGTCGGTCAGCTCCTCGGTGCTGTCGGTCAGAGCGGCCGTGATCTGAGGCGGCGGCTCCTCGTCCTCGATGGCGTCAGCTTCCTCGTCCTCGTCGGGCAGCGCCTGGAAGCGAGCGGTCTCCGCGGCCTCGTCCACGTCCAGCCCATGGCGCTCGTCCTGGGCAGCGAGGGGCGCGTCGGCCGCGAGTTCGTCGGCCATGGGAGGCAACTCCGCCTCGGCGTCCTCGGCCATGGGGGGCTGCTCATCATCTGCGTCCTCGGGGATGGGCGGCAGCTCATCATCTGCGTCCTCGGGGATGGGCGGCAGCTCATCATCTGCGTCCTCGGGGATGGGCGGCAGCTCGCCCTCTGCGTCCTCGGGGATCGGTGGCAGGTCCGCCTCATCCGGGTAGAATGGCGGCTCCTCGCCGTCCTCCTCCATCTCCTCGGGCGGCACGTCCACCAGGTTCTGATCCGCCTCGCCTGGCGCCTGGATCGCCTGTCCGAACGGCTGCGTGTTGCTGCGCACGATGGGCTCGTCCCAGTCGCCCCTCTCTGCCTCCTGCGCCTCGGCGCTCATCTCGGGTCCGACGGTGGCGGGCTCGGCGTGCCCAGGGTTGGTCACCTCCTTGCCAGGCGGCATGAGCGACGGCATGGAGCCGTCGCCACGTCCGCCCCGCTCCGAGCCAAAAGCCGCGGGCTGGGGCAGGTCGCTCGGGACAATGGGAGAATCCCCCACACCCGAGAGGGTGTCAGGTGGCGGCGGCGGGTCGCCCGGCGGCACATCTTCGGCCGGATCGAACAGGACCCCCATCTCCAGCAGCTGGCGCACCGCCGAGAGGATCTCGAGGTCGTCCATGGCCAGGGCGCCGTTGATATCCTCCACCGAGCGCACTCCGTCCGTGAGCGCCAGGACCATGCTCTGGGCCGCATCCAGCTCGCCCCGCACCGCGTCCGCGGCGGCTGGATCCTGCTCGAGGGCGATGCCCTGATCTGGCAGCAGCATGCGGATGCGGTTCCACTCGTCCACTCGCCTGAGCCCCTCCATCAGCAGGCCCTGGTTCGATTCGGTGATCGACTCGGCGCGCTCGACGGACTGGAACTCAACCACGAAGCTGCCGTTGGCCCAGCCGAGCAGGGCGTAGACCGCGTCGGCGCCGCGGGTCTCTCCCTCCACCGCGTCGATGATCTTGCCGCCGGAGAAGTAGAGGGTCGCGCCCAGGCCGTCATCTCTGGAGAACTGCGCGAGCCCCGATTTCTGGCCCAGCTCCATGGTCTGAATCAGATCCACCACCGCCATGTCGGCCAGGGTGCCCTTGAAGGTGGTCTGGCCCTCCTTGTCGGTGAAGATCTCGCGCTCTTTTTTCTGCAGCACCATCTTGATGCGGATCAGCAGCTCTTTGATGAAGATCGGCTTGGTCAGGTACTCCTCGACGCCGAGCTCCAGGCCGCGGATCTTCTCCTCGATGCCTTCCTGCTGGGTCAAGAAGATGAACGGCAGCCGGTCCCAGCGCGAGTCCTGCTTCAGCTGCTTGCAGAATTCATAGCCGTCCATTCCGGGGAGCTGAGTGTCCGAGATGACCATGGCGGGGTGAGCGCCGCCGACCTTTGCCAGGGCGTCCTCGCCGCTCTCAGCGGTGACCACGTCGTAGCCCGCCTTGCGGAGGCTGACCTCCAGAACGCGTAAGTTTCTTGTATCTCCGTCTACGAGCAGGAGAGTTGATCGTGCCACGATATCCCCCGAAGGGTTGAGGAGCGAAACGCCGACCTGCCACCTACCTTGTACGGTGTTAGTGTGTCGGGCGCTCCTTGTGGTTCCAGGTGCTGCTGCCTAGTCCGACTTGCGAACCGGTATACGCTACCCGTACAGGGACTACAGGTCAACCCCGCCTCGGGCCGCATTTGGATCATTGGGCTGAGATATTAAAAGGTTATTGGACATCGCCGATCCTGATAACGCACGCCGTCATGGTGGACGGTTGCGGCCTCACAGTGCTATACATTACGCCCATGCGGACCGGTTTGGCTCTCGGGTTGCTCATTGCAGCGGCCAGCATCTCCCTCGTCGGATGCGAGAAGATGCAGGCCCGGTCTCTGATCAAGGAGGGCAACAGCCTGTACAAGGCGGGTAACCTCGCCGAGGCGCTGCGTCGATACGAGCAGTCCAGGCAGCTGGATCCTGACTTCCCCACGCTCCAGCTCCACCTCGGCTACACCAACATGGCGCTGGCGGCCCTGTACAGCCCACCCAAGTCGACCTACTACTACTCCGGGGCTGCTGACGCCTTCGAGACGTTGATGAAGCTCGCGCCGGCGGACGACCGGGGCCCGCGTTATTACCTTCAGGTGCTGCTGGACGCCGACAGGCTGGACGACGCGCTGACCTTCCTGAAGAAGCAGCACAAGAGAAACCCAAAGGATGTCAAGACGGTATCCAGCCTCGGCATGGTCGCCTCCAAGGCCGGCAAGCTCGACGAGGCCCTCGGCTGGTACGAAAAGCGCGCCACGCTGCTGCCGGGTGAGGCCCGGGCGCGTTACCTCATCGGCACCCTGTGCTGGAAGCAGCTGTACAAGAACGATCGCCTGGCCGGCGAGGCCAGGGTGCGGCTGGCCGATCGGGGGCTCGCGGCGCTGGAGCAGGCCCTCGGCATCCGCCCGGATTATGGCGAGGCGCTGACCTACGCCAACCTGCTGTACCGTGAACGAGCCAAGGGGCAGGTGGACCAGGCCGCGCGGGATCGAGACATGGGCAAGGCGCGGGAGTACTACAAACGCGCCATGGCCGTGATGAAGAAGGCGAAGGCGAAGGCCGAGGCGGACAAGACGCCCGCCGGGACCAACTGAGGCAGAAGCGGGGAGACGCCGTTGTTCGAGAGCTACATGGGAGGCCGGAAGAAGAGCGGCAAGGCGCGCTTCTTCACCCTCGCCTTCTCCATCGGGCTCCACGGCGGCGGGCTGGCGTTCCTCATCTTCCTGTCGTTGTTCCATGTCGAGGAGCTGCCAGAGCCCCAGGTGACCATCACCTTCTTCTCGGTGGCCCCGCCGCCGCCGCCGCCACCTCCGCCGCCGCCAGCGGCCAAGCCGCGGCCCAAGCCGAAGCGGCCGCGGGCCAAGCCGAAGCCCAAGCCGGTGGAGATCCAGCCGCCGGACAAGCCGCCGCCGCCAAAGCCGAAGCAGGACAAGGAGCCCGAGCCGGAGCCGGAGCCGGCAGGTGGGCAGGAGGGCGGCGTGGAGGGCGGCGTTGAGGGCGGCGTGCCGGGCGGGTCCGTGGCGGCCATCCCGCAGCCCAAGCCGAAGGTCGAGAAGAAGCCGGTGTTCGTCAAGCGGCAGGTGGTGGAGAAGCTGAAGCTGAGCGGCGCCAAGCCCGCTTACTTGCCGGCGGCGCGTATGGCCAAGGTGCAGGGGGTGATCATCGTCAAGCTCTGCCTGACGGCGAGGGGCAACGTGGACCGCGGGCGCACCAAGATCCTCAAGAGCCTGCCGGTGCTGGACGACGAGGTGCTGAGCAAGGTGATGACCTGGCGCTACAAGCCGTACCTGGTGGACGGCGAGCCGACCCCGGTCTGTTTCCCGGTGCGGTTCATATTCCGCCTGGAGTGATGTGGGGAAGTTGAAGCCGAAAGATCGGGGTGCAGCCCCGACAGGAGAAGAGTAGATGTCATTCAGTCTGATCGAGGTCTGGCACGCGGCCGGGCTGGTGGGCAAGGGCGTGTTCGTGCTGCTGTCCATCATGTCGGTCTATTCGCTGGGGCTGGTGGTGGAGCGTCTGATCCGGTACGGGGCGGCGCGCAAGCAGTCGCTGGCGTACGTGGACAAGCTGCGGGGCCACCTCGAGGAGGGCGACCTCGAAGCGGCGGTGGGCTCGGCGAAGGGGCTGCCCAAGAGCCCGGTGGCCCAGGTGGTGGCTGCGGGGGTCAAGGGGTACGCGGCCGGGCTCAAGGAGGTGGCGAAGGGCAAGGTGGGCGTGGACCTGGTGGAGGCGCTGGACCGCAACCTGGAGCGGGTGCGCGACCGGGAGGTCTCGCTGCTCAAGCGCGGCCTGAGCGGGCTGGCCACCATCGGCACCACGGCGCCGTTCGTGGGGCTGTTCGGCACGGTGGTGGGCATCATCAAGGCCTTCACCTCCATGTCCACCACCGGCTCGGGCGGGCTGTCGGCGGTGTCCGGCGACATCGCCGAGGCGCTGGTGGCCACGGGGCTCGGGCTGTTCGTGGCCATCCCGGCGGTGGCGCTGTTCAACTTCCTGTCGGGCAAGGTGGAGGAGATGGTGGTGGACATCAACGACGTGTCCGGCGAGGTGGTGGCCCATGTGCTGTCCACCGGGCGAGAGGCCGAGTAGTTGGCGTCGACGGACCCCACGCGGGAGCAGCGCCGCGCGGCCGTGCGGCGGCACCACCGTCGCCGGCGGCAGGCCCACGGCGGGGTGGGCGCCGTGGGCGACGTCAAGAGCGACATCAACGTCACGCCGTTCGTGGACGTGGTGCTGGTGCTGCTGATCATCTTCATGGTGGTCACCCCGATGCTGCAGCGGGGCGTGGACGTGGCGTTGCCCCTGACCGACAACCACGGCGAGAAGAAGGACACCGGCGATCAGCTGATGATCTCGGTGCGGCGGGACGGGGTGGTGTTCCTGGGGCAGGAGCGGGTGGAGGTGGGGCGGCTGGCCGACCGGCTGCGGCCGCTGCTGTCGCGGCAGCCCGCGCCGCCGGTGTTCGTCAAGGGGGACAAGGCCCTGACCTTCAAGCCGGTGCGCGAGGTGCTCGAGGCGGTGCACCAGGCCGGCGCGCCGGGAGTGTCGCTGGCCACCCAGGCCAAGAAGGAAGGAGGGTAGGGCCATGGGGATGGATCTAGGCGGCAGCAAGGGCGGGCCCAAGAGCGACATCAACGTCACGCCGTTCGTGGACGTGGTGCTGGTGCTGTTGATCATCTTCATGGTGCTCACCCCGCTGCTGCTGCGGGAGATCTCGGTGACCATCCCGCGCAAGGCCGACGAGGAGGTCACCGCGGATGTGGCGGCCCAGCAGGCGGTGCTGCACCTGCGCAAGGGGCCCACCATGACCCTGGCGGGCCAGCCTGTTGCCCTGGGCGAGCTGGCGCAGCGGGTGCGCGACCTGATGTCCAAGAAGCGCGAGAAGCTGCTGTTCGTGCGCGTGGACGACGACGCCAACTACGGCATCGCCGTGCAGGCCATGGACATCGCCCGGGGGGCCGGGGCCAGGACCCTGGGCATGACCACCAAAAAATAAACCCTGAAACGTTTCTCGCCCGGCCGGCTCTATTAATGGTGAAAGACGTTAACCCCAATCGCTTATGAGGAGGTCCACCATGGCTACCCTGGAGCTCACCAAGGACAACTTCGAGGACACCATCCAGAGCAACGACATCGTCATCGTGGACTACTGGGCCGAGTGGTGCGGGCCGTGCAAGGCGTTCGGGCCGATCTTCGAGAAAGTGGCCGACGCCCACCCTGACATCACCTTCGCCAAGTGCGACACCGAAAAGGAGCAGGCCCTTGCTGGAGCGCTGCAGATCCGCTCCATCCCGACGCTGATGATCTTCCGCGAGGGGGTGCTGCTCTTCTCCCAGCCCGGCATGCTGCCGGAGCCCGCGCTGGAGGAGCTGGTGACCAAGACCCGCGAGCTGGACATGGAGGAGGTCAAGAAGAAGATCGCCGAGGAGGAGGCCAAGCTGGAGGCCAAGAAGGAGGCGGAGAGCAACTGATCCGCCGGCGCCGGGGTTACAGCTGCATGCAGGCCCCGGACACGCAGATCCACCCCCCCTTGCAGGTCACGCAGGCCTTGCCCAGCTCCCCACAGTAAGCCACGGTGTTTCCCGCCTGGCAGGTGCTGCCTCCGCTGACGCACCCGGTGCAGCAGCTGCCGCCCAGGCAGGCGCCGAGGCCGGACTGGCAGGCGGTGCCGTTTGCCAGGTTGGTCAGCCCGCACTTTCCCGCGGTGCAGGTCGCCACCTTGCAGATGCCCGCCTTGGGGCAGGTGGCGCAGACGGCGCCCGCCTTGCCGCAGCGCCCGAGGGCGGTGCCGGCGTAGCACACAGAACCGTTGATGCACCCGGTGCAGCACTTTCCATTGAGGCACCTTCCAGAGGCGCCGCCGCTGGAGCAGCTGGTGCCGGCGGCAAGCTGCGTCAGGACGCATTTGCCTTTCTTGCAACTGTAGGCGTTGCACGCCGGGGCGGTCTTGGTCGAACAGTCGGCGCACTGGACCCCCTCCTTGCCGCACAGGGTATTGGCGCCGCCGCTGTGGCAGACGTTTGCTTTGCGGCAGCCGAAGCAGCAGGAGCCGGCGGTGCACTGGCCCACGCTGCCGGCGATGGCGCAGGCGGTGCCGTTGGATTTGTTGGCGCTATGACACGCCTGGTTGACGCAGGAAGAGATGACGCAGGGGTGTGTGGAGCATGCTGCGCACTTGGTGCCGCCGCCGCCGCACAGGGTCGCGGTCTGGGAGGTGCCGGAGAGGCACTTGCCGTTCTTCTGGCACCCGGTGCAACAGGAGCCGTTGAGGCACTTGCCGGTGGCGGCGAGGCAGGAGGCGCCGTCGGCCACGGCGAAAGAGATGCAGACGCCGCCGGTGCAGCTCATGGTCTTGCACGCCTTGGGCGCCGGGCAGGGGGCGCAGACCGATCCCCCGACGCCGCAATTCGACACGCTCTGCTGGCCGAGCCCCACGCACTTGGTCCCCTGGCAGCAGCCGGCGCACGCCACGCCGCAGGCGGGCGGGACCCACTTGTCGTGCCACTTCTTGTCGGCGATTTTGGTCAGGTCCGCGGGCTTGCCCTTGTCCGGCGGCTTGACGGCGCCGTCTTTTTTCTTGTTGCCCCGGTCCTTTTTGGAGGCGCTCGGGCCGTCCATCTTCTTGGCGGTGCCGTCCTGCTTCTGCGTGCCGACATCGCGCTTCGGAGGGTCCAGGCCGAGGCGGACGCAGCCGGGCGGGGAGAAGAGAAGCAGGGTAAGCGGGAGCAGCAGGTGGAGCCGTCGACGCATCCCGACCAACTTATCACGGTTGACAGGTCCGGCCCCGGTCACCAAAGATCCTGGACGCTTCACAGACGCTTATCCGGAGAGGAGTGAGCCATGAACAAGCTGGTCGAGTGCGTACCCAATTTCAGCGAAGGCCGGGACCAGGCCGTCATCGACGCCATCACCGCCGAGATCCCCAAGGTCACCGGCGCCACCCTGCTGGACGTGGATCCCGGGGAAGCCACCAACCGCACGGTGGTCACCCTGGTTGGCTCGCCCGAGGCCGCGGCCGAGGCAGCGTTCCGGGTGATCAAGAAGGCGGCCGAGCTCATCGACATGCGCAAGCACTCCGGCGCCCACGCGCGCCACGGGGCCACGGACGTGTGCCCCTTCGTGCCGGTCTCCGGCGTGACCGTGGAGGAGTGCGTGGAGCTGGCCCAC
>CAZEFW010000024.1:0-72153 GCA_964511535.1 uncultured Myxococcales bacterium | reverse complement strand
CCAACGGCCTGACCCGCAACGTGGTGCAGTGCCTGGACGACTTCGGCATCCCGCTGCACCTGTCCACGACGGTGGTGGAGATCAAGGGCCGCGACCGGCTGGAGGGCATCGCCGTGGCGCCGGTGGGCCCGGACTTCGTGCCCGACATGAGCCGCAGGCAGGACGTGGCGTGCGACACGCTGCTGCTGTCCATCGGGCTGATCCCGGAGAACGAGCTGTCTCAGAGCCTCGGCATCCGCCTCGACGCGGTGAACACCGGCGGGCCGTGGGTCAGCTCCACCATGGAGACCTCCATGCCCGGCATGTTCGCCTGCGGCAACGTGCTGCACGTGCATGACCTGGCCGACTTCGTCACCCGGGAGTCGCTGCTGGTGGGCCAGTTCGCCGGCGAGTACGCCCGGGGGGTTCGCCGTCCCAAGGACAACATCCTGCTGGTCCCCGGCGACAACGTCCGCTACTGCATCCCCCACACCCTGAGCCCCGAGCGGCTGCACACGGTGTACATGCGCTGCAAGGCGCCCATGCGGCCGTGCCGCATCCGGGTGGGCAACCTGATGGAGAAGAAGCTACGCTTTGTGGTGCCCGCAGAGATGATCATGCTCAAGATCAGGCCCTCCGTGCTGGACCGGTTCCAGGGCGACACCCTCCGCATCGACATCGTGCCCGACGAGGAGGGTGAGGAGGTGGCCGATGCCTGACACCAAAAAATTTATCTGCGTCGGCTGCCCAGTGGGCTGCCCCCTGGAGCTGGACCACGAGGGAGACAAGATCGTGGAGGTGGAGGGGTACGAGTGCGACCGGGGCGCCAAGTACGCCGAGCAGGAGTTCACCGACCCGCGCCGCGCCCTGGCCACCACCGTGCTGATCCACGGCGCGCGCTGGGCCCGGCTGCCGGTCAAGGCCACGGGGCATGTGCCCAAGGACCGCATCATGGAGGCGGCGCGGCAATGCCACGCCGTGGAGGTGGAGGCGCCAGTGGCCGCTGGCCAGGTGCTGCTGCGGGGGTTGCTGGGTGAGGAGGGGCTGGATGTCGTTGCGACGCGGTCCATGGAGCGGCGGTAGGTAGCGAGAAGTGGGTGCCGGGAGCCCGGATCGCCTACATGACGCGCCCTACTTGGTCGCCAGCAACATGGCCACGCACAGGGAGGGGAGGCAGCTGCCCGGCACCGGGCCGGTGGTGCACTTGAGCCCCTTGGCGCACAGGGTGGTGCACTTCTGGCCCAGGGTGGGCATGCCCGGCTTGTCGCTGCCATCCGAGGGGGAGCCGAGCATGCAGACCTGCCCGGTGGTCACTTCAGTGCAGGCGAGGCCCGTGGTGCAATGGGCGCCCATGTAGCACGCCTTACCCTGGGTGAGCCTGGGCGCGCAGGTGGAGGTGAACGGGTCGCACATCAGCTCCGGCGCGCACTTACTGCTGCCCTTGCATGCGGCGCCCTGGGCCAGGGCGGTGCCGCACTTGTTGTTGAAGCAGGCGAAGCCCGCGGCGCAGTGTCTGTCAGCCTTGCACGGCTTGCCCGCGCCGCGCGGCTTGTCACAGAGCGCCGGCTTGGTGGGATCGGGATCAATCATGCAGATCAGCCCCGGGGCGCAAGGCCCCTGGGAGCAGGGGGAGCCCTGCTGGGTCCATGCCTTGCAAAAGGTCCCGGTGGGCTCCGCAAAACAGAGGCCGCTGCCCCCGGCGCAACGTGCCCCCGACAGGCTGGACCCGCACTTCTGCCCCACCTGGGCCACCGACAGGATCACGCCGGTGCATGACTCGATCTCGGCCACTTTGGTGGGCAACCTGCAGGCCTTGACCGCGGCCTTGCCGGCGGCTTCGCAGGCGGCCAGGCGGTTGCGATCAAAGACCGCATCGCCCTTCTTGAGCGCCTCGGCCTCCTTGGTCCCTTGCTTGAGGCAGGCCCCCAGCATGGCAGCCTTGCACCCGGCCAGATCCGCGGCCTTGGGGGCGACCGCCTTGCAGCAACCCACGACCGGCGCGCAAATCAGCGCGGCCTGGCGCTCGCACATCTCGGCCAGGGTCGTGATCCCGCCATCTGACAGCACGGAGCCGTCGACGGTGGCAGAGCCATCCGGGGAGGTGAGTCCGTCTGAAGCGCCGGCGTCCACGGCGGAAACATCGTCGTCGCTGCACCCCCCGGACAGCAGGAAGCCGAGGGTCAACAGGAGCATGCAAGGGCGAGTATTGGTGCTGATATTCATGTCCAACCTCCTCGGCCAGGCCAACAGCCGTGCCTGCTTGTTCAGGTGCGCGTACTCCAGCGCCGCGCCTTTTCTATAAAACTCGAACAGGCCGTTGTCGCGTCCCCTGGCGATGGTGCGCAGCCGACGGAACTCGCGGTCCATGTCGTCTTCGATGTCCGCGTGGCCGGCATGGTCATGATCGCGCGATGATGGCCAGCTCGGCGGCCTGTGCGTCGAAGGCGCCGCCAGCGACGTCCCCGAGGATCTCCTGGACTTCGAACCCGGCGGCCGTGAACTCGGCGGCCAGCTCCTCACCGTCGAAGTACTGAAACCAGTTGTAGATGGTGCGGGTGCGCCCGGCCTCGACGATGGTGTACCGGTCGAGCACCACGTGCGCCTCGTCATACTTGAAGGTGTTCAAGAAGCCGAAGTAAGGCTCGGCGGACCAGAAGCCGTCCATCAGGTTGGGCGCGTAGCTCGCCCCCTCCTCACGGGTAGCGAAGCCGGGCCGGGCGCCCACATCGAGCAGCACGGCGCCTCCGGGGTTCAGCAGCCCGCGGAACCTGGCCAGCAGGCGGGCCCGCCGATCAGGGGAGAGCACGGCGAAGTCGGTCATGATCATGATGATCAGGTCGAAACGCTTGGCGGTCTCGAACTCGAGGTAGTCGGCCTGCACATGGTCCACGGCCACGCCCTGCGCGGCCGCCAGCTCCCGGGCGTGGGCCAACGAGTTTTCCGAAAAGTCGATGCCCGTGACCGCGGCACCGGAGGCGGCCAGCCGCGTGGTGTAGAGGCCCGGTCCGCAGCCGAAGTCGGCCACGGACATGCCTGCTCCCAGACTGAAGCGCTGCATCATGAAGGCCGCGGACCGCTCGATGAACCGGGGACGGCGGGAAGAGAGGTCGACCTCCTCGTTCAGGTGGAACTGCAGCATCTGCCGGGCGATGTGCGGGTCGGTCCACAGGTCCGCAGCGGTGTAGGCTGACCATACCTCGGGTCGGGTGTTGAGCTTTTTGAGCCAGCTGAAGGTGTCCATCTTCAAATCTCCTGCGGGTGATCCACGCGAGGGCAAAATCAAGCACTGCTACCCTCTAAGACTCACCAGGCGCGCCGCGTGTGACCCTGACGTCATATCAGGGAGGTCGATGCCGAAAAAAATCGGTTGAGGCTCCACCTGGCAGCACAGCGCGCTCGTCCTGGTCCGGCGGGTCGTTGGGGTGCAGCAACGCCAGGGCGTTCAAGGAGACCCGGGAGAGCGAGCGCCAGACCGACCTCAAAAACAGTGCCAGTATAGTGCCATGAACCTGCAAGCCCGGGCGGATTTCAGCGGAACAGGATGGGGCAAGATGGATAAGGCCAAATTAGAGCCATTGCAGACAACACGGCCCAAGGCGGCGCACTGTAATGCCCTTTGATTATTGGCATTTTCCGCTTCTTCTCCGGCCCAGAATCGCTCGTGAGCGGGCGGTGGTGGGGGCCATGATCCGGTTTTGGTGCCGGGCAGAGCATGGCAGGCGCATGGACCCGCCGTGCGCCGAGTGTGCGGCGCTCATCCGTCGGGTGCACGCCCGGCTGGACGCTTGCCCCCACGGGGACGCCAAGCCGAGCTGCACCCGGTGCGACTGCTACTGCTACGACGCGCAGGAGCAATCCGCGGTGCGCGAGGTGATGCGAGCGGGCGCGCGCCGCTTCGGCCTGCTGAGGCCGGTGCTCTTCGGCCTCAAGCTGCTCGACGCGGTGCGCTCCTGGCGTGATCAACCTTCCGGTTGACCTTTTCCACATATGGGCTCATGGAATCCGAAATGAGCCGACACCTGGCAGGTCAGTACGACGAGCGGTTCTACCGCCGCTGGATGAAGGGCGGGGCCCACGGGCTCCAGCACTTCAAGGTTCAGCTGCGCCAGAGCGATCTGCTGATCCTCGCCGGCCAGGTGATGGAGGATGAGGCCATGTCCGCGCTGGCGCAGGTGCGCGCGGAGATCGAGCAGTACATCCGCGCCCACGAAACCTTCGCCGCGGCCCTGACCCCGCTCGAGGTCGAGGCGGACTCACCCGCCGTGGTCAGGGGCATGGCCGACGCGGCCGCGCGGTTCGGGGTGGGCCCCATGGCGGCGGTGGCGGGGGCCGTGGCCGAGCATGTGGGCCGCGCCCTGCTGCCCGGGGCGGGTGACGTCATCGTTGAGAACGGGGGCGATGTGTTCGCCTGCACCCCGGGCCTCGAGGCGCTGACCTTCCGGCTCTACGCGGGAGAGGAGTCCCCCTTCGCGGACCGGGTCGACTTTCGCGTGGACGCCCGCCAGGGCCTGGGGGTCTGCACTTCCAGCGGCGTGGTGGGGCCCTCGCTGTCCCTGGGCAGAGCCGACGCCGTGGTGGCCATGGCCAGGGACACCGCCCTGGCAGACGCCGCGGCCACCGCCCTGGCCAACCAGGTCCAGGCGCCCGCGGACGTGGACCGCGTGGTCGACCGGGTCAGGTCCGAGGGGGTGCTCGACGGCGTCATCGCGTGCAAGGGCGACCGCCTGGGCGTCTTTGGAGATTTGGAGCTGATCCCCGCCGCGAGGCGGGAGTCACAGGAGGAGAGATAGATGATCCAGAAGAACTTGATCCTGACCTACCCCGCGGACCAGCTGGACAAGCCGGTCATCAGCGCGGTGATCCGGACCTACGACGTGGAGGTGAACATCCTGCAGGCGCGCATCACGCCGCGGGAGGAGGGCCGCATGTTCGCGCAGTTCGCCGGGGAGGAGGCGGCCGTGGACCAGGCCATCGACTACCTGCAGCAGAACGGCGTCAAGGTGGTGCTGCCGGCCAAGAACCTGGTCTGGGACGAAGATCTGTGCGTGCACTGCGGCGCCTGCATCGGCCAGTGCATGGCCCGGGCGCTGGTCCAGGACCCGGAGTCCATGAAGACGGTGTACGACGGCGCCCTGTGCGTGGCGTGCGACCTGTGCATCCCCGCGTGCGGCTACGGCGCCATCGAGTCCATCGGCGAGCACCTCAAGAAGAAGGGAGAGCTCTGATGCCCAAGACCTACGAGCAGATCAACGAGAAGATCCGCAAGAAGGAGGCGGTGGTGGTCACCGCCGAGGAGATGAGCGGCCTGGTGGAGGAGAAGGGAGCGGCCGCGGCGGCAGACGAGGTGGACGTGGTGACCACCGGCACCTTCGGCCCCATGTGCTCCTCCGGCGCGCTGTTCAACACCGGCCACTCCACGCCGAAGATCAAGATCCAGCGGGCGTGGATCAACGACGTGCCGGCCTACGCGGGCCTGGCGGCGGTGGACCTGTACGTCGGCGCCACCGAGATGCCCGAGAGCGACCCGCTGAACAAGGTCTACCCGGGCCAGTTCAGCTACGGCGGGGCCCACGTCATCGAGGACCTGCTGGCCGGCAAGGACGTAAAGCTGCGCGCCGAGGCGTACGGCACCGACTGCTACCCGCGCCAGGAGCTCGAGACCCTGATCAACCTGCAGGAGTTCAACGACGCGGTGCTGCTCAACCCGCGCAACGGCTACCAGAACTACAACGTGGCGGTCAACGCATCGCGGCCGCGGTCAATCCACACCTACCTCGGCGTGCTGCGCCCCAAGCTGGCCAACGCCAATTTCTGCAGCGCCGGGCAGCTGTCGCCCCTGCTCAACGATCCGCACTACCGTACCATCGGCATCGGCACGCGCATCTTCCTCGGCGGCGGCGAAGGGTACATCTACTGGCCCGGCACCCAGCATGATCCCACCAGCCCGCGCACCGACGGGGGCGTGCCCCGCGGCGGGTCCGGGACCCTGGCCGTGACCGGCGACCTGAAGCAGATGAGCACCGAGTACGTCCGCGCCGTGTCCATCACCGGCTACGGCGTCTCGTTGGCCGTGGGCATCGGCGTCCCGATCCCGATCCTCGACGAGGAGATGGCCCGCTACACCGCCGTGCGCGACCGCGACATCCAGGCGCCCATCATCGACTACGGTGAGGCCTACCCCGAGCAGACGGGAGAGGTGATCGGGTGGGTCGACTACGCCTCGCTCCGCAGCGGGGAGATCACGGTGCAGGGCAAGAAGGTCCGCACCGCCTGCATGTCGAGCTACAGCAAGGCCCGGGACATCGCCGCCGAGCTGCGGCAGCGCATCCTCGACGGGCGCTTCCTGCTCTCACGGCCGGCAGAGCTGCTGCCCGGGGTCGGGAGCGCGGAGCCGTTCCACCCGCTCAAGATCCGCGGCGAGTAGCGGCCTCGCCTTGATGTAAATCCTCGAGGCTCACGGGTTGAGCGTCCGCACGCAGCGGAAGCCCACGTTGGCGTAGCTGTTGAACGGGCTCTTGACCATGCGCGTGGCCGCGCGCACGTACTTGGGATCGTCGATGTAGGAGCCCCCGCGCTGGATCCGCGCCGGGTCGTTGACGGTGAAGTGGTACGGGTCGGTCAGCGGGGAGGTGCCGAGGTTGGCCACGTAGCCGTCCTCGCACCACTCCTGCACGTTGCCGTGCATGTCGTACAGGCCCCAGCCGTTGGCGGTCTTCTGGCCGGCGCCGTTGATCTGCGCGCCCGAGTTCGCCTTGTACCAGGCGTGGGGGTTGAGCACCGACTCCACCCCCGTGCAGGTGGTGCCGGCGCCGCTCTGGTAGGAGGTGGTGGTGCCGGCCCGCGTGGCGTACTCGAACTCGCTGGCCGTGGGCAGCCGGTAGCCGGGGCACTTGTACACGCCCGAGGCCTGGTACGCCGACACCTCGGTGCAGTTGAAGATTCCGAGGATGGTGGAGCAGGTGTAGCACTTGGCCAGCCCCTTGGCCGCCGAGAGCATGTTGCAGTACTCCGCCGCCCGGAACCAGGTGATGGTCTCCACCGGGCAGGCGGTGCCGCAGATCTTGTTGCTCGACGGGTTGCTGCCGGCGCGGGCCTGGTACATGGCCTGGGTCACCTCGGTCTGCATCACCTCGATGTTGCGCGTCAAGGTCACCGGGTGGCGGGACTCGTCGCTGCCGCGGCACTTCTCGGAGGTGGGTGAGCCGCGCCAGTAGCAGCCGGCGGGCACCGTGCAGAAGGTGATGCCCAGGGTGCCGTCGGTCTTGCAGCTCTTGGTCACCGTGGGGTGCTTGCAGTTGCTGCACACCCCGGCGTTGCAGGTGTTGCCCACGCCGCAGGAGGTGCAGGGCGCGCCGCCCTTGCCGCACTGATTGTTGGTGGTGCCGGGGTAGCAGGTGCCCGACTGCACGCAGCCGCTGCACGGCGCGGCACACTTGCCGCCGAGGCAGTTGCCGCTCGAGCAGTCCCCCGCGCCCTTGCAGACCTTGCCGTTGGCGCAGGGACCGCAGGTGGCGCCGCCGCAGTCCACGTCGGTCTCGTCGCCGTTTTTCTGCTTGTCGAGGCAGGTGGGCGTCGGGACGCAGACGCCGCCGCTGCACTTGCCCGCCTTGCCGCCGGTGGTGCAGCTTGTGGTGCCGGGGGCGTTGGCGGTGTTGCACTTGCCCGCCACGCAGCTGCCCACCTTGCAGCTGTTGGGGGGCGTGACGCAGCTCTTGCACGCGGCGCCGCCGGCGCCGCAGGCGGTGACAGTGAAGCCGCCCTTGCACACGCCCGCGGACAGGCAACCGGTACATGGCGCCTTGGCGCAGACGCCCCCCTTGCAGCTGCCGCTCTGGCAGTGGCTGTTGACCTTGCACGCCTTGCCGTCGGCGCACTTGCTGCAGGCGGGGGCGCCGCAGTCCACGTCGGTCTCCTGGCCGTTCTTGACCTTGTCCTTGCAGCTCGGCTTGGCGCAGGTGCCGCCCACGCAGCGCTTGCTGGCGCAGTCGCCCACGACCTTGCATGTCTTGCCGGCGAGGCAGGCAGGGCAGGCAGGGCCTCCGCAGTCGATGTCAGTCTCCTGGCCGTTTTGCTGCTTGTCCTTACACGACGGCGGGAGCGGCGCCTGGTCCGGGCCTTTATCAGGCCCCAGGTCTGGTGGCGGGGCGGTGTCCCGACGACGGTCAGGTGCTGGTACCTGATCTGGAACCGGCCTGAGGTCCGCGGCTGCTTTCTTATCTGGCGGGGCGCCGCGATCTCCAGGCGCGTCAGGCGGGGGGGCGCCCCGGTCCCTGGCCGCGGCCCCATCCCTGACGGCAGGGGCGTAGCTGGTCCCCTTGGGGTCCTCCGGGTTGTCCCGGTCCCAGCCGCAGCCCAGGGCCAGGCAGGCGGCCAGGCCCGCCAGCGCCGCCCCGGCGCGCAGCCCCTCGCAGGTACGCCTCATGTCAGAACGCCCCCGAGAGGTTGAGAGATGCCCCGTCGCCGGTGGCGCCCACGCCGAAGCCCACAGCCCTGGCCGACGCGTGCCCGGCCGGGTCGTCGTCCGACCGTGTCAGGAAGCTGTAGAGCGATACGCCCAGGGCCGCGGCCGACAGACCCACCATCACATGCCCGCCGATGAACAGCCGCTCGGCCGCCTCCACGTCCTGCCAGTGCGCGTCCATCTCCGCGGGTTCGGCGGTCAAGTGGTAGCGGTCGTACGCTGCCGAGCCGGAGCTCTGGCCCACGCCGTACATCACGCCAGCCCCGGCAGCCAGCGCCACGCCGAGGCCCAGGGTGGTCCAGGCGACGATGGTGCGAGTGCGCCATGCGCCGCCGTCCCGCTCGGGCGCCGGCGCGACAATAGTGGCGGCTGCAGGGACCGCTGCCGGGGCCGGGGCTGAAGCTGGAGCTGAGGCTGGGGTCGAAGCTGAACCTGAAGCCGGGGCTGCAGCTGAAGCCGGGGCTGAACCTGAAGCCGGGGCTGAAGCTGAGGCTGGGGCTGAAGCTGAGGCTGAAGCTGAGGCTGAAGCTGAGGCGGGAGCGGGGGCGGGAGCGGGAGCGGGGTCGGGAGCGGGAGCGGGAGCGGGGGCGGGTGCGGGAGCGGGAGCGGGGGCGGGAGCGGGGGCGGGGGCGGGAGACGGGTCCGGCGGCGGCTTGACGGCTTGCCGTCGCCGCACCTCCGCAAGCCTGGCCCGCGCCCGCTTCAGCACCCGCGCCGGGGCCTTGCCCGCCCCATCGCGCAAGAACGCCTCGTAGGTGCGGGCGGCCTCGCCAAGCCGCCCCAGCGCTTCCAGGCTCAGGGCGGTGTTGTAGAGCACCCGGTAGCTCGGCACCAGGGCGTAGGTTCGCCGGTACGCCTCGAGGGCCTGGGCGTGCTTGCCCGCCTTGCGCAGCTGGTTGCCCCGCTTGAACAGGGCCGCCGCCTCGGCGCGCGTGCCCTGCTCGGCCAGGGCCGCCCGTGGCGCCCAGCAGCACAACACCAGCGCCAGCGCCAGGGACACTGCTGGCCAGCGCCGCGCCTCAATAAAGCGAGTCAAAGCCGTCATCATCCTGGCTCGCGGCAGGGTCAGCCCGCCCTGCAGGCGGTGCCGCCGGCTCGACAGGCCGCTTCTTGCGCCGCTTGCGCGTCAGGTCGACCTTGACCACCCGGTCCCGGGTGGCGGGCAACTCCTGGCGGTGCGCGCGATAGCCCGGAGCCGAGATCACCAGCCGGTGTCGACGCTCCGAGCGCTGCAGCTCCACCTCTCCCCCACGGCGGCGCTCGCCGTCCACCGTGATCACCGCCCGCGTCGGCTTCACCTTCAGCGTGATGGTCACCTTTCCTGCAGGCGGCTGCGGGGGCGCTGGCGCTGCGGCCACCGGCGCCGGCCTCTCCACCTCCGTGGCCACGGGCAGCGGCGTCGTCCGCGGGCCGGTGGACGACGGGGCCTCCACCACCCGCGCCAGGCGGCTCGAGGGGGCCGATGGCTTGCGCCCGATCAGGTCGAGCGCCACCGGCACCAGCGCGGCCAGCACCAGCGCGGCGGCCATGGCGGCCAGCACCACCGGCCGCCTGCTCACGGTCGTCGGGGCCTGCGCCACGGGCACCTCACCCACGGCGTGAGACGAGGTGGTGGTGAGGTCCCCGGGCAGGTCACTGATCACCGTCTCATCCGATGTCGCCGCTGGTTCGGCCTCGGGCGACGGCTCGGCGGGCGCGGCGGCCTCGTCGTCCTGCCGTGGCTCCCGATCACCACCGGCGTCGGCCTGCGCCGCCACGCCGGCCTCGCCGAGGATAAGATCGATGGGCACGATCTCCGTGCCCAGCGGCTGCAGGTTCATGCGGGTCATCAGCACCGCCGCCCCCGGCGGAAGGGGAGCCGGCGGGGCATCACCGCTCGCCGCCCCCTCCCCGGCCGGCGCCGCGGGCCGCTGAACGAAGATCCCGGCGTCCACGTCCCACTCGCTGCGTGTCTCCCGCTGGATATCCGCCTCGCCCGACGCGCCGTCGCCGCGGCCCTCCGCCACGCTCGCCGGCACCTGGTTCATCTGGCCCACCATGATGGCCTCGTACAGATCCTGAGCGAAGAGGTCCACCCGCTGGTAGCGCGCCTCGCGCCCCTTGGCCATGGCCCGGGACAGCACCGCCTGCACCCGCCCGGGCAGCTCCGGCACCAGGTCGGTGATCGGCTCGGGCTCGATGGTGCTTATCTTGAGCAGCACCCCGGGCATGCTCGGCGCGCTGAAGGGCAGCTTGCCGCTCAGCGCGTAATAGCTGATGGTCCCCAGGGCGAAGGTGTCGGTGCGGTGGTCCACGTCCCCGACCCCTCCGAGACACTGCTCCGGCGACATGTAGTGGGGCGTCCCCAGGATCATGCGATCGTGGGTCAGGTCCTGCTGGGTCACGTCGTCCTGGGGGTCGCGGATCTTGGAGATGCCGAAGTCGAGCACCTTGACCTGCTCGCCCTGCTGCTCGTCGTCGGCCAGCAAGAAGATGTTGCCCGGCTTCATGTCCCTGTGGACGATGCCCCGGTCGTGCACGGCCTGCAGCGCGCTGCCCACCTGGCTGACCATCTGGGCCACGTCCGCCGGCGCCAGCCTGGTGACCTCCCGCAGCCGCACCCCCAGGTCCTCCCCCTCCAGGTACTCCATCACCATGCAAGGCCGCCCGTCGTGGTGGAAGTAGAAGTCCACCACCGACACGATGTTCGGGTGCCCCAGGCTCGAGGCGATGAGCGCCTCCTGCCTGAAGCGAGCGAAGATGTCCGCCTCCTCGGCGCGCTGCGGATGCAAGACCTTGACCGCGAACCGCTTGCCCAGGTGGACATGCTTCGCCTCGTACACGGTGCCCATGCCGCCGGTACCGATGCGCCGGATGATCCGGTGGCTGTCGTGCAGCACCTCGCCGATGAGTGGATCCTTCAGCATCGCCATAGTCTCCACGGTGCGTCGCGCGCCATTCCTCTCCGGGGCGATTCCCCGGCGATAAGCCTGAGCTAACTAAAATAGTAGTAGATAATTACCGCCATGCCAGTGGGATCCCGGGCCCCGGCCGGAGCCCGGGCTATACTCCCGCCCATGTCTCCAGCACCCCCGGCAGAGCAACAGGACGGCCGGCTCGTCATCTTCCTGAGAGATGACTACCGCCGGGTGGGCCGCGGCTTCACCCGCTGGGGGGCTGGCCTGACCCTGGTGGGGCTGCTGCTGGGCCCGCTCGGCTGGCGCGCCACGCCGCTGCTGGGCGCGTTCGGCGTGGTGGTGGGTGTGACAGCGGCGGTGTTCGCCCTGGTGGGCCTGCTGTTCTGGCGGCTCAACAACAGCCACGTCACGGTGGATCCTCGCGCCAGGACGGTGAGCTTGCCCCACCATGGACAGCTCTCGTTCGACGAGCTGGTGGCAGTGCAGCTGTCCTGCTACGTGCACACCCAGCGCACGAAGAACGGCACCACCGAGACCCTGCGCCACCAGCTCCAGCTGGTGACGGACCTGCAGGACGCCGGCGCCATGGCCCAGCTCGACGCCATGCACCAGGCCCTGCAGCAGGCGGCCGCGGACCAGGCCGCCGCCGCGGCCGCGCAGCAGGTGTCAGCCATGCGCCGGGATCTGCAGCAGCTCACACAGCTGATCACGGGCCACACCGAGCTGGTGGCCGACCACGGCGACGAGCTGGCCATGTGGCGCGCGGCTGAGCAGCTGTCGCGGCAGCTCCAGGTGCCGGTGATGGACCTGTCGGGCGAGGCCCTGGAGATGCGCACGCCGGCCGAGCTGGACCGCCCGCTGCTGTGGCAGCTCTCCCGGCAGGAGCACCCCCCGGCTGACCCCGGCCCGGCCCCGGCGGGGCTCGAGGTGAGCAGGGACGCCGGGGCCCTCGAGGTCTGCTGGCGCGGGGTGGATCCGTGGAGCTTCCTCGCGCTGTTTCTGGGCGGCTTTCTGACCCTGCTCGCGGCGGTGTTCCTCGGGACCGGGCTGCTGCCCTACCCCGGCCACCTGGCCACCGCGGCCGGGGCCGTGGCGCTCCTGGGCCCTGGCCTGTACATGCTGCTGAGCCGCCCGCCCAACCGGCTGCGGCTGGACGCGGAGGAGGTGACCTTCCGCGCCTCGCGCCAGCGGCCCACGCAGGTGCGGCTGCTCGGCCTGGAGGCGGTGCGGGTCTGCACCACCCTGCACAACCGCGTGGTGCTCATGAGCGACGAGGCGGCCATCAGGTGCCTGGTCAAGACCGAGGAGCAGGCCCGGTGGCTCGGCGCGGCCACGCGACATTTCCTGGCCGGCCTGGCCCTGGACGCGTCGTCAAACCCCTACCGGTAGCGCCGCCGGTCACCGCGGCGCCTGCCTCCACCCTACTCCTCGATGTACCCCAGCGCCTTGAGCTGCTTGCGCAGCTTTGAGTCGATCTCAGCCGGCTGGGCGGCGGGGCCCCGATGGCCGGTCACGCCGGTCAGGCGGGTCGCCTTGCGGGGCACGGCCATGGACTCGCCCAGCATCACCTCACATGCCCGGCGCGCCACCAGGTGGGTCGCCAGCAGGTTCTTCCGCTCGCCCGGGTCGGTGGCCAGGTTGAACAGCTCGGCGACCTCGCGCCCCTGCTCGATCTTGTAGTCGCCCAGGCGCACCACCCAGTGCTCCGCGTGCAAAAACGCGTAGCGGAACGGCGCGCCCGGGGCGCCGTACAGGGTGTTGCGCAGCGACACGCCGTGAGAGCCGCGCATGGGCGGCACGCCGAGCAGCTCCAGCAGGGTGGGCGCCAGGTCCACCGTCTCCACCGGGCGCTTGACCACCTGGCCCGCCTTGAGCAGCCGGGGGTAGCGCAGCACCAGCGGCGTGCGGATCACCTCCTCCTTGGTGGTGTGCCCGTGGCCCAGGATGCCCCGATCCCACACCTCCTCGCCGTGGTCGTTGGAGAACACCACCAGGGTGTCCTCCAGCAGCTTGAGCTGCTCCAGCCGCTGCAGCAGCTTGCCGAGCCAGATGTCCCCGTGGGCCACCTCGCCCCGATAAAGGGAGGTGACGTAGCGCCGGTCCGGGGACGCGAGCTTCAGCTCCCGGTCCTGCACCTTCTCCACCTGCTCGTTGGTGAACTTCTTGCCCAGCTTGCCGCGGTACTTGCCCGACATGTAGTCGGGCGTGGTCTTGTCGTGGTACCGGTACGGGCCGTGGGGCTCCATGATGTGGATGTAGAGATAGAACCGCCCGTCGTCGCGGTCCTCGCTCTCGAGCCACTCGCTGGCCAACCGGATCAGCTCCTCGGCGTCGGCGGGCTCGTGGTCGATGATGCGGGTCTCCAGCCGGTCCCAGCCCCGGTGCAGGCCGAACGGCCTGGAGATGAAGCTGTTGGCCGAGAACGCGCCCGTGGCGAACCCATGCTTCTTCAGGTGCTCCGGCATCAGCGGCGCGTCGTCGGGGATCTTGTTCAGCTGCCCCTCGTCCGCCAGGTCATGGGGGTAGCGGCTGCTGAAAATGGTGAACACCGACGGCAGAGTCCACGTGGCGTTGTTGTAGGCGTTGAGGAACCGGACCCCCTGACGAGCCAGCCGGGAGACGGCCGGTGACTTGACCTTCGACGCGGGGTCGAACGCGGCGTAAGCGTCCTGGCGGCCGGCGTCCACCACGAAGTGGAGCAGGTTGCGAGGGGCCTTGTCCCGCGGCACCGGCGGCATGGCCGGCCGCGGCCCCGGCACCGTGACGGCAGGCTCGCCCCAGGACGCCCGCGCTGGCTTGCCGGCGCCCGAGCGGGTCACCAGATCGACCCGGGCCAGCTTCCCGCCGAAAGCTGACAGGTCGGCCTTGCCCGGGGCCCACGCCTTGCCGCCCTCTGCCGAGAAGGCCTTGACCGGATCGGCGCCGTCCACCGTGACCCACACCTCGAAGGTGGTGGCGCCGTCGGCGGCGTACTTGAAGCTCAGGGCGCCCCTGGCGGGCAGGTCCAGGTAGTAGCTCAACGCCCGGGGCGCATCGCCCACCAGAGATCTCATGGGCTCGCCATGGTTCCGCGCCGCCACCTTGCGCGCCGGCGGCGGGGCGGTGGCGTCCTCGCTGCGGGGCAGCCAGACCTTGTCGTACTGCAGCCTGCCGCCGGCCTGGCCGCTCTGGATCAGCTCGATGGTGTGGCGCCCGGCGCTCAGGCGCTCTTTCAGCGGCGCGGCGACCCAGGCCCAGGCCGCGGGGACCTTCACCTCGCCGGCCTGCTTACCGTCAACCTTGACCGCCAGGATGCCCGGCCCCCTGGCACCCCGCGCGCGCACCAACAGCCGATTGGCGGCAGGCTCGCGCAGGTGAACTGTCAGCTGCCCGCTGGGGGCCGGCGCGAGGTATGTGGTCTGCCCATCCCGGGCCGCCTCGCCCCACTCCTTGTTGACGCCCGACAGGGTGTACTTGTGCTGGTCCGGGCTGCCCAGGTCGATGAGCAGCCCGCCGGCGTCGAGCTCGGCCCGGCTCGCCTCGGTGTACAGCGAACGAACCGCGTGACGCCTGGAGGTCTTCGGGCCCGCGCTCTTTCCGTTGCCCTTGCCCTCCGCCGCCGCGCTGGCTGACGCCGGCGCTGCTGCCTTCGCCGACGACGGCGCCGACGGCGCCTCGCGCTTCTCCTTGCAGCCCGTCACGAGCAGCAGGGCGGCGGCCAGGGTGACGATTCCGGGTAGCTTCCTCATCTGCGGCAATCTTGACCGTGATCGTTTCACTGTCAACCGCGCTCTTGCTCCGACGCAGGCGCCGGAGCGGTCACTTGAGCGCGGCCGCGATGGCCGCCTTGAGCCCCGTGAGGTTGCTGCCGGTCCGTCGGTAGATGACGGTCATGTCGCTCAGATCGAGCAGCATGTTGAAGGGCGTCTCGGTGGCGCTGTAGAAGGCGCCCATGGCGAACGAGGGGTCCATCACCACCGGGCTCTGGATCTTGTAGGTCGAGGCCCAAAGCTTGAGGAACGCCGCGTCCGCGGGCTGCCCCTTAGCCTTGGTCTCGAACACCACCGACAGCACGGCGACCCGGGGGTCCAGGGCGCCGCTGTTGATGGAGGCCTGGATGTCCAGCGCCTCGGCGGAGCAGGCCGGGCACCACCCCGCGGCGGTGTTGATCCACAGCAGCCGCGGTGCGCTCCCAGCCGCGCAGGTGGCGGCAGCCCCGTACCAGTCGGCAAAGGAGACTTTCCGCAACGCGGTCAGGTCGGCCTGCTGGGCGGCGGGCGCCTCGCACAGGTGGCCGGCGTCCATGAAGCCGGAGAATGAGAGCTCCGCCGCCACCTGGCCAAGCGCCGTGCCGTACGGGCCGCACGGGTAGGTCCCGCCGTCGGGGCAGGCGGCCCCCGAGTCGGCGGTCCCCGCCACCGGATCGCTGCACCCCACCAGCAGCGCGGCCATGAGCAGGGCTCGGATCAGGGCGCTCGATCCGGGGAGGTGACCATGATGGTGGCCACCTTGCCTGCCTCGAGCTGCAGGGTGATGCCGAGCTGCGGGTACCAGAGCGCGCCGATGAACGGGTCCTTGGCCGGCGCGCCGAGGGCGGCCTTGACCTGCGCCTCGGTGCTGCCGATGCCCACGCCGCCGGCGGTCTTGAGCGTGGACGCGGGGCCGAGGTAGATGGCCCGCACCGCGCGCCCGGTGCCCTTGCCGGAGTAGAGCAGCGCCAGGTTCAGCTTTTCGTAGACCACCCGCTGGCCCACCTGGCCCATGTCGAGGGTCACCGAGGGCGCGCCGAGGGCGGTGTCCAGGGCGGTGCCGCCCTGGCCCACGCAGATTGAGGTACCGCCGGCTCCGACGCCCTGCCCCGGGACCAGCTGCCCCTGGGACGCGCACGGGCTCTGCTCTTCATCGCCGCAGCTCCCCATCAGGGTCGTGACGGCCATGGCCAACACCAAAGTCGCGCGCCTCATTTCTTACCTCCCAGCTGGAACCGGATGCTGCTGACGTCCCCCACCCGCTTGCGGGTCTTGGCGTCGAAGATCGCCGCGTGCCAGGCCCCCTCCTTGAGCTCGGCGGTGGCCGCGTAAGACGGCGCCATCAGCTTGCTGAAGTAGGCCGAGTTCTTCGGCAGCTTGAGCACCCAGCGCGCCCCCCGGGCCGTGGCCCCGGGGAAGTCCAGCTTGCCCCGGTACGCCACCGGCGGCCCGTCGGGCCCGTAGCTGATCATGATCATCAGCTCCACCTCCCGGGCCTCGCCCGGGTTGTACAGGGTCAAGTACAGCGGCATCTGCTCGCCGGCCTGCTTGTAGTTCAGCTTCTCCGTGGTGATGGTGACCCGCGTCTCCGGCGTCGTCACCGGCGCCGTGCGCACCGGCAGGTAGTCCACCTTGCCCACCTTGGCCGAGTCGTTTCCGTCGGCGATGGAGTCGTCGATCTTCTTGGTGTCGGTGGTGCCCCACCAGTTGTTCGGGATCTTCGGCGCGTTGATCCAGGACGGGTACCCCTCGGCCACCTCGTTGTGCCAGGAGAAGTCGCTGGCGCTGCCGGTGCGGGTGTTGCCGTGCACGTTGTTGTGGGCGAAGGCGCGCAGGTATGCCGCGCCGAAGCCGGCGGCGCCGATGAACAGGGTGTTCTTGTTGCCGGTGATGGTGTTGTCCATGAAGAACGGCGTGGCGTGGGGGTAGCAGGTGACGCACACGTGCACCCCGCCGCCGTCAGCGGTGGCGAAGTTGTTGGTGACCTTGTTGTTGAGGAACGCCTGGGACGACGAGAGCAGCGACACCGCGCCGCCATCCCAGGTGGAGTTGTTCTTGTCGAAGGTGTTGCCCACCATGGGCGAGTAGGTGTTGTAGGTGGTCACCGCCCCCCCGTAGGCCGACTTGTTGCCGCTGAAGGTGCAATCCTGGATGATGGGCGCCGACTTCTCGGCGAAGATTGCGCCCCCCTCGGAGATGGTGTCTCCGGTGTTGTCCTTGAACGTGCAGCCCACCACCCGCGGGGCGCTGCCCTTGGTGATGAGCATGGCCGCCCCGCAGCGCTTCTCGCCGCCGGTCACCTTGTAGCTGTTCTTCTGAAACAGGCACTGGCTCACGTGGGGTGATGCGCCGGTGAGCTTCAGCGCGCGCGTGCCATGCTCCAGCGTGCAGTGCTCGAGGATGGAGCCGGAGACATAGTCGTCCAGGTCCTTGTAAGTGGCGTCGGTTGAGCTGTCGGTGAACGCCACCGACCCCCAGCGTGCAGGGGCGCCGGCCACCACCTTGCCGGTGAAGATGATCGGCTTGTCCTTGCTGCCCCGGGCAACCAGCGCCCCCTCGATGGTGAGGCTCACCCCTGCGGCCAGCACCACCTTCACCCCGGGCTGGATGGTCAGGGTGGCGCCCTTGGCCACGGTGGTGTCCTCGTCCACCGCCACTGGCGAGGCGGCGGCGGACCAGGTGGTGTCGGTGGAGATGGTCTTTTTGGCCCACGCCGCGCCAGGCAGCAGCAGGACCAGCAATGGGATTGTGATGGATCGTCGCATGCCACGACGATACCCGAGTTCGTCCATGGAAGAAAAGGAGAGTGCCGGAGCCCGGCCTCTTCAGGCGCGCCGCCGTGGTCGGGCGCGGTACAGGGCGTCGATCTCCGGCCGCGGCACCTCGCGGTCGGCGAGCCCCGCGTCCCAGTACACATAGGTCACCGCGGCGCCGTCCTCGTCGCGACGATCCAGCCGCATCACATGCCCGCGGTACTTCTTGATGAAGCGCAGCTCAACCGGCCAGGTGTCGCCCATCTCCACGGCCACGGCGCCCTCGCGCGCGCCGCCCGGCCAGGCGCGGCGCTCCAGGGTCCAGGTCCAGTCGGTGCGCGCCTTGCCGCCATGGTGAGGCACCCCGGGGCGCGGCTCCAGGCGGTGCCGCAGCACCGCCAGCGAGCTGCCACCCGGAGACCAGGCCATGTCCACCGCCCCCTCCACCTCCAGCGCCAGCTGCCTGTCGTCCAGCCGCCATACCCCCGCCCGCCGCTCGCCCCCCGCCCGCACCTCCGGCGCCGGGCTCACCAGGCCGATGACATGGGAGCCATTTTTGGCGCCAAGCACCGGCTGGCCTCCGCACAGCCCCTGCCAGGCCGGCTCACCGGTGGCAGGCGCAGACGCGAGGCCCTGGGCCTCGGCGCGCTGGCGATAATCCCGCGGGTGGTGCCAGAAAATGTCCCGCGCCACGGGCAGGTCGCGGACCTCGTGCAGGTCATCCACGCCGATAGTGTAGCAGTCGGACTCCGCCTCCAGCACCTCCTGCCGCGCGCCGCCCTGCAGCGCCCCGCAGCACACCTCGGCGCACTCGCGCACCACCTGCCGGGTGTAGGAGGCGGCCCGGTGAGGGTTCTGCAACGAGAGCAGCATCACCGTGCAGGTGCGCGCCAGCGCGCCGCGCGCTGCGGCGGGGCCGTCCGAGCCGGCGCCGCCCCAGCGGTTGAGCTTGCCCCGGTGAACCCAGCGCTCCTCCGCCGGCGGCAGCGCGCCGCCCACGGCGACGCTCCACGCCAGCTCCACCACCCGGTCGAAGACCTGCCGCTCCTCGGGCGCCAGCGCCTCCTGCCTGGCCGCCTCCCGCAGGGCTCGCTCCAGAGTGTTGGCCTGAAGCGCCACCACCATCGGGTGCGGCAGCGCGGCGAGTCTCTCCTCGGTGGTCATGTCTGCGATCCCCCCCGGGGGCGTCAACGCTTCGCCTCTTCCTCCACCAGCTTCACCACCTTGGCCAGCACCCCGTGCACGAAGCCGCCGCTCTCGGTGGTGCCGTAGGCCTTGGCCAGCTCCACGGCCTCGTTGATGATCACGGGCGGCGGGGTCTCGCTGGTCAGCAGCTCGCCGCAGGCCAGGCGCAGGATGCACCGGTCCACCCGCGCCATGCGAGCCACGCGCCAGTTGCGTGACGCCTGGCCCAGCAGCTCGTCGATGCGCTCGAGCTGCCGACATGCGCCGCGGCACAGGTCGAGGGCGAACGCCCGGCCCTGCTCCTTCAGCGCGTCGTCGGCCAGCCCGAACGCCTGGCCGAGCTCCTCCGCCGTGGGCGCGAACTCGCCCCATGTGTCGAGCTGGTAGAGCAATCGGAGCGCCGCTGCGCGACCCTCCCTGCGAGCACCTCTGGACATGCGAATCTCGCTACAGCTGCTTGTACAGGTTGGCCATCTCGATGGCCGCCACGGCCGCCTCGAAGCCCTTGTTGCCCGCCTTGGTGCCGGCGCGCTCGATGGCCTGCTCGATGGTGTCCGGCGTGATGACCCCGTAGCTGATGGGCACCTTCGCCTCGAGCTGCACCGCGGCGATGCCCTTGGTCACCTCGCCCGCGATGTAGTCGAAGTGCGGCGTGGAGCCGCGGATCACCGCGCCGAGACAGATCACCGCGTCGAAGTTGTCGCTCAGGGCCACCTGGCGCACCACCGCCGGGATCTCGAAAGCGCCGGGCGTGCGGTACACCGTCACCGCGTCCTCGGAGCCGCCGTGGCGCAGGATGGCGTCCATGGCCCCTTCCTGCAGGCGGTCGGTGATGAAGCTGTTGAACCGGCTGTTGACGATGGCCAGGCGCAGGCCCCCGGCGGTGAGGTTACCTTCAACGATCTTGGGCATGACTCTCGCTCCGTGAATTAGATTTGTCGCTTCCGGGGGTCGCGCTCAGTCGATGAGCGGGACCTGCTCCACCACCTCGAGGTGGTAGCTCTTGAGCCCGATGATGCGCTTCGGGTTGTCGGTCATCAGGCGGATCTTGCTCAGCCCGAGGGACGCCAGCACCTGGGCTCCGAGGCCGAAGGTGCGCAGCTCGGGCGGGATCCCCTCCCCCGCCGGCTCCTCGGGCGCCTGCCCCTCGAGCACGCAGCGCTGCACCTGGTTCGCCAGGTTGATCGTCCCCGGGTGGATGTAGACGAACACGCCCGCGCCCGCTTGCTCGATGAGCTCCAGGGAGCGTCGCTTCTTCTGCTCGCAGTTGCAGGTGCCGAGGTCGAACACGTGGCCCGGCACGCACGAGGTGTGCATGCGCACCAGCACCGGCTCGCCGCTCATGATGTCGCCGTGCACCAGCGCCAGGTACTGCCCCTGGTTCACCTCGGTGTGGAAGGTGATCAGCCGGAACGGCTTCTTGGTGCCGCCCGGCACCACCTCGGTCTCGACCCCGCGGGTCACCAGGCTCTCGCGCTGCACCCGGTACTCGATCAGCTCGGCGATGGTCAGGATGCCGAGGTTGTGCTCGTCGGCGAACTTCTCCAGGTCCGGCATGCGGGCCATGGTGCCGTCGTCCTTCATGATCTCGCAGATCACCCCCGACGGCTCCAGCCCGGCCAGGCGCGCCAGGTCCACCGAGCCCTCGGTCTGGCCCGAGCGCACCAGCACGCCCCCCTTGCGGGCGCAGATGGGGAACACATGCCCCGGCGAGACCACGCTCTGGTTCCCGGCGCCCGGGTCGATGGCCGCCTGGATGGTGGTGGCCCGATCGCCCGCCGAGATGCCCGTGGTCACCCCCTCCCGCGCCTCGATGCTGACGTAGAAGTTGGTGCCGAAGCGCGACTCGTTGCGCTCGGTCATCTTGGTCAGCCCGAGCAGGCGCGCCCGCGCCTGGGTCAGCGTGAGGCAGATCAGCCCGCGCCCGTGGGTGGCCATGAAGTTGATGTCCTCGGGGGTCACCTTCTCCGCCGCCATGCAGAGGTCGCCCTCGTTCTCCCGGTCCTCGTCGTCCACCAGGATGATCTGGCGCCCCTCGCGGAGCTGCTCAATGGCCTGCTGCACAGTCAGTCTGTTTCTCATCTTCTTCGCTCCAGTCTCATGCAAAGCCGTGCTTGCGCAGCAGCTCTTCGCTCAGTCCGCCATCAGTCTCGCCGCCGCCGGGGTCTCCCCGCTTACCCTCGAGCAGCCGCTCAACATATTTGGCCAGCAGGTCCGATTCCAGGTTCACCCGCCGGCCGGGGGTCATGTCCTGCAGCGTGGTGTGCCCCAGGGTGTGGGGCACCAGCGCCACGGTCAGCTCGCCCTCGCCCAGCGCCGCGATGGTCAGGCTCACGCCGTCGATACAGATGGAGCCCTTGTGCACCGCGTAGCGCAGAATCTCCGGCCCCGCGGCGAATGTCAGCTCCAGGGAGAGGCCGCGCTCGGCGCGCCGCGCCAGGGTGCCGGTGCCGTCCACGTGGCCCTGGACCAGGTGCCCGCCCAGCCTGTCGCCGAGGCGCATGGCAGGCTCCAGGTTCACCCGGCTGCCGGGGGTCTGCTCGCCCAGGTTGGTGCGGTCCAGGGTCTCGGGCACCGCGGTGGCCACGGCGATGTCCCCCCGGGTGCCCGTGATCGTCAGGCAGACGCCGTTGGTGGCCAGGCTGTCGCCGTCGGCCAGCAGCGGCGTCAGCGTCGTCTCCAGGTGCAGGTGCACCGAGCCCCCGTCGGGCAGCACCGCCCTGACCACGCCCACGTCCTGGATCAGCCCCGTGAACATCAGGCCTCCTCTCCGCTGGCGCCGGGCACCCGGCCCGCGATCATCACGTCCCTGCCCAGCCGACGAACCTGCACGTCGAGCAGCTCCGTCGCCCCGGCCATGAGCGGCACCTCGCCCGCGGCCATCATGGGCAGCGCGGCGGGGTCCCCCAGGACCTTGGGCGCGACATACGCCACCACCCGCTGGATCAGCCCCTCGCGCCACAGGCCGCCCGACAGCCGCGGCCCTCCCTCCAGCATCACGGTGAGCACCTCCCGCTCCGCCAGGGCCCGCAGCATCGGCTCCAGCGCCACCTGGTGGCGGCCCCTGGGCCCGCGCGCCGCCGGGACCTGGATCACCTCGGCGCCCGCGGCCCGCAGCGCGGCCGCGCGCTTCCTGGGCGCGCCCTGCACCCCCACCACGAGGGTCGGCGCCGACGAGCCGTGCGCCGCCTGCACCACCTTCGCGTCCGGCGGGGTGCGCAGCTTGCTGTCCACCACCACGCGCATCGGGTCGCGTCCCCCGCGCACTCCGCGGCAAGTGAGCGTCGCGTCATCGGCCAGGATGGTGCCCACCCCCACCATGATGGCGTCGTTGCGGTCGCGCATGCGGTGGCCGGCTCGCAGCGCCTCGGGGCCGGTCACCCACTTCGCGTCGCCGCCGCGGCAAGCCACCCGCCCGTCCAGGGTGAGGGCCGCCTTGAGCGTCACCAGGGGCAGCCCGGCGTCGATGTAGCGCAGGAACGCCTCGTTGAGCTCGCGGCTCTGGCGCTCCAGCACGCCGGTGACCACGCTGATCCCCTTGCGCCTCAGCGCGCGGATCCCCTTGCCGTTGACCAGCGGGTTCGGGTCCTTCATGCCCACCACCACCCGCGCCACCCCGGCCTCGACGATGGCGCGCGCGCACGGGCCGGTGCGGCCGCGGTGGTTGCACGGCTCCAGGTTGACGTACAGGTCGGCCCCCTGGGCGCGCTCGCCCGCGTCCCCGATGGCCGCCACCTCGCCGTGCTCGGTGCCCGCGCGCCGGTGGTACCCGCGGCCCACCACCTCGCCGCCCTTGACGATGACCGACCCCACCAGCGGGTTGGGGCTGGTGCGCCCACGCGCCCTGGCCGCCAGCCGCAGGGCCTCGGCCATGAACCGCTCGTCAGCGCTGGCGGGAGCGCGCCCCATTACCGGCCGCCTCCCAGATCCCGCAGCAGGTGCTCGAGCTCCTTCTTGAACTCGGCCACGTCGCGGAACCGGCGGTACACCGACGCGAACCGTACGTACGCCACGCCGTCCTCCTGCCGCAGCAGCTCCATCACGCGCTCGCCGATGTACGAGGCGTTCACCTCGCGGTCACCCTCCCCGGCCAGCTCGCGCTCCAGGCCGTTGACGATCTCCTCGATCCGGCTCGCCGACACCGGCCGCTTCTCGCAGGCCCGCTTGATGCCGCGCAGCAGCTTGTCGCGGTTGAACTCCTCGCGGCGGCCGTCCTTCTTGGCCACCATGGGCAAGTTCTCCTCCACCCGCTCGTAGGTGGTGAACCGGCGGTCGCAGGCATCGCAGTGGCGGCGGCGGCGGATCACCGCGCCGTCGTGCGACTCCCGCGAGTCGATGACCTTGTTGTCCGTGTCCTGGCAGTAAGGGCACTTCATGGCGGTGGTGGTCCAGCTCCCGCGCCGCTACTCGGCGGCGGCGATCTTGTCCAGGCGCCGCTGGTGGCGGCCGCCTTCGTAGGATGCCTTGAGGAACGCGGCCAGGATAGCCCGGGCCAGCTCGGGCCCGATGACGCGGCCCCCGAGGCAGATGATGTTGGCGTCGTTGTGCCGGCGGGCCATCTCGGCGCTGAAGGTGTCGCTGCACAGCGCGGCCCGGATCCCCTTGACCTTGTTGGCGGCGATGGAGATGCCGATACCGGTGC
This sequence comes from uncultured Myxococcales bacterium, assembly GCA_964511535.1. Lineage (GTDB taxonomy): Bacteria > Myxococcota_A > Polyangia > CAZCFB01 > CAZCFB01. The sequence continues at coordinate 48,508 of CAZEFW010000024.1, read as the reverse complement.
CGCACACCAGCAACCCGAGCTCGGCGTCGCCCGCGGCCACCTTGCGCGCCACGGCCAGACCGAAATCTGGATAGTCCACTGACTGCGGGGAGTTGCACCCACAATCTTCCACCGTCCAGCCCCACGACTTGAGCTGCTGGGCCAGGTCCTTTTTCATCTCCAGCCCGCCGTGATCACTACCCACCACGATCTTCTTTTCGCTCATGGCTCCTCCGCGGCCGCAGGGCCGTCTTGGCCCGGCCGAGGACCTTCATAGCACAGAGTCCGGGCCCGGGGCTACGGGTACGAGTACGCCACGCGCGGCCCGCTCCGTACGCCGCGGGGGGGCCTTTGCCCCTCCCGGCGCGCGCAGCTTCGAGCATAGAAAATGGGACGGGTCAGCTGCGGGCGGCGATGTAGTCCACGATATCCTGCACCGAGCTGAAGCCGGCCATCTCCTCGTCCTCGAAGATGACGTCGAAGACCTCCTCGAGCTGCAGCAGGAACTCCATCACCGCCATGGAGTCAGCCTTCAGATCTTCCCGCAGCCTGGCGTCTGGCGCGACGCCGTCAGCCTGCAGCCCGAGCTGCTCGGCGATGACCTCCCGGGTCCAGCGGATGATTAGCTCGCTCATGGATGGGTCCTCCCCGCGCCAGGGCCCTGAAGGTCAGATATACAGGCCGCCGTTGATGCGCAGCACCTGCCCGGTAATATACCCCGCCCCAGGGGAGCAGAGGAACCGCACCGTCTCGGCCACCTCTTCGGGTTCGCCGATGCGCCCGAGGGGGATGGCCGCCAGCAGCTCCGCGCCGCGCTCGGTGTCAGCGTACGCCTCGGTCATGGGGGTCTGGATGTAGCCCGGGCTCACCGCGTTGACGGTCACGCCGCGGGGGGCGAACTCCCGCGCCAGGCTGCGGGTCAGCCCCAGGAGCCCGGCCTTGGACGCGCAGTACGCCGCCTGCCCCGCGCTGCCCGTCTCGCCCACCACCGACGAGACGTTGACCACCCGCCCCGCCTTGCGCGCCCGCAGCAGGTACCGCGCCGCGGATCGGGTGAAGTTGAAGGCGCCGTCCAGGTTCACCGCCATCACCTTGCGCCACTCCTCCGGCCTGGCCAGCAGCAGCAGCCCGTCGATGGCGATGCCCGCGTTGTTCACCAGGATGTGCAGCTTGCCGAGCTGCTCCGCCACCGCGTCGACAGTGGCCTCCACCTGGTCGGCATCGCTGACATCGCAGCAGAAGTAAGCGGCCTCGGGGCCCAGCTCGGCCAGCAGGTCAGGCGCCTGCTCGGCCAGATCGCAGCAGGCGACCCGCGCGCCGGCCTGGGCCAGCCGCAGGGCGATGGCGCGCCCGATCCCCTGGGCCGCGCCGGTGACCAGCGCGATGCGCCCGTCCAGCTCTCCGGTCTGCTGTTCTGAGTCGCTCATCGGTCCCTCCTGGAGCAGGGGCCGATGGGAGACCCCGCGAGTGTGATTACGGCGTCGGGGGGAGGCAGGGGCGCGCACCGGTCCATCCGGCGCGCCAGCGCGGACCTCATCTCTCCCGCTGGTGCGCCGCGGCCCCTCTGGTACGGAGCAGGGGGACTACTCCTCTTCGGTCTCGAAGACCTGCCGGCCCGCGTAGGTGCCGCAGTTGGGGCAGACGCGGTGCGGCTGCTTGGGCTCGGAGCATTCCGGGCAGTTCACCACCGCCGGAGCGGACATGCGATCGTGGTTTGCGCGGCGCTTGTTGCGCCGGGTCTTGGACTGACGTTTCTGTGGGACGGCCATCTCTTACCTGCTCCTTCTATCCATGCTGCGGTGGCTCGGGACTACCGGTTAGTCCCGACCGATAAGTTCAGAACTAGTTCTTCCCCCCGGTCTCCTCTTGAAGCTTCATTATCGCCCGCTTCCACGGGCTCTCCTCCGCTGGCTCTTCCTGGCAGCCGCAATCGGACCTGTTCAGGTCAGCGCCGCAGGTGGGGCAGATCCCCTTGCACTGCTCGCTGCACACCGGCTTGATCGGGATCGCCAACACCAGCTGCTCCCGCAGCAGCGGCTCCAGGTCCACCTCTACACCGTCGTGGGCCGCTGTGTCCAGATCATCCAGATCGAGCTCCAGCTCCTGCTCCACCTCGGTGGGTGGCGGCAGGAAGGTCATTCGCACCTTGGCGTCGTCGAAGGTGACCTCGCTGGGCCCCAGGCAGCGACCGCAGGCGAGCCAGAAAGATCCACTCGCGGTCCCCTGGACATGGATGGCGTCCCCGCTCTTGATCATGAACAGCTCGACCATCAGCTCGCACGGGCGATCCAGCGGCTGCAGCTCCGACTGGATCAGCATCCTGCGCACCTCCCCCGCGTCGTACTGGCGGGAGACCTGGCGCCCCTCGGGGGATATGTCTTTGATATTAAACTTCATTTTCCAACGCCGCGCACCTCGCGGAGCGGAGGTAGTTTAGGGAAAGCGGATTGGAAGTCAAGAAGAGATTCGCGACGTTGGCGACCTTCGGTCGCTGGCGTTCGCTCGCTGCGCTCGCTACAGCGAGGACTTTGGCCGCAGATCCGGGTTGTTGATCCGCTCCTCTCCGGCCAGGAGCATTGCGAGCATGTGGCCGAGGCAGAGGTGCAGATCCTCTACCGCCCCGTAGTGACGCGAGCTCACCGTGATCTGGTGGTCCACCTTTTGCCCGAGCTCGCCGCCGCCGAAGCCGATGAGCCCCACGGTGACGGCGCCCTTGTCTCGGGCCACCTCCACCGCGCGGGTCACGTTGGGCGAGTTGCCCGATCCGCTGATGGCGATGACCACATCACCGCGGCGGGCCTGCAGCGCCAGCATCTCGGCGAAGGCGCCCTCGTAGCCCGTGTCGTTGGCCATGGCCGAGAAGGCGGCGGTGTTGTCGCTCAGGCTCACGGCGCGCAGCCCTGGCTGCCCGCTGCCGCACCGCGCCCGGCTCAGGTCGGAGGCGATGTGGGTGGCCGTGGCCGCCGAGCCGCCGTTGCCCACCACGAACACCGCGGCGTCACGATCCAGCGCCCGACGCAACACCACGGCGGCCTGCTCCACTTGCTCCGGATCCAGCTGGTCCAGGCATTGCTGGAGCTCGGTGAGGTAGCTGCTGACGAAGGTCTTGGTGTCCATGGGATCCCTCGTTGTTGTTCTGTCACGCCCGCGGGCCGGTCACAAGGCCCGATGGGCCACGGGCTACTCGTCAAGCGCCAGGCGCCGGCGGGCCTCGTAAAGGTGGGGGCTCACCGCGAACCGGAGCAGCTGTGCCAGGCTCTCGCGCCCCTGGCGCTCCTCGTCCAGGGTCAGGTAGGCCGCGCCGACCTCGCCGCTCACCACCAGCCCCACGCGGTCGGCGGTCCAGCGCGCGCCCCGGGCCCATGCCGCCGGATCCGCGGGACGCGAGGCCGCGTAGGCCCGCGCCGGCCCCTCGAGCTGCCGCCTCGCCTTTCGCGGCAGGGCCCTGCCCACCACCCGGGACAGCTCCTGCACCGCGGGGCCGTCAGGGAGAGTTCCGGCGTGGCCACGCTGAAAGTACTCCGCCACCGCGCTGAGCAGCAGCCCCACCTCGCCCGGCGTGAGCAGATCCAGATAGAGGGTCCTGGTGTGGCCCCGGGCCAGGGCGCGCCCCACGGCGAACCTCACCCGCGCCGGTGGCAACGACGGACACCGGCGGCTGTCCAGCACCAACCGCCAGGGCTTGCCCGCCAGGGCCATGGCCAGCTGCCCGCCGGGCAGCGCCCCCCCGCACACCTCCTTGAGCTGGATCCCCATGGCCCGGGCCAGTGATTTGCACATCACGACCAGGCCATCCCCCCGGGGGAGCCGGGTCAGGGCTCCCTCCCGGGATGCAGCCTTCTCCATCCGCTCCACCTGATCCGGGTAGATGGCAGGCACCGCGTCGCCCAGGATGGCGAACATCTCGCGCAGCAGATCAGGCTCATCGGGGTGGGCCAGCAAGTGGAGCAGATCGCCTGGCTCCTCGCCCGGCCCCTGGTTCGCGGCCAGGCGTTCTTCCAGATCCCGCAGCGCCGCCTTGGCCGCGGCCTGCTCGGCCTCGTCGCCGCCGGCCAGCGCGCACACGGTCTGCGCGGCGCCGGCGGCCCGAGAGTTGTCCCCCCTGGCCTGCCACAGGCTGAACATGCCGCGGTAGATCTCCACCTCGAAGGCGTCCCGCTTGAGCGCCTCCATGAAGTGGGTGGTCGCCTCTCCCAGCTTGCCAGACCCGGTGAGCAGCGCCGCCAGGTCCAGCCGCAGCGCCATGTCGTCCGGCGCGGTATCCAGCGCCTGGCTCAGCTCCAGCTCGGCGCGGTCCACCTGCCCCAGCCGCTCGGCCAGGGTGCGGGCCATTGCCTGGCGCATGGCCCGGGCCCCCGCCGTGCCCACGGCGACCCCCTCGAGGGTCTCGGCCAGGAAGCTGGCGAGCCCGGCGAAATCCTCCCGCCGCTCGAAGTGCTGGACGATGTCCTCGCACCCCTCGCCGCTCTCCAGACAAGTTGCCGCCGCCCTGCGCAGGGCCCCCGAGGAGCGCGCCGAATCTTTCTGCGGTCCGTGGAAGATGTCAGCCAGCGCCACCAGGTGCCGGACGCGCTCGCCCCCCGCGGCAGAACGCACCAGCTCCTCGAGCACCTGCGCCAGCCGGTCCCACTGGCGCCGGCGCTGGAAGATGGCCGCGCAGGCGGTCAGCGCGTCCCGGTCGCCAGGGCGCTCGGCCAGCAGCTCCTGCAGCACGTCGAGGGCAAGGTCCACCTGCCGCAGGCGCTCGTCCAGCAGGGCCGCCCGGTCCAGCATGGCCCGCCGGCGCGCCGCGGGGTCATCCCGGCAGGCCTCGGCCAGGTTCGCCAGGTAGCCGTCCGCATCGCTCCAGCGACGGAGCGCGCGGGCCAGGTCGGCCGCCTCGGTCAGGGCCTCCCGGTGCTCCGGCTCCAGCTCCAGCAGCTGCACCAGCGCGTCGGCGGCGGCGGTGGGGTCGAGCAGGTGGTCGCGCCACAGGCCGCACAGCTCCAGCAGCAGGGGCGGCCGCTCCGCCGGCTCCACCGCCTGGATGCGCCGCCGCATGAGGCCGGCCAGCGGGCGCCACTCCTCGCTGCCGCGCATCATCTCTCGCAGCCGGGCGTACGCCTCGGTGCTGCCGGGATCCTCGGTGAAGACCTGCTCCCATGCGCCGCGCGCCCGGGCCAGGTCCTCGAACTGCTCCACCAGCATGTCGCCGGCGCGCAGCAGGGCCTCGTGGGCCAGGGCGCGCTCGTTGCCCAGCTCGCCCTCGCGCAGCAGCAGGTCGATCTCCTCCTCGGTCCACTGGAGCTGCGCCGCCAGGGCGCGCAGCAGCAGCAGCGCCGGCAGGTAGCCGGGGCTGGTGGAGAGCCCCTCGCGCAGAATCTCGGCGGCGCGCTCGGTGGCCCCGATGGCGAACAGCAGCAGCGCCCCGCGTACACACAGGGAGGCGATCCAGAACTCGTCGCCGCCGGCCTCCAGGCGGCGCTGGGCCAGCGCGATGAGGGCCGGCTCGTCCCGCTCCTCGAAGGCGCGCCGGTCGAGCACCGCCAGGGCGATCTGGTCCCCGGGCGCGGCCAGCAGGATGCGGCGGTTGATCTCCACCAGGGTCTCCGGTGAGCCGCCGTGCACCTCCTCGGCGATGGCCCGCTCTCGCAGGGCAGCCAGCTCCAGCGCCGGGTCGTCGGCGCACCGGGCCACCTTCCCCAGCACGTCGGAGAGCGCCCCGGCCGCCCCGGCGCGCCGGTGAAGCCGGCTCAGCGCCATCAGCGCGTCCAGGTCCTCGGCCGCCCCGGCCAGCCCCAACTCCAGCGCCTCCCGCCCGCCGCTCAGGTCTTCGCCCTCGCCGGCCCGCAAGGCGCTCAGCCGGTGGAGCGCGCGCAGGCGGGTGCCCGGGTGCTCCGCCGCCTCGGCCGCGCGGCGGTAGAACTGATCCAGCCCGGCGGTGTCTTGCTCGCCCCGCATGGAGCGCTCCAGGCCTGCCATGGCCGGCGGGAAAGGCGGGCTCACCTTCACCGCCCTGGCGTACAGCTTGCGCGCGCGCGGCCGATCTGCCAGGTGCTCCTCACAGACCTCGGCGGTGGCGCACAGGCGGGCCGCGGCGAGCCCGGGATCCACGGCCTCGTTGGCCCCGCGCTCCATCAGGTCTGCCAGCTGATCCCAGCGCCCCTGGTCCCTGAGCAGCTCCTCCAGCGCCATCACCGCCGGCGTGCAGGCGCTGTCATGCTCCAGGGCCTGCTCCCACGCCTCGCGGGCCAGGTCCGCGTCACCGATCTTGTCCCGGCACAGCGCGCCGATCTGCACCAACACCTGCGCCTTCTCCGCCGGGTCGCCCAGCAGGAGCAGCTCGGCGCGGAGCATCTCCACCAGCATGTCCCAGCGGCCCGCCTGCTCGTGCAGGACCTTGAGCCGGTGGCGCGTGGGAGCATCGCCCGGGTCTTGCTCCAGGAGCGCCGTGTGGGCGGCCAGCGCCCGCTGGGGCTGATCCAGCTCCTCCTCGAGCAGCTGAGCCCGACGGCGCCGCAGGTCCGTCCGGAGCTGCGCGTCCTCGGTCAGGTCGGCCCACTGCCCGAGCAGATCGAACAGCCGCGCGGCCTTGCCCGAGCGCTCGTGGAGCCGCGCCAGGTCCATCAACGCCAGCCGATCCAGGGGCGCCGCGCCGCCGTCTCCCGCCTGCAACACCGCCTCCAGCAGGTCCCGCGCCCTCGCCTGATCCTCCAGCATCTCCTCGCACACATGGGCCGCTGCGCGGCGCAGGCTCAACCCGAGCGCCGTGTCTTCCGTGCGCTCCGCCTGCTCCAGGTAGAGGTCCACCAGGGCGTCCCACCGGCCCGCCTGCCGGTAGAGCCGCTCGAGCCCCCTGAACGCCTGGGGCTTCCAGGCCAGACGCCACGCCCGCTCCATCAAGTCGATGGTCTGGCGACGGTCCTCCAGGCGCTTCTCGCACATGCGCGCGGCCTGCATGTAGGCGGCCGCGCGGACCGCCTCGTCCTTCTGGCGCTCGGCGCGCAGGAGCTCCAGCCGGATCAGCTCCTGCCACTCGCCGCGCTGCTCCATGAGGGCCGCCAGCGCGCGCATGGAGGCCTCGTGCCCGGGCAACGCGTCCAGCGCATCACGGAAGGCGTCCATCGCCTCGTCGGGGCGAGAGAGCCGGTCCTGCAGCACCCTGCCGATGCGGTGGCAAATGGCCGCGCGGTCGTGCGGGTGCTGCATCAACTCCAGCTGGCGAGCCAGGGTGGCGCCAAGCTCCCGGTGCCGGCCGAGCCGCTGGTAGATCACCGCCAGCTCCTGCAGCGGCAAGGGCTCCTGCGGGCGCAGGGCGGCCGCCTGCTCCAGCAGCCGCGCGGCGCGCTCCTCGTCCTGCAGGCGCAGCTGAGCCACCCGCGCGGCCCGGTACAGATCGGCGAATCGCCGGTCGGCCGGCCGGTCTCCCGAGCCCTCCTGCTCCAGCAGGTCGCAGTGCTCCTGCCAGCGGCCGGTCTGTTGCTGCAGCCGCAGCAGCGCCAGCACGGCGGCACGGCAGCCAGGGTTCAGCTCCCGCACCCTGCCGTACAGCTCCAGCGCATCCTCCGGTCGTCCGAGCTGCAGGTCGCACAGCTCGGCCATCTCCAGCAGGATCCAGGCGCGCTCCAGCGCGCCCTCTGCCACCCCCGCAAGGGACCGGAGCAGCTCCAGCAGATCCTCCCAGCGCTCCAGCGAAGCGTAGAGGTAGCGCAGCACCTGGCCGGCGCTGCCCGCCCCGGGATCCAGCGCGAAGGCGGACCGCAGTATTTTGAGCGCGCCGTCGGTGTCGGACAGGCGGAACGCCAGCACGAGCCCGGCGCGCGTCATCAGCGCCGCGCGGCTCGAGCCGTCCACGGCGAGGTCGGTCTCGGCCCGCAGGATGGCCACCAGCTCGGTCCAGCTCTCCTCCACCGCGCGATGGCGCTCCAGGGCGCGCAGGCCGGGCAGGAACATGCCATCCCAGGCCACCGCCTCCTGGTAGCGCTCCAGGGAGACCTCCCGCTCGCCATGCACGAGCTCGGCCAGCTGCCCCAGCTCGTGCATCAGGATCGCGCGGAGCCGGTTGTGCTCTTCGGGCGTAGCGGCCAGCTCGATGGTCAACCGCTGCTCCAGCGAGTCGATGAGCTCGAGCCGCTCGTCGCGAGGATCGCGTTCAGTCAGGTCAGCCGGATCAGGGGTGTCTTCGGCGCTGGCCGTCTCCACCTCGGGCGCGCGCCGCCGCGGGGCGGTCTCCTCCTCGGCGGCGTCAGGCGCCGGCGCTGTGGCGGATCGCGCGGCGCGATCATCGCCGTCGCCGAAGGCGCGCCGCAGGGCGTCCTCGAGCTGCCGCTCTCGCCCGGTGGTGCGCGCGCGCCGGCGCTTGCGCCGTGAGGGCGTCACCTCCTTGCGGCGCAGCTCCTCGGGCAGCTCAGGGGGCGTGGTTCGACCGGTGCCGCGGCGCTCCTTGCGGCCCGGCAAGGGCCGGGTGCCGTCCCTGGCCGGCGGCGGCGGAGGAGGAGGAGGGGTCGTGCTCTTGTCCTTGCTCATCGCGCGGCAGCCTCCCGGCAGCTGAACCGATGTGTCCTCATGAACGCCCCATCATACGATCGGTGGCGCGGCGAGGATACAGGGTTGAGGGCCGGAGCAATGGCCAGGGCAAGGGGCAGGGTCAGAAGCTGATCACGGGGCCCAGGTTCACGTCGAGGTGGGCCGCGAAGTCAGGGACCAGCACCAGGCCCGAAAGGTCGAGCGCGATGCCGATGTTCTTGTGGAACATGTACCGCAGCCCGCCGCCCACGTTGAACGCGACGTACTGGGCGACCCGGGCGTCCACGCGATCATTCTCGGCAGGCGTCGGGTCGCTCCCGTTGGGCTGCTGGTCGTAATTGCCCAGCTCGATGCGGTGGCGGATCTGGCCGCCGCCCGCGCCGAACGCCACATAGACCCGCAGCGGGCCGTCGAGGAAGAAGCGCCGCGCCCGGAGCAACCCGAGGACGCTGACCCGGCTCGCCATGAGCTCCTGGTTGTTGGCCGGCTTGCTCGAGATGGCGTTGACGAACTGGAGCCGGCCCATGAGGCCGATGTGCCACTTCTCGTTTATGTGGTAGGTCACCTCCGGCGCCACGTGGAACGGCGAGATGGCGCCGCCGGTCTCGATGCTCAGCGTGTCGAACGGCTTCTCGTTGCCCTTGGGGAGCGGGTGCGTGTTCTCCGAGTTGCCGCCGTGCACCACGCCGAACCCGGCGCCGACCATGACGTAGATCGAGAGGATCTGGTCATCCTTGGCAGGATCCTTGCCGCCCGGGGGCGGCTTGACCGTGCGACCGCCGCGCACGCTGAGGATGTTGGGGCTGCCCTTGTTGCCGTGCCCCTGGATCCGCTTGCCAGCCTCGTCGCGCGCCTCGATGTAGTAGTAGATGCTCTTGGCGGTCACGTGCTTGGCGGGGATCTGCCCCTGGTACACGTTGGGGCTCACCATGGGCATCTTCACCTTCTGGCGCTTCTTACGCCCCTGCAGCCAGTAGACGAGCACGACCTGGTGCGGCTCCAGGTCCTCACCTGCGAGCGCCTTGAGGGTCACCACCTGGCCTGCCGGCACGTCGTCCTTCGGGTTGTGGCGCAGGGTCAGGTCTTTCTTCTTGGGCGGCGGGACGTTCTCCTTGGCCGAGGTGAACATCTCCTCGAGAGTCGGCGTGGCCCGCATGGCGTCGATGCTCGCTTCGGGGTTCAGCTTGAGCGCCTCGGTGAAGTGCTTGACCGCGTTGAGCCTGTCGTTGAAGCCCGCGCCGTAGACCACCCCCAGGTTGATGTGGGTCAGCGCCATGGACTTGTCGCCGGCCAGGTCGTACTTGGCCGCCTCGGACAGCGCCTCCTCCAGCTTCTTCTTGGCCGCGTCGAATTCGAGGACGTCGTACTGCTCCATGGCCTGGGAGTTGAGCAGCCTGATCCGCTCCTTGGCCGCCTGGGAGACCTGGGCCGAAGCCACCCCTGGCGACGCCAGGAGTGCAGCGAGAAGAGCGAACTTGATGAACCTGGTTTCAAGGCAGGGGGCCACGTCGAGATACTCCTGTTAGAACGCGGGAACGAACTACTGCTTGGTAATGAACATCTCGGTGCGCCGGTTCTTGGCACGGCCCGCGCGGGTGCGGTTGCTCTCGATGGGCCTGGTCTCGCCCAGACCCTCGGACTCCATACGACTTCCGTCGATGCCCTGAGCCATCAGGTACTTGCGCACCGAGTCGGCCCGCCGCTGGGAGAGCTTCATGTTGTAGCGGTCGCTGCCGCGGCTGTCGGTGTGCCCCTCGACCCTGATGTGGATCTTCGGGTAGTCCTTGAGCACCTTGGCCACCTCGTTGAGCAGCGGGAAGGAGCGCGCCAGGATGCGAGCCTTTGCCGTGGCGAAGTAGACCGTCTCCTTGAGCTCGATCTTCTTGTCAGTGACGACAACCAGCTTGTACAGGTCGGGGCAGCCGTCCGTGTCTGCATCGCCGTCGTAGTCCTCGGCCTGCATGGGGCACTTGTCGGTCACGTCCGGGATGCGGTCGTTGTCATTGTCGTCGTCTGGGCAGCCGTCCTCGTCCTGGTAGCCGTCCCTGTCCTCGGGCTGGCCGGCGCAGCGGTCGATGCTGTCGATGACGCCGTCCCGATCGTTATCGGGGTCCGGACAACCATCGGCGTCCTGGAAGCCGTCCTTGTCCTCGGCGACGTTGGGGCAGATGTCCGACGTGTCGAGCACGCCGTCGCCGTCGTTGTCCGGGTCGGGGCAGCAGTCGTCGTCCTGGAACCCGTCCCTGTCCTCGGGCTCCTGCGGGCACTTGTCCACGTTGTCCAGGCAGCCGTCACCGTCAGCGTCGCCGATCTTGGGCTTCGGCTTCGGCTTGGCCGCGGGCAGGACCACCTTGGGCACGCACTTCTCCGGCGGGGAATTCTTGAACGCCAGCCGTGCGTTCTCGTCCGCCATGCCGATGTGGTCCCGGGCGGGGATGAAGTTGCCCAGGTCGAGCTCGTCCTGGGTGCGCTGAAGAAACGCCTCGGCCAGGGCCAGCTCCTTGGGAGCACAGTAGTAGGCGCCGTTCTTACGGGCGTTCTTGACGATCTCGGCGACGCCATGCGCCTGGCCGCGGATATCCTGACCGACACACCCTGGCAGGGCCAGACCGGCGGCCAGCAGCACGACAGCGAGGACGCTCGTGGTGGTGGATCGCATGATCATTTACCTCCCGATCCGGAGGCGTCGATCACCTGGGTAGGTGCGTGGGTCTCCCGCTGGGCGGCGGGGCCCTCCTCGCCCTTTTCAGAGGCGAGCTTTTTGGCTTTCTGGGCAGCGGCTTCACACCGTTCGCCATAGTCCCAGGCGTTCTGGTAATCGGCGTAGGAGGCCTTCTCGCGAGCCATCTTCAGATACGTGACGGCTGACCAGTATTCGTAGGGAGCAAGCTTCTCGGCGTTGGCGGCCTTGGCTTCTGCCAGGGCCTGTGCAGCCTTGAGGGATACCGAGTAGTGGTACCCAATCGGTCCGCAGGCCGATAGCGCTCCGGCACCCAGCATTATGAGGGTGAACCAGAGGGATCGTTTCACCTGCACTCCTCCTCATCCAGATTTCGAAAGACGCTAGCATTGCAGGGGTCGACAGTCAAGAATAGGTGACATTACAAATCCTTGCGAGTAGCCCGTGGATGAGATATTTTGCCAAAGCTCAGAACTCAGACACGGGTGCCATTCCCCCGGCTCCCTTCCCGGCAGCACTCATCGGCCCTGAGCCGGCGCGCTGCAATGGAGATACAAAGGTGAACCAGCTCATCGCTTACCTTCTCGAACACCTGATTCTGGACTTCGATGGAGACATGACCCTCGACATGGTGCGTGACTTCCTCAGGGACGACGACAGCCGGGAGTCCAAGGCGCTGCTGCTCAAGCTGGTGGAGGACGGGGGGGTGGACGACATGATGATCTGCATCGCCGATTGCCTCAGGGACTATCTGCCCAAGGGGGTCAACGCCGACGCGGTGGCGGACCAGCTCAAGACATACGCTGATTCTTGATCCCCCCATGGGGCCGCTCCGCCTCACGCACCTGGCTGCCCTGCTGCTCATGGCGGGATGCAGCTACGAGGATGATCCGGACCTGCGGCCCGGGAGCGCCAGCCAGACCTTCGAGATCATCGCCACCTCGCCAGCGCCCGGTGCGGTGGGGGTGGCCCGCAACGCCCGCCTGACGGCGACCTTCAATCATCCGCCAGACGCCGCCACCGTGGCCGCCGCGCGCGTGCGGCTCTACAGCGGGCTGTACCAGATCCTCGGCGCCGCCAGGGTCAGCCTGCTGGACCGGTCCATCACCTTCACCCCCACCAGCACCATGCGGCCGAACCTGCGCTACCTGCTGCACTTCAGCAGCGCGGTGCGGGGGCTCAACGGCGCGCCCCTCCCCCGCAGCTACATCCTGGATTTCACCACGGGCGAGCAGATCCGCGTCGCCGAACCCCCCCCGCCGCCGGCGCCCACCGGGGCAGACCTGCAGTCCACCTGGAGCGCGCACTGCGTCCGGTGCCACGCGGGACAGGCCGCCCCGCTGGGGTTGCGCCTCGACGGCGGCGCTGCTGCGCAGCAGGCCCTGGTGGACCAGCCAGCGTCGGTGAGCAGCCTCCGGCGGGTACACACCGGGGATCACGCGCGGAGCTACTTGATGCTCAAGCTGCTGAACCAGGGTGGGATCGGCGGATACCCCATGCCGCCCGACAGGCCGGCGCTGGACCGGGCGACCCTGGGACGAATCGCCCGCTGGATCGACGCGGGCGCGCGACCCTGATGCGGGTAGTCGGCTCTCCACCGTCGACTGTCGACTTTCACCTCCCGAGGCTTTAGGCTTAGTTCACCAATCTGCGGAGGCGTGATGAAGATATCGTCTGGCAAGAAGGTCAAGATGGAGTATGAGCTGAAGCTCGAGGACGGCGAGATCCTGGAGTCTTCGGAAGAACGCGGCCCCATCGATTATGTGCACGGCTCGGGACAGATGCTCCGCGGACTGGAGGACCGGCTCGAGGAGCTGGAGCCGGGCGCGGAGGAGGAGGGCGTGGTGCCTGCCGCCGAGGCGTACGGCAGCGAGGAGAACATGCCGACCCTCGACATCCCGCGGGCAGAGTTCCCGGGTGACGCCGACATCGCCGAGGGCTCGGATTTCCAGGCCAAGGACCCGTCCGGCAGCCCGATCAACTTCACGGTGATGGCTGTCGACGACGAGAAGGTCAAGGTCCGGCTGAACCACCCCCTGGCCGGCAAGGACATTCACTTCAAGGTGAAGATCCTGGACGTCAGCTCCGGCGACTGAGGCCCCCAAGCCCGTCGGCCCAGCCATCAAAATCAGACATCGCCCGCTGCACCACCGCGCGCCGACGCTCCCGCTTGCGGCGCGGCCCCTTTGGCGCCGGGGGAAGCAGCCCGAAGTTGATCTTCTGTGGTTCGAACCGCTCGCCGGGCATGCGCGCGCGCAGCAGGTGATGGTACAGCGCCCCCGTGGCGGTGGTCTCGGGGGGTGGATCCAGCGCCACCCCGCGCAGATCCGCGGCGAGCAGAACGCCCGCCAGCATCCCCATGGCCGTGCTCTCCAGGTACCCCTCCACCCCTGCCAGCTGACCCGCCGCGCGCACATGCGCTGCGCCCCGTAGCTCCAGCCGCGGGCCCAGCAGCCGCGGCGCGTCGATGTAGGCGTTGCGGTGGATGGATCCGAAGCGAAAGAACCTGCACCGCTGTAGCCCGGGGATCATCCGGAACACCCGGCGCTGCTCGGGCTGGGTCAAGCGTGTCTGAAAGCCCACCAGGTTGTAGCTGGTGCGCGCGGGATCCTCGGCCCGAAGCTGGACCACCGCGTGGGGCCGGCGGCCTGTGCGCGGGTCCTCGAGCCCCACCGGGCGAAGCGGACCATACGCCAGCACATCAGGGCCGCGGCTCGCCATCACCTCCACCGGCAGGCACCCCTCGAAGAACCGCGGCTCCTCAAACGGATGGGGCGGGGTCTGCTCCCCCGTCAGCAGCCCCTGCACCAGGCGGCGGTACTGCTCGGCATCCAGCGGGCAGTTGACGTAGTCCTGGCACCCCGGGTCTCGCCTGGCGCCGTGATACGCGCGCTCCCAGTCGATGCTCTCGGCGTCGATGATCGGGGCGATGGCGTCATAGAAGTAGAGGCCCGCGCCCAGCAGGTGTCCCAGGGCCTTGCTGAGGCCCGCCGAGGTGAGGGGCCCGCTGGCGAGCACCACCGGCCCGCTCGGCAGGTCGTCCACGGCGTGGCGGCGCAGGCGCAGGTTCGGCAGCCGGAGCAGCTCGGCCGTGACGCGCCAGGCGAACGCGGTCCGGTCCACGGCCAGCGCCCCGCCAGCGGGCACGCGCGTGGCGTCGGCAGCCCGCAGGATGAGGGAGTCCGACCTGCGCAGCTCCGCCTTGAGCTGCCCCGGCGCGCTCTCGGGCGCGTCAGATCGCAGCGAGTTGGAGCAGACGAGCTCTCCCGGCAGCAGGGTCTGGTGCGCGGGGGACTGCACCGCGGGCCGCGCCTCGAGCAAATCCACGGGGATGCCCGCGCGGCTGAGCTGCCACGCTGCCTCGCACCCGGCCAGGCCGGCGCCGACGATGGTGACCCGATCTGTCATGGAAACGGAGTATAGCCGCAACATCAGGAGGGCTGCTGCCGATAACCTGCTCATGACTGCCATCAAACGCCTGGATCATGACGACCCGAACTACCCGGCGCTCCTGCGCCGGCTGCCCGACCCGCCCGCTGCGCTGGAGCTCATGGGGCAGCTGCACGATCTGCCCATGGTGGCCATCGTGGGCTCACGCGCTGCCGGCGCGGCCACCGTGCGGCTGACCCGAACCCTCGCGCGGGAGCTCTCGGAGCGGGGCCTCTGCGTGGTATCGGGCGGCGCCCTCGGCGTGGACGCCGCTGCCCACCGCGGCGCCCTGGACGCTGGCGGGGTGACCGTGGCCGTCCTCGGCAGCGGGCTGCTTGCGCCCTACCCCGAGCGGAACATCCCGCTGTTCGAGGAGATCGGGGCCAGCGGCCAGGGCGCCGTGGTCAGCGAGCACGCCTCGCGGACGCCGCCGAGGGGGTGGCACTTCCCCCGCCGCAACCGCCTCATCGCGGCGCTCTCCGGCGGCGTGGCGGTGACCCGGGCCAGCGCCCGCTCCGGCGCGCTGCACACGGCGCGCTGGGCCAGCCGCCTGGGGCTGCCGGTCATGGCCGTGGCGGGCAGCCCCGGCTGCAACAAGCTCATCGCCGCAGGCGGCGCCAGGGTCGGCGACGCCGCTGACGTCATGGCGGCGCTCCACGGGCAGCCCCCACCCGCCGCGTCCCGTGACCGGGTCACCGCGGACCAGGCGAAGCTGCTGGAGCTGATGCCAGCCGGGGCCGTCTCGCTGGACGACCTCGCCCTCACCGCACAGTGGACCGCCGCGCGGACCGCCATGGTCCTGGTTCAGCTCGAGCTGCTGGGGAGGGTTGAAGCTGCAGGTGCAGGGAGATACAGACGGCTGAAGAGCTGAGGATCAGTAGCCGCGGCGCATGCGCACGCGGTCGCCGTTGCGCACCTCGCGCAGGGAGCGCGTCACCAGGCCCATGGAGGCCCGCTTGCGCACGTCGAGCACGGAGATCTCGGCCACGGTCTCCTCGGGGAACTGCGCCATCTCCTCCTCGTCGATCTCCTCGGGGATCAGCGTCTCGGCGCCGTCGCCCTGGCGCATGACCAGGAACCGGTTGCCCAGCTTGACCCCGTCCAAACGCCCCTTGTCCAGGTAGACCACCTGGTACTCGCCCACGCCCTTGATGTCGTCGAGGTTGGCGATGATCCGGCCCTTGAGGTCCTTCTCCGCCGGCCGCAGCGGGATCGCCTTGTAGGTACGCCGCAGGGGACCCACCCGGTCACCGCGCTGAATCTCGCTGAAGGCCTCGGTGACCAGCGCGGTGGCGTCCTTGCCCTTGGTCAGGCGCTTGATGCGGGCCGTGCCGAGGATCAGCACGAGGTAGCCCAGGTGGTCGCCGTCCCGGTTCTCCAGCTTCCTGCCGATGCGGTAGATGGTGAACAGCTTGCCCAGCGTCGGCTTGAACCGCGCCGCGCCGTGAAGGTAGAGCTCGTCGTGCAGCGACAGGAAGGAGCGCTCCTTGAGCGATCCGCTCACCGTGGCGGACTTGGCGACCTCCTTCTCCTCCACGAAGCCGCGCTGACGCAGGCGCATCACCCGGCTCAGGTTGCGCGCCTTCTTGGTCAGCCTCACCTCCTCCTTGTCCGGAGTGCGGTCGGTCTGCTTGACCACGCCGAGCATGCGGATCCGGTCGCCAGGGTAGATCCAGTGCGGGTTGGTGATCGGGGTGTTGTAGGCCCAGAGCTGGGGCCAGGCCCAGGGATCACCGTAGTAGTACTGGCAGAGGGTCCAGAGGGTGTCGCCCTTCTTGACCGTGTGGTGATCGGGCACCTTCCGCCGCCCACCTGGGGCGTCGTACAGTGCGGGGTTGATGTCCGTGATCAGCAGATCGCCGCCCTCGTACCCCGTGGGGGCACCCCCCTTGGCGCCCGCAGCAGCCGCCGGCGCGGCGGCCCCCTTGGCGGTCCCCTGGAAGTCGAGAGGAGAGGTGGGGGTTTTGGGGAGCGCCGGTGCTGTGATCTGGGTATTGGTCGGCGTCTCGGCTGTGCCTGCCTGCGCCCAGGCCAGCGACGGGACCATGACAGCGATCAATCCCAGGATGAGTCCATTCTTCACGGGTGTCCCTCCGGGTATCCGGTGTTCACTGCAACTTCTTCAGCGCGGCGGCTGCGAGCTTCCCGACCCTGGAGTCCGGGTAGCGCGCCACCACCTGGCTCAGCACCTTGGCTGCGGCCTGCCTGTCCTCGAGCTTCAGCTGGCAATAGGCCATCTTCAGCATGCTGTCGGGGACCTTGTTCCCCGACGGGTAGCGCGTCACCACCTGGCGGAAGTGACCCAGCGCCTTGCGGTATTCCCGCTGGTCGTAGTGGCACTCGCCGAGCCAGTAGTAGGCGTTGTCTGCGTACTGGTGCGAGGGGTGCCGCGCCACGAAGCCGGTGAAGGTAGCGATGGCGCCGGTGTAGTTGCCGGCCTTGTACTGTCGCAATCCCTCCAGGTAGACCTTCACGATGTCCCTGGCAGGCGGCGCTGGCCGGGCAGCGGCCGCGGGGGCGGCGGCGGGCCGGGCCGGCGACGGGTCCGCGGCGCGCGCTGCAGCGGTGCCCCGGGGCAGCGGCACCACGCCGAGCCGTTCGCTCGACAACCCCGCCGCGGGGATGGACGGCGCCGGGCGTGACCTGGGCGCCGGGCTGGTCACCGCGGATCCCACGCTCCCGGGGGAGGAGCCGTACAGCCGCAGCACTGGCCGCGGGCCGCCCTTGCTGGCCTCGCCCTCGTACTCCACCGTGGTGTTCTCCACCAGCGATTCGCCGGTGCCCTTGGCCTCGATGATGGTGGGCCGCGATGGCTTCTCCACCAGCTCATCGTCAGCCCGGGTCTCGCTCTTGCCAGGGCGGATCCGGATGACCGGGTGGTGCTTTGGCGTGCTCTTGGTCTCCTGCTTGACGCGCAGCGTGTCCACCTTGTCCTCGAGCAGGAACAGGCGGCTGTCCATCTCCTGGATATCTTGTTGGTCGTCCTCGCGTTGCTGAGCCATCTCCTCGAGCTTCTGTTGGATCTGCTTGAGGGAGGCATCGCTCCTTGTTTTGGCGCAGCCGGACAAAAGCAACGCGGCGATCATGCAAGCAGTGAATATGAAACGCGGTTGGCGCATCGATTGGAGGACCTTGCTCAACAGTTCTCCCATTATAGGGATCCCAGCCGACCTGGGGCAAAAAAACAGCACACTCGGGTAGCAGTACGGCCTGTACCCGCACTGCCTACTTGGACCTGTACCACAGTCTGGTGGTATCTTGCCATGGCCCGTGCCAACCTGCACCCGTCCCATGAGCCTGCCCGACGATCCCGGCTGCACGCGCCGGCGGTACCGCCTGCCCCGTGAAGAGATCAAATATGTCCGCTTCATCGTGGAGGCGTACGGGGGCATCGCGGTGATGAGCTCCCGCGCTGGCAGAGGTGAGATCGAGTGGCTGGTGCCGCTGGACCTGCTCCCGGAGGCCGACGCCCTGGCCGCCGCCCTGGCCGAGGAGATCGGCATGCAGCCCATCACCTGAAGCAGCTGAACCAACAACCCGCTTCAGACCTCAGGCCCCAAGCCTCAAGCCCGGCGAGCGCTGTGAGCCTACTCGCCGTACACCTCGTCGAGCACCTCCCCGGCGCCTTGCTGGAGCATGCTCTCTGCCAGGCGCAGGCCGATGGCCTCGGCGTCCTGCGCGGGGCCGTCATCGAGCAAGCGGAAGGTGGGCGAGCCCGACGGGTGGCCGATGAACGCGTCGAGGGTCAGGTGATCTCCGTCCAGCGTGGCGTGTGCCGCCAGGGGGACCTGGCAGCCGCCGCCGAGGCGGGTCAGGAACGCTCGCTCCGCCGCCACGCAGGTGGCGCTGGGCGTGTGATGCAGCGGCGCGAGCAGCGCCTTGATCTGGTCATCTTCCTGGCGGACCTCGATGCCCAGCGCCCCCTGGCCAACGGCCGGCACGAACCGCCCGGGGTCGAGCGCCTCGGTGATCCGCTCCGCGAGGCCCAGCCGCCGCAGCCCCGCGCAGGCCAGGAGGATGGCGTCGTACTGCCCGGCGTCCAGCTTGCCCAGGCGCGTATCCACGTTGCCGCGGAGGTCCTGAACCTGCAGGTCCGGCCGCCTGTCCATGAGCTGGAACCGCCGGCGCAAGCTGGACGTGCCCACCACCGCGCCATCGCGCAGGTCGTCCAGGGGCACCCCTGCCGCGCTGACCAGCGCGTCCCGCGGGTCCTCCCGCTCGGGCACCACCGCCAGCTCGAGCCCCGCGGCGAGCTCGGCCGGCACGTCCTTGATGGAGTGCACGGCCAGGTCCACCTCCTGGCGAATCAGCGCCAGCTCGATCTCCTTGACGAACAGCCCCTTGCCGCCCACCTTCGCCAGCGGCACGTCCAGGATCTTGTCCCCCCGGGTCTTGATCACCTGGAGTGAGACCTCCATGCCAGGGTTGACCCGCCTCAACTCGGCGGCGATATGCTCGGCCTGCCACAGGGCCAGCTTGCTGCCCCGGGTGCCGATGACCGCTTTCGCCATCACTTCTCCTTGTTGCTCGTTGCTGCCGCCTCTTCTGCCGCCGCGAGGCGGAACAGGTGCTTGGCGGCCTTGGCCAGGAAGGTACCGTCCGAACGGGCTGCGTGAGACTTCAGCTCAACCGTCGGCCCGTGCAGCAGCTTGTTGACGATGGCCTCGGACATGCGGTCCAGGATCTGCTGCTGCTGGGCCTCGGTGAGGCCGAGATCTCGCGCGGCGTGCTCCACCTCGGCTTGCACCACCTGCCGGAAATAGCCCCGCAGCTCCTTGATCACCGGCACGGCGTCCTGCTGCTTCATCCAGCTGACGAAGTGGGCCACCTCCTGGTCCACAAGGTCGGAGGCCCGGTCCGCCTCCGCGTGGCGGGCCTTGAGGTTCTCCGCCACCACCTGGTCCAGGTCGTCGATGTCGAACAGGTAGAGGTTCGGCAGCTTGCCCGCGGCGGTCTCCACATCTCTCGGCACCGCGATATCCACGATGAACAGGGGCCGCTGGCGGCGCCCCTTCATCGTCTTCGCCAGGCCGTCGCGGGTGAGGATCGGCTCCTTGCTCGAGGTGGAGGTGACCAGAATATCCGCCTGGAGCAGCTGCCCGCCCAGGTCCTCGTACTTGTGCGCGGTGGCGCCGAGCTGAAACGCCATGCTCACGGCGCGCTCGTGGGTGCGGTTGACCACGCGCAGGTCGCGCGCGCCGTTGCCCATCAGGTGCCGCGCCGCCAGCTCTGACATCTCCCCGGCGCCCAGCAGCAGCACAACGCTGCGCTGCAGGTCGCCGAAGATCCGCCCCGCCAGGTCCGCCGCCACCGACGAGACCGAGACCGGGTGGCGGGCGATGTTCGTCTCGGTGCGCGCGCGCTTGGCCGCGCCCAGGGCCTTGTGCATGCACCGGTTGAGGCCCGGGCCCAGGGTGCCTGCCCGGGAGGCGGCGGCGAACGCCTCCTTCACCTGGCCGATGATCTGGGCCTCGCCGATCACCATGGCGTCGAGGCTGGAGGCGACCTTGAAGATGTGTGTCAGCGCCTCCTCCCCCTGCAGGGAGAAGAGCGCCGCGTCGAGCTCGTCCCGGGCAACTCCCCGGTCCTCGGCGAGGAAACCCGCCAGGTCTGCGCGCGCGTGGCCGGGCCGGCGGGCCACGCCCCAGATCTCCACCCGGTTGCATGTGCTCAGCAGCAGCACCTCCTGCATGTCGGGGCGCTGCATCAGCTCGCGCAGCGCCCGCGGGATCTCGTCCTCGGGGAACGCCAGCTGCTCCCTCAACTCGATCCCGGCGGTGCGATAGCTGCACCCGACGACCACGAAGAGCATCAGCCGAACATCCTGCGCGCCATGTAGAGCAGGAGCACCATCACCATGGCCACGAACCCGAGGATGGTCAGCAGCGCGGCGCGGCGCCCCCGCATGCCCACGGTGACGCGCAGGCCGATGGCGGCGGCAAAGATGAGCCAGGTGACCGCCGAGATCACATGCTCCGGCCGCACCCCGGCCCCGTGCAGCTGCACCGACCAGACGGCCCCGGTGATCACCGCCAGGGTGTACAGCGGAAACCCGAGCAGGGTGAGCCGACGGCTCGCCGCGTCGAGGGCGGTAAGCGGCGGCGTGATGCGGAACAGGCGGCCGAGACGTTTCTGCTTGAGGGCGCGCTCCTGAAGCAGGTAGATCAGCCCCACCACCGCGGCCAGCCCGAAGATGGCCACGCCGGAGGTGGCGAGCAGGATATGAAGGTTGCCCAGCGCGCGCTGAACGCCCTCGGCGTCGCCCAGCGTGGACTCGGCCCCCGGGGTGATCCTCGACGCCAGGAGCAGGCAGAGGCAGAGCGGCGCGATGAACGCCCCGGCCACGCTCATGCGGTGGCGGTGGGTGAAGGCGAGGAAGCCCACGCCGATCAGCCAGCCCGTGAGGCTCAGCGCTCCTCGTACATCCCTCAACGGGTTGAGCTGGTGAGTACAGAGGTACCCGATGAAGGCCAGGTGAACCAGGGCAGCGGCCATCAGGGCGGCCCGCGCCAGGCGCACCGAGCCCTCGTCCTTCCCGTAGAGGTAGACCAGGTACAAAACCAGCGACAGGCCATACAGCGCCGCGCCGATCAGGAGGAGCGCAGAGAGCATCTGGGCAGAGAATATCAGCAGATTCGCGGAGATCTAGCACGACCTTGATCTTCTGCTCGATCGTGGGTTAGAAAGCTGCTCCCCATTTCAAGCGCCAACAAGGAGACCCCATGTCCAACCTGATGGAGATCACCGACGGAAACTTCGAAGAGGCCGTGCTCAACAGCTCCGTCCCCTTCCTGCTGGACATGGCCGCGGACTGGTGCGGCCCGTGCAAGGCCATCGCCCCGCTGGTGGAGGAGCTGGCCCAGGAGTTCGACGGTCGCGTGGAGTTCGGACAGGTGGACGTGGACAAAAACCCCCAGATCCCGACCAACTACAACGTGCGCGCCATCCCCACCCTGCTCATGTTCAAGGACGGCGACGTCGTGGGTCAACTCACCGGAGCCCACCCCAAGGGGAAGATCCAGGAGATGATCGAGGGCGCGCTTTAGAAGCCGCTGCGCGACTCCGGCTTCAGGCCTCGGGCTTCAGGCTTCAGGGTGGTTGGTGCTGCGGTTCCCCCTGATGCCTGAAGCCTGAAGCCGAGCAACAGCAATCCTTCCTCAAGCCTCAAGACTCAAGCCGCGAGGCGAAGCCGAGCCCAGGCCGTCTCCCCTGATGCCCGAAGTCTGAAGTCTGAAGCCGCGCGGCGGAGCCGAGCTAAAAAGGCAGCTCGTCCGCCGGGCCCATGGCGCCGTCATATTCGAGGGAGCGGAAGTTGCCCAGCTCCTCCTCGATCATGCGCTCCACGTTGGTGGGCTCTGGCGTGGGGAACGGCTCCTCGAGGAACGTGCGCACCGCGCCCACCATGTCCCCCACCTCGAACAGGCTCACGGGGCGTCGCAGGTCGAACAGCACCTGGGTCAGGCTGCGGCCCAGGTGGCGCGCGTCCTGAAACCGCTCGGCCGGGTCGCGGGCCAGGGCGCAGAGGATGATCTGCTCCAGATCCCTGGGGATGTCCGGGTTCAGGTCGCTCGGCCGCCGCACCTGGGCAGCGCGCGCCAGGCGCAGCCCGTCCATGTCGTCCTTGCCCTGGAAGAGCCGCTGGCCGGTGACCATCTCCCAGATGATGATCCCGAGGGCGTAGATGTCGGAGCGCGCGTCCCCTCCCCTGCCCATGGCCACCTCGGGGGAGAGGTAGCCAAACTTGCCGCGCACCACGTCCGGATCAGATTTCTGCAGGTGCATGGCCGCCGTGGAGAGCCCGAAGTCCACCACCTTGATCTCGCCCTGGAGCGAGAGCAGCACGTTGGCCGGGTTGATGTCGTGGTGCACGATGTTCAGCGGCCGCCCCCGGGCGTCCGACAGGTTGTGGGCGTAGCTGAGGGCGCGACAGATCTCCACCGCCATGAGCAGCGTGAACTCCAGCGGCGGCATCGCGCCCCGGTTGACGTACGCCTCGCTCACCTGCTTCATGTCCACCCCGTCGACATATTCCATGACGATGAAGTGGTCATTGCCTGCCCGGCCCACGTCCAGCACCAGCACGATGTTGCTGTGATTTAGCATAAGTCCGAGCCTCGCCTCGTCCATGAACATGCGGACAAACAGCTTGTTCCGCACCAGGCGCGGCAGGACTCGCTTGATGGCGACCTTCTTGATGAACCCGGGCTTGGTCAGCATTTTTGCCGAGAACACCTCGGCCATGCCTCCCTCGCCGAGGCGGCGGAGGTCACGATATTTGGGAGTGCCTGAGATCACGTCGATTGTTGCCTGAAGCCTGCAGCCAATAGCTTCGCTTCTGA
Organism: uncultured Myxococcales bacterium; assembly: GCA_964511535.1. GTDB lineage: Bacteria > Myxococcota_A > Polyangia > CAZCFB01 > CAZCFB01. The sequence continues at coordinate 25,576 of CAZEFW010000024.1, read as the reverse complement.
GAGAGGATTTCGCAAGTGGATCGGGCTAGAATATGATCTTGATCAAACAAATTGGAGGTGCCGGATGACTCGCCATCTTGCGAGGGTGCTGGCTTTGTTGGCGGTGTTGGTGCCGGCGGCGGCCGGCGCGGACGCAGTGGATTCATATATCGCGCAGTTAACCAACGAGGACCCGCTCAAGCGACGCGCGGCGGCGCTGGCTCTGGGCAACGAGGCGTCCGGGCGTGCGGCGCCGGCCCTGATCAAGGCCCTCGCCGACCAGGACCACTTCGTGCGCTCCGGCGCAGCCCGGGCGCTGGGGTTGATCGGCAGCAAGAAGGCCGTGCCTGCCCTGATCAAGCTGCTCGGCGATCCCCAGGACAAGGTGCGCAGCGCGGCCATCCTCGCCCTGGCCAAGATCGGCGACCGCCGGGCGGTCAAGGCCCTCATCGGCGAGCTGAACCTCGGAATGGAGGCGGCGGCGTGGGCCCTGGGCGACCTGCGCGCGCGCAAGGCGCTGGGGCCGCTGATGAAGGTGGTGGCGGACAAGTCTGCGCCCCTGGGTGTGCGGCGTAAGGCGGCGTGGGCCCTGGGGAAGATCGGCAGCAAGAAGGCGGTGGCGCCGCTGGTCAAGGCGCTGAATATGAGCGATCCCGCGCTGCGGCGCGCCGCCGCCGAGGCGCTGGTGGAGGTGGGCGGGCCCGCCGTTGGGCCGCTGATGGCCATGGTCAAGTCCCGCAAGCACCCGTTCCGCCGGGGCGCGGTGGAGCTGCTGGGCCGCATTGGAAACAAGAAAGCGCTGCCCGTGCTGATCGGCGCCATCGAGGATAGCGACTACCGCGTGCGCGCCCGCGCCCTGACCTCCGCCGCTGCCATCGCGCCGCGCAAGGTCGCGCCCAAGTTGGCCTGGGGGCTGAAGGACGAGGAGGCCGAGGTGCGCCGGGCCGCGGCCGTGGCGCTCAAGGTTGCAGCGACCTCGGAGGAGATCGGCCCGCTGTCCCGGGCCGTCAAGAAGGACAGCGACGCGGCCGTGCGCCTGGCCTGCGTACAGGCCCTGGCGCGGCTGGGAGATCGGCGCGGCGCCCCCGCACTGGCCCACGCCCTGCTCAAGGACAGCGACGAGGACACGCGCCTGGCCGCCGTGGTTGCCATGGGCAAGGTGCGTCACAAGGGCAACATCAGGCCGCTCAAGGCCGCCGCCCTGGACCGCAGCAGGGCCGTGCGCGAGGCCGCGGCGGCGCTGCTGGAGGAGATGTACAAGGAGTAGGGCGGCGAAGCAAAAAGCAACCGATGGTGGGTGGGCCTGGTGCTGGCCTCTACAGCGGATTCAGATCAGTTGAGCATCAGACCGATCTGGACCACGACCTCGATCTTATTGGTGCCCAGGGTGCCCGGGATCTTGTAGGTGCCCTGGGTGGCGCTGCCGGTGCCGAAGTCCATCTTGAACGTTGCCTGTCCCCCGGATGCGTTGAGGGTCGTGGTGCCGCCGGCGATCTTGAAGGGCGCCTTGGCCAGGTCCAGGGTCAGGGTCTCGGTGCAGGCGTTGGTCAGCGTGAAGCTGTCAGAGAGGCAGGTGGGGAACGCCCCCTCCGGGTGCGTATGGTCCTCGGTGATGCAGCTGCTGGTGGGGGAAAAGGTCACCTCCGCCACATACAGCCCGGCCCTGGAGCAGTTAGGATCGTCACCGCACCCGATGAACATGCTCAACGCAAGCACCGACGCCATCATCCATGAGAGCTTCATGCGCCACCTCCACAAATCAGTTGATGCCCGGAGTGTAATGGAACCGCGTGGCGCTCCCAAAAAGCTGGCCCTCCGCTGCCCATCCGACGCCATGGCGCCGGGTGCTCCCCGGTGAGTGAGATGATCGACGCGCGCGGCAACCTCTGGCGGTACGCGGCCTTCCAGGCCACGGTGATGACGCCGCTGTTCGTTCCGGTCATCGTCCTGTTCTGGCAGAACAACGGCCTGGACATGCTGCAGGTGTACCTGCTGCAGGGCATCTTCGCGCTGGCCGTGGTGCTGCTCGAGGTCCCCACGGGGACCGTGGCCGATCGCCTGGGCAAGCGGGCGAGCCTGCTGGCGGGGTGCGTCATCATGGCCGCCGGGCTCGCGATCTACGGGGCCAGCAGCTCCTTCGCCGGCTTCCTCGTGGGGGAGGTGATCCTCGCGGTGGGGTTCACGCTGACCTCGGGGGCCGACTCGGCGCTGCTCTATGACACCCTCGTGCACCTCGGCCGCACCGACGAGTACAACCGGAGGGAGGGCGCCGCCCGGGCGGCGCAGATGGTTGGCATCGCCCTGTGCAGCGTGGCGGGCGGCTTCCTGGGCGAGGTCTCCCTCCGGGCGACCCTGTGGCTCTCCATCGCCGGCCCGACGGTGGCGTTCTTCATCGCCCTGGGCTTCGCCGAGCCGGGCGGACTGCGGCGCGCCACCGACGGCGCCCCGGGCCCCACTCCAGGGACGTCCTTCAGCCTGATCCGCAGCGCCACGCGCTTCGTGCTCAGGCACCGTCTGGTGCGCTGGCATGTCATGTTCCTGGCCGTCCTCGGGGGCAGCGCCACCTGGCTGCTCTGGCTCTACCAGCCATACATGGAGTGGGTCGGCTTGCCGATCCGGGCCTTCGGCATCGCCTTCGCCCTGTTCAACCTGTTCGCCGCCGGCGCGAGCAAGCTGGCCCACCGGTTCGACCAGAGCCTGGGCCCCCTGGGAGGCATCATCGGGCTCATGGCTCTGCAGGTGGGCCCGCTGATCTTGATGGCGCTGGCGGTGAGCCCGCTGAGCTTCCTGTTCATCCTGGGCCACCAGGCCGTGCGGGGCATGAGCCGCCCGGTGGTCAGCGGGCGAATCCTTGACTACACCTTCGCGGACAAGCGGGCCACGGTCCTCTCCCTGGCCTCGCTGGCGGGCCGGCTATTCTTCGCCCTCACGGCAGGCCTCGTCGGCTGGATGGCCCGGGCCCTGCCCATGGAGCAGAGCCTGCTGGGCCAGGCCGCGCTGCTGGGCCTGGTGCTCCTGGCGTTGCTGGCGAGCTACGGCCGGATCCCGAACAAGTACTTCAGCGTCAAACCCTCGGTCCGGGAGCGCCAGTAGCCCATCAAAACAACCAAGCGGCCAGAGGCCGCTTCTACAAACCCAACCAAGCGGCCAGAGGCCGCTTCTACAAACCCAACCAAGCGGCCAGAGGCCGCTTCTACACACCCAACCAAGCCGGCCAGAGATCGCTTCTACACCCCCCCCCTCCCCTCCCCCAAAGCGCCGCTGATGAGCGTCTCTCCGAACGGGAGGCGTGGGGGGAGCCTTGTCCCTGAGGCCAGCGTCGATCGTGCCAACCAGCGACCGCACCACCGCCATGGTTGGCGCGATCGCCGAGCGCGGCGTGCGCCGGCCACGCGCAGACGTCCACACGGGCACCGGGGCCGGCATTTGCACGCCGCGCGTCTGGCCGAAGGGACAAGCTCACCCCCGCGCCGTGATTTCCGCCTAAAACGAAGACTTCCGGATCGACACGTTCATCAACAGCCCCGCCGCCAGCAGCATCGTCACCGTCGACGATCCCCCGTAGCTCATCAGCGGCAGCGTCACCCCCACCACTGGCATCAACCCCGTCACCATCCCCATGTTGATCACCGCGTGCCAGAAATAGAGCGCGGCTACACCGACGCACAGGACCGCTCCGAACCGGTCACGCGCCTCGCTGGCCAGCTTCACCGCCCACAGGATGATGAACAGATAAAGGGCGATGAGCACGATGCCGCCCAGGAACCCCCACTCCTCGCCCCACACCGCGAAGGGGAAGTCCGTGCGGCACTCGGGCAGGAAGTGGAACTGGTTCTGGGTGCTCTTCATGTACCCCTTGCCCGTGAACCCTCCCGAGCCGATGGCGGTGATCGACTGCATCGAGTGCCAGCCGCTGCCGCCCGGATCGGAGCCAGGGTTGAGGAAGGTGTAGATCCGCTGCTTCTGATAATCCTTGAGCAGGTAGGTCCAGGTCAGCGGCAACGACAGGATCGCCACCAGGAACAGCGTGATGATGGACCGCAGCTTCAGCTTGGTCAGCAGCATCACCGACAGGAAGATCAAGAACACCAGCATGGAGGTGCCCAGGTCCGGCTGGCGCAGGATCAGCACCACCGGCATCCCCACCACGATGAACGGGATCGCCATGTGCTTGAGGCTGCGCCCCTCCACCACGGGGTCGTCGTGCAGGAACTTGGCCAGGGCCAGGATCATCAACACCTTCATCAGCTCCGACGGCTGCCCCCCCACCCCCTCGGCGATGTGAATCCAGCGCTGGGCCCCGTTGACCTCCCGGCCGAAGATGAGCACCGAGCCCAGCAGCAGCAGGCCGATGATGTACAGCAGGTAGGCCATGCGGTTGAGGTGCCGGTAGTCCACCGCCGCCACCAGCAGGAACCCGGCCATGCCGATGCCGACCCAGTAGAGCTGCAAGCGGGCCAGGTTGGCCGCAGTGGCCGCCGTGGCGGAGTAGAGGTTCACCACGCCCAGCGCGGCCAGCAGCAGCACCCCGACGAACAGCGGCCAGTCGAAATGCTGGCGTAGCTTGGCGAGCGCTCTCACCGGCACCTCCTCATGGCATCACCCGCGGCGGCGGCGTCTTGGCCCGGGCCGCCGCTCGATCCGGCTCGACGTAGCGGAAGTACCCCTTGATGATCTCCATGGCCACCGGCGCGGCCACCTTGGCCGCCCGCCCGCCGTGCTCGACGATCACCGCCACCGCGATCTTGGGCGCCTCCGCCGGCGCGTAGGCCGCGAACCAGGCGTGGTCGCCCAGCCAGATGGTGGTCCCCTTCTTGATCCGGCGGCTCACCTGGGCCGTGCCGGTCTTGCCCGCCACCAGGAGGCTCGAGTTCCTGGGCCGCGCGTCGTAGGCGGTGCCGTCCTCCTCGTTGACCACCCCGAGCAGCCCCTTGCGGATGGCGTCCAGGTGCTCGGGCTTGATCTTCACCCGCCGACGCACCCGCGGGGTGAACTTCTCCACCAGCTTGCCGCTGCTGGTCTCCACCCGCTCCACCACCTGGGGCAGGTACAGGTCGCCCCCGTTGGCGATGGCCGCGTACACGCTGACGATCTGCAGCGGCGTGGCCTTGACGTTGCCCTGGCCGATGCCCGCGTTGAGGGTGAACCCGATGCGGAACGGTTGCTTGCGCCGCTTGTACCAGGCCTTGGTCGGGATGAACCCGCCCACCTCGCCGTTGAGCCCCACGCCGGTGGGCGCGCCGAGGCCGTACATGCGGGCGTAGTGGGCCAGCTTGTCCATGCCCACTCGCTCGGCCATGGTGTAGTAGTACACATTGCACGAGCCGACGATGGACTCGTGCAGCTCCACCGACAGGTGGGCGTGGCTGCAGCGGAAGTTGCGCTTGCCCAGCCGGTGCCACCCCTTGCACTTGAGCTTCTCGGTCAGGGTGGCCTTGCCCTCCTCCAGCGCCGCCGTGGCGGTGATCACCTTGTAGGTGGACCCGGGGAAGTAGTGCTCGCGCACCACCCGGTCGAGCATGGGGCGCAGGGGGTCGGTGAGCATGCGCCGCGCGTCCTTGAGGTTGATGCGGCTGGTGAGCAGGTTCGGGTCGTAGGCCGGCTTGGACGCGCTGGCCAGGATCCGCCCGGTGTGCACCTCGAGCACCACCGCCGCCGCCGCGCTGTGCCGCCGCAGGGCGCGCTCCACCAGCCGCTGCACCTCGATGTCGATGGTGAGCACCAGGTTGTGGCCCGGCTTCGGCTCGCGCCGCCGGTTGCTCCCCAGCAGCTCCACCACCTCGGGGCCGCGCTTGCGCCGCCCCCGCGCGTCCACCACGATGCGCTCCTCCCCCGGCACCCCGCGCAGCTGATCCTCGAACATGCGCTCCACGCCGGAGCGTCCCACCATGTCCCCGGGCCGGTAGTCGGTGAACTTGTCCCACTTCAGCTCCCGGCCGGTGATCTCGTTCATGTAGCCCAGCACATGGCCCGCCAGGTTCCCGTGGCCGTAGTGGCGCTGGGCCCGGGACATGGTGCGCACCCCCACGAGGCGCTCCTTGTGGGTCTCCAGCCGCGCCAGCTGGTCCCGGCTGATGTCCCGCTTGACCAGGATCTGCTGGTAGCGCGCCTTGCCCTTGCGCGCCTTGCGCACCCGGGTGGCCAGGGCGTCGGCGCGCTGAGGAGCCAGGGAGAGCTCCTGGATCAGCTGCTCCAGGCTCTGGTCCGTGGCGAACCTCGGGGTGACGTACACGTTGTAGGTCGGCCGGTTCTCCGCCATGGGACGACGCTTGCGGTCCATCACCAGCCCGCGCACGGATGAGATGCGCAGCTCCTGGACGAAGTTGTCCTCGGACTGCTCCTGGTACTGCTCACCGCTCATCACCTGCAGCTGCCACAGGCGGCCGATGATGATGGTGAAGCTGATAAGCACCACTCCCACAAGGTAGCGGTAGCGCTGCCGAAATTCGGGAATCTCGCCGTTCATTGCTCCCTGATACGGACGCCAGGAGCCTGGTTTAGCCCCTTTACCTGGAGAGCATGGAGCCGCGCTCGGTGCGCTCGCGCATCAACCGAAGATCTATCACACGGAGCCCCCGGATCACCAGCGGCGCCAGTGCAGCCACCAGGATCGCCTGCAGCACCGCCACGGTGAGGCTGCCCAGCCCGGGGCGCTGTCCCACGATCCAGAGCAGGCCCAGCCCCAGGACGGAGGCCCCCAATGAGGAGCCGAGGGTCACCAGGAAAGAGCTCATGGCCCCGGCCAGGTACACCTGGCTCGCGGCCCTGCGGCACACCAGGAACACGGCCGCCAGGGTGAAGCAGTGGATCCCCTTGATGCCGCCGCCCATGACGTCGGTGAGGTAGCCCAGGATCAGGGCGGTGAGGCCCCCGGCCCAGCCGGGGCGTCCCGTGCCGAAGCTGCCGCCGCGGCTCAGGCGGGTCAGCCCCGCGGTGCGGTCGGCCATGGCCATGTAGATCACGATGATCAGCGGCAGGTCGAGGACCACCATGTCCAGGCCCACCAGGCCCTGCAGCGGGCCCATCAGGATCAGCGCGAGGAAGCCGAGGGACGAAAACACCACCGTGCGGGTCACGGCAAGAACCCCCTGGCCGGCTCCTTCTCGCCGTCTCGCCGGGGCGCCGGGGGCGGCGGCGGAGACAGGATCGCGAGCATCTCCTTGAGCGAGGAGTAGTCCACCGTTGGGGTGACCTCCACCTCCTGATACAGGCCGTAGGTGCGGCGGGTGACCCGGGAGATGCGCCCTACCGGCAGGTCCTTGGGGAACACGCCGGCCACGCCGCTGGTGACCACCAGATCCCCCACCTTCACCTCCTCCTTGCGCAGCAGGTAGTCGATGCGGCAGGCGTAGCGGTTGGTCCCCTCCAGCCCGCGCAGCAGCCCCCGCCCGCCCGTGCGCTGGATGATCACGTCGATGGAGCTCTTGGGGTCCACGGCCAGGGTGATGTCCGAGTACTTGCCGTAGACCCGGCCCACCCGGCCCACCACCCCCTCGGCGGTGACCACCGGCAAGCCCGCGCGCAGGGTCGGCCGCCCGCGATCCACCCGCACCCGCAGGGCGCGCACGAAGGGCGAGGAGTCCCGCCCCACAACCCGGATCCCCACCGTCTCCACGCCCCGGGTCTTGCGGAACCCGAGCAGCTTCTCGTACAGCTGGAGCCTGCCGAGATCCCGCTTGGCGGTCTCCAGCTCCATCTTCAGCGTGCGGTTCTCCTCGGCCAGCTTCTGGCTCCGCCCCTCCACGCCCACGAGGTAGACGTACCGCCGCCAGCCGGTGTGGATCCCGGTGACCACGCTGGTCACCAGGCCCTGCACCGGGGAGGAGATCTTGAGCACCAGCCGGTCGAACGGGTTGAGCTCTCCCGGATCCTTGAGGTTCGACTGGAGGAAGATCAGCGGAAACCCCAGCAGCGCCAGGGCCAGCACGATGTCACGAAATTTGCGTGGGAGGACCATGGGCGGTCCGTCCTCAGTTAATGGTCACTTCACGGAGCAGCTTCAGCTCGTCCAGCGCCTTGCCGGTTCCGAGCACCACCGCCGACTCTGGATCGTCCGAGAGCATCACAGGCAGGCCGGTCTCCTCCCGCAGCAGCACGTCCAGGTTCTTGAGCTGAGCGCCGCCGCCGGTGAGCACGATGCCCTTGTCCACGATGTCCGCGCTCAGCTCCGGGGGCGTGCGCTCCAGCACGCCCTGCACTGCCTCCACGATGGCGTTGATCGGCTCGGCCAGCGACTCGCGGATCTCGTCGCTGTTGGTGACGATGGTCTTGGGTACGCCTGCCACCAGGTCCCGGCCCTTGACCTCCATGGTGAGGGTCTCGTCCGGAGGGTAGGCGTTGCCCAGGGTCTTCTTGATCTGTTCGGCGGTGCGCTCCCCGATGAGCAGGTTGTACTTGCGCTTCATGTGCTGAATGATGGCGTCGTCCATCTTGTCGCCCGCCGTCCGCACCGACTTGGCGTACACGATTCCCGCCAGGGAGATCACCGCCACCTCGGTGGTGCCCCCGCCGATGTCCACGATCATGTTGCCGCTCGGCTCGGTGATGGGCAGCCCGGCGCCGATGGCCGCGGCCATGGGCTCCTCGATGAGGTAGACCTCCCGGGCGCTGGCCGCCAGGGCCGAGTCTCGCACGGCGCGCTTCTCCACCTCCGTGATGCCGGAGGGGACGCAGATGATGATGCGCGGGCGCACCAGGGTCTTGCGGTTGTGCGCGCGGGTGATGAAGTAACGCAACATCGCCTCGGTCACCTCGAAGTCGGCGATGACGCCGTCCTTCATGGGCCGGATGGCGACGATGTTACCGGGGGTGCGGCCGAGCATCTCCTTGGCCTCGGTGCCAACCGCCAGCACGCGGTTGGAGCCGCCGCCGTTCTTCTGCACGGCCACCACCGAGGGTTCATGGCTCACTATGCCCCTGCCCTTGACATAGGTCAGGGTGGTGGCCGTACCGAGGTCGATGGCCATGTCGTTTGAGAACAGGCCGTAGATCCAGTCGAAAAGCATCCGATACCCGTGAGAGCCGGGCGCGTGACGCCGGCTCAGTAGCCCCCCTTAATATCACTTACCAATTCCTGACGCTAGCCCCATGGGCTTCGCTGGCGTTCGCTCCCTGCGGTCGCTGGCGTTCGCTCCCTGCGGTCGCTGGCGTTCGCTCCCTGCGGTCGCTGGCGTTCGCTCCCTTCGGTCGCTGCTACTGCATTTGCAGGCGCGAAGCGCCCAACGCCAGGCGCGGAGCGCCCAACGCCAGGCAGTTGAACCGACCCCACTGTTCTGGTAGATTGCTCCGTCTTTCGACCCCCTTTGGTGGGGGATCTGGAGTGAAAAAATGTTACTCGATGCGATGCGCAAGCACTCGCGCTCATTCATCATCTACATCTTCTTCGGCATCATCATCGCTGTGTTCGTGGTGAACTTCGGCCCCCAGTCGGCGGGCTGCGGATCCGCCACGGTCTCCGCGGGGATAGTCCAGGGCACCAAGATCAGCCCCAGCACCTTCAACTACGCCATCAGCGCGTCGGGGGTGCTGCAGCGGTTCGCCAGCCTGCCTGAACCGCTCATGGTGCGGGTGCGGGGCCGGATCATGGACCAGCTCATCGTCCGGGAGCTGATGGCGGAGGACGCCCTGGCCAAGGGCTTCCGCATCCCTGACGAGGAGATCAACGACATGATCGTCAAGGGGCGGTTCGTCAACCTGGGCCAGGCCCAGCCGTTGATCCTGGACGAGGACGGGACGTTCGACTACTCGCGCTTCTCCCGCTGGGTACGCTACCGCTGGGGCTTGACGGTCAAGAAGTTCAAGGCCCAGCAGCGCCGTGAGCTGCTGGCCGAGAAGATCCGCCGCCTCTACCGCGACTCGGTCAAGGCCTCCGAGGAGGAGGTCAAGCAGGACTTCGTGCACAAGAACACCAAGGTCGAGCTGTCATACGTGGCCTTCCCGCCCAGCGACTACCGCGCGAAGGTGGTGCCCACGGCTGACGAGCTCAAGGCGTTCATCGGCAAGAAGAAGAAGGAGATCGAGGAGTACTACGAGACCAACAAGACCGCCTACGAGAAGCTGCCGGCTCAGGTCAAGCTGCAGGCGATCACGGTCAAGTTCGCAAGCGAAGACAAGAAGGCCGAGGCCAAGGCCAGGGCCGAGGCGCTGGCCAAGCGCGTGGCGGGCGGCGAGGACTTCGGCGCCGTGGCCAGGGAAGGCTCCGACGACGCCGACTACGCCTCGAAGGGCGGGGTGCTCGGCTGGCGCAACGAGGACAGCCCGGGCCTGGGCGAGAAGTCCACGGCGCAGGTGACCAAGGTCAAGGAAGGCGCCGTCTCCGAGCTGACCGAGGAGAAGGACAGCTTCGTGCTGTTCAAGGTGCTCGGCCGGCGCAAGGGCGATCTGAAGCTGGAGCAGGTGCAGGACGAGATCGCCGAGCAGCTGTTCGCCACCGACAAGGCGCTCACCCTGGCCCGCGCGGACGCGGCTGCGTTCATCAAGAAGGCCCGCGGCGGGGTGAAGCTGGAGAAGCTGTTCACCACCGAGGCGGACAAGGCGGCCGGCGACGACGACGAGCTGAAGAAGGGCGACGAGAAGGTGGAGACCAAGGACGCGGCCGAGGACGGCGAGGACAAGAAGCCGGAGGAGGCCACGGCCGAGGCCACCGACGAGGCCACCGAAGAGGCAGCCCCCGCCGAGCCCAAAAAGAGCCCGCTGGAGCTCAAGGCCACCACCGCCTTCACCCGCAGCGGCCAGAACCTGGTGCCCGGCATCGGTGTCTCCAAGGAGCTGGCCGCGGCGGCGTTCAAGCTCAAGGAGGGCGAGGTCGCCGACAAGCCGTTCGAGGTGGGTGAGATGATCTACCTGGTGGCGGTCAAGCACCGCACCGACGCCGACATGGGCGATTGGACCAAGAACAAGGCCGACCTGACCGAGACCTTCCTCGACGCCAAGGCAGGCGAGCTGCTGCGCCAGTACATGGCCCGGCGCTGCAAGGACGTGGCCGACGCGGGCCGCGTGCAGGTCAACACTCGCATGCTGGTGACCCCTGGCTACGTGCAGAACAAGAAGGACGGCGCCCTGCCCCAGTACAAGGCCTGCGGTTCGCTGGAGCGCCAGTCGCTGCTGTAAGCGACCGGCCCGCCCCCGCCTGAGAGGCGGATCTTTCAGACCCGAAACGGGCGGTAGAAGCGGCGTCTCGCCGCTTTCATTTGCAGGAGGGCCGCCATGGAACGCGGCAGGATGCCGCGTCTACTTGCTCTCTGGAAGTATGTTTCGGGTCAGTACCACCCCAGCGCCCTGACCAGGAACACCAGCAACCCCGCCGCCGGCACCAGCCGGGCCACCCGCCACCAGAGGTCCACAGCCCCGCGCCCGGCCTGCCCTCTGGCCCGCCGGATCATGAGCGCCCCACCGGCGGCGCACACCACCACGCGGTAGTTGTGCCCGCGGTACAGCTCGGACGGCTCGAAGCCGCCCACCAGCCGGGCGGTGCCCACCACCAGCACCTCATCCCCCTCCTCGAGCATGCCCTCCTGGTAGCGGATGAACGTCCCGTCCTGCTGCTCGCGACGGACCACCTGGTCTCGCGGCAGCTCGAAGCTGGCCCCCTCTGGCTCCACGAGCACCGCCGACTTTCCGTCGGTGAGCTCGAACGGCGCGGCCTCCTCGGATGCCTCCGCTCGCAGCCACTGGCCGCCCAGGCGGCCCATGGGCACGCTGGCCCCCCACCGATCTGCGGTGTAGGTCAGGTAGACGCCCCTGCGGCCGGTCTCGGGCGAGACGATGGGGTCGATGGCCACCACCGCGCCGCGCAGGGCCACGCGCCCCTCGGGCAGCTGGTCGAAGCCCTCGGTGCGAGGCGACAGTGCGCCGAGCACGCCGCGCATGGCGTCAGCCATACCAACCAGGCCGCCGCGCGCCAGCCACGCGGCAGGCACCATGAGCAGCGATAGGATCCCCACGAGGACCCAGTCGGGCTGGGGGGTCATGGGCCTATCTTAGCGCGTGGGCGTCGCGGCTGCCGTTGGAATGCCAGGATGCCAGGATGCCAGAATGCCAGAATGCCAGAATGGAGAGCGCATATCTGGAGGTAAGGGCGCGGCCCTGACCCGGCGGGCGCTATAACCAGAATGGAGTGAGCTTTGGCCTGGAGCGGGAGCCGCTACAGGCTGCCGATGTGCTTGTCCAGCACGCGGCCGATGCCGGGGGCTGCCGCCTCGACATGCATCTTGCCCTTGGGGCGCAGGCCGTTGTAGGCCTTGACCAGCGTCTTGTTGCTGGCGTTGCGCGCGCGGGCGTCGGTGATGGAGAGCAGGCTCTCGGCCACGTCGCCGGCCCTGCCGCCGAGGAAGGCGGACATGGTGCCGCTGGATCCCTGCTGCTGGTACTGCTCGAAGAAGGGCTGGAGCTTGCCGACGAAGTCGTCGAGCAAGTGGTGCACCGAGTCCTGGATCATGCCCGGCTTGATGGCGTTGACCACCTTGAAGGCCGCCTTGACCGCCACACCGGTCAGCCCCCTTTTGGATTTCACCTCGTCATGGATCAGCTGTACGCAGTCGCTGATCACCGCTGTCCGCTTGCCCTGGTCCTGGGTCAGGTCGCTCAGCTGCTTCACCTTGGTCTCTCCTTGTGCTCGTGTACATGTCCCCAACCGCGCCTGATGGGTATTCGAGGCCCTGTCTGCAGACGATGGGCGCTCCGCGGCGCGTCAGGGTGGATTGAAAGATAGCGGCTAAACCATGCCTGAGCCATGTCTTTTGTTGCCGCGCCGCCGGGCCTGAATCCCGGTCAGTGAGCGCGGTCCGGAGCTGGGACTACCAGGGCGGCTGGCCGCCCGGCCCCGCGTAGTGCTCCGGGGGCGGTGGCGGCTCCTGCAAGGGGCGCGGCCCGGGCGCCTCGCGGGCAGCGGGGCGGGGCTCCGTCAGGAAGCGCGGCGACTCACGGCCGAGCAGGGTCAGCGTCGCCAGGTACATGATCACCAGGACGCAGCCGATGCCGAAGCCCAGCGAATAGGATCGCAGGAAGCCGCTTTTTTCCTCGTTCATGGGTGGATCCGCATTGTACACGGCTCCCGGGCGCGGGCCAAACCTGTCCCCGATCCACGGGATGAGCCCACACTATCTGTGTGGTATCTTTCCATGCGAAGCGCATCTGTAACCTGCGGGAGATTGAAAGCATGAATTATCAGCGTCTGGTTATCAGGACCTCGATCCTCACTCTGGCGTTCGTGGCGGCGGCCTGCGGTCGTTCGCCAACCCTGCCAGGCTTCGGCGCCGACTCGGGCACGGGCAACTACGACGCCAGGCCAGGAGGCCAGGATTTGACTCCCCCCGTGCCCGACGGGCTGATCCTTCCTGACAACCTGCCGCCGCCGCCGGACCAGGGGCCGCAGCCCCCGGACCTGGTGCCCCCGCTGCCGGACTTATCGCCCACCAACGACATCCTGCCGCCGGTGCCGGACGCGTGGATCCCCCAGGACCAGACCGTCCCGCCGCTGCCGGACGGTCCCGGCCCCAAGCCGGACGTGTGGCCCTGGCCCTCGGACACCGCGCCCCCCCTGCCCGACATGCCGATCCCGCCGGATCAGGGCCCCTGCTCCCCCACCTGCACCCAGATGTGCACGGTGCTCATCAGCTGCGGCCTGATCAAGGAGACCTACAACCAGTGCGTGACCAACTGCCTCAAGTGGCCCGCCGCCCAGACCACATGCCTGACCAACTACATCTGCCAGGGCGTCTCCTCTTGCGTGCCGTACAGCAGCTGCCTGACCCAGCCCACCAAGCCCGATCTGGTGAGCACGCTGACCGCCAGCGCCAGCGGCAGCACCGTGACCTACACCGCCAAGACCTGCAACCAGGGCAAGGCGGCGGCCTCGGGTAACTTCTACGTGGACGTCTACTACAACCCCAAGAGCAAGCCGACCAACAAGAAGTACGGCAACCAGTTCAAGCAGCACAAGAGCCTGGCCGCCGGCGCCTGCGTCACCGACACCTTCACCCGCAAGAACACCCCGGCCGGCACCTACAAGTCGTACGTCCAGGTCGACTCGGACAACTACGTGGCCGAGGCCAACGAGACCAACAACGTCGCCGGCCCGGTGACGGTCACGGTCAAGACCGGGCCGCCGCCTGTCAAGGGTCCGGACCTGGTGATCAAGAGCATGTCCACCTACACCTACACTATCTTCGGCACCACCGCGGTGCGCTATCGGGTCACCGTCTGCAACAACGGCACGGTGGACGCCGCCGCAAGCCAGGTGGACGTGTATTACAACCAGAAGAGCGCGCCCAAGGCCGGCGCCAAGGGCAACACCAGCCGCTCGGTCCCCGCGCTCAAGGCGGGCAACTGCACCACGCGTGACCTGATTCGCACGGGGGTGGGCAAGGGCACCTACACCTCCTGGGCCTACGTGGACACCGGCAACAAGATCAAGGAGACCGACGAGACCAACAACGCCTTCGGTCCGGTGACTGTCTCCACCTCCGGCACCAGCAACGGTGACCTGAAGATCACCTCATTCACCTACCAGGCGTACGCCTACAACACGGTGCTCTACCGGATCACTGTGTGCAACGTGGGCGCGGGCGCCACCGGCTCCACCAGCGTCGGGCTGTACTACAACCTCTCCGCCGCGCCCACCAGCTCCACCAAGCCGGACCGCACCAGCACCGTGGCGGTGCTGCAGCCGAAGCAGTGCTCCACCCGCTACATCACGAGGGTCCAGACCAAGACGGGCACCTACAACTCCTGGGCCTTCGTCGACCCGAGCAACTACATCAAGGAGACCGACGAGAAGAACAACATCAAGGGCCCGCTCAAGGTCACCGTCGGCGGCGCGGCCAACAAGCCGGACCTCTACTTCAAGAGCTTCAGCGCCAAGATGAACGGCACCAAGCTGGACTACACCATGGTGGTCTGCAACAAGGGCAAGTCGGCGGCCACTCCCTTCCGCGTGGACCTGTACTACAACCTCTCGGCTGCCCCCAAGGCCAAGCAGTCCGGCGGACAGATGAGCATCGTCCCGGTGCTCAACGCCGGCTCCTGCCGCACCATCACGCGCTCGCGCAACAACCCGCCCACCGGCACGACCAACGCCTACGCCTACGCTGACTCGTGGCAGTGGGTGAGCGAGACCGACGAGAAGAACAACGTCGCCGGGCCGGTCAAGACCACCATCAGCCTGCAGGGGTGCACCACGCTGTGCATGTTCGCCACCTACTGCGGCCTGTTCAAGTGGAGCGCCTTCCCGCAGTGCCTCAACTGGTGCAAGGGGCTCGACAGCAAGACCAAGACCTGCGCCCAGAACGCCCAGAAGAGCCAGAGCTGTTCGGCGCTCAAGAAGTGCAACCTGCCCAAGCCGCCGCCGCCGCCGCCGTCGCCCCTGGCCTGCTACAGCGTCTGTAACTGGCTGACCAACACCTGCAAGTTCGTGCCGTCTGGCCAGACCCTCACCTGCTCCGCGCTGTGCATGACCCGCACCTCGGCGCAGGTCGCATGCGCCCAGAAGGCCCAGAAGGCGAAGAATTGCCTGCAAGGCGTCACTTGCCTGTTGTTCTGATCTCGCGCCGGATCCCCGGCGGCCACCGCCGCCGCCGGGCGTGGAGGCTCCTCCCGCCGCTGCTGCTCCTGCTCACCGCCTGCCCGGCGCCGAAGCCCGCGCCGCGGGGGAATCCCCCGGCGGCCACGCGCGCCACGACCCTCACCATCCTCTTCACCAACGACCTCCACGGCCAGCTCGAGCCGCTGGTGCTGCACACCCCCGGGCAGCCGCCCCGCAAGTTCAGGGTCGGCGGCGCGCTGGCGCTGGCCGCCACCGTGGCCGAGCTCCGCGCCCGGGCCTCCGGGCCCACCATCCTGCTGGACGCCGGGGACTTCATGCAGGGCACGCTCCTGTCCAACCAGTTCCAGGGGCAGCCCATGCGGGACCTGATGACCGCCATGCGCTACGACGCCGCGGCCGTGGGCAACCACGAGTTCGACTTCGGCCCTGCTGCCGGCGCTGACGCGAAAGACCTGCGCGGGGCGCTGAAGGCCTGGGCGGCGGAGGTCCCCTTCCCGCTGCTGGCCGCCAACATCACCACAGCCGGGGGCGCGACGCCCGGGTGGCCCAACCTGCGGCGCTCGGTCCTGCTGGAGCGGGGCGGCGTGCGGGTGGGTATCGTCGGCCTGAGTACGCCCACGACGCCCAAGGTGACCATGGCCGGCATCGTGGAGGGGCTGCGGTTTGGGCCCATGTTGCCGGCGGCCGTGCGCGAGGCCAAGGCGCTGCGCAAGCAGGGGGCGCATGTCGTCGTGCTGCTGGCCCACGCGGACGGCGGTTGCCAGGGCCGCGAGCCAGGGTCCTGCCGCGGCGAGATGTTCTCGCAGGTGCTGGACCAGCTCCCGCCGGGTCTCGTGGACGCGGTGGTCCTGGGCCACGGCCACAAGGGCATCTGGCATCGTTACAAGGGGGTGGTGGTGAGCGAGGCGTGCAGCCGGGGCGTGGCGGTGGGGCGGATCCAGATCCGCGTGGCGATGCCCACCGGGGAGGTCCTGCCCGCGGGCACCGAGGCGCTGCCGCCGTTCCCGGTGTGCCGCGACGTGTTCGAGGACACCGACGGGTGCGACGCCTCCGCCGCCGGGCCGGCCGCGGCAGTCAAGCCGAACCCATTGCTCACGAGACGCCAGGCTGACATCGCCGTCCTGAAAAAGATCGTGGCGGGCTTCCAGGCCGAAATCGCAGAGACCGCCGGGCGGGTGCTGGGCCAGGTGGCCCGGCCCCTGCTGCACAGCCTGGCGGGCGCGTCCGGGCCTGGCATGCTGGCCGCCCGGGCCATGCTCCTCGCGGTGCCCGGGGCTGACTTCGCCATCCTCAACCCCCGGGCGGTGCGGGCCGATCTCCCCGCCGGGCCGGTGACCTACGGCCAGCTCTACAGCGCGCTGCCCTTCGAGAACCGGCTGGCCACGGTGAAGGTGACGCCGTCGCAGCTGCGAGAGCTGCTGGACGCGGGCAAGGACCACCGCGGCGACATCTTCCAGGTGGCGGGGCTGCGGCTCACCGTGCGCTGCGGCCGTCCGCCCACGGTGCTCGCAGTGCAGCACCAGGACGGCAAGGCCCTGGAGACGGACAGGCTCTACACGGTGGTGCTGTCGGACTTCCTGCTGGCCGGCGGCGATGGGCTGGGCAAGGTGCTGAAGAAGGTCCCGGCCGAGCGCAAGGCCGTGCTCCCCGAGGGCACGGTGCGGGGGGCAGTGGAGGCGTTCCTGGCCGCGGAGAAGCGCCCCATCAACAGCGAGGCGGACCCGGTGATCTCCAGGGCCGCGCCGCAGCTGGTGCTGGAAGACGGCCCCTGCCACGCGGGCAAGGCGCCGGTGCGCTACCTCTGCCGCTGAGCCGCTGGCGCCCTTACCAGCGAGACCAGGGCTGGCTGACGATCCGGGACGAACCCGCTGACGGCCATGCTCAACAGCCCGGGTGATGGCGGGAGCTTGCTCAGGTCGAAGATGGCCGACACGGCGTGGTAGTCCTCCTGGGGTTCCGTATTGGAGGGGCGGATGGCCAGCGCCCGGACCTCGCGCTCGCCGCGCCCGATGGTCACGGTCAGCGCCTTCGAGGCGGGGGCGTTGCCCACCAGGTAGACCAGCAGCAGGCCCCCAGGATCGGCGCCAGGGTGGAGGGAGAACCGGTACCGTCCGCCGCCGAGCCGCTCCGGGTCGCCGGAGGGCAGGACGCCGTCCACCAGCCAGTATTTCTGGTGCGCGTGGATGCCGCGGATCTGCCGGGCGTCGAAGCCACGCAGGGGCAGGCTGACCGCCACATGGCGCGTGGGCCGCTGGAGGGACGGCCGCGCCCTGAGCCGGCAGGTCTGCCGCCAGTAGATCAGCGCGTCAACGTCCTCTTCAACCAGCCCGTGCACCTCCACCGGCCCGTCGTGGATGTGTAGCCCGAGCTGCCCGATGCGCTGGCTCATGCGGTACAGGTCCTGGCTGCTGGAGGCGCAGCCGGGGAAGGCGCACTCCTGCTCCTTGTCCATCCCGGCCAGGAGCCGGGACAGCCTGGCGCCCTGGCCCATGAGGAGCACCCCGATCACCGCCAACGCCAGCGCCGGCAGCAGGATGCCATGCCCCGGCAGGCGCGGCACGCGACGCAGGGCCAGCCCCACTGGCCAGCTCACCCCGCGGGCGGCCAGCAGGGCACAGGCAGGAATCAACATGGCGTGCTTGAAGTGGATCTGCCGGTCGAACCCCTGGGGCAGCGGCTGCCCGCTCTCGATGCAGGCCAGCCCGAGGTTGACCAGGGTAAACGCCACCAGCAGCCAGGCCAGCTCCAGGGCCGCGGCGACATGGTCGTGGCGACGCCGCCAGAGGGACCAGGCTGCCAGCGGGATCCCCGCCAGCGCCAGGGGGTGGAGGCCGGTGTAGAACATGTTGGCCATGAAGTGCCGGGCGGAGAAGTTGTCGCGGATGTAGTCGGCGATGGTCAGGACGATGCCCTGCCCGGGGCGCGCCTCCACCATCACCGCCGTGAGCCCGAACAGCAGGGCCGGCCCCAGCGCCAGGGCGGCCAGGCGGCGGAGCGTTTGGTGCCGCCCATGGGCCACGGCCAGGGCCACCGCGAGCCCGAGGCTGACGGCCAGCAGGTGCACCTGTATCGTCACGCCCAGCAGCGCGCCGGCGGCCAGGAAGAGGCCGGCGCTGCGGCTCCGCAGCCCGCGCCAGACCAGGATGTAGAGCGGCACTGCCAGCAGCGCGGCGACGGTCATGTTCTCGCACACGGTGCGAAACGAGGGCACCAACAGCACCATGGCCCCGGTGCTGACCCAGCGCTGGATGCGCTGGCCGCGCTGCCAGGGCGCGGCGAAGTACCAGAGGGTGATCACCAACATTGTGAGCAGCGCGTAGTACATGTGGGCGCCGCCCACCGGCTCGCAGAACGCCCGCGCCGGCATGTTCAGCCAGTGGTAGAACCCGCCTCCCAGCCGCGGCTCCAGGTCGTGAAACTGGGGCCCCTCCCGCCACCAGTTGCCCTGGTCGAAGTCCTTGAAGCTTTCCACCAACATGTTGAAGTGGGCGAAGTCCCCTCCATGCAGCCAGGTGGCCACCGCGCGGACCCACATCAGCGCCATGAGCGCCAGGTAGATCACGAGTTCCTGCGCCAGGTGCCAGGCGCGGGGCAGGTGTCGAGGCCAAACTGTGGGCAGAGGGGGCATCGGGTTCTGTTCCTGTCTAACCTCTGGCCACGCGCCGGGGCAACCGCCATCGGCGCAGAGGCTGAGCATGGCTGTCATCCCCGTGCTACGGCAAATGGGTCACCCTGGCGCGAGGAACCCCCATGCCCCATCAAACCGCAAGGCTCCTGATCATTCTGTTGACGCTGGCACAGAGCGCCGGCTGCTCGGACGACGGGCCCGCCCCTTCCATTGACGCCGCTGGCATGGATGCCGGCGTTCCGGACAGCGGGTCGACGGCCGACACTTCCCCGGGCGCGGACAGCGTTCCTGACGCTGGAGGGCCCGACCAGCACTCCCTGCCGCCCCCCACCTGCAGGTGGGTCGACGCCGGCGTGGGACCGGCCGGCAAGACCAAGCTCAAGGTCGAGACGGTGGCCTCGGGGCTCGAGATCCCCTGGTCCATGGCGTTCCTGTCCAAGGATGACTTGCTCGTGACCGAGATGGCCGGACATGTGCGCCTCATCAAGGCGGGCAAGCTTCAGACAAAGCCGGTGCTGACGGTCAAAACCCCCACCCCGCCCAAGGCCACTGGCCAGGGCTTGCACGGCATCGTGCTGCACCCGAAGTTCAGCGCCAACCGCTACTTCTACATCCATTACACTCACGACACGCAGCCCGAGCCGCAAAACAGGGTCGCGCGCTACAAGCTGAGCCAGGACCTGACCAGCGCCACCCTTGATCGGGTGATCCTGGACAAGATCCCCGCCGGGTTCTTCCACAACGGTGGCCGCATGCGCTTCGGCGCCGATGGCATGCTCTACCTCAGCACCGGCGACGCCAACACGCCCAAAAATGGCGGCGACCTCAAGACCCTGGCTGGCAAGCTGCTGCGTATGACCGACCTTGGCAAGGTGCCGGCTGATAACCCGTGGCCGGGGAGCCTGGTGGCGCTGACCGGCATCCGCAACAGCCAGGGATTCGACTTCCTCTCGCCGAAGGCGATCTACGTGGCGGACCACGGCCCCAGCGGTGAGCACAACGGCACCGGCCAGGACGAGGTCACCCTGGCCCAGCTCAAGGACGATCTCGGCTGGCCCGACATCTCCGGCTGCAAGACAGCGGCCGGCAAGCTGCCCCCCTCCATCTCCTGGAATGACGCGGTTCCGCCGGGATCCATCGTCTACTACGGCGGGGACAAGATCCCGGGCTGGAAGGGGAGCGTGATCATGGCCAGCCTCGGGCAAAAAGCGCTGGTTCGGCTGCAGTTCGACCCGACCAATCCGCGGAAGGTGGTCGGCCAGGAGGTTTACTTGCAAGGGGACACAACGGCAGCTTACGGCCGGCTTCGGGCCCTTGAGCTGGGTCCAGACGGCCACCTGTACGTCACCACCAGCAATTGCGACGACCACGGCACGTGCAATCCGAAGGACAAGGTTCTGCGCATAATGGCCCAGCAGTAGCCGTACCATTGACGGTGCCCGCATCGTGACTACGTTGTAGACTCTTGTGAGACCGGGGCCCCGGCGCCATCTACACCGTGGCCCCAGAGGACATAAAAGACATGCCCCCAATCGAGAACAGCTCGACCGTGCGCCTGCCCCTGATCCCGCTGAGGAATATCGTCTTCTTCCCGGGCGTCGTGATGCCCATCGACGTGGGCCGTGAAAAATCCATGGCCGCCCTGAAGCTGGTGGAGCAGAAGAAGATCGACCGCATCGCCTTCTGCACGCAGACCGTCGCAGAGATGGACGACCCCGGGATTACTGACATTTTCCCGCTCGGCGTCGAGGCCGAGACCATGCGGGTGATGCGGGTCTCCTCCTCGCGCGCCACCCTCGTCGCGCGGGGCGTGAGCCGCATCCGGCTGCTCTCCGTCGAGGACGAGGACGGCGTCAGCTGGGGCACCTTCGAGCGCGTGCCGGAGACCGGGACCAAGGACGTGGAGGCCCATGGGCTGGCCATGGCGGTCAAGGACTCTGCCAAGCAGCTCATCAGCATCTCCCCGGACATCCCGGACGAGGCCGCCACCCTGCTGGAGCAGGTGCGGCTGCCGGGCCAGGTGGCCGACGTGGCCGCCTCCACCATGGAGGACGGCCTGGCAGAGAAGATGGAGGTCCTCAACATCCTGGACGTGCCCGAGCGGCTGCGCGAGGTGCTGCTGCGGCTGCACCGGGCGCTGGAGTCGCACAAGGTCAAGGAGCACATCGACTCTCACGTGCGGGCCGAGATGGGCAAGCACCAGCGCGAGGCAATGCTGCGCCAGCGAATGCGGGCCATCCAGGACGAGCTCGGCGATGGAGACGAAGAGGACGAGGCCGCCGAGTTCGAGGAGCGCATCTCCGAGGCGGGGCTGCCGCCCGAGGCGGAGGAGGTCGCCCACAAGCAGCTGATGCGGCTGCGGCAGATCCCCTCACAGTCGCCCGAGTACACGGTGACGCGGACCTACCTCGAGTGGCTCGTGGAGCTGCCCTGGAACAACGCCACCGAGGACCACCTCGACCTGGAGCGGGCGCGCCGCATCCTCGACGAGGACCACTACGGCCTGGAGAAGGTCAAGAAGCGCATCATCGAGTACCTGGCCGTGCGCAAGCTGAAGCCTGACAAGAAGGGCCCGATCCTGTGCCTGGTGGGCCCCCCTGGAGTGGGCAAGACCTCCACGGGCCGCTCGGTGGCCCGGGCCCTGGGGCGCAAGTTCGTGCGCGCCTCGCTGGGCGGCGTGAGAGACGAGGCCGAGATCCGCGGTCACCGTCGCACCTACGTCGGCGCCCTGCCCGGCCGCATCCTGCAGAGCATCCGCCGCGCCGGGACGCGAAACCCGGTGTTCGTGCTGGACGAGATCGACAAGCTGGGCAGCGACTTCCGGGGAGACCCCTCGTCGGCGCTGCTCGAGGTGCTCGATCCGGAGCAGAACAACCAGTTCTCCGATCACTTCCTGGAGGTGGCGTTCGACCTGTCCCAGGTGCTGTTCTTCGCCACGGCCAACGAGATCGACCCGATCCCGCCGGCCCTCAAGGACCGGCTCGAGATCCTCGAGCTGCCCGGCTACACCCGCAACGAGAAGCTGCACATCGCCAGGCGGCACCTGATCCCGAAGCAGGTGGACGAGCATGGCCTGACCAAGGACCAGTTCCCGGTCAAGGACGAGGCGGTGCTCGGCATCATCGACAGCTACACCCGCGAGGCGGGCGTGCGTAACCTGGAGCGGGAGATCGCGTCGACCATTCGTTGGGTGGCGGTCAAGGTGGCCAAGGAAGAGGAAGCGCCCAAGAGCATCGACCAGAAGGATCTGCACGAGATCCTCGGCCCCATCAGCTTCTTCCCGGAGACCGCGGAGCGCACGGAGATCCCTGGCGTGGCCACTGGCCTGGCCTGGACGCCCACCGGCGGGCAGATCCTGTTCATCGAGGCCACCCGCATGAAGGGGACCGGCCGCCTGATCCTGTCCGGACAGCTGGGCGATGTGATGAAGGAGTCGGCCCAGGCGGCCCTCACCTTCGCGCGCTCCAAGGCCTCCGCCCTCGGGCTCGAGCGTGACTTCTTCGCCAAGTCCGACCTGCACATCCATGTGCCGGCCGGCGCCATCCGCAAGGACGGCCCCTCAGCTGGCGTGACCATGGTCACCAGCCTGGTATCGCTGCTGTCAGGGCGCTGCATCGCCGACGACATCGCCATGACCGGCGAGATCTCCCTGCGGGGGCTGGTGATGCCGGTGGGCGGGGTAAAGGAGAAGGTGCTGGCAGCCCATCGCGCCGGGCTCAAGCGGGTGCTGATCCCGAAGCGCAACGAGAAGGATCTGGTGGACGTGCCTCAGGAGATCCAGGACGACCTGGAGCTGATCCCGGTGGCGACCATCGAGGAAGCGCTGGAGCACGCGCTGCGGCCGCTGAAGAAGAAGCCCGCCAAAAAGAAGCCCGCGCCCGCGCCGGACTCAGTACACAACCCGCCCATGTAGCGCCGCGCTCCGCGCGTCGCGGCTTTAGACTTGAGACTTGAGGCTTGAGGGGAAAGTGTGGCTCCGCGCTGCGCGCGTCGCGGCTTGAGACTTGAGGCTCGAGGGGAAAGTGTGGCTCCGCGCTGCGCGCGTCGCGGCTTGAGACTTGAGACTTGAGGGGAAAGCGTGGCTCCGCGCCACGCGCGTCGCGGCTTAGACTTGAGACTTGAAGGAAGCAGGTGGCTCCGCGCTATCGCGCGTCGCGGCCTAAATCTGGATTTTGCGGAAGTTTCGGCAGGATTCCTGGCGACTATTCAGCCTCAAGCCTCAAGCCCAAAGCCTCAAGCCTGATCAAATAATCGCGGAGCGATTATTTGATCTTCCCTTCCTTGAACCAAACGTGCCGGCGGACCTTGGGGTCGTATTTCTTCATGCGCAGCTTGTCTGGCGTGGTGCGCTTGTTCTTGGTGGTGGTGTAGAAGTAGCCGGTCCCGGCCTCGGAAATCATCCTGATCTTTTCGCGAACTGCCATGTTAATTCTCCATCAAAGGGCATGCATTTATGCCCGATCTTTCTATTAGGATCAAGCCCAACGATCCCCCCTCAAGCCTCAAGCCTCAAGCCTCAAGCCTGAGGCGCAAAGCGCCTCACTACTCCACCGACGGCGGCTCGGGCATCTCCACCTCGCCCGGGTCGCCAGCCTCCACTGCCGGCGGGGCCGGCAGCTCGTCCTCCTCAACCACGTCCACGTCGATGCTGAGCCGCTTGTAGGCGCCGAGGCCGGTGCCCGCAGGGATCAGCCGGCCCATGATGATGTTCTCCTTCAGGCCGAGCAGGTGGTCGGTCTTGCCGCACACCGCCGCCTCGGTCAGCACCTTGGCCGTCTCCTGGAACGAGGAGGCAGACAGGAAGCTGTCCGTGGAGAGCGACGCCTTGGTGATGCCGAGCAGCAGCGGCTCGCCCACTGCAGCCTGGCCGCCCTCCTCCTGCACGCGGTTGTTCTCCTCCTGGAACACGTACTTCTCGACCTGCTCCTCGAGGATGAACCGGGTGTCGCCCACGTCGGTGATGCGCACGCGGCGCAGCATCTGGCGCACGATCACCTCGATGTGCTTGTCGTTGATGCGCACGCCCTGCAGCCGGTAGACCTCCTGGATCTCGTCCACCAGGTACTTGGCCAGCTCCTTCTCGCCCAGCACCTTGAGGATGTCGTGGGGGTTGGCCGCGCCGTCCATCAGCGGCTCGCCCGCGCGCACGCGGTCGCCCTCGAGCACCGACAGGTGCTTGCCCTTGCTCACCAGGTACTCGACGGGATCGCCGATGTCCGGGGTGATCACCACCTTCTGCTTGCCCTTGGTGTCCTTGCCGAAGCCGACGGTGCCGTCGATCTCGCTGATCAGCGCGTGCTCCTTCGGCTTGCGCGCCTCGAACAGCTCGGCCACGCGGGGCAGACCACCGGTGATGTCCTTGGTCTTGGTGGTCTCGCGCGGGATCTTGGCGATGACCTCGCCGGCCTGCACGATGTCGCCCTCGCTGACGATGATGTTGGCGCCCACCGGCAGGTGGTAACGCGCCTGGGCGTTGACCCCCGGCAGGGACATGGTCTCGCCGTCCTCGCCCTTGATGCTGATGCGAGGCCGCACGTCGCCGTCCTTGGACTCCACGATCACCTTACGCGACATACCGGTGACCTCATCGATGGACTCCTGCATGGTCACGCCCTCGATGATGTCGCCGTATGCGATGACCCCGCCCACCTCGGTAACGATGGGGTTGGCATACGGGTCCCACTCCGCCAGCTTGGCGCTGGCCTCCACGCGGTCAGCGTCGTTGACCAGCAGGTGCGAGCCGTAGCGCAGCGGGTAACGCTCGCGCTCGCGGCCCGAGTCGTCCTGCACTACCACCTCGCCGTGGCGCTTCATCACCACCAGCACCTTCTGGCCCTCGGAGTTCTTGAACGGCACGGTGGTGCAGTTCTCCAGCCGGATGGTGCCCTCGGAGCGACACTCGTGGGTCGAGTCCTCGTGCTGGACCTGGCCGACGCCGCCGATGTGGAAGGTCCGCATGGTCAGCTGGGTGCCCGGCTCGCCGATGGACTGGGCGGCGATGATGCCGGCCGCCTCGCCGATGTTCACCATGTGCCCGCGGGCCAGGTCGCGCCCGTAGCACTTGACGCACACGCCGCGGCGGGTGTTGCAGGTCAGCACCGAGCGGATCTCCACCCGGTCGATGCCCGCCTCGTCGATGGCCTTGACGCGATCCTCGTCGATCTCCTCGTTGGCCGCCACGATCACCTCGCCGGTGTGCGGCGCCACGATGTCATTGAGCGCCACGCGGCCGAGGATGCGGTCGCCCAGGTGCTCGATGATCTCGCCGCCCTCGTACAGGGCGCTTATGACGATGCCGTCAAAGGTGCCGCAGTCGTACTCGCGGATGACCGAGTCCTGGGCCACGTCCACCAGCCGCCGGGTCAGGTAACCTGAGTTGGCGGTCTTGAGCGCCGTATCCGCCAGGCCCTTGCGCGCGCCGTGCGTCG
>CAZEFW010000023.1:0-72399 GCA_964511535.1 uncultured Myxococcales bacterium | reverse complement strand
GTGGTTGCTGGAGATCGACGCCACGACATAGGGGCTGTGGACATGACGCGGCCTGTGGCCGCTTGGACGGCCGCTTCGCGCCCGCCCACATGCCCACAAGCCCGGGCGGTGGTTTCTTTTTCTGTTTGTGGTCTTGATCGTTGCTCGGGGCGCGTTGGTGCTCGTGTGATGCGTTGTGCCCGCTTGCTGTGGACGGTGGGGACAGCCGGCTACGCCGCCTGCCCCCTACCGACCACAGGCCGGGGAAAGGGTGCGATCAAGCCCGGCGTAGCGACGACACGCGTAGGGTTCAACCCACCTCCGCCCTAATCAGCCCCACGCCAGCGTCTGCACGTGCACAACGAGAAAGCAGAGCACCAGCGGTACGAGCGAGCACAACCTCAACCACAGGCCGCGACCGGGCAAGCGCAGCGAGCCCGGAGCGGTCGAGGTGAGCGTCAGCCCTTGCGCCCCAGCACCACCCGGTCCAGGCCGGCCAGGTCCTTGCGCACGTCCACCTCGGCGAAGCCGGCCTCTGCCAGCAGCCCACTTGCCGCTTCCCCCTGCCCGCACCCGATCTCCACCATCAACCAGCCCCCCGCCGCCAGGCGCTCGAATGCCTGCTCCGCCAGCCGCCGAATCACCGCCAGCCCATCCGGCCCCGCGAAAAGAGCCCCCCGCGGCTCCCAGTCACGAATCTCGGGGGCCAGGTCTGCCTGGTCACCATCCGCCACGTATGGCGGATTCGACAGGATTAACGTCGGCGCCTCACCGTCGGGCAGCGCGTCTAGCAGGTCCCCCTGCAGGAGCATGATCTCCAGCCCATGCGCCTCGGCGTTTCGGCGAGCCACGTCCAACGCCTCGCCGCTCAGGTCCGTGCCTGTCACCGCGGCCGCTGGCCTCTCCTTCTTCACCGCCAGGGCCACAGCCCCGCTGCCGGTGCCCACGTCCACCACCACGCTCCCCTCCCCCGGCGCGTCGAGGCGCTCCAGCGCGCTCTCCACCAGCAGCTCGGTCTCGGGCCGTGGGATCAGAACATCGCGGGTCACCTGCAGGGCCAGCGACCAGAACTCCTTCGCTCCGGTGATATAGGCCACGGGCTCGCGGGCCAGGCGGCGCTTGACGCGCTCGCGATAGGCTGTCAGCCCGTGCGGCTGCAGCGGCTGATCGAAGTGGGCGTACAGCTGAATCCGCTCCAGCTCCAGCACATGCGCCAGCAGCACCTCTGCGTCCACGCGGGGCGCATCGATCCCCTCGCGGGCGAAGCGGTCCGCGGTCCAGTCCAGGACCTTGAGGATGGTCCAGCTCTCGGGCAACGAGCTGATCAGGCGCGCCGACGGCGCAGGGCCAGCGCGAGCAGGGCCAGGGTCAGCGCCAGGCCCGAGGTGGAGTGGCCGCCCACAGAGCAGGAGCCGCTGTCGTCCTTCTTCTTGGGCGGGTTGATGGCGCTGTCGGCCTGGACGCCGCCGCCGCTGTCCTTCTGGGTCAGGCCGCCCTTGTCCTGCTTGGTGCTCGTGCCGCTGTCCTTGGTGGACGAGCTGCCGCACGCCCGCGGGTACTTGCCGCTGGGATCGGCCAGGCCCGAGGAGCCGCAGGTGTAGTAGCTCTTGGAGGTGGACCAGCCACACTGGGGCGTGGAGCCGCTGCAGGTCTTGGTCTTGAGCGAGTTCTTGTAGCAGTACTTGAGCTTGTTGCCCTCGCAGCACCCCTTGGAGCTCACGCCGCCGCACGCGACGGTGGGCCCGGCGTCCTTCTTGCTGGTGCCGTAGTCCTTCTTGGTGCTGGTGCCGCCGTCAGGCTTGGTCGGCAGCTTGCTGCAGTCCATGACGTTCTTGCCGGACGGATCGGCGGTGGACGTCTTGCTGCAGGAGTAGAACTTCTTGGAGGCCACCCAGCCGCACTTGGGGCCGTACTTGGTGTCCTTGGTGCAGTCCTTGGTCTTGAGCGTGCCCTTGCTGCAGTACTTGGCGGTGGTGCCCGAGCAGCAGCCCACGTAGGTGACGTTGCCGCAGGGCGCCGCCCAGGCGCTCGACGCAGCAAACATGATGCAAGTAGCCGATATTACACTAATTATTCTGTACATTTGCGCCTCCGGGGCCGAATTCAAACCGGCACATAGTAGGGGAACGGACCGGCGAGATCAATCACCTTTCTTGATGTAACGGCCGCCGCTGAATTTGTACTCCACCACCGGCTGATGCGGGCGCAGGCTGCTCTTGATGCGGATGGTGCTGCGGTCCTTGCTCAACGACCAGTCGTTTGCCGCGCGGGTGCGGCAATCGTCCAGCAGGACCCGCAGGATCTCCTCCAATTCTGGCGGCGGATCCGGCTCGGGCGCCGGCTTGTGCGGGGTCGATTTGAAGGCGCGCCGCAAGGCCAGCACTGACAGGTAGACCCGGTGGGTACCGCCGCACCGGCCGCCCAGGGGGCCGGGGGCGCGCGGGTAGGCGTGAACCACGGCCAGGGCCCAGGTGCCGTCGGGCAGTTCGAACGGCTCGGCGCCCGAGTTGCGGCTCAGCGGGTTGCCCGGATCCTCGGCGCTCACCACGCCCAGGGTCATCACAGAGGTGATCACCTTGCGCTGGTTGATCAGCGCGGCGATCCCCTGGTTCAGCCCCGGCATGTTGATGAACAGCACCCGCTCCCGGATCCAGACGATGCGCGGCGGCTCGGGCACCCGGTGAAACGCCATGCCCAGCGAGCCCGCCCGGGCGCCGTCCTCCTCGGCGGTGGCGGGCCGGATGAAGGGCACCGCGCAGCGCCAGCCGTTCCAGTAGCCCCACAGCGCGCCGTCCACCACGGACATGCAGGCGCGCACGGATCCGCGCTTGCGCACCGCCTCGGGCACCCTCGGCACCGGGTCGGGACGAAACTGCCCGGCGAAGCGCATGGTGGCCGCTGCCTTTTCCCCGTCGGCGTCGGCGTCGAACAGGGTCACCCGGTAGTCCAGCTTGCGCAGCTCAGGCTCGGGCAGCGGGGTGAGCGCCGCCAGGGGGATCTTCATCTCCAGCCGGTAGCCGGTGCCCGCGGCGACGGCCTGGGCCGTGGGCTTGACCTTGCGCGGGATCCCCTTTTCGCCCAGCACCTCCACCAGCTGACGCACGGTGCCCACCCGCAGGCGCAGCCCCACCGCGCGCTTGCCCAGCTGGCCCTGTTTGCCCTCTCCGCGTGGGATCAGCTCCAGCTCCACATGGTCCGAGGCGGGCAAGGCGCCGGCGTAGGTCGCCTGTCGCGATCGGTCGTCGGTGACCTCCAGCGCCAGGCCCAGGCCGCCCTCGTAAGAGGAGAGCGCGAACCGCGCGCTCAGGTCGCCCGGGCCGGACCAGCCCTTTGCCCCGGGGATGCTCTCCCTGGAGGCTTGCCAGTTGATGCTGTCGCGCCCCCATTCCACCAGCTCCCCGTCGGGCAGCGGGCGCAGACCCTCGTTCTTCTGGGGCTTCGGCCTGGGCCGGGTCGCCCATTTTTTGGCAGGGCTGGTGCCGCGCATGAGGGTGGCAGGGGGAGCAGGCTCGCTGGCAGCGGGGGTCGCAGCGGCTGATCGGTCGGCGGCGGGCGCCTCCTTGTCCTTCTTCCCGTTGGAGCAGGCAGAGAGGGTCAGGGTCAGGCTCAGGGGGAGGGCCAGGGCCAGGGTTTTCATGGCAGATCAACTCCGGAGATCTGTTCACCGCAGGCGGCGCAGGCGCCGTCGGTCATGTGAACGCCGGACAGGCTGTAGCCATGGCGGCGGATGACCGTTCGGCCGCAGCCGGGGCAGCGGGTGGACTCATGGTCGTCGCCCCAGACGTTGCCGCAGTACACATGACGCAGCCCCTCCTCCTGTCCGATCTGCACCGCCCTGTGCAGGGTCTGCTCCGGCGTGGGCGGCCGATCCGTACGCTGGTACGTCGGCCGAAACCGGCTCACATGCCACGGGATGTTCGGGTCCAGGTCCGCCATGAACCGCGCGATCCCCCGCAGCTGCGGCTCGTCGTCATTGGAGCCCGGGATGACCAGCGTGGTCACCTCCACCCAGATGCCCCGGGCGTGCAGGTCGCGGATGGTGCGCAGCACCGGCCCGCTCTCCCCCTTGATCTCCCGGCGCAGCATCTCGTCGTCCAGGCCCTTGAGGTCCACGTTGGCCGCGTGCAGATACGGCGCCACCAGCTCGACCGCCTCGGCGGTCATGTAGCCGTTGGTGACGAAGATGTTCTTCAGCCCCTGCGCCGCCGCCAGCCGGGCGCAGTCCAGCGCCCACTCCAGGTAGATGGTGGGCTCGGAGTAGGTGTAAGCGATGACCTCGCACCGCCGCGCCCGCGCTGCCCCCACCACATCCTCAGGCGATGTGTACCTCCCGGGCACCTCCTCGTCAGGCGCCCTGCCCCGGGGCCAGTGGCTGATGGAGCAGTTCTGGCAGTGCTGGCAGCCCAGGTTGCACCCCACCGTGGCCACCGACAGCGTGCGCGCCCCCGGGCGGAAGTGAAACAGCGGCTTCTTCTCGATCGGGTCCACCGCCATGCTGGTGGTCATGCCGTAGACCCGGCTGAAGAGCTCGCCGTCCACGTTGCGCCGCACATGGCAGATCCCCAGCTGCCCCGGCGCGATCTCGCAGTGATGCGCGCACAGATCACACCGCACCCTTCGGTCGGTCAGCGCCTCCCAGAGCAAGGCGGGGTGGAGGTCAGGCATGCGGCTGTTTTATCACAACAGGCCCCGCAATCGAGTCCAGGCCAGAGGCAATCTCATTCTGGCATTCCGGCGCTCCGACGCTCTGGCAATCAGCGGCCACTGGCCGCCGCTCGCCGACGCCGTGTTTCAGGAGAACATGTACAAGCTCATTCTTCGCGCCTGGTGGGCCTCAGGGGGCAAGCCCGATGGACGAGACCTGGTTCCACTTGATCAGCTTTTTGCGTCCCTCCAGCTCGATCCCCGTCTCGTTGACGCTTAGCAGCTTACCGCTGACCTTGCCGCCCGAAACGCCGAACAGGATTACGCGCTGGCCGCTCCAGCGCCACATGCGGGCGATGTTAGCGCTGCCGAGGTCGCTCAGCGACTTGCCATCGGTGTTGATCAGGGTCTTCTTCGCCTTGGGCGGCGGGATGGCGGCCCGCAGGGCGGCGGGCTGCTCCTCGTCGTCTTCCTCTTCTCGAGCGGCAGAGCGACCCGCCGGGGCGCTCCTCGTCGAGCCTGCCGCGGCTGCCTCGGCGCGGGCGGGAGGGGAGCCGTTGAACTGCTCGAGGTACTTCTCCTTGGAGACGATGGAGGTGCGGCAGCGGGAGAAGTCGGACTGGTTCTCCGGGCACCAGATCACCTCGAGGGCCACCGTGTCGCGCCGGCCAAAGGAACCGGCGGGCACCTTGACCTTGCGCGTGAACCAGAGCCCGATGCGCCGCTCCTTCCTGGAGGGTTTCTTCTTGCAAGCCTTGTCCGCCCCGTGGCTCCCACAGGCACAGCAGCACTTGCCCGCTGGAGCTTCCTTGGCGGCGCAGGGCCGGTTCAGGCACATCGGCTTGATGGTGTAAAGCTCGCCCTTGGCGGCGCACCCGGTAAAGGCGAGCAAGCCGCCGAGCAGCAGGATGATGTGCGCGCGCATGATCACCTCCTGCTCCCCGGATAGGCCGACCGTCTCGGCCCGTCCTTCTCGGTCACCAGCGTGCAGAACGGCTCGCCCGCCGGCTTGCTCGCGTCACAGCTGACCATGTAGGCGGTGGCGCAGTTCAGGTCCACGGACTCGCCGCGGCCCTGGACCGGCAGGGTGCACTCCCGGTCGTACATATCGGGCGAGATCAGCAGCAGGGCCTTGCCCCCCGGCTTGACCGACAGCATCCGGACTTCCGGATCGCCGGCATCTGCGCCTCCCATCACCCCGCCCGGAAGCAACTTGCCTGCCAGGCCGCAGCCGCCGGACAGGGTAGTGAGCAGCAACAACAGCGCGAACCGATGCATCGGCCCCTCCTCTCGTCAGTTTTCGTATCCGCGGATGATACCAACTCGCGCGGCATCGCAGGAAAGGAAATCCCGGCCTTGGCCGCGTCTGCTCTGGCCTTGCTCGCTCCCTCGCCCGCTACATCTCGCAGGCGCACATCAGGTAGGCCGGTCCTTTGCACATCAGGATGTCACCCGTGACGGTGGAGTCGGCCGGGCAGCTCGAGGGGCAGGAGTAAGAGGCGTAGGCGCAGCACTTGGTCACGCCGTACTTCTTCTTGTTGGCCAGCGACGACGAGGTGATCAGCCAGTTCTTGGTGGCGGTGGGCATGCCCCCGTAGCCCGAGTAGTGGTTGCAGCTGACCGACTTGCCGAAGTTCCACGACGGGCCCCGCTGGTCGGTGGACCAGTTGTAGCAGTGGTAGCGGGTCGCGTTGGCCAGCGCCCCGGCGTGGCTGCTGCCGGTCCAGACATAGGTGTTGCTGCCGGTGCCGGCCAGGCGGCTGACCGCGATGGTCCCATCGAGCATGTCGGCCCAGCTGTTGGCGAACTTGGTCACCTTCTTGGTGGTGGCGTTGTACCAGTACAGCGGGCTGCCCGACTTGTACTTGTAGTTGCTCGGCATGTCGCGGATCTCGTCCACGGCGGTGACCGAGATCAGCGCGTGGATTTTGGTGCAGCTCAGCCCGGCCGGCATGTTGGTCTTGCAAAAGGTGTCGAGCCCGGGGCGGCCGCCGTACTTGCCGCTGTTGCTCTTGGTGGCCACGTAGACGGTGGTGCCGCACGGCACCGAGGTCCAGGCCGAGGAGCTTATGGCGGGATCACACTTCTGGCACGGGTTGCCTGGATTTGCCGCGCCGGCCTTGAAGCAGCTCTTGCCGATGAGGCAGTGCAGCGCCTGGATCGTATTGGCGCACTTTCCCCCGGTGCAGCTGTCGTTGGTGCAGGTGATGCCGTCGTCGCACTCGGCGTTGCTGGTGCACTCGACGCAGGCGCCGCCGGCGCACTTCTTCGGCGGGGTGCAGGCCGGCGCCGAGCCGCACTTGCAGATCCCCTTGATGCAGGTGTCGCTCGTCCCGCCGCACGGCGGGGTGCAGGTCCACGGCACGCACTTGTTGGCCTTGCACTGGTGGTTGTAGGGGCAGTGGGTGTCGAGCAGGCAGTCGACGCACTTGCTCTGCTGCAGGTCGCACACCTGCTTGGTGGCCGCGCAGTCCTTGTCTGCGGCGCACCACCCCACCGCCTTGTCCGGGACGGCCTGGTCGGGCGGGATCGGCGCGTCGGGCGGCTGCAGGTCCGGGGGCGGCAGGTCCGGCAGCGGCAGGTCCGGCGGCGACAGGTCCGGCTTGGGCGGCAGATCCGCCTTGGCCGGGCCGTCGGCAGGCGGCTTCATGTCTGGCGGGGCTGGGCCGTCCTTGCGGCCGGCGTCCTTGTTGCCCTTGCACACCGGCAGCGCCTGGCAGTCCTGGTCGTCGCAGTCGGTAAAGCCGTCGCCGTCGTTGTCCTGCTTGTCCTGGCACTGCTCCGGCGTGTTCTCGGCCTTGGGCGGGAACTTCTGGGATGCGTCCGAGCAAGCCAGGGCGAGGATGAGCAGGGGCGAGACGATGTAGGCTCGAGGTTTCGCGTTCATTCATTCCCCCTCTTGTCAGGGCGGGGTGACCAGCCGGACCCTGTAGTTCTTGTAGTCGGTGACGTACAGGTTGCCTTTGGGCCCCATGGCGATGTCGGACAGCCCGTTGAACTTGGCGGTGGCAGCGGGACCGTCGGCGAAGCCGGCGGTGCTCCCGGCGTAGGTGGTGACCAGGCCCGCTGAAACCTTCCTGACCCGGTTGTTGCCCAGGTCCGCCACCAGCACGTTGCCCGAGCCGTCCACCTCCACCCCGATGGGATTGGAAAACGTCGCATTGGCAGCGGCGCCGTCGAGCAACCCGGTGTAGCCCGTCCCCGCCAGGGTGGTGACCTTGCCGCCGGAGATCTTGCGGATGCGGTTGTTGAAATAGTCGGCCACGTAGACGTTGCCCGACTTGTCCACCGCCACGCCAGTGGGCAGGTCGAACTTGGCCGAGGCCGCCGGCCCGTCGGTGAATCCCTTCTTGCCGGAGCCCGCCAGGGTGGTGACCTTGCCGCCGGAGACCACGCGGATGCGGTTGTTGTCACCGTCCGCCACGTACAGCTTGCCGGCGGTGTCCGTGGCCACGGCAAACACCCGCGAGAACTGGGCGGCGCTGGCCGCGCCATCTGCGAAGCCCGTGGCGCCGGAGCCGGCGAAGGTGGTCACCTGCCCGCCGCTGACCAGGCGCACGCGGTAGTTCTTGTAGTCGCCGACATACACCTTGCCGGAGTTGTCGATCTCGATCCCGCGGATGCCGTTGAACATGGCCTTGGCCGCCGCGCCGTTGGCGAAGCCGAGGGTGCCGTTGCCGGCCAGGGTGGTGACCTTGCCGGCAGAGATGGCGCGGACCCGGCGATTCAAGGTGTCGCCAATGACCACCATCCCGGCGGAGTTCACGGCCACGGAGTAGGACACCTCGAATTGGGCGGCCAGCACGGGCCCGTCCTTGTATCCGGCGGCGCCGGTGCCGGCCAGGGTGAACACGCAGGCCGGCGTCTTGCTCCAGGCAAGCGTACTGGCGCTGGTATCGCACCGCTCGCACACATGGGCCGGGTTGACGGCGCCGTTCTTGACGCACTTGTTGCCGAGCAGGCAGAAGCCCGCCAGCAGCAGGTTGCTGCACTTGCCCGCCGTGCAGATGTCCGCGGTGCAGGAGATGCCGTCGGAGCACTCCTTGTTGCTCTTGCAGCCGGCGGGGCCCTTGTCCGGCACGGTCTGATCCGGCTTGGGGGAAAGGTCGGGCACGAGTTTCTGGTCCGGCTTCATCTTCTGGTCGGGGGTGACCTTCTGGTCGAGGGTGACCTTCTGGTCCGGCTGCTTGCCGCCGTCCTTGCCCACCTTCTGGTCCACCTTGCCCGGCCCGTCGGGCGGGGCGCCGCCGTCCTTCTTCGTCTTGCACACCGGCAGCACCTGGCAGTTCTGGTCGTCGCAGTCGGTGAAGCCGTCGCCGTCGTTGTCCTTACCGTCCTGGCACTGGGCCGCGGTGTTCTCCGCCTTGGTCGGGAACTTCTCCGAGGCGTCTGAGCAGGCCAATGCCATGGCGAGCAGCAGCCATGGAGCTTTGTTCATCGTTCTCCTCGTTCTGTCTTAGCGGCAGCAGCGCACGCCGAGGAAGGCCCACCACTTGGTGGGCGAGTCGACCAGACTGATTGTGAACACCCCGCTTGCGGCGCCCCAGGTGGCGCTTCCCCCGCGATGAGGAGCGGCGGGGATGCCGCTGGCCTTGGTGTCCCGGGCGTAGCCGGGCGGGCACTCGGCGGCGCCCTCGGCCTTGGCCACCTTGGCCGCCAGCTTGTCGATGGCGCCGGCCAGGTCCTGGTGCGCCTGGTTAACGTCCGCCGCGGTGGCAGCCTTGCCAGCCACCATCTTCTTGAACGTCGTCTTGGCGGTGGCCACCGCCACCGAGGCGATGATCAGCCCGGCGACCACGCCGGCCAGCAGGTTCCTGCGCCTGGCCCGCCGCTGCCTGTCCGCGTCCTGAGTCATGGGCAACGCTCCCCGGGGGTCACGATGCCGCCCCCCGTTCTTATTTGGCTCGATGAGTTGATCCGGATGATACCAGACCCCTTCTCGGCGGGGAGTTCCCCCGGCGGCGGCCCGAACAGCAGCGCCTCTACTTCGCCAGGCTACCCATCGACGTTCCCAGGAATGCCTTCTGCTCCGTCCGCCATGACCTGCGAGGTTATGGCCCCCCCGGCGCGTCCGCGTCACCCTTTATAAAGAGCCCACGGAGAGGCTCCTGGAGGTGCCGATGGACGCGCTCACGCTGACCTCGACGACGCCGGCGGCGTTCGACCTGCTGCTCCCCATGGCCCTGGCGCTGCTGGCCGCGCTGCTGGCCGTACACGGCACCCCCCGGGTGGCCGCCGCCCTGCGCCAGCGCGAAGAAGATCACGCGCCCCTGCTGCTGGTCCGCGGGGGCCGGTCGCTCATCGCCGCCGCGGCCCTGCTGGTCATCGCCGGGGGAATCGTCGGGTCGTCGCAGGCGCTCGTCTGGTTCGGCATCGCTTTTCTGGCCGAGGAGCTGTACGAGACCGGCCTGGTGATCCTGATCCTGCGCCGAGCCGAGCGTCAGCCCGCCTGAGCCATCAGACGGCTAGACATTCTGTCATTTCGTCGTTTCGTCGTTTTGTCATTCAGCGGCCGAAGGCCGCTGTCACTTCGGCCGGATCGTATCCAGCACCGCCTGGTGCTCGTCAGTCATCCTGAACCGCCGGTCGCACACGGGGCAGTCGAGCTGGTCATTCGTGGCCACCTCGCCCTTCATGCCGAGGTAGGTGGAGCAGATGGGGCACAGCACCTGGCGCGACTCCAGGTCCTTGCTCCTGGCCAGCACGCTCAGGATCGAGCCCGCCTCGTAGGCCGCCTCGAAGGCCTCCACCATCACCGGGTCGAACTGGTCCCCCGAGCAGGTCTGCACCACCCTCAGCGCCTCCTCCGGCTCGATGGGCTCGCGGTAGACCCGCTTGCTGGTCATGGCGTCGAAGGCGTCGGCCACCGCCAGCAGGCGCCCCTCCTCCGGGATCTGCTCCCCGGCCAGCTTCTGGGGGTACCCCTTGCCGTCCCAGCGCTCGTGGTGACACAGCACATAGGGGATCACCTGCTTCAGATCGGGCACGTCCCGCAGGATGCGCGCGCCGATGTCAGGGTGCAGCCGCATCACGCGGTGCTCGTCCTCGGACAGCTGCCCCGGCTTGCCCAGGATGGCGTCCCGGATGCCCACCTTGCCCACGTCGTGCAGCAGCCCGCCGATCTCCAGCTGCCGCCGTCGCTCCGCCGTCCACCCCAGCTGATCCGCGATGGCCATGCCGAGGCTGCTGACCCGCTGGGCGTGACCCACGGTGTATCGATCCCTGGCCTCCAGCGCGCTGGTGATCACGGACAGCGTCGCCAGGTGGCTGCGCTGGAGCTCCTCCTGCTTGCGGCGCAGCCGCTCGGTGTAGATGGCGTTCTTCACCGCCACGCCAGCCGGCCCGGCCACCGCCGAGACCAGGTCGAGCATCTCCTTGTCGAACGGCTTGATGGTGCCGAGGGTGTCGAGGTAGATGAACCCGAGCACCCCGCCGCCGCGGAACATGAGCGGCGCGCAGATTGCCGAGCGGATCTGCTGCTGGAAGATGCTGCTCTTGGCGTCGAAGCCCTCCTCCATGGCGTCCCGGGTGAGCACCGCCACCCGCTGCTCCCGGGCGTGCTTGAGCAGGGTGGTGCTCATCTCGACGTTCTTCAGCTCGATGCCGCTCTTGCGCGTGCGCGAAGCCATGACCACCAGCTTGTTGGCCGCCGGGTCCTTGGCCAGGATGACGCCGCGATCCGCTGGCACCACCTCGAACAGCATCTCCAGGATGGCGCTGTACACAGCCGCCGGCGGGTCCTCGCCGCTGATCAGGTGGTTCGCCTGGTGCAGCATACGGTAGCGCTTGCGCAGGTGAGCCAGCTGGGTGAACAGCTCCGGCACCGGCTCGGAGCCCACGGGGGTCGGCTCGTCCACGTCGGGGGTGATCTGGCTGGTGCCCACCGCGTTGAGCGCGGTGTCGCCGAAGGTGATGCGGGTGACGGTGTCCTCTTTTTCGAACTCCGACTCGGGGTCCACCAGCTCGAAGGTCAGCCGCGATTCGCCGATGGTGAAGCGGTCGCCCGGCTTGAGCCGCAGCGCGTTGATGGGCGCGCCGTCCATCAGGGTGCCCCAGGTGCTGTGCAGATCCCGCAGCCAGTAGGCGTCGTCCTTGCGCACGATCTCGGCGTGGAACCGCGAGGCCTGCACCTCCTTGATCTGCAGCAGGTTGCCCTGACTTCGTCCGATGGACAGGTAGTCCTCGAACTCGGCGCTGTCCTTCTTGCCGTCCTTGTTTTCAACACAGATACAGGCTCGCTCCATGAAACCTCTCGTGCTCGTCGCCCAGCAAGCCTAGCATTCCACCCGCGGGGCGCGAAAAATCAGCCTCGCTCCCCTCGCAGCAGCGCCCGCAGCACATGCCAGGCCACCGACGGGTTCTCGCGCAGCCGCCTCACCGAATAGGCGTACCAGTCCTGGCCGTACGGTACATAGACCCGCAGCGGGTGCCCCTCCGAGAGCAGGACCCGCCGGAGGGTCGGCTCCACCCCGAGCAGCATCTGGAACTCGTAGCGGTCCCGCCCCACCCCCAGCTTGTGGATCACGGCCTGCGCGGCCCACACCAGGTGCTCGTCGTGGGTGGCGATGCCCACGTAGGCGCCGCCGCGCAGCAGCACCTCCAGCAGGTGCACGAAGCTCTCGCGAATGGTGTGCGGGTCCTGCCACGCCACCTGGCGCGGTTCGCGGTAGATCCCCTTGACCAGCCGCACGTTGGGCCGCAGCTCCAGCAGCCCCGCGGCGTCGGACAGGGTCCGCCGCAGCATGCTCTGCAGCACCACCCCGACGTTGCTCGCCTCCTTGCGCAGCTCGCGGTACAGCCCCAGCGTGGCCGCGACCGTGGGGTGATCTTCCATGTCCATGCGGACGAAGTTTCCCAGCTCGCGCGCCCGGTCCGTCACTGCCTGGACGCTGCGGCTGAACAGCCCCTCGTCCAGCCCGAGCCCCATCATGGTGGGCTTGAGCGAGACGTTGCTGCGCAGGTCATGCCGGGCGATGGCGTCCAGCAGGCGCAGGTACTCCTGCACCGCGGCGTCCACCCGGGAGGGCTCGGTGACCGCCTCGCCCAGGTAGTCCACCGTGGCCATGGCCCCCTCGTCGTTCAGCGCGCGCACCACCTGCACCGCCTGCTCCAGGGTCTCACCCGCCACATACGGCGCGGCCACACGCTTGACGATGAAGCGCGGAACCAGGGGCAGACTCAGGCGGACCAGGGCGTCGAACAGGTTCATGAAAGGCGGACCGGGTGCAAAAGGGTTTGGATGCCGGTGCCGAACGGCTATCCTCTATTCTCCGAAGATAAATATGGCCCCACTGGGGGGGATATCAAGCTGACGAGGAGCCTGGCCATGAAGCTCGGCATGGTGATGGACCCCATCGCCACCATCAAGACCTACAAGGACACCACCTTCGCCATGCTGCTGGAGGCCCAGGCGCGCGGCTACGAGCTGCGCTACATGGAGCAGGCGGACCTGCGCGTGAGGGACGGCCGGCCCGAGGCCACCATGCGCCCGCTCGAGGTGTGGGACGACACGGAGCGCTGGTTCGAGCTTGGCGAACCCGAGGAGCGGGAGCTGACCTGGTTCGATGCCATCCTGATGCGCAAGGACCCGCCCTTCGACATGCAGTATGTGTTCTCCACCCACATCCTGGCCCTGGCGGAGCAGCAAGGGACCCTGGTGGTCAACCGCACAGGCGCCCTGCGGGACGCCAACGAGAAGCTCTACACCGCGCGCTTCCCCCAGTGCACCCCGCCCACCCTGGTGACCCGCCGCGCCTCCGAGATGCGGGCGTTCCTCGAGGAGCAGGGCGAGGTGATCCTCAAGCCGCTGGACGGCATGGGGGGCGTGGGCATCTTTCGCATCGCGCGGGGGGACCCGAACACCAACGTGGCCATGGAGACCCTCACCGACAACGGCACGCGGTACGCCATGGCCCAGCGGTTCCTGCCCGAGATCGACCAGGGCGACAAGCGCGTGCTGGTGGTGGACGGCGAGCCGGTGCCCTACATGCTGGCCCGGGTCCCGCTCGCCGGGGAGTCCCGTGGCAACCTGGCCGCCGGGGGCAAGGGGGTGCCCATGGAGCTCGGGGATCGCGAGCGCTGGATCTGCCAGCAGCTGGCGCCCGCGCTGAAGGCTGAAGGGCTGCTCTTCGTCGGGCTCGATATCATTGGCGATTACCTCACAGAGGTGAATGTCACCAGCCCGACCTGCGTTCGGGAGCTGGACTCAGCTTATGGCATCAACATCAGTGGTCTGTTAATGGACCGAATAGAGGAAAGGGTTTATCCTGAGAATCTGAAGTAGCGAGGAGACCCAAGAGGAAACATGCCGACCTTTATCTGGGAAGGCCGGACCCGTGCCGGCGATCTGCGCAAAGGGGTTATGGAGGCCGAGAACGACGCGGCCCTGATGAACACCCTGCGCCAGCAGAACATCGCGGTGACGAAGATCCGGAAAAAGTCGCGCGAGATAAACATCCAAATCGGCACCGGCGTCGGGACGAAGGATATCGTCGTCTTCACGCGTCAGTTCGCTACCATGATCGACGCCGGTCTGCCCCTGGTGCAGGCCCTGGACATCCTGTCGTCCCAGTCTGACAACAAGGCGTTCGGCAAGATCCTCGGAGACGTCAAGACCAGGGTCGAGGGCGGCTCCACCTTCTCCGATGCCCTCAAGGCGCACCCAAAGGTCTTCGACGATCTGTTCGTAAACCTCATCGCCGCGGGCGAGGTCGCCGGTATCCTCGACACCATCATGCAGCGCCTCGCCTCCCACATCGAGAAGGAGGAGAAGCTCAAGCGCAAGATCAAGGGCGCCATGGTCTACCCGGCTGTGCTGGCCTCGGTCTCTGTCGTCGTGCTCACGATCCTGCTCTGGAAGGTGATCCCGGTCTTCGAGAAGATGTTCAAGGACATGGGGTCCGGCTCGCTGCCCGCGCTTACCCAGTTCGTCATCAACGCCAGCCGCGGCTTCGTGGCCAACATTCACTGGATCGGAATCGCCTTCGCCATCTGCGTGGTGTCGTTTAGCGCCGCCAGGAGCACATACAAGGGCAAACGGTTCCTGCACGCAGTCCTGCTCAAGTTACCCATCGTGGGCAACGTGGCCCGAAAGGGCGTCGTGGCGCGATTCACCAGAACCTTCGGCACCCTGCTCTCCTCCGGCGTGCCGATCCTCGACGCCATGGAGATCGTGGCCAAGACCGCCGGCAACCTCGTGATCGAGGAGGCGGTGCTGGAAGTGCGCGATCGCGTCGCAGAAGGTAAGGACGTGGCCACGCCGCTGATGCAAACCCGCGTCTTCCCCCCCATGGTGGTGCAGATGATCGGCGTCGGTGAGCAGACAGGCGCCATGGACCAGATGCTGCAGAAGATCGCCGACTTCTACGAGGACGAGGTGGACGCCGCGGTGGCGGCCATGACCGCCGCCATGGAGCCGCTGATGATCGTCGTGCTCGGCGGCATGATGGGAACCATCCTCATCGCCATGTACATGCCAATCTTCGAGATGGCGGGCCACGTCGGGGCCAAGTAGCAGCGGCCGCTGGCCGCTGCAATGCCAGAGTGCCAGAATGCCAGAACGCCGGAATGCCAGAACGGATTGCCGGCCTTACCGCACCTCCACCCTCACCCACCTCACCTCGCCGTAGCGCACCACCTGCGGATCCGTCGTGACGGTCTTCTTCCCGGCGGTGACCTTCACCACCTGGCTCCCCTCGGGCACGCCTGACAGCTTGAAGTAGCCCTTGCTGTTGGTCTTGCCCAGCACGCCGCCAGCCGAGACCTCCGCGCCCCGGACCCAGCGCCGGCGGGCGTCGATGACCCTGCCGCGGATGGTGCCGGCGCGCTGAAGCTCGATGTTCACGCCCCGCTTGCTCACCGCACCCGGGCGCCACGCCGCGGGCAGGGTCACCACCCGCTGGCCCCGGGCGTACCCCGCCGCGGTCACCGCGAGCGTCACCTTGCCCGGCGCCAGCCCGCTGACGCGAAACCGCCCGCGCGAGAGCCTGCGCAGCCGCACCGCGTCCCCCGTCGGCTCCACCAGCTGGTAGCCGCTCACCGCGCCGCCGTTTCGGGCGTCGCGGACCTGGCCGGTGAGCGCCGCGGCTGGCTGCAGGCGCAGCTCCACCTGCTGGCCCGCCTTGACCCCCTGGCGTACCAGGGGCAGGTACCCCTCCCGGAGCGCCCGCAACGTCAGCGCACCTTGCCCCACCCCGTCGAGGGAAAACCGCCCCGAGCGCCCGGTCTCACCGGAGACGGCGTGCTTGCGCCGCCGGGCCTCCACCATGACCCCTGCCACGGGCAGCCGGCGCTGATCGAGCACGAAGCCGGTCACCGTGCCGCGCGCCTCCATCATCACCACGTCGAGCCGCACCCGCGGTCGGGCGCCATCCTCCCCCATCTGCACGGTGTGGCTGGCTGGCAGGAATCCCACGCGGGTCAGGTCCACCGTGATCCGCCCGGCCAGGCCGTCGATGCGGTAGTTGCCCTGCAAGTCGCTGTGCGCCAGGTGCCGCGCCCCGTCCCTGGCCGTGGCCAGGATGCGCGCCGCCCGCAGCGGCATGCCCCGGCGATCCAGCACCCTGCCCACCAGGGCGCTGGCGCGCTGCAATACCAGAGGAGCCAGCTCGGCGGCGCCCTCCGCCTCCAGGGTGATCCACGGGCTGCGCACCTGCATGTGGCCGCGCTTGTCCGCGATGATCCGCAGCCGGCCCGGCCACAGCCCGGCGACCTTGAAGGTGCCCTCCTCGCCGGAGACATCGCTGGAGCGCGAGTTGAACGCCTCGTCCGCGCCTTCCCGGCCGGCCCAGGTCCCGGGCGGCGGGATGGGCGGCACCGGGCCGGTCATGACGCCCAGCTCGCCCGTGGGCCCGCCGGCGGGCAGCTTGGATCCGGGCTTCAGCTCCGGCCGCCTGTACACCACCCAGATGGCCGCCCCGGCCATGCCGCGCCCGGCCGAGTCCAGCACCTTGCCGCTCACCGTCCCGCCCCGCGTCAGGGGCAGCTTGAGCGGCAGGGTGGCCGGCAGGGTGAGGGGCTGCTCGGGGATCGGCAAGAACCCCTTGGCCCAGACCCCCAGGTGGTACTCGCCGTGGGGCAGCGCCGGCATGGAGAAGCGCCCGCGCTCGTCGGTCTGCACCCGCGCCCTGAGCACCGAGAGGGTCTCGGCGCCGAGCACCACCACCGCGCCGGGCACCGGCCGGTCCTCGTACATCACCACGCCGCTGACCGCCTGGGCCTGGCCCATCTCCAGCACCACCGGGTCTGGCGGCGCCGGCCCCAGCTGTAGCCCGGTCAGCGGCGGCGAGGCCATCCAGGGCGCCTGCTCGGTGCTGGCCATCAGGTCGTAGATGCCGGCCGGCACCGCGGGGAACGTGAAGGCCCCCTTGCTGTCGGGCGTGGCGCGCCGCTGGGGCCAGATGCCGCTCCCCGCCAGGTGCACCGACACCTTGCCGCCCCCGGGCGGCACCGGGCTGATCACGCCCCTCAGCTCGAACAGCCGCGTCATCACCAGCTTCAGATCCCGGGCAGGCGCGGTGACAGCCGAGATAACCGAGGGCGCGTGTCCCGGCGCGGTGGCCTCCAGCCGGAACCGACCGGGCCAGAGGCTGTCCAGGCGGAAGGCGCCGTCCTCGCCCGAGACCACCTCGAGCCCCGGCGCGGCGGGTCCGCGGCGCGGCCGGGCGCGGATCTTCGCCCCGGCCACAGGCTTGCCCGCCGCGTTGACCACCCGGCCCGCCACCACGGCAGACGGCTCCAGCAGCACCGGTGGCAGCCGGCGGCCCCCGGGATCCAGCCAGATCACCCGCCGCCGCGCGGCCCTGCCCGGGTGAGCGCAGGTGAGGCGGTAAGCGCCAGGCAGCAGCCCCTGAAAGCTGAAGGTCCCCCCCTTTTGGGAGCTGGCCTCGGCGGTGCGGGCCGAGGCCTGGCCGGCGACCATCTCCAGGGTGACGGTCCCGCCCGCCAGGGCCTCGCCGCTCCGGGTGGCCAGGCGCCCGGTCAAGGAGGCCGTGCGCAGCCAGGCGGGCGGCGCGCTGCCGGTGAACGCGCCATCCGCCGGGACATGCCTGGATCCGGCGTCACGAGCCCGAACCGGGGCGGATCCAGAGGAGCAGCCAGTCAGGCCCACCAGGACGGCAAGGGCCGGCAGGGCGAGGCGCAAAAACCCTTGCCCTCCCCGGGGCCATATGATAGCTATCCACCTCCGAAGACGGACCTGTATCATCACCACCACGGGATAAGAAAATGGCTTACAAGTGCGAAATCTGTGGCAAAGGGCCGAGAGTGGCCAATAACGTGAGCCACTCCAACATCAAGTCCAAGCGGGTTCAGAAACCGAACCTCCGCCGGGTCAGGGCCCTGGTCAACGGCCGCAAGGTGCGCATGCGCATCTGCACCCGCTGCCTCCGCAGCGGCAAGATCGTCAAGGGATAGGGGCGAGCTCCGCCACGTGGGTTTCTTCGGGAACAAGGCCAAAAAGGAGCTCAACGCCGCCTGCCAGATGGTCGAGGCGGTGATCCGTGAGCTTGGCCTGAAGCCTGACGAGAGCCGCCTGGACAACCAGGGCGACGGCCACGCGTGGGGCGTGATGAAGGGCTCTGCCGAGGTCTTCATCTTCATCCTCCCATCCGATGAGAAGGGCGAATCCGGCTCGATCCAGGTGGTCTCGCCGGTGCTCAAGCTGCCCAAATCCCAACCG
The DNA here is from genome assembly GCA_964511535.1 of uncultured Myxococcales bacterium. GTDB lineage: Bacteria > Myxococcota_A > Polyangia > CAZCFB01 > CAZCFB01. The sequence goes on along the minus strand of CAZEFW010000023.1, from coordinate 54,098 downwards.
AACCAGCTCAGCCTTTTCCGACGCATGCTGGAGCTCAACGCCGAGCTCCTGTCCGGCGCCGCGTTCGGCATCAAGGGCGACACCGCCGCCATGATCTCCGATCGCTCCACCAAGGACCTGAACCAGTCCGAGGTCCGCGAGATGATCCTGCGCGTGGGCCACTTCTCGGACATGTACGACGACGAGCTGGTGGTCCAGTTCGGCGGGAAACGCCACTCCGACTGACCCCCATCAACCCTCCACCAGGGCCATCGCTTCTATCTCCACCCGCACCCCCTTGGGTAGCGCGGAGACCTGGTAGCACGCCCGCGCCGGCGGGGCCTCCGGGAAGTAGCTTCCGTACACCTCGTTGACAGCGCCGAAGTCGCCCAGGTCCGTCAGCAGGATGGTCGTCTTGACCACCTGCCCGAAGGAGCTCCCGCCTGCCTCGAGCACGGCCCCCAGGTTCTTCATCACCCGGTGGGTCTCGGCGGCGATATCTCCTCCCACCACCTCCATGGTCTGCGGGTCCAGCGCGATCTGCCCCGAGCAGTACAGCACGCCGCCGGCCCGAATGGCCTGAGAGTAGGGTCCAATGGCGCCAGGCGCCGCGTCTGTCGCGATCACTTCTCGTTGAGCCATCTGCATCTCCACATGCTGATACGTCCACCGGATTCTAGTTATCCTCACAATGAACTGTCGACTGTCGACTGTCGACTGTCGACTATGGACGGTCGACTATCGTAAACTGCCCGCCATGGCGTCACCTGAAACGCCCCGACGGGGGCAACGTCCCTCGCTGGCCGACCTGCCCCACGGCCCCTACGGCGGGCCTCCCCCCTCCCGCAGCCGCGGCGAGGCCCGGCCCCAGGGCAACCCCGGACCGGCGGCGGGCGCAACCTTCGGCCGCCTGGTGCATCTGATCTGGTGGGGGATACGCCGCGTGAGCGCACGCTGAACCGACGCCAGGAGGGAGACAATGGATATCAAAAAACACGCCGAAGTGATCATCATCGGTACCGGCCCTGCCGGGTACACCGCCGCCATCTATGCCGCCCGCGCAGAGCTCAAGCCCATGATCATCGCAGGCCTGCAGCCGGGCGGCCAGCTCACCATCACCACCGACGTGGAGAACTACCCGGGCTTCCCGGACGGCGTCCAGGGGCCCGAGATGATGGAGCTGTTCCGCAAGCAGGCCGAGCGGTTCGGCACCGACCTCGTGTCCGGGATCGTGACCAGGGTGGACCTGTCCGAGCGCCCGTTCAAGCTGTGGGTCGACGGCGATGACCTCTACACCGCCGACGCGCTCATCGTCTCCACCGGCGCCTCGGCCAAGTACCTCGGCCTGGAGAGCGAGGAGAAGCTCAAGGGGTACGGCGTGTCCGCCTGCGCCACCTGTGACGGGTTCTTCTACCGCGGCAAGGAGGTGTGCGTGGTGGGCGGCGGTGACACCGCCATGGAGGAGGCCACCTACCTGACGCGCTTCGCCAGCAAGGTGACCCTGATCCACCGCCGCGACGAGCTGCGCGCCTCCAAGATCATGCAGAAACGGCTGCTCGACAACGACAAGGTCGAGGTGGCCTGGGACTCCGAGGTGGAGGAGGTGCTGGGCGAGGTGAGCAGCGGCGGCGTCACCGGCGTGCGGGTGCGCAACGTCAAGACCGACGAGGCGCGGGAGATCCCGTGCCACGGCCTGTTCCTCGCCATCGGGCACCACCCGAACACCGACGTCTTCGAGGGCCAGCTGGAGCTGGACGACGTAGGCTACATCAAGCTGACCGACGGCGGACACACCCACACCAGCGTCGAGGGCGTCTTCGCCGCAGGTGACGTGGCCGACGACGAGTACCGTCAGGCCGTGACAGCCGCGGGCACCGGGTGCAAGGCCGCCATCGACGCAGAGCGCTACCTGGCAGATCAGGAGGCGTAACCTTTGGGAGGAGCACAGATGGGCACCGTGGACATGGCGGAGTGTGTGGCGATGTTGGGCGAGGCGGCGCTGTTCAAGGGACTCTCCAGCCGCAGCCTGGAGCGCCTGGCCGGCACCGGCTCGCAAGAGGAGTTCGCGCGGGGCGACCACATCTTCCATGAGGGGGACCGGGGCACCAAGTTCTACATGGTGCTGCAGGGCGCCGTGCGGGTCAGCCGCATGGTGCCCGGCATGGGGGAGGAGGCCCTGGCGGTGATGCGCAAGGGGGACAGCTTCGGCGAGATGTCGCTCATCGAGGACGCGCCGCGCTCCGCCGACGCCCTGGCCCATGAGGAGGCCCGGCTGTTCGTCATGACCAAGGAGGCGCTGGAGGACCTGCTGTTCGTGGACCGGGACCTGGCTTACGAGTTCCTCTGGAAGATGGTCCGCCTGCTGAGCACCCGCCTGCGCGAGACCACGGACAAGATGACCTTCCTGTCGGTGGCCAGCAAGTTCGAATGAGCGTCGCGGTGTTGATGTACCACGGCGTGGGCGACAGCCCCGCGCCCCACGCCGAGCTGCGCTACACGGTCTCGCCCGGGCGCTTCGAGTCGCACCTCGACCTGCTGCTGCGCTGCCCGGGGCGCCGCGTGGGCTCGCTGGACGACCTGATCCACGGCGGGCAGGGCCCCGACGACCTGCTGATCACCTTCGACGACGGCGAGCAGACCGTGGCCACCGTGGCTCTGCCGGCCATGGCTCGCCGGGGCATCAGGGGCGCGGTGTTCGTCACCACCAACTGGATCGGCCAGCCAGGCTACCTCACCGAGGACCAGCTGCTGATGCTTCGGGACGCCGGCTGGACCGTGGGCGCCCACGGCATGACCCACCGCTACCTGTCGGGGCTCTCGGATCGGGAGCTGATGAATGAGCTCGAGGGCTCCCGCAGGCGGCTCGAGGGATGCCTGGGACGGCCCGTGTTCCACATGTCCCTGCCGGGGGGCCGCGCCGACGCGCGGGTCACTGCCGCCGCGCGGGACGCCGGCTACCGCTCGATGTGCACCTCACGGCCCGGGCCCTGCCCGCGGAGGCCCTCTCCGCACGACGTCCCTCGCTGGACGGTGCTGCGCGATACCGACGACCGCACCCTTCAGGGCATGGTCAACGCGGATCTGAGCGTTCGATTGGCGATATCAGGTCGGGCCGCCCTGCTGGACGGCGCCAAGAGACTGCTCGGGGACAGGCGCTACGATCGCCTACGCGCCAGGGGGTTGGGCTTGTTGCGCAAATGAGGGTAGAGGCGGCCTTCGCGGCCGCCCCGGGGGGGGACGAGCCCCGCCCCTACAGGCAGTAAACCAGCGTACTCCGGCCGCAGTTAGGCGATCTTGCCCAGCAGCAGGAAGCTGATGATCAGCGCGTAAATAACCAGCGACTCGATGAGCGCCAGGCCGAGGATCATCGGGGTGAAGATCTTGCCGGCGGCGCCGGGGTTGCGCGCGATGCCGTCCAGAGCGGCCGCGCCCACGCGACCCTGACCCATGGCGCCACCGAAGGCGGCGATGGCGATGCCCAGACCGCAGGCGAGGCCGATCCACTTGTTGGCGTCGAACTGATTGGCGGCGCCATCGGCGGCCAGCGCAACGGACGCGACCAGCATCGTCCCGAGGGCGATAAGGGCAGAGATGACGACTTTACGATTCAGCATTGGAACTTCCTCCTGTTGAGACGCTACGTTTGACGCGTTCGTTGATACCTTTTGCTTCCGTTATTGAATCAATGCTCCTCGTGAGCCAGGGCCAGGTCGATGTACACCATGGTCAGCAGGGTGAAGACCAGGGTCTGCACCACGCACACCAGGATGCCCAGCACCAAAAACGGCAGCGGCACGAGGATTGGGACCAGCACGAAGAATGCAGCCACGACCTTGTGGTCAGCGGCCATGTTGCCCATGAGCCGCAGCGCCAGGGAGATGGGCCGGGCGATATGGCTGATGAGCTCGATGGAGACCATCAGAGGGGCCAGGACAGGCAGCGGCCCGGCGAAGTGCTTCAGGTACGCGCCGAGCCCGTGCTCCTTGATGCCCCACAGGTTGTACAGCACGAAGACCAGCAGCGAGAGGCCGATGTTGGTCTTGAGGGTGTCGGTGGCCGGCAGGAAGCCCGGCACCAGCCCGATCAGGTTGTTGACCAGGATGAAGAATACGAGGGTGCCGATGAGCGGGAAGAACCGCACCGCCTTGTCGCGCCCCATGACCTGGGTGGCCAGCCCGAGGGTGGTCTCCAGGATCATCTCGTACAGGTTCCTCAGGCCGAACTTCTTCTCGGGGACCAGGCGCTTTTTCTGATCGCCGCTGATCTTCCCCTTGTAGATGATCGCCCCGATGATGAGCAGCGTCGCCGTGAATCCGGCGATCCACACATGAGCCAGCGTGAAATGCGTCGGCCCGATGAGCGGCCAGGTCTCGCGGCTCAGGTAGTTGGACGCCCAGCTCTCCAGGTTGTGGTAGAAGGGCAGCAGGTGGAACCAAGTGTCGTGATCACCCATAGTTGTTCACTCGTTGGTGGTTCTCTATCGTCCGTTAAATTCCTCGGTTAACCCTCTACTTCGATGTGGCCTCGGCTCCCCCCCGAAGCACCACCCGGACCCCTTCCACGAAGATGGCCAGCACCACGGTGGAGATCCCTGCCAGAAAGGCCATGGGATTCACCGGGAGGTAACGGACCACCAGGAATATGCACGCGGCCAGCAGGCCGAACTTTATGGTCAGCAGCACCGACAGCATCGCCTGCCGGCTGGAGCTCTTCTGGTCATGGCTTTTGAAGAGCGCCTGGAGGATGCGGCGCAGGGCGTGGAAGTTGGCGGCTGCCAGAGCCCCGCCGAGGCCGACGCCGAGAAAGATCGCGCGGTCCATGCTCACCAGGCTGATCAGCGTCGCGACGGCGACCAGGACCAGGGCGATGCGCTCGACACGCTGTACGGTCTGCTCGTTCAAGAGTCGTCCTCTTCCGCTTCCGCCTCTCTGCTCGACCTTTTGGCTGCGTCGATGATGGCCTTGAACCCGGCAGCGACCCCGAAGAGCAACATCAGCAACATCAGGTACGGCTCTGTGCCGAACTTCTTGTCCAACCACCAACCAGCCCCGTATCCGATGCCAACGGCGATCCCCATCTCCATCCCCACCGCGCTGTAGCGCAACGCGTTGCGCCACATCTTCTTCACGTCATCGTCGATGACATCCCTCCACTACAGTGCTCGCCACATAACACACTGTATTTACAGGCGTCAACTGAAAACGGGCGGGGCGGAAGGGCCAAAAAACGCTTTAATTAACAGGGGTTTAATAGTGTAACTCCCTGCCTGCAGGGAAGTTTTTCGCGCAGCGCGTCACGAGCGTGGGCTACTGGAGATCCGAGGGGGCTGGCCGCTGTTGTCCGGGCTACCGTTCCTGAGCCGGTTTGGGGCCCACAGCAGCCCTGGCGCGGCGCTGAATCTCGGCCTCACCGCCTCCCCCGATCTGGACATGATCCACGCGCCCCGAGCGATCCAGCAGCACCAGGTGCGGCAGGGTCCGCACGCCGAACCGGGCCGCAGTCCGCCCGTCATCCAGCAGCACCTTCAGGTCGCGCAGCCCGGGCCCGTCCGGCTGCCGGCCGGCCACCCGCCGCACCAGGTCGGCGTTCCCTTCCACGTTGACCGCCAGCACCTGCAGCCCCCCGGGGCCGAGCTCCTGCTGCAGCCGCGACAGGAAGGGCATCTCGCGCATACAGGGCGAACACCAGCTGGCCCAGAAGCTCACCAGCACGGCCTTGCCCTGGTACTGCTTCAGGGTCACGGTTTGTCCTTCGAGAGAGGGCAGCTCCAGCGCCGGCGGGGCGCTCCCCCGGGCCACGGGCCGGAGGGCCTCGGGGACCAGCAGCACCAGCAGCAGGTTGAAGCAGAGCACCAGCAGCACCAGGCCCGTGGCGCCCCAGCCGGCGACCACCTGCCCGGGCCGGGAGCCCAGGTCGCGCGGCTCCCCTTCCCCCTCCACCTCCCCCTCCCCCGCCCCGGCCGCGCCCGCCGGCCGGGTCCGCGTCAGCCGGCCCGCCAGCGCCAGCAGGCCGAGGAACCAGAGGCCGCCCAGCAGGGTAGTGCCCCCCTGGGCCAGCACGGGCGACAGGCCGAGGGGCCCGAGCAGCTTGAACGCCACGGCCCCCGCCGCTTGCAGCACCAGGTAAGGCACCGCCGCCAGCGCGGCGAGGTCCAGGGATCGCCCGCCGGAGCGCTCCTCCCCGCCAGCGGTCCAGCTCAGCACCACGGACCCCGCCAGGGCGCCGAGCAGCGGGAGGAGCAGCGGCTGGCTCACGGCCTGCAGCATCATGGAGGCGCCGCCCCGGGCGTCCACCGCGGCCATGAACCAGCCCGCCCGCACCAGCTCGGGCAGCTGCAGGGCGAGCACCTGCAGCCCCAGAAGAGCCAGCACCTGGTTCAGCCCGGCCGGATCACCGGCCAGGACGCCGCTCATCACGCGGCGTGGGGCCAACAGGGCCCCGCCCACGATGCGGATATATTGCCCAAGCATGTTCATCACATGAGACACAGAGCCACCAGCCGGGCAAAGGGTCGCGGGCTAATTTCCGCTGCGCTTCTTGACCAGGCGCTTGGCCTGCTGGGTCAAGGCCGAGGGGATGTTGCGCGACATGGCCAGCTGCTTCAGGTCGCTGATGCGCAGGTGATTGATCAGCCGCATGGTGAACGCCAGGGGCGCCTTGGGGTTGAACGCCAGGCTCACCTTCACGGTGTAGTTCTTGTGCCACTCCCGTTTCTGGCAGATGTAGCGGATCACGTCCTCGCTCAGGGAGCGGTTGGCGGCGAAGCGGGACGCCTCGGTGTCTGACACCGCCGGCGAGGAGATGGCCGCGAGGGCCACCAGCCGGTTGGAGTCCTTGATCAGGATCGCCCGGTGCATTGAGGAGCCGAGGGTCGCCAGCCGGATCTTGGCGTTGACCGGCAAGGTGGAGAGCTTGTTCAGCGCCTCCTCCTCGTCTGCGGCGGACAAGTCGTCCAGGCCGTCGAAGGCGTCCTCCTCCCAGTCCTCGCCCACGAGCGCGTCGCTGAAGGCAGAGTCGAGGAAGTCGTCGCCGCCGAAGTCCATGTCCCCCATACCGGCATCCAGGTCACCGTCCACGCCGAGGGCCGCGTCCAGCTCGGCGTCGGGTGAGGCGCCATGTTCTGCTGGCATCTGCATGGGCTGGACCGGCTGGTCTGCCGAGGGGGGCTGAGCGGGCTGCTGCTGCGGCGGCGGCGGCGGCGCGGCCGGCTCCTCGGGCAGGGGCTCTCCAGCGGACTCGCCGAAGATGTCCTCCATCATCTGCCTGAAGTGCGGGATCCGCTTGAGATCGATGCCGCGGCGGGCTGCCAGCTCCTGCAGGCGCTGCACGGTGGACATGCGCGCCCGCGGGTTGAAATAGATCTGCTCGATGATCTCTGGCTTGCGGAGCAGGCGCAGCTGGTTTCGGGCCAGGATCTCGATCTCTTCTTCCTGCAGCTTTCCGGAGAGATCCAGGATCGTGTCGTCCGCGGTCTTGCTGTTGAGCAGCACCGCCTGGAGCGGGCCCTTCTTGTCCAGGACTATCCTGGCGTAGAAGTCGAGCACCATTGGGCTCACGGCGGCAGCCAGCGCCGGGGCGAGGATCACGTCGGGAAGCTTGGCGGCCTGGGTACGGGCCGTGCTGGCGATGCCCTCGTCGCTGTCGAAGGTGAGCTGGTAGATGGCGCTGATCAGGTCAACCGGGTCGAGTGGCACCAGGCCGCGCGCGGCCAGCATGCGCGCCTGCTCCGGCGCGCTGTGCCCCACTGCCTTGATCACTTCCTCGGAGAGCTGCTCGTCTTTCAGGGGTCTGAGCTGAATCGACATGACTTAAGTATATCTACTTTCTTCCGACGATAATCCAGCGCTGGGGGCCCAGGTCGGTGCGGGCTACCCTCGCGAGGCCCGCTCGCTCCATCCATCCCCGAATGACCGGCTCGGTATATGTGTCGCCGAACGAGCGCATGTTGATGGCGAAAAGCGCGCCCACCACGCTCTGCTGGCGCGCCTCGTCGATGGAGAAGTCGAGCACCACCACCCGCCCCCCCGGCGCCGCGGCCCTGGCCGCCCGGGCCACCATCTGCTCCGCCCGCGCCGGCAGCTCCTGGTGCACCACGTTGGCCAGCAGCACCAGGTCGAACCCCTCGCCGTACCGGTCCTCGGAGGCCTCGTCGCCCAGGTAGTCCCCGCCCCGAAAAGAGAGCCGCCCCTCCCACTCGGTGCCTGCGATGTTTGCCCGGGCCATCTCGGCCACCTCCGGGCGATCGAAGACCACGGCGGTGAGCGCGGGGTTGACCCGGCACAACGCCCGGGCGTAGTGGCCGAACCCGCCGCCAACGTCCAGCAGCGTCCGGGCGCCTTGCTGGTCCAGCACCCCGGCCAGGCGACGCGCCTGCTGGGAGCCCATGGCCTGCATGGCGCGGCCGAAGGCCCGGGTGGCCGCCGGGTCCCGCTTCATGGGGGTCCAGGTCTCGCCACGCAGCCAGGGCTCCAGGTTCTCCGCCCATGATTCGTACAGGTGATGGGAGTGAGCCAGGAAAGGGGTCAGGTCCTCCTCACCCGCGCCGAGGTACTCCCGCAGATCGTCCACGACGCGGTAGGCGCCCTGGGCTGACGGCTCGGCGATGCCGAGCGCGCACAGGGCGCGAACCACCTTGCCCGTGGCCAGGGGATCGAGCTCGAGCTCGTCCGCCAGCGCTTCAGGGGTGCGCTGGCCGAGGCTGAGGGCGCGCAAGACGCCGGCCTTGCCAGCGACGGTGATCACGCGGTGGATGCCGAAAGACCAGCACTGCTCCTGGAGGCGATCCAGGGCTTCGTATTCTGTTGTCATGGAGAGAAGGATGGATCAGGAGGGGGGAAACAAAAAACAAGAAACAAAGAATGCTGAATTAAAAATGTGCTGCCATCGCGAACTCCTGGCTGGCGCAGCCAGCCCATTTTTCTTTTCTTGTTTCCAGTTTCTTATTTCTTGTTCCCTAGTCTTCTTCCTCGTCCATCTTGGAGTCGGCGATGATCTTCTCCGCCAGGTGGCTCGGCACCTCGTCGTAGTGGGAGAACCCCACGGTGAAGGCGCCGCGGCCGGCGGTGATGGACTCCAGGTCCACGGCGTAGCGCAGCAGCTCGGCCTGGGGGACCTGGGCCTTGATCACCTGATTGCGGCCCTTGGCCTCGGTGCCCTGCACCTTGCCGCGGCGGCTGCTCACGTCGCCGATGATGTCGCCCATGTTGTCCTCGGGGCAGATCACCTCGATACCCATGATCGGCTCCAGCAGGATCGGAGTGGCCTGCTTGAAGGCCTGCTGGAAGCCCTTGGAGCCGGCCATCTCGAAGGAGCGACCATCAGAGTCCACCGCGTGGAACTTGCCGTCCTTGAGGGTGACCTTGATATTGGACACCGGGTAGCCGGCGATGACGCCCATGGCCATGCGCGTGCGGATCCCCTTCTCCACCGCGGGGATGAACTGCTTGGGGATGGAGCCGCCGAAGATGGCGTCCACGAACTCCAGGACGTCGTCATCCTCGCCGCCCTCCATCTTGGGCTCCATGTCGATGTAGCAGACGCCGAACTGCCCGCGGCCGCCCGACTGTTTCTTGTGTTTCCCTTCCACGTGGGTCGCCTTGCCCTTGATGGTCTCGCGGTAGGCCACCTTCGGCAGGTCCAGCTCCACGTCGACGCCCATGCGGCGCAGCTTCTCAACTGTGATCTCGATGTGGATCTGCCCCAGGCCCGACAGCAGCATCTCCTTGGAGACCTGATCCCGGGTCAGCTTCAGGGACACGTCCTCCTCGAGGATTTCAGCCAGCTTCGAGGCCACCTTCTCCTCGTCGCCCTTGGACTTGGGACGGATGGAGAAGGAGATCACCGGGTCCGGCAGGGGCGGCATGGTGAAGAGCACCGTGGACTTCTCCTCGCACAGCGAGTCGCCGGTCTTGGTGTCCTTGAGCTTGGCCAGGCCGATGATGTCGCCGGCCACGGCCTCGTCCTGGTTCTCGCGCTTCTTGCCGGTGATGCCGTAGATCTGGCCCGCGCGCTCCTTGCCCCGCCGGGTGGCGTTGCTCAGGTTCAGGTCGGAGGTCAGGGTGCCCGAGACCACGCGCACCAGGGCGATCTTGCCGATGTCAGCGCTGAAGGTCTTGAACACGAAACCGGAGAAGGCACCCGACGCGTCCGCTGCGAACTCCAGGTCGGCGTCGCCGTCACCCTTGGCCATGGTGGGCGGCCGGTCGGCCGGGCTGGGGAAGGTGGAGGTGATGAGGTCCATCACCGGCTGCACGCCGATGTTGCGCGTGGCCGAGCCGCAGAGCACCGGCACGATGGAGCCATCCAGGATGCCCTTGGCCAGGCCCTGAGTGATCTCCTCGTCGGACAGCTCCTCGGTCTCGAAGTACTTCTCCAGCAGCTCGTCGTCGGCCTCGGCGATCTTCTCGATCAGCTCCATCCGGGCGGCCTCGGCGTCGTCGGCCAGGTCAGCGGGGATGTCGCCAGCCGTGACAGTGCGGCCGTCGTCGTCAAAGGTGAAGGCCTTGCCGGTGAGCAGGTCCACCACGCCGGAGAATGACTGCTCCGAGCCGATGGGGATCTGCAAGGGCGCGGCCTTGTTGGTCAGGATCTCCTTCACGTCGGACAGCGCCTGCTGGTAGTCCGCCCGCTCGCGGTCCAGCTTGTTGATGAACACCATGCGCGGCAGCTCGCGCCGGTTGGCCAGGTCCCAGCCGCGTTCGGTGCCCACCTGCACGCCGTCAGGCGCGCTGACCACCACCACGGCGGCGTCGGCCGCGAGGATCCCCATCTCGGCGTCGCCGGCGAAGTTGCCGTCGCCCGGCGCGTCGATGAAGTTGATCTTCTTCTTTTTCCACTCGCAGTACCCCACGGAAACCTGCACGCTGGACTTGCGCTTGAGCTCCTCCGGCTCGGTGTCCAGCACCGAGGTCTCGTCGTCGACCTTGCCCAGGCGGGTCGTCATCTTCGCGTCAAAGAGGAACGCCTCGGCCAGAGAGGTCTTGCCGGATTTGCCGTGGCCGACCAGGGCCACGTCCCTGATGTCGTTGGTCTCGTATTTCTTCATTGAACTCGATTCCTTTTGTAGTGCTTTGCGGGGTTCTGCGGAGTCGTCTTACCTAGATCACATCCGGAAATAGGTCAATTACGTAGTGCAGCAGCGGCGATCTTTCCGGACATTGGGGAGTGGCCCATCGGGGTGCTGAGCCATGGACCGTTGACGGTTGACGGTTGAAAGTTGAGAGCATAAGCGTGGGCAATTGTTAACAGAATCCGCAAATTGCGCCGTCACACGGCCAGCGGCTTCCCCTGAACCGTCAACTCTCAACTGTCAACTGCCAACAGAAATGCCCCGTCGGTCCCAACAATCTTTCAGATCGTAATCAATCCGCGTTCAGCGCGTAGATCATCTTCAGGCCGCGGATGGTGAGCAGCTCGTCCACCTCCTCGATCCGGTCGGAGGACTCGGCGATATGTCGGGCCAGGCCGCCGGTGGCGATCACCTTGACAGGGTAGCCGGCCTCCTCGGCCATGCGGCCCGCGATGCCGTCCACCAGCCCGACGTAGCCGTAGAACAGCCCCGCCTGGATGGACGAGACCGTGTTGCGGCCGATGACCTGCTCTGGCCGGGTCACCTCCACCCGTGGGAGCTTGGCCGCGTGCCGGTACAGGGCGTCGGCGCTGATGGTGATGCCGGGGCAGATCACCCCGCCCAGGTAGTCGCCATCCGGGGTGATGCAGTCGAAGGTGGTGGCCGTGCCGAAATCCACCACGATCCCGCCCATCTGGTGCTTGTCGTAGAAGGCCACCGCGTTGACGATGCGATCCGCCCCCACCTCCCGAGGGTTGTCGTACAGGATCTTCATCCCCGTGCGGATCCCCGGGCCCACAACCACCACCGGATCCGCGCCGAACCGGTGGGCCAGGGCCCGCCGCAGCGGCTCCACCGCCGCAGGCACCACCGAGGCGATGATCGCCGCGTCGATGTCTCCCGGCTCCAGCCCCCCCAGCTGGCAGAGGGTGGCCAGCACCACCGCGTAGTCATCCCAGGTGGAGGCCCGGTTGGTGGCGATGCGCCAGCTGTCGAGCAGCTCGTCGCCGTCATACGCGCCGAGCACAGTATTCGTATTGCCCACGTCGATTGCCAAGAACATGGCCACATCCTAACCAACGAGGACGTCGACGTCGACGTCGACGAAGACGTAGACGGTCGGACCCCGGGGCGGGTATTGTCCTACTCATGGCCGCCGAGACTCAGTCCCGCCGGCCGTGGCTCACGCCCCTGGCGCTGCTCGGGGGGACCGCCACGGCGTGGATCCTGACGCTGCTGGGGCTCGACTACCTGGTGAGCTACCAGCTGCCGGGTGACCAGTTCTGGGGCCTGCTCTCCCGGCTGACCCCCGCCGACGTCCAGCAGGCCCTGGGCAACATGCCAGAGGTCGTCGTCGCGATCCTCGGCGTGGCCATCACCGTCATCTCCATCATCCTGCAGCTGTCGGCCACCCGGTACACCCCCCGGGTCACAGAGATGTTCTTCCTCGACCGCACCAACCTGATGGTGATCGGGTTCTTCGTGGTGGCCTCGATCCACTGCCTTTGGGCCACCATGCTGGTCCACAACGAGTTCGTGCCGAAGATCTTCGTGGGCACCACCCTGGTGATGATGACCGCGGCGATCCTGATCCTGATCCCGTACTTCGCCTACGTGTTCGCGTTCCTCGACCCGGAGCGCATCGTGGGGCGGCTGCAGGCCCAGTCCCTGGCCGAGGCCCTGGGACGCCGCCGGGGAGCCCAGGGGATCGTGCGCCGGCAGGACCGGGTCCTGCAGGGCATCGAGCAGCTGGCCGACGTGGCGGTCAACTCCATCAGCCAGAAGGACCGGGTCATCGCGTCCAGGGCGGTGGACGCGCTGTGCAAGCTGGCCGTGCGCTACGTGGAGCGCAAGGAGTCCCTCGACGAGCAGTGGTTCATCATCCGGGACAAGCTGCGAAAGAACCCCGACTTCGTGGCCATGGCCCCGCGCAGCGTGGACCAGATCAGCCAGAGCCGCACCTGGCTGGAGTGGAAGGTGCTGCGCCAGTACCAGACCATCGCCACCGAGTCCCTCAACCGCATGCGCGAGGTGAACCAGCTGGTGGCCATCGACACCCGGTACGTGGGCGAGGCCGCCATCACCCGGAAAGATCAGCCCCTGCTCGGCCTGGTGATCAAGTTCTTCAACACCTACCTGCGCGCCTCCATCAACAGCGCGGACGTTCGCAGCGCCTATAACATCCTGCACCAGTACCGCCTGCTCGCCGAGGCCCTGCTCCGGGCCGGGCACGCGGAGCAGGCGCTGGAGATCGGCCGCTACTTCAAGTACTACGGCCTCACCGCCAACGGGCGCGGGCTGGCCTTCGTCAACGAGACCGCCGCCTACGACCTGTGCACCCTTTGCGAGCTCGTGCACGAGGCCGGGCTCGACGTGGAGGACGAGCTGCTCGCCACGTTCCTCGAGGTGGACAAGCAGCCCGAGACCGAGGAGCAGGAGCAGTCCCTGCGAGGGGTGCGGAAGGCGCAGATCAAGCTGGCCACCTTCTACCTGGACCGCGGCGCGGAGGAGCTCGCCCGCCGGGTCTGGCGGGACATGGAGCACGAGTCGGCCGAGCGCATGCTGAGCATCAGGGAGGAGATGCGGGCGGTGACCGACGAGGACTTCTGGGAGGTCATCGATCGGGGGTACAACTTCGACTACCTCACGCCTTCGCGCCGGGAGCAGCTCGACCAGTTTTACTCCTGGTTTCCGGAGCTGGCTGGCAAGCTCGATGCGCACGGACCGGACGACGATACGCCCGCCGGCGACTGACCTGGCGGCACAGTCATTGACTCGATTGATGCAAAATCGCACTATCTGGTGTTAGCCATGGCGTTGCCCATGAGACTGGAGCCGACGACACAAAGATGGACCTGACGACCCAGAGCGAGGCACCCCGGATCCTGGTGGTGGACGACGAGAAGATCATCCGGGACATCCTCTGCGACTTCCTCCTGATGGAGGACTTCATCGTCCACGCGGTGGAGGACGGCGCGCTGGCCATGGAGGAGCTCCAGCGGCGCACCTACGACCTGGTGATCAGCGACCTGAAGATGCCCAACATGGGCGGCCTCGAGCTGCTGGCCAAGATCAACGAGATCGGGATCAACGTCATCGTGGTGATCATGACCGGCTTCGGCACGGTGGAGACCGCCATCGAGGCGATGAAGAAGGGCGCCTACGACTACATCCTCAAGCCGTTCAAGGTGGAGGAGGTGGTGCATGTGGTGCGCCGCGGCCTCGACACCCAGCGCCTCAAGACCGAGAACATGCGCCTGCGCGAGGCGGTCAGCGTCTACCACACCTCCCAGAAGCTGAGCGAACGGCTGCAGGTTGAGCCGATCCTGGAGATCGTGGCTGACGCCGCCATGGACGAGACCCCGGCAGACGCCGCGAGCCTGGTGCTCAACACCCGGGCCGATCCGGACGCCTACATGACCCGGGTGGAGCGGCACAGCGTGGAAGGCGGTGATCGCGCCCTGTCGGATCTCGATCTTCACGCGCTGCTCGGCGACCATGTGCACGACGAGCCGGTGCTGGCCCAGGCGCGCAAGACGGGGCGCTTCTTCCAGACCCTGCCCGATGATCCAGCGGTGGTCTCGTTCTGCTCGGTGCCGCTCAAGGTGCAGGACCGGGTGATGGGCATGCTCAACCTGCTCTCCTTCTCCCGGGGCCGCCTGTTCACCGAGGGGCAGCGCAAGATGCTGTCCATCATCTGCAGCAGGGCCGCCGGCAGCATCGAGAACGCCCGGCTGTACGAGAACCTGCTGCTCTCCAACAAGGACCTGGAGGAGGCCAACGCCAGCCTCGAGGAGAACTTCCGCCAGACCATCGTCGCCTTCGCCATGGCGTTGGAGGAGAACGACCAGTACACCCGCGGCCACTCGGAGCGGGTATCGGAGTACTCGCGCCTCATCGCCTCCGGCCTCGGCATGACCGCCGAGGAGCAGGAGACGGTGGTCCAGGCGGCGCTGATGCATGACATCGGCAAGATCGGCATCCGCCCCGAGCACCTGAACAAGGAGGGGCCGCTCACCGACGACGAGCTGCGCATGTTCCGCAACCACCCGGACAAGGGGAAGCGGATCCTGGAGCCGATCCCGTTTCTGGAGAAGCTTGTGGCGGGCGCGCTGTACCACCACGAGCACTTCGACGGCACCGGCTACCCGTACAAGCTCGCCGGCAAAGATATCCCGCTGCTCGGCCGCATCGTGGCCGTGGCGGACACCTACGACGCCATGACCTCGGACAGGGCATACCGCAAGGCGCTCCCCCACGATGTGGCGGTGGCCGAGCTGCGCAAGTGCTCCGGGACCCAGTTCGATCCCGAGCTGGTGGAGATCTTCATCCGCGAGCTGGAGCGGTGGCGCTTCGAGCAGTCGATGGTGCAGGAAGAGGCCGGCCTCCAGCCGGTGCCGTAAGGCTCGCTCCGCTCGCCTGGCTTCAGGCTTCAGACTTCAGGCCTCAGGCTTCAGGTGCAAGTGCCGCCGTGGCTACATCCCCTGAAGCCCGAGGCCTGAGGTCTGAAGTCTCCGGCCGCAGCCCGGCAGTTGCCCCACCCGATCCGTATCGGATACCATGCCCCGGTAACGTCGTGGAGAGCGCATGGGCGGGGATACCCTCACTGGACGCACCCTCGGGGGCAAGTACAGGCTGATCCGCTGTATCGGCAAGGGCGGGATGGGATCGGTGTACCAGGGCGTCCACACCGAGCTGGAGAAGAAGGTGGCGGTCAAGCTGCTGCACCAGCAGATGGCCCCGCACCAGGACGTGTTCCAGCGGTTCAAGCGGGAGGCGAAGATCGCCTGCAAGCTGAACCACCCCAACATCATCGAGGTGTTCGACTTCGACCGCACCCCGGACGGCATCCCGTACATCGTGATGGAGTTCCTGGCCGGCGAGGACCTGGAGGCGCTGCTCGACCGCCGGGGGAGCCTGCCCATGCCCCGGGTGCTGAGCATCTTCGAGGGGATCTGCTCGGCGGTGCAGGCGGCACATGACGAGGGCGTGGTCCACCGGGACCTGAAGCCGCAGAACATCCTGCTGTGCAAGGTGGGCGACCGCCCCGAGGTCCCCAAGGTGCTCGACTTCGGCATCTCCAAGCTGCGGGACCACAGCAGCATCGTGACCCAGACCAAGGCTTACCTCGGCACCCCCTGCTTCATGGCGCCCGAGCAGGCGCGCGGCGATGCCGCCGACGCCACGGCGCGCTCCGACATCTTCGCCCTGGGGGCCATCCTGTACCGCATGGTGAGCGGGCGCATGGCCTTCGCCGGTTCCAGCGTCGAGGCCGTGCTGTACAAGATCATCCACGAGCAGCCCGAGCCGCTGCACAAGCTCTGCCCTGACCTGCCGCGGGCCGTGGCCCGGGTGGTCCACCAGGCCATGGCGAAGGACCCGGCCCTGCGCCACGCCTCGGCGCGGAAGATGTGGGAGGCGCTGGCCAAGGCGGCCGGGGAGCCGGCCGAGGAGGGCCCCGCCCCGCAGCTCCAGATCGTCGAGGAGCACGGCAGCGGGCCCGACCCCTCGGTGATCCAGCTCGGCACCGAGGACCGCAAGGGCCCGGCGCCGACCCGGGGCTACGAGGAGCGCGCGCAGGCCGCGCCCGCCGCTGGTGAGACGGCGGCGACGGTGTCGCAGCCGGCGGCCAGGGAGGGGGCCGCCGCCACCGGCATCTCCACCCTGTCGTCCAGCATGGGCGAGCAGTACGGCAAGATGACCCGCCCGCGCGAGGGCTCGCGCTGGCTGTACGGCGTGGCGGGCCTGGCGGTGCTGCTTGTGGCCGGCGCGCTCATCGGCCGGTCGTACATGTTGCGTTACGGCTCGGGCGGCGATGACGCGCCCCCCGCCGCGGAGCCTGCGGCGGCGAGCGCTCCAGCGACCGGCGCCGAGCCGCCACCGCCCGCGACGCCCCCCAGGGTGCAGGTGGAGCTGCTCAACCTGGTGCAGGGGGCCACCGTGACCCTGGACGGCGAGGTGGTCACGGAGAACCCCTTCAGCATCCCGCGGACAGAGCGTAAGCACCGCCTCGAGGTCAAGGCCCCTGACGGCCGGACCTTCGCCCACGAGGTCAGCGCCCTGAGGGACCTGACTGTGGCGGTGGCCATGCCCGCGGCCCCGCCGAAGCAGGTCAAGGCGCGCAAGAGGCCGCGACCACGGCCCAGGCCAGCGCCAGCGCCCGAGCCCACGCCGGTGACCAAACCGGCGCCCGCGCCTTCACCCGCGCCCACGCCCACCAAAAAGACGGCGCCCACCCAGGAAGAGTATGGCGAGGGCACCATGCCGATGGAGCTGAAGTGAGATACCGCACCGTGGCAGCCCTGCTCGCCGCCCTGCTCTGCTGCGCCTCGTCGGAGGCGGCGGCAGACAAGGCCCAGGCCAAGGCGCTGTTCAAGAAGGCAGAGACACAGTACCGGCTGGGCAACTTCCAGCAGGCGCTGGATGGCTACATGGCGGCGCTCAAGGCGGCGCACCACCCGAGCATCATCTTCAACATCGCCCAGTGTCACCGGCAGCTGAAGAACCCGGAGAAGGCGCTGTTCTACTACAAGCTGTTCCTGTCCGACTGGGAGCGGGTCAAGCCGGGCGCGTCCCCGCCCAACCGCAAGGAGGTGGACCGCCGCATCGGTGAGCTGACCAGGGAGGTGGAGGCGCTGAAGAGGACCCGCGCCGAGGAGGAGCAGCGCAAGCAGGCCGCGGAGGAGGCCAGGGTGAAGGCCGAGGCCGAGGCCCGTAAGCTGGCCGAGCAGGAGGCGAAGAAGAAGGCCGCGGCGGAGGCAGAGGCCGAGACCCAGCGCAAGGCGGAGGAGCAACGCAAGCTGAACGAGCTGAACCAGAAGCTGGCCGAGCCGGGGACAAAGCCGCCCGAGGCAGGCGCCCCGGAGGATGGCGGCAAGGCGCCCGAGGTCAAGGAGGCCGCGCCCGGGCGGGTGGCCGTGGGCTACGCCCGGCTGGTGGGCCCGGAGCAGGAGGGCGCCACGGTGACGGTGAGCGGCGTGGTCATGGGCCGGACGCCCCTGTCGCGCCCTCTGCGGCTCTCGGTGGGACGCAACCGGATCATCGTGGAGCTGGAAGATCACCACCCGTTCGCCAGGACCGTGAAGATCGAGGAGGGCGAGACCATCGACGTGGCGGTCACGCTCAAGCGGGCCAAGACGCCGCGCAACATCCTGCTCGGCTCCTTCATCGCCGCGGCTCTGCTCACCGGCGGCGCCCAGGGCCTGGCCCAGGTGTTCTCGGCCAAGTACGAGGACGAGAAGGTGCAGTTCGAGCTGGACAAGGCGGACAACATGATCGACCCGGTCACCCATGCCGCGCCGGATCCGGTGGGGACCCAGAGCCGCGACCTCATGATCACAGGCCATGTGCTGACGGGCATCTTCGGCGCGGCCGCCCTGGGCACCCTCATCGGCTTCTTCGTCACCCTCGGCATCGACACCTCTCCGCCGCCGGATCCAGACGAGGAGCCCGGCAAGGCGCCGGTAAACGAGCCCCCGAAGGTCACGCTGGAGCCCACAATCAACGGCCTGCGCCTGCGCTTCTGAGCCCCGCGCTTCACCCTATAACATCGCCCGCCCCGTTGACTTCCGGAGTCCCCCGGGTTATCAAGTGTTTTCCTTTAGTTCCATCCTCTGTGGGTGCTGAATGAGCGAGCTGAAGTCCCAGACAATCCCCACCTCAATCGAACATGAGATGCGCACGTCCTTCATCGACTATGCGATGAGCGTGATCATCTCCCGTGCGCTGCCCAACGTGCGTGACGGGCTCAAGCCTGTGCACCGGCGGATCCTGTACGCGATGCAAGGGCTGAAGAACTTCCACAGCCAGCCGTACAAGAAGTCGGCGCGCGTGGTGGGCGACGTCATCGGTAAGTACCATCCCCACGGCGACTCGGCAGTGTACGACGCCCTGGTGCGCATGGCGCAGGACTTCTCATTGCGCTACATGCTGGCCGACGGGCAGGGCAACTTCGGGTCCATCGACGGCGATCCGGCGGCGGCCATGCGGTACACCGAGGTGCGCATGGCGCGCTTCGGCGGCGAGATGCTGGCCGACATCGACAAGGAGACCGTGCCGTGGGCTCCCAACTACGACGAGAAGGAGCTGGAGCCCGAGATCCTGCCCACCAGGGTGCCGAACCTGCTGGTGAACGGCGCCCAGGGCATCGCCGTGGGCATGGCCACCTCCATCCCGCCGCATAACCTGCGGGAGGTGATCGACGCCACCATCTCCATGGTGCGCAACCCCGACATCTCCATCCCGGAGCTGATGCAGATCATGCCCGGCCCCGACTTCCCCACCGGCGCGCTGATCTACGGCCGCGAGGGGATCCTCAAGGCGTACAAGACCGGCAGGGGCCATGTCATCATGCGCGGCCGGGCCACCGTCGAGGAGAACGAGAAGCGCAAGCGCAGCGCCATCATCATCACCGAGCTGCCTTACCAGGTGAACAAGGCCAAGCTGGTGGAGAAGATCGCCCTGCTGGTGAAGGAGAAGCGGCTGGAGGGCATCTCCGACCTGCGCGACGAGTCGGACCGCCAGGGGATCCGGGTGGTGGTGGAGCTGAAGCGGGACGCCGTGGGTGAGGTGATCCTGAACAAGCTGTACAAGCTGACCCAGCTGCAGGACACCTTCGGCGTCAACATGCTAGCAATCGTCGACGGCCAGCCGCGTACGCTGGCCCTGCGCGAGATGCTCGAGCACTACGTCGAGCACCGCCGGGACGTGGTGACCAAGCGCTCGGCTTACGAGCTGCGCGAGGCGCAGAGGCGGGCCCACATCCTCGAAGGGCTGAAGATCGCGCTGGACAACCTGGACGAGGTCATCGCCCTGATCCGCGCCTCCGGCTCCCCTGCCGAGGCCAAGGCGGGGCTGATGGAGCGGTTCGGGCTGTCAGCGGTCCAGTCCCAGGCGATCCTGGACATGCGGCTGCAGAAACTCACCGGCCTGGAGCGGGACAAGATCCTCAAGGAGCTGGCCGAGGTGATGGCGCGCATCGCCTACCTGACCGAGGTCCTGTCCAACCGCGACAAGCTGATGGAGGTGGTGCTCGAAGAGATGGTCGAGGTGCGCGATCGCTACTCCGACGAGCGGCGCACGGAGATCGTGGACGCCACCGGCGAGATCGGTATCGAGGATCTCATCGCCGAGGAGGACATGGTGGTGACGGTGACCCACAGCGGGTACATCAAGCGCACCTCCATCGACACCTACCGGGCGCAGAAGCGCGGCGGCAGGGGGGTCAAGGGGGTCTCCACCAAGCAAGACGACTTCGTGCGGGAGCTGTTCGTGGCCAACACCCACGACCTGATCCTGCTGTTCACCAACACCGGCCGGGTCTACTGCAAGCGAGTCTATGAGATCCCCGAGGGCGGGCGCACCTCCCGCGGGCGCGCCCTCGTGCAGATGCTCGAGCTGCGCAAGGGCGAGACGGTGCACCAGCTGCTGGCCATGGAGAAGTTCGAGGAGGGCTTCTTCGTGCTTTGCGCCACCCGGCGGGGCGTGGTGAAGAAGACCAAGCTGATGGACTACGTCAACGTTCGCGCCACGGGGATCATCGCCATCGAGATCGAGGATGGGGACGAGCTCATCGACGTGCGCCTCACCGACGGCTCGCGGGACGTGATGCTCTCCAGCCGCCACGGCATGACGATCCGCTTCCCGGAGGAGAACGTCCGCTCCATGGGCCGGACGGCGCGTGGGGTGCGGGGCATCAAGCTGCGCGAGGGCGACGAGGTGGTTCAGATGGCCGTGCTCTCGCCCGACAGCGAGAGCCATGTCGTGACCGTGTGTGAGCATGGCTACGGCAAGCGCACCGCGGCCACCGAGTTCTCGGCGCAGAACCGCGGCGGCCTCGGGGTGATCGGGATCAAGACCACCGAGCGCAACGGCAACGTGGCCGGGACCCAGGTGGTCACCGAGGAGCATGACCTGATGATCATCACCACCGGCGGCAAGGTGATCCGCATGCCGCTGGGAGACATCTCGGTCATCGGGCGAAACACCCAGGGGGTGCGGCTGATCCGGCTGGACAAGGACGAGCGGGTGGTGGCGGTGGAGCGGCTGGCCGAGACGGAGGACGAGGAGGACGAAGAGGGCGAGGAGGGCGCAGAGGGCCAGGGGCAAGGGGTCGAGGGTGAGGAGGGCCAGGGCCAGAGCGAGGGCGAGGGCCTGGGGGATGAGGGCGAGCGGGATGAGGGCGAGCGGGATGAGGGCGAGCGGGATGAGGGCGAGCGGGATGAGGCTCCGGCCGAGGCAGGGGATGAAGGAGCAGACGCAGATGAATAGGAGCCGATCCAGTGAGCTGAGGGAGCGGGCGCTCGAGGTCATCCCGGGCGGGGTCAACAGCCCGGTGCGTGCATTCGCGGCGGTCGGGGGCGAGCCAGTGTTCCTGGCCAGGGGTGACGGGGCCAGGGTGTGGGACGCCGACGGCAACGAGTACGTCGATTTTCTGTCCTCCTGGGGCCCGCTGATCCTGGGCCACGCGCCGGCGGTGGTGCTCGAGGCGATCCAGGAGGCGGCCGCCCTTGGCACGAGCTTTGGGGCCTCCACCGAGCGGGAGGTGGCCTTCGCGGAGCTGCTCACCAGCCTTATCCCGTCGCTGGAGAAGGTGCGCCTGGTCAACAGCGGCACCGAGGCCACCATGAGCGCCATCCGGCTGGCCCGGGGCGCCACGGGTCGGGCCAAGGTGGTCAAGATGGAGGGCGGCTATCATGGCCACGCCGACGGCTTGCTGGTGCGAGCCGGCTCCGGCGGCGAGACCTTCGGGGTGCCCGACTCGGCCGGCGTGGCGCCGGGGACCGCCTCGGACACCCTCACCGTGCCGTACAACGACCCGGCGGCGGTGGCGCAGCTGTTCGACGACGTGGGCGGCGAGATCGCCGCGGTGATCATCGAGCCGGTGGCGGGCAACATGGGCGTGGTCCCCCCCGCCCCTGGATACCTCAAGGCCTTGCGGGATCTGACCCGGCGACACGGGGCGTTGCTGATCTTCGACGAGGTGATCACCGGGCTGCGGCTGGGGCTGGGCGGGGCCCAGGAGAAGTTCGGCGTGCTGCCAGACCTGACCTGCCTGGGCAAGGTGATCGGCGGCGGCCTGCCGGTGGGCGCTTACGGCGGCAAGGCCAGCGTCATGGACCAGATCTCGCCGGACGGGCCGGTCTATCAGGCAGGCACCCTGTCAGGCAACCCGCTGGCCGTGGCCGCGGGGCTCGCCACCGTCAGGCACCTGGTGGAGCAGAACCCCTACGGCCGCCTGGATGAGCTGGCCACCCGGTTCAAGCAGGGCCTGGAGGGCATCGCCGGCGAGGCCGGCGTACCGATCCGCATCAACGCCGTGGGGTCGATGTTCACCATGTTCTTCCAGCAGGGCCCCGTGACCGACCTGGCGTCGGCCAAGGCCAGCGACGCGGACCGCTTCGCGCGCTACCACGGCGAGATGCTCTCCCGCGGCGTTTTCCTGGCGCCCAGCCAGTTCGAGGCCGGGTTCGTGGGGACGGCCCATGCCGAGGCGGATGTCGACGAGGCACTGGAAGCGGCTCGGGAGGCCTTCCGCGCGCTGTAGGGCGCGGAATGAAAAACAAGGAACTAGAAACAAGAAATGAAAAAATGCCGGTTCCCCTGACATTGGGGTGAGGCACGATCATTTTTGTTCTTTGTTCTTTGTTTTCCTCAATCAACCGCCCGAGCCACCAGATCATAATCCCCCGCCTGCTCCACCTCGGCCTTCACGAACTCCCCGACTGACGCGCCGCTGTCCGCCAGGTGCACCACGCCGTCGATCTCGGGCGCCTGGCCGGCGTGCCGGGCCTGCAGCAGGAACTCGCTCTCCTCGCTGGGTCCGTCCACCAGCACCTCGAGCTCCTGGCCGACGAGCCGGCCGAGCTTCTTCTGGCTGATCTCTCGCTGCAGCGCCATCACCTCGTCGGCGCGCGCACGCGCGGTCTCCTCCGGCACCTGGTCCGGCTGCTGCGCGGCGTCGGTTCCCTCCTCCAGGGAGAAGGGGAACACCCCCAGGTGGTCCAGCTCCGCGCGCTCCACGAATCGCAACAGCCGCTGGTGCGCCTCGGCGGTCTCGCCCGGGTGCCCGCAGATCAAGGTGGTGCGCAGGGCGATGCCCGGCACCGCCTCGCGCAGCAGCGCAACGGTGCGCTCCACGCGCTGCCCGTCGTAGCCCCGCTTCATGCGCCTCAGCACCCTGTCGTCCACATGCTGGATCGGCAGGTCGAGGTACGGCACCACCCGCTCGAGCTCCGCCATGGCCCGCGCCAGCGCCTCGTTCACCGCCGACGGGTAGGCGTAGAGCAGCCGAATCCAGCGCACCGCCCCCGACACCTCCTGCTCCAGCGCCCGCAAGAGCTCTGGCAGATCGACGCCCGGCTCGAGATCCCGGCCGTAGGCGGTGGTGTCCTGGGCGATGAGGATCAACTCCCTGACCCCGGCCCGCGCCAGCGCCGCGGCCTCCTCCACCAGCGACGCGACGCCGCGGCTGCGCTGGGGGCCGCGCAGGGCGGGGATGATGCAGAACGCGCACGGCCGGTCGCACCCCTCGGCGATCTTTAGGTAGGCCGAGTGGGCGGTGTCCACCAGGCTCCGCTCGTACCGCCCCTCGTCCAGCGGCACCGGCGGTCCGGCGCGGTGTCGCGCCGTGGCCTCGCCCTTCAGCACCCTGCCCAGCCGGGCGAGGTCGCCCGAGCCCACGAAGTAGTCCACCTCGGGCAGCTCGGCAGCGAGCTCTTCCGGGTAGCGCTGGGAGAGGCACCCCGCCACAACCAGCCGCCGGCAGGCGCCGCCCTCCTTGTGGTGCGCCAGCTCGAGCACCGTGTCCACCGACTCCTGGCTCGCGTCGGCCACGAACCCGCAGGTGTTGACCAGGATCACCTCCGCCGCGGCGGGGTCCCCGGTGAGCGTGAAGCCGAGGCCGGCGGCGAGGCCTGCCATGCGTTCGGAGTCGACTCGGTTCTTGGGGCAACCGAGCGCTGCGATATACAGCTGCCCCCGCTTCGGACGCCTTGTCATCCCAGGATCCCTCTAGTACCTTTGGTGGGCGCCGGAGGCCGCCCCATGTCCGAGTTGTTCGCCAAGTGTTGCATGTGTGCCAAAGAGATCCGCAAGGGAGATACCTACACCCGCTGTACGGTCTCGGCCTGCAACAGCGGCCGCATGAAGCTGGTCTTCTGCTCTGTTGCTTGCTGGGAGAAGCACCTGCCCATAGCCCGACATCGCAAGGCGGACCACGAAACGCAGACCGCCTGATCCCCCTGCGGCGCCGCCGCGATCAATCAGTAGCCAGGGCCACCGTCGGGCAGGAAGCAGCTCGGCATGCACTCCTTGTCCGTTGGGGTCTTGTTCATGGGGCCATGGCAGCCCGAGCTGTCGATGAAGTACTTGAACGACTTGGCGACGCACAGACCGCAGCCGGTGATGAAGTTCTTGTCCGCGTCCGACGACACCGTCTTGCACTTGCTGATGCACAGGTTGTAGTGCTGGATGCACTGGCTCTTGTTTACGTCGCACTTCTCGCTGCACACATCGGTGATGCTCTCACCCTTGTCGTCGTCGCTGCAGCCGCACAGGGCGATGGCGAGTCCGAGGATCAGGATCAGAATATGGCGCATGGCTGTTGCTCTCCTGTTCGAGGCCTGTTTCAGGTGCCACTGTACCCTTGACTTGCCGCCGGGAAAAGGTAGAGATTAGCCGAACCTGAGGCAAAATCGCTGTGACCCTGTTTAGAATACTGCTCAGTCTGCTCGTATTGCTGGCGCCGGGCGTCGCGCTGGCGGGCGGAGGCGCTGGTGACCTGGGCAACAACCTGCCCATCTGGTCCGTCTTCCCCTTCGCCCTGCTCCTGCTCTGCATCGCCCTGCTGCCGCTGATGTTCCACCACTGGTGGGAGAGCAACCGCAACAAGCTAATCATCTCGCTGTTCTTCGGTATCCCCACGGCCATCTACATCTGGGTCCAGGATTACCACCTGGTGCTGCACGAGCTGCACGAGTACACCTCGTTCATCGTCCTGCTCGGGGCGCTGTACATCATCAGCGGGGGCCTTGTTCTGCGCGGGGACATCAAGGCGACGCCGGGGGTCAACACGCTGTTCCTGGCCATCGGCGCGGTGCTGGCCAACTTTATCGGCACCACCGGCGCCTCCATGGTGTTGATCCGCCCCATGCTGCGCACCAACCACGAGCGCAAGCAGATCCGGCACATCCCGATCTTCTTCATCTTTGTGGTGGCCAACATGGGCGGCATGCTCACGCCGCTGGGCGATCCGCCGCTCTTCCTCGGCTACCTTCGCGGCGTGCCCTTCTTCTGGACCCTGCAGCTGGCGCCGATCTGGGCCTTCGGCGTGGGCGTGGTGCTGGCGGTGTTCTACGTCTGGGACAAGCTGGCGTACACCAAGGAGACCGTCGCCGACCTGAAGTACGACGCCGAGCACACGGTGCCCCTGAGCCTGCAAGGTAAGGTCAACATACTCTTCCTCGGCGGCGTCATCGGCGCCGTGTTCCTGCCCTCTCCCTGGCGTGAGGTGATCATGGCCACCATGGCGGTGCTCTCCATCAAGATCACGCCCCGGGCCCTGCGCGAGGAGAACGGCTTCACCTACCATCCGATCATCGAGGTCGCCGCGCTGTTCATCGGCATCTTCCTGGCCATGATCCCGGCCCTGGCCATCCTGCAGGCCCGGGGCAGCGACCTGGGGCTGGACCAGCCATGGCAGTTCTTCTGGGGTACCGGCATCCTGTCGTCGTTCCTTGACAACGCGCCGACCTACCTCACATTCCTGGCGCTGGCCCAGGGGCTGAAGCTGCAAGCGGACGTGGTGGGCGTGCCCACCATCATGCTCAAGGCCATAAGCGCCGGGGCGGTGTTCATGGGGGCGAACTCCTACATCGGCAACGGCCCCAACTTCATGGTCAAGGCCATCGCCGACGAGGCGAAGATCAGGATGCCCAACTTTTTCGCCTACATGGCGCTGGCCGCCGTCATCCTGTACCCGATCTTCATCGTCGTGACCCTGGTATTCTTCAGAGGGACACTGTAAGGCACCTCCTTGTTTTGGATGCCCCGAACCTGGTAATCTGTGGCGCTTTGTCGAGGAAGCTGTACATATCCGCCCTGGCCTTCCTGGCCGTGACCTTCGCCCTGCCCTCCCCGGCCGCGTGGGCCAAAAAGCGCAAGCGCAAGGCGAAAAAGAGCAGCTACTACCGGTGCAGGCACGAGGTGCTCCCGGGCGAGAACCTGGCCGAGATCGCGCGGCGCTACCGCATGACCACCAGGCGGCTGCGGGCCATCAACGGGCTCAAGGGCAGCGGCCTCACCGCGGGGCGCCGGCTCGGCATCGTCAGCGCGTACCCCTGCCGAACCCGGCGCAAGGTCAAGTACACCGTGCGCAAGGGCGACACCCTGGGCAAGGTGGCGAAGAAGTACAAGCTCAGCCTCTGGCTGCTCAAGAAGCTCAACCGGCTCAAGAGCAACCGCCTGCGCCCCGGCCAGCGGCTGGTGGTGGTGATGGAGGGGCCGCAGCCCGGAAAGAAGATCGCGGGGATGTACCGCCTGATCACGGCGCCGGGCTACAAGGTGCGCAACGCCAAGCGGGCCTGGGGGACGTTCCTGACCATCAACGGCATGATCGACGTGCTATCGGAGCTGCACCAGAAATACCCCAACGCTGCCCCGATCCGGGTGGACGACCTGAGCCGCAAGGGCGGCGGCTACCTCAAGCCGCACAAATCTCACCGAACCGGGCGGGACATCGACATCCGCTATCCCCTCAAGAAGGCCACCGACAAGTATGTCAAGGCCACCGCCGCCAACATCGACCTGCCCCGGGCGTGGGACATGATGCACGGCTTCCTCAAGACCGGCGACATGATCTACCTGTTCGTGGACTACAAGCTGCAGAAGCTGTTCTACGAGCAGGCCAAGAAGCAGAAGATCCCGGCGGCCACCCTCAAGAAGTGGTTCCAGTACCCGCGCGGCAAGAACGTGCTCAAGGGCATCATGCGCCACGAGCCCGGCCACGCCACCCACGTGCACGTGCGCTTCCGCAAGATGAAGAAGGACGAGAAGCCGAGCAGCTGAGGGGCCGAGCCTGCGGCTCGGCAGGCTTGAGACTTGAGGTGGTGAGGCTTGAGGGGAAACGGCCTCGGCAATCTACCCTCAAGCCTCAAGTCTCAAGCCTCAAGCCAGGGGACGCGCAGCGTCCCCACCTACCAGCCGAGCTGATACTCGCCATCCCGCATCAGCGGCTTGCGCTCGCCGCCGGGCATGATCAGGTCGGCGCTCTTGACGACGACCCGCGGCTGCATCGACTCGGTGTAGACCCGATCGATGTGCACCACCGCCTCGGGCCCGGAGAAGTCCCTGGCCCCCACCTGCCCGCCGAAGTGGTCGCTGCGGCCGAAGGCGATGTGCAGGCCGAGCTTCTCGTCCAGCAGGATCTCCCCGGTGGGCGCCAGCCCGAAGTCCCCCAGCACGCCGAGGCCGAGCTCCGACAGGTTGCCGTAGGCCGGCTCGGCGGCCAGCGCGGCGGCCTCCTGCGCGGCGGCCTCGCCCTCGCCGGTCACCGCGACGGAGCGGTTGTTCTGCACGCGATGCACCGCCACCTCGTCACCCAGCTGCACCGGCAGCTCCCCCGCGGTGCGGCTCGCCGCGCCCTCCACCTCTCCCTCGTAGGGCACGATGTACGCCTCGCCCGAGGGCAGGTTGCCGGCCACGCCTCCCCGGGGGAACAGGCCGCCCGACGCGTGGGCCGCGCGATGGCGCAGGTCCAGGTGCAGGCGGTGCTCCCGCGCGCCGTCCACCACGAAGACGAAGTCCGCGCCCTCGGCCTCGGTGAGCAGCCCGGCGCACAGGTCGACCCGCCGGTTGATCTCGCCGTAGTCCAGCCGCAGGGCCGGGATCATGGCCCCGGTGAAGCCGGGCATGGTGGCGGCGCGGAAGCCGTGCTCACCCGCGGCCAGCTTTAGCGGCGCCGTGGCGGAGAAGTGGGTCGGCGCCAGGATGATGCTGTTTTCCTGGAGCAGCCTGGCGAAGGGGACCGGCTCGGCGTCCGGGGCCAGCGCCTCGAACCGATCCGGCAGCGGCGCCTCCCCCGGGTGCAGGTACGCCTCACCAGGCAGGTCGGCGTTGTTGCGCCAGGCGTTGCGGTACAGGTACAGGTTGATCGCCATGCCCCCCAGGGCAGCGCCCTGCCCCGCCAGCGCCCGGGCCCAGCCCGCGGCCATCTCGCGCCGCGCGGCCCAGGCCGGGTCGTCGGCCACCTTCTCGTCGGGCAGGTCCACGATGATGGCCAGGGCGTCGTCCGACGCGGTGGGCACAAACACCCGCTGAACCATTGCGGCCAGCTCCTCTCCGGTGAGAACTTCTTCGCTCATGCTCGGGACCTCCTAAGGGGATCTCAGATTGGAGCACCAATGTATGCGGCCGCTGGGGGCTCCCGTCAACCGACGGTATAATGATCCGCCATGCGCGCCCTCGTCCCGCTGCTCGCCCTCGCGGTCCTCGTCAGCTGCCCAGGGACCACCAACTATCTCCCTGATCGTGGGGGCCCAACCGACGCGGGCCCGGAGGGTGACTGGCGCCCCCACGTCGACGGACCGCGCCGGGAGGCTGGCGGCAAGCCGGACGCTGGCGAGGCGGCTGACGGCCCGGGGCCGCTCGACCAGTCGCAGCCCCCCGACGCGCCGGGGCCCCCGGCCGACCAGAAGGTCAAGGCCGACGCCGGCTGCAGCTACCCGCTGCCCGCGGGGTGGCCCGCCGGCTTCACCCCCTGGGCCCGCAACCCGGTGGTCATCCCCACCAAGGGCGCCGCGGCCCACGGCGCGGACAACATCTACGCGCCGGAGATCCACGCCGTGTCCGGGGCTTACCTGATGTGGTACGGCGGCCAGGGCGCCAAGGGGCATGACCGGATCTTCCTGGCCAGCAGCGCCGACGGGGCGAGCTGGCGCAAGTGGCCCTCCGACGACGCCCCCAAGGCGGTGCTGGACACGGGCGGCTCCAACCATGTCAACGATCCATCGGTGGTGAAGCTGGGCGGCACCTGGATGATGTACTACACCGACGCCGCCACCGGCATCGCGGACACCGTCTGGCTGGCCACGGCCACCAAGCCCACCGGGTTCAAGAAGGTCAAAAAGGTGCTCGGCCCGGGCAAGGCAGGCTCCTGGGAGGACCTGCGGGTGGGCCGGCCGGCGGCGCTGTACGAGGGGGGCAAGGTCCGGCTGTGGTACGACGGCACCTCCAAGGCGGGCGGGCGCCACGTGGGCTACGCCGAGAGCAGCGACGGCAAGACCTTCTCCCGCTCGCCCTTCAACCCGGTGCTCAAGAACGCCGGCGCCGTGGACGTCAAGAAGGTGGGCGGCGTGTACGTGCTGCTCTACGAGAGCGGCAACGGCACCTACTGGGCCACCAGCGTCGACGGGGTGCGCTGCTGGAAGGCGCGCGGCAAGCTGTTCGGCCTGAGCGGCAAGGCCTACGACCAGCACGGCCAGGTGACGCCCTTCCTGCAGCTCAGCGGCGGCAAGGTGAAGGCCGTCTGGTTCGGCGGCGCGTCGGTGAAGACCTGGAACAAGAACCGCGTCGCGGTGGCGTGGGCCGCCGGGGTCAAGGCGCCGCCCGGCGGCGGGTGCTCCGGCTGCACCAAGGCCGGCCTCTCCTGCGCGGCAGCGTGCCAGGCCGCGGGCGCAGGCGCCGCGGGGATCTGCGCCAAGCCGGGCAGCACCAACCCGGGGGCCTGCTGCGCCTGCGGCAAGAGCCCCTGCGCCTCCTGCCTGGGCAAGCACAAGGACTGCCACGCGGCCTGTGTGGCCGCGGGCAAGGCGGGCGGGCGCTGCGCCCACCCCGGCAGCACAAACCCGGGCGTCTGCTGCGCCTGCTACTAGCGGCTGCCGAGCATCTCGCTAAACCGGATCCGGCTGCTGTCCCAGCAGCTTCAGCCGACGCTGCCAGCGCCGCAGGTCCGCCGGCTCGCCGCTGTCCGGGTATGAGCGGTAGGCCTGGCGGATGAGGGCCATGCGCGCCACGGTGGGCCCCATGATCCGCAGGGCCAGGCCCGGCTGGCGCAGCACGCCGCCTGCCGCGCTGGTCAGGCCCCGGGCCGACGGCATGTCCGACAGGCTGCGCTGGAGCAGGGCGTCGCGGGAGATGTCGGGGTTCATGATTCCCGCGCTGATGAGCTGGCCCAGCTGGCGCGGGGTGAGCCGCTGGGTCAGGCGCCGGAACCAGACCACCGCCGCCAGCACCCCGCCATGCTCGCGCTGGTAGTCCGCCTGGTACCCGGTGACGCCGCGGCCGGCGGCCAGGCTGTCTGCCAGCATCTTCGCCGCGATCAGCCCTTGCCCGACGCCCGATCCGTGGGCCGAGAACACCTGGCAGGCGGCGTCGCCGAGCAGGGCCCGGTCGCCGCGGGCCAGGCGGTCGTATGGCCGCCGCAGGGGGATGGCGCGCCCGGCGCCCCGCAGCTGCTCGCCGATCCAGGGCTGCTCCCGCCGCAGCTGGCCCAGCACCTTGCGCGGTCGGTCCCAGCCCTGCCCCGGGATGGTCCCCGACAGCAACGTGATCACCTCCCCCTCCAGCCGCACCTGCAGGCTCGAGAACCCGCCGGCCACGCTGGTGAACACCAGGCTCTCACCCGGCTCCACGCCGTGGGCGGCGAAGAACGTGCGCGCCCGCGCCGGGTCGTCCACCTGGTGCACCTGGTGCCGCGCCTCGCACAGGTCGGCCTGCTCCGGCGCGGGCTGGTTCAGCAGCCGCGCCCCGCCCAGCCCCGAGGCGTCCACCAGCCAGCGCGCGCGCACCTGCCCTCCCCCCTTCAGCTCGAGCTGCCCCTCGGAGACGCCCGTGACCCGGCTGCCCGGCATCAGCGTCACCCCCGCAGCCCGCGCCTCACGCTGCAGCCGCGCCACCAGCAGGCCCATGTCCACCTCGATGAACTGGTCCGTCACCACCTTGACGCGCTCCTCGCGGCGCCCGGCGAACACGTGGATCGCCGGCGGCGGAGGGCCGAGGGTCTCCTCGGCGGAGGGTCGCGCCACGTCCGCCTCGTCGAAGGTCCAGCCGGGGATGGCGTTGATCCAGCGCGCCCCGGCCCGGGCCAGCGGGCCTGCCTCCAGCAGGGCCGCCGACATGCCTCGCCGCGCGCAGTGTCCGGCCGCCGCCGCGCCCGCCGAGCCGGCGCCGATGATCGCCACATCGTAAGTCGTCGTCATGGGCGCCAAGACTAAGCCTGCCGAGGCTGCGGGGCAATGGTCAGCCCCGCGCTCTGGTATGCTGCGCCCATGGGAGTCGACCTGACCGGGGCGCGCGAGTGAGCCAACACTTCGTCACCCGCCGGGGCGTCCGCCTGGCGTACCACCGCCGGGGCGCCGGTCAGCCGGTGGTGCTGATCCAGGGCCTCGGCTTGCCGGCGGCCATGTGGCTCGGCCTCACCGGGGGGCTGGTCAAGAGCGGCCACCTGGTGGTCTCCCCGGACAACCGCGGCACCGGGGCGTCCGACGCCCCGCGGGTCCCCTACAGCATGGCCGGCCTCGCCGCGGATACCGCCGCGGTCATGGACCACGCCGGCGTGGAGCGCGCCCTGGTGGTGGGGCTCTCGCTGGGCGGGATGATCGCCCAGCGCCTGTGCCTGGACCACCCGCGGCTGGTGGGTGGCATGGTGCTGGCCGCCACCACCTGCGGCGTGCCCCTGGGCCGGCCGGTGCGCCTGCGCGTGGTGCTGGAGATGCTGCGGGCCCTGTCCGGCTCCCGCGAGTCGGTCCGGCGCATCCGCCGGCTGCTGGTGCACCCCGACACCCTGGCGCGTGACCCGAACCTGTTCAGCGTCTGGGATCGCACCATGTCCGCCGCCGCCCCGCGCATGGCCGGGGTGCTGGGCCAGATGGCCGCCGCCGCCAGCCACTCCACCTGCCTGCGCCTGAAGCAGATCGCCTGCCCGGTGGAGGTGATCACGGGCGACAGCGACGTCATCGTGCCGCCGGCCAACTCCCGCACCCTGGCCCGCCGCATCCCGGACGCGCGCCTGACCCTCGTCCCCCGCGCGGGGCACGCCTTCCCCCTGGAAGATCCCGCGGCGCTGCCCCTCGCCATCGGCCGCGTGCGCCGCCTGATGAAAACTCCCTGACCACGCGTTGCCCCGCCCCCGCGTAGCGGTCACCTTTAATAAAGAGACCGCGTGAGAAATAAGCGGCGCGCGGCCCACGTAATATCGGCAGGAGGTTGACCCGCTTGTACAAGGACAACCGATACGCTGCTCAGCTTCGCAGGGATGACCTGATCCTGCAGCAAGCCAGGGCGCCATTTCCCCCCGAACTACTCAACCTGCACGCTCGCCGTGTAGCCCGGTCCTGGGCCGGCGGCGCCGGCATCGTGGGCGCGGCCCTGTTGCTCGCCACCGTGGTGATCGACGCGCGCTTCGCGGCGCACACGCTGCTCGCCAGCTGGCTGCTCATGGGCGCCACCTACCTGGCGCTGCGCGTCGGCGGCCGTCCGCTGATGGAGCTGAGCATCGGCCGCCGCCTGCGCCTGTCGGGTGATGTGTACCAGGACCTGGCCATGCTCGAGACCGGCGGCGCCGCTGCCTGGGGCCTGGGCCGCCTCCGGCGCCTGGAGCGGCCCTCCCTCGCCCTGCCCCTGGTGGCGGCGAGCTTGCTGGCTCCCCTGAGCCTTCACCTGCTGGTGGCCGTGCTCCTGCTCGGCTGGACCAGCGCGGAGTTCGGGCGCTGGGCCACCATCAGCGCGGTGCTGGTGGGCCACGCCCACGTGTGCCTGCTGATCTTCTCGCTGGTGCACGTGAGCCGGGTGCAGGCCAGCCTCACCCGGGATCCCGCCGGCCTCGGCTCCGGCAGCCGGTTCGGCATGTGGGCCCTGACCTGGGTCGCCACCGCCGCGGCGGTGCCCGGCGCCGTGCTCTTCTTCGTGCCCCCCTTCCTGGTGTTCCTCACCGGCCTTGCGTTCGTGCCCGCAGCGTTCCACTGGGCCTCATCCCGCGCCGCCACCGAGCGGCAGCTCATCGTCAACCTGGCCCCGCGCGTCACCCCTGAGTAAAGTCTCCCTGTCAAAACCAGGAGGACACCATGGATCGATACCCGTGGGCCGTGGTCACGGGAGCCTCGTCAGGACTCGGCGCGGCGTATGCCAGGTTGCTGGCCCAACAGGGCACCAACCTGATCCTCGCCGCGCGCAGGCTGGAGCGGCTCGAAGCCCTGTCGGCGGAGCTGCCCGTTCAGACCCACGTGGTGCAGGCGGACCTGTCGGGCCCGGCGGGCCGTGATCGCCTGTGGCAGGCCGTGGAGCAGGTGGGCCACCCGGTGTCGCTGCTGTTCAACAACGCCGGCTTCGGCCTGCAGGGGGACTTCGCGCAGCTGGATCGGCAGCGGCAGAACGAGATGGTGCTGATCAACGTGCTGGCGCTCACCGATCTGGCCCATCGCTTCATCAACCTGCGCCGGCGCGCCGGCGGCGGCGGGGCGCTGATCAACAACGCGTCGGTGGTGGGCCTGCGCCCGGTGCGCTTCAACGCCGTGTACTCGGCCACCAAGGCGTACGTGGTCACCCTGTCCCATATCCTCGGCGCCGAGGTGAGAGCGGATCGGATCCGGGTCCAGGCCCTCTGCCCGGGCCCTGTGCCCACCGAGTTTCAGGACATCGCGGGGGTCCTGTGGGACAAGCGCTCCGAGGGGGTGGCCATCAGCGCCGAGCAGACGGTCCAGGAGAGCTGGCAGGCCCTGGCCGCCAACCGGCGGCTGCTGATCCCCGGCGCCAAGCTGCGCACCATCATCCGCATGTTCCGGCTGCTGCCTGTGGACCTGGGGCTGTGGCTGTCAGACAGATCAGAAGAGCGGCGGAGGCGTTAGGACCGCCGACGCCGCAGCCACAGGAGGCCCAGCAGCGCCAGCACCAGCGGCCCGCCGGTGCCCCCTGCGCCGCCGGCGCTGCACTCGCCGCCCATGCCGCGGAACGCATCGTCTTCCGGGGCCGGCTGCACGCCCTTGCCCGGCTTGACGCCGATCCCCTTGCCAGGTTTTTTCGCCCCCGCCTCGGGCGCGGACGGCTGCCCCACCCCGCCGTCCTGTTTTCCCGGCTCCACCGGGGGCGCGCTCGAATCTGCCGCGGGCGCGCCGGCGTCAGCCTTGGGGGGCGGCGGCGGCTTGGGGCACACGCCGCCCTCGTCCGCCTTGCCGTCGCAGTCGTTGTCCTTGCCGTCGCACTTCTCCGCCGAGAAGACGTCGGTCTGGGTGTAGGTGTGCAGGTTGCCGCCGTTCTGCTTCTGGTAGCCCTTGACGTTGTTCGGCTTGGCCCAGAAGTCCTTCTTCTCGTAGTAGTTGTCCACGTGCCAGACCCAGGCGCGCACGTCGGGGTGATCCGCCTTGCCCACGCTGTAGCCCAGGGCCTGCACCTGCAGCCGGATGCGCTTGGTCTCGCCCGGCGACATACCCCCTAGCCAGAGCTTGAACTGCTTGGCCGGGTTGGTGTGGCCGATCTTCTGCATCCCGTCGGTGTCGTTCAGCGCGAAGCTCGACTTCTTCCAGTTGGAGTAGATGTTCCACTTCGTCACCTTCAGGTACGGCTGCTCGGCCCACAGGCCGATGTAGACGTTGGCGGCGACGGCGGTGCCGCTGTTCTTGACGTCCACGTTGACCACCGTCTTCTGGCCCACCTTCCAGTCGAAGATCCCCTTGCTCTTGTAGGCGGTGCAGTAATCCCGCTTCTGGCTGCCGATGGTGGCGATGGCGCTGCTGATGGTCATGAGCGGATACTTGGGCTTGGGCGGGGTGGACGCGCCGATGCGGTGGCGGCGCTTGCCCGCGTAGTACGACGAGACATAGCGCGTGCCGTAGACGATGCCGTAGGCGGTGCCCTTGGCCTCGTACGCCTGGGCGTTGCCCCACTTGTTGCCCGAGTTGTACAGGATGATGTGCCCCTTGCCGCCGGAGTTGTAGTTCATGGCGTCGCCCTTGATCAGGCTGTTGCGGCTGATGGTGCTCCAGTGGGTGGACGAATACTTGAACGAGGAGGTGGTGTAGTAGTGGGGCTTGCAGGTGGTGGTGGCCTGGGCCGCCGGGATCTGCCAGCACACCGTGACGTAGCCCGAGCAGTCGGCGCCCTTCCACTTCTTGTTCTTCGGGTTCCAGCAGGTGCCGCCCCACACGTAGCGGCAGCCCACGCCGCTCTTGGCGATGGCGATGATCTTGTCGCGGGTGATGGTGGGGCACGCTGCCTGCGCGCCGGCAGGCAGCAGCAGGCAGAGGCCCAGCAGGGTGGCGATGGTCGCGCGCGCGCTCATGGCCGCACCTCCCGGGGCCCGAACACCGGCGCCCATCGCCGGACGAGCACCTCCTGCTCGGTGGTGTGCAGCTGGTACAGCGCGCCGTCCTGGCCCACGGCCACCGGTCGAAAGACGGTGGTGGCGAAGATGGCCTGCATCTCCACCACCCGGTGCCCGGCGCCCGGGCGCCAGGCCACCACCACCTTGCGCACCTGCTCCCAGGCGAAGTCGGGCGCCGGGCCCTCGGTGGCCAGGAACAGGCCGACGTAGATCGCGCCGTCGGCGTCGGTGTCCAGCTCCTGGATGGCCACCAGGGGGATCGGGGTGGACACCTCGAAGGCGGGCCGCGCGCCCACCTCCGGGTCCACGGTCATGACCAGGGCCGTGTGCGTCCCGGTGAGCCGGGCCGTGACCCGGTGCCCCGGCTGCCCGCGGTTGGGCCGCCCGAGCACATGGTGGGTCTGCCTGGCTGGAGCCAGGGCGGCGCCCTCTCGCACCACCCGCAGCAGGGTGTCCTGGCGCTGCTCCACCCGGACGTCCGGGGTGGCCGCCGGCCCCGTGACGAACAGGCCGGTGGCCAGCTCCCGCTCCCGGTCCAGCAGCACCGTGAGGTCTGCGCCGCGGGCGCCGCGCCGGGTCACGGCGTAGCGTGGCCCGTCATGGGGCACATACTCCAGCGCCCAGACCTGCCCGTGGTGCAGGGCGATGTCCTCGGTTGTCTCCGACAGGCCGGTCATGGCGGGCAGGCGCGATCCATGGCGCGAGAACCGCTGCACGCGGCGGTTCACCTGGTCCAGGACGAACACGGTCCCTTGACGATCCACCGCCAGGGACATGGGCCCGGGGCGCGTGGCCTCGTCGTCCTTGCCGAAGCGGCCCGGGCCGGTACCCCAGGGGCCCCGCGTCACCACTGCGGCGTCGGCCAGGGTGAGGTCCGCCCGTGTCCCCAGGATGATCTTCACCGGACCGGCGGCAGCCAGCGCCCGCGCCTGCTGTGTCGAATCCTCTGGCTCGGGCCGCGGGGCGTCCATGCAGCCGGCCATCAGGATCAGGGCCAGGCCGGCCAGCGCCGGGGCAGCATTGCAACCTGATATGTGCAACCTGATCCGGGCAGGTCCGGCGCCATCCCCTCTCATCGGCTGTTTATCCATGGTTTGCTCCTCGTGGCCTGTACATGCGCCAACAAGGAGCAAGGGGGATGCCAGATCATGAGGAGCCGGTTCCACCCGCCGCGCAATGTGGGTTAATATGCCGTCATGTCCGTTGGAAAAAAGGTGAAGCGGCTGCTCAAGCTGGGTTTCTTCGTGGGGCTCGGGGCCGGAGCCGCGGTGGCCGCGGCCTGCGGGTCCACCGTGACCCGCACGCTGGACGCCAGCCCCGCGGACAGCGCCGCCGTGGACAGCTCGGGCCCGGACAGCGGAGCCTCGGACGCCGGCCCTGACCGGGGCAGCCCCGACGCGGCGCGGGACGCCGGCGGCAAAAAGGACAGCCGCGGCTGGGACATCCCGCTGGAGTAGCGCCGCCCGGCGCCAGTCACCGGAGCCTGACCCTCCCATGCGCGTCACCTTCGTCATGCTCAGCGCCAGCGAAGCGCTGGCCTACGGCATCATGTCTCTGGCCGGGTCGCTCCGGCGCGAGGGTCACCAGGTGGCGCTGGTGCAGGGTTCCGACGCGGCCGCGGTGGCCGCGGACGCCCGGGTCAGGGGCGCCGATGTCCTGGCCCTGAGCGCCACCACCGGGCTGCACCGGGTCTACCTCGCCTGGGCGCACGCGCTGCGGCGGCTGTTCCCCGGCAAGGTGCTGGTCATGGGCGGCCCCCACCCGACGTTCTTCCCGGAGGTGATCCTTCAGGCGCCGCTGGACGGGGTCTGCGTGGGCGAGGGGGAGGAGTCGTTCCCCGAATACCTCGATGGCCTCGCAGCGGGCAGAGAGTCCCCTCCGCCCGGCTGGTGGGCCCGGGCCGATCACGGCGCCGGGGCGGTCAAGCGAGGAGAACCCCGCCCCCCGCCCCTGGACCTGAACCGCCTGGCGCCGCCGGCCTTCGACCTGCTCTACGATTCGCGCCGCGCCTATCGCGCCGCCCCGAACAAGGCGTTTTTGGCCACACGCGGCTGCCCGTTCAGCTGCACCTACTGCTTTAACCGCACCCTCAACGAGCGGTACCGGCCCCACGGCGCGCGTCTGCGGGTGCGGGACCCCGAGGCCCTGGTGGACGAGATCCTCGAGGTGAAGCGTCGCTGGGGTGTCCGGCTGGTCTGGTTTCTGGACGCAAACTTCGTGGCCCATCGCCCCTGGTTCGAGGCCTTCGCCGAGGTCTACCGGCGGCGCGTGGGCCTGCCCTACATGTGCAAGCTGCGGCCGGAGCGCGCCACCGAGCGCACCGTTCGCGCGCTGGTGCGCAGCAACTGCACCGCCGTGGGCGTGGGCATGGAGTCAGGCTCCGAGCGGCTGCGCCGGCGCTGGCTCGGCCGCCCGGGCAGCACAGACCGGATCCTTGCCGGTTGCCGCCGCCTCAAGGCGCGCGGCCTGCGGGTGCTCTCGTTCTCCATGCTCGGCATCCCCACCGAGACCTTCGACGAGGCGCTCTCCACCGTGGCGCTCAACGTGGCGTGCGGCGTGGACTTCGCCGCCGCCACCATCCTGCAGCCGTACCCCGGCACCGAGATCGCCCGGCGCGCCATGGCCGAGGGCCACTTCGACGGTGACTTCGACCGACTCGACCTGTCCTACTTCGGCGCCTCGCCGCTGCGCTTCTCCTCGGCGCGTGCCCGCCACCGGATCACCAACCTGCAGCGGCTCTTCTCCTTCGCCGTGGAGTTCCCGGAGGTGCGGCGCCGGCTGCGCTGGCTGGTGGACCGGCCCCCGTCGGAGCTGTACCGGCACCTGTTCCGCGTGCGCCACGCCTGGGCCATGCGCCAGACCTTCTACCGGGCGTTCAAGCGCTTCGAGCCGCTTGAATGCGGTACGACGGAACAATTCAACCAGGCCCTGATGGAAATCTAGCCGGTCTGGCATCCTGGCATTCCGGCGTTCTGGCATTCTAGCCGGTCTGGCATCCTGGCATTCCGGCGTTCTGGCATTCTGGCATTCGGCGGCGCAGCCGCCGCCTAAAACGCCGCCTCCAGGATCACCGTGAGCTGCTCATCACTCAGCTCCACCGGGTTGTAGCGCATGCTCGATCCGCGCGCGCCCTGCACCAGCTTCGGGAAATCCTCCCGGGTGATACCCACCGCCGAGAGCCGGGGGATGCTGATCTCCTGCTGCAGGCTGGCGATCCACTCCAGGCCTTCCTGGGCGGCTGCCAGGTCCTCGGCCGCCACGCTGGCGCCCAGCGCCCGCGACACCGCAGCCGTGCGCTGCAGCAGCCGCGCCTCCTGCTCGGTCCCCTTGCTCGCCTCCATGTTGGCCCACAATACCTGGGGGAACAGTGCGGCGCAGGCCACGCCGTGGGGGATGGGGAACAGGGCGCCCAGGGGCGAGGCGAAGCCGTGCACCGCGCCGAGGCCGGCGTTGGCCAGGCAGATGCCGCCCAGCAGGCTGGCCAACGCCATGTCCTGTCGGGCCTCCACGTCTCCACCGTCTTTGCAAGCCCGCGCCAGACTCCGGCCCGCCGCGGCCATGCCCTGCAGGGCCAGCCCGTCGGTCAGAGGAGAGGCGTTGCGTGACAGGTATGACTCCACGCACTGGACCATGGCGTCCATGCCGCACGAGGCCGTGACCTCGGGGGGCATGGAGTGAGTCAGCTCGGGATCCACCAGGGCCACGCTCGGGATCATCATGGGCGAGCGCACGCTCTTCTTGTAGCCCGGGCCGCTGATCACCGCGTTCTTGGTCACCTCGGCGCCGGTGCCCGCGGTGGTGGGCACCGCCACCATGGGCGCCGGGATCTCATCGATGGGCAGCTCCTTGCCCACCCCCTCCAGGTAGTCCTCCAGGGAGCCCGGGTTGCTCATCATGGCCGATGCTGCCTTGGCGCAGTCGATGACCGCACCGCCGCCAGCCCCGACAACCCAGTCGCAGGATCCGCGCCGCGCGGCCTCCACCGCGTCGTCAACCTCCTGCACCGTGGGTTCGCGAGTACAGCGCGCCACCGCGCCCACCTCCACCAGGGCCCGGATCTGCTGCTCCAGGCCCTCGTTACGCGGCGATTCGGATCGCCCCAGCACCAGCAAGGCGCTGGAACCGAGGGCTGGCAAGCCCTGTACCGCCCCCGGCCCGAAGGTGATGTTGGACGATGTCAGGAAGCTGAACTCCATGATCCCTCCTCCCCTGCCGGAAAGATGCTGTTGTGCTTGACCCCCTGACGCGGCTGGGCCATCCAGTCTGCCACGGTCGCTTTCCAGGTGGCGTAATGCTCGGTTTGCTGGTGCGCCGCGAACGCATCGGCGTCCCGGTACACCTCGTACAGGAAGAACTGCCCCGGGTCATCTACCTTCTGCAAAACGTCGAATCGGAGCGCGCCGGGCTCGCTGAGCGTCCCCTGGTGATTCTTCTTCGTGGCCTCGATAAACCCCTGCTCATTCCCCGGTTTGACAAAAACTGTCACACACACGACGTACATGTCCTCACCTCCGCGCTCTATGATCCATGTGGAAAATCTGGCCCATGATCATGCTTTCATTGAGGAAAAAATGCAAAGGCCATCTTTGGGCGAGATCCCGGGGGGGAGCGGATCCCATATCAGAACACCCTAATACGCGCCAACTGGGGACATTTATCCCCATCCAGAGTGCAATCTGGGCGCGATGCGGGGGTCTTCAGTCCACCTTTGCGCGGTTTGGAGGGCGGTCATGATTGGCCCCACCGATCAAAACTGCATGGTTTCAAGCGCTTGGAATTCCCCTCCAAATCCGGCCCACATCTTGCTTTATAAGGTGGCAATTCATTTGCCATTGATTAGGTGGGCAATTCTGAGCGAGAATGTCAACCAAAGCTACTGTCGGGAGAAAAAGGACATGAAACGAGTCAAAAAGGTCTTGCCGGTGCTGATTTGCTCCTTGCTTGTCATGGGATTCATGGCCTGCGGAGAAGAAGGGGACGAGGGGTGGTCTGACAACCCCAAAGACGCCGTGACCCCTGAAGGGACCCGGACGCTGCAGGATCTGCCCGACGCAGAGTTGAAGAAGGTGCTGGCCGCCACCGTGGTGGAGATCCAGCTCGCTCGCCCCGCGGGCATCAAGCAGGTCCTGGCTCAGATGGAGACCGACCTCAAGGCCCAGGGAATCGACACCTCCTCCCTGGCCAAGCTCTCCGACAGCAACATGTGCTCAAAGGACGCCTCGGGCAAGGTGACCTGTCGGCCGCTGCCGGGCATGGACACCGGGACCACCACCAAGACCGGTGATGTGGTCACCCAGGATCAGCTCCTGTCCAAGAGCGAGCAGCAGAAGTACTACAAGTGCCCCCTGCTGGCCCCGGGCCAGAAGGGCACCTCTTGCGAGAAGATGGCCGAGGCCGTGGCCGCCAAGGTGGCCGGCGCCATCAGCGCGAACAAGAGCAAGATGGAGGCCTACATCGCCAGCAAATACAAGGATCTGGCCAAGGTCGGTCAGCAGTTCATCCTGGCGTGGAAGCACACGGCGACCCAGTACGGCTCCACCCTCGCGACCCTGTACGCCACCCACGAGCTCAAGGCGGCCGCCCAGTGCGACACCAAGGCGAACGTCTACGAAGTGGCCTACAACCTGGGCGTCACCCAGGGCGTCAAGATCGTGCTGAGCCTGCGCGCCTGGGCCCTGTCCCAGGTCACCAGCTGCGTGGTCAACACCGACGCCATCGCCCAGCAGGTCAAGGCCTCCGCCCTGGCCAAGGTCACGGCCTACATGAAGGAGCACGGCGTCTGCAAGACCGAGGACATCTCCACCCTGAGCGACGCTTACAAGCAGGCAGAGATCAAGCGTGAGAGCGGGATCAAGAAGGGCATCTCCACCCAGGTGCAGATCCTGCGCAACGAGCTGTTCCAGCGCCGGCAGACCGCGCCCTGCGGCGGCGGCGGCGGCGGCGACCCGCTGGTCATCGACCTGGACAACGACGGCCTGACCCTGACCGCCAACCGCGTGAGCTTCGACCTGCTCGGCGACGGCACCCAGCAGCGCACCACCTGGGCCGGCGCCCGCGAGGGTTTCCTGGCCATGGACCGTGACGGCGACGGCGCCATCACCTCCGTCAACGAGCTGCTGGCCGACAAGGGCAACTGCGCTGGCCGCGCCTGCTACGACGGCGTCGAGTCTGTGCGCGCCCTGGACAGCAACAAGGACGGCCGCGTGGACGCGGCGGACCCGGCCTACGCCAGCCTGCTGGTGTGGGTTGACAGCAACCAGGACGGCATCTCCCAGCCCGGTGAGATCTCCACCCTGGCCGGCAACGGCATCCGCGCCATCACCCTGCAGGTGCGCAGCGAGGCCGTGCGGCACGCCGGCGGAACCGTGCTCCGTAGTGTGGGCCTGGTCACCGACAACGGCCCGCGTCGGGCCTACGACGTGTGGTTCCGCGTCCGGCTGGGCATGGAGAACCTGAGCGCGCTGCTGCCCCGTTAGCGGCTCCGCGCCCCGGGTGGCGGGTACGACTCCGCCGCCCGGTACCTCCATCCAGCCCCTTCACCCAATTCCTTTTTCGAGATAGCATAGTCTTCAGGTGACGTTACCAGGCTTGGTCCGGTCTCCTGAGGTGTGGTGACCGGTACGAGTCCAACAGCAACAGGGAGAGAACAAATGAGGAATCTGCTCAAGCGGCTGTGGCGCGAGGAAGACGCCGTTTCCGCCACGGAGTACGGCATCATCGCCGCCATCATCGCCGTGGGCTTGATCACGGTGCTGTTCATGTTCCGTAACAGCCTGAGGACCATGTTCACTCGGGCGTCCACCGCGGTCAGCACACCCCCATAGGATCTGATGGTGCGATCGGGGCCGACGCACCGATGGTTCCGCTTGAAACGCTCCACTGGGCGCTCTTTCTATCGCTCCTTCTGGCCGCATGTGTGCTCGATCTCCTCAAACGGAAGGTCCCGAACTGGCTCACAGTGGGTATGCTGTGCGCCGGACTCGCAGCCAGGTTCATGGCCGGCAGTTGGCCAGCAGCTGGGTGGGGCATAGCGGGCGCTCTTGTGGGCCTGGGGGTGTTGCTCTACCCGTTCTCCCGTGGCCATGTGGCCGCGGGGGACGTCAAGCTCCTGGGCGGGATCGGCGCCTGGCTCGGGCCGCTGGCCACGCTCGAGGCGTTGCTGGCCGGGTCTGTGGTGGGCGGGTTGCTGTCATTGATCTTCCTGCTCAGGGCGCCTCGCGACCAGCGCCGGCAGATCCTGACCAACCTGCGCCTCACGCTGTACTTGCGGTCGATCCCGGACATCGAGAAACGTGACCACCATCAGGCCCCACCGTACGCCGTCGCCCTGGGCGCCGGCGCCGTGGCGGCCGCGCTGTTCAACAGGGTGCAATTTGGGCTTGTGTAAGGAAAAAAGAGGGAGTGAGAGGGAGGAGCCGCGGACGATGCATCGCCGCACGAAGCGCGTCGCTTCATCGGGAGCGGCGACGAACGAGCGAGGCGCTACCGCGCTGGAGTTCGCGCTGGTGACACCTGTGCTGTTGATGATCCTGATCGGCATCGCGGCCATGGGGCACGCCATGATGGTGCGCTTCATGCTGGACGGCGCGGCCTACGACGCGGCGCGCATCTGCGCCCTGGCGCGCAAGCCAACCTCGGCCTGCACCACCGGCATCGTGAAGAAGAAGCTCGGCAACACGCTCAAGTGGTGTACCTCGTGGAAGACCATTCCCAAGTGGCAGAAGGAGCCGGGCTTCACCGAGGTCACCTCTCTTGAAGTAAGAGTGGAGTGTGTTTACGGCGGGATCATCGGCAACAAGAGTTACAATCAGTCCCACGGCATCAAGCTGGCCACCCTGAGGGCGCGGGCGACCATGCCCTTCTGAGCGGAGGAGACTGAACAGAGAATGGACGACAAATCGAAACGGCCCTCGTCGCTGGGGACCATCGGATTCATGGTGGCGGCGATCATCTTCGCCGCAGTGGCAGGGATCCTCCTGTCGCAGGTGATGGAGAGCACCTACTCCCAGGAGCCGGTCAAGCCGATCATCGTTGCCGCCAAGGGCATCCCGGCGGGCCAGCACATGGAAAAGGATGATCTCAAGATCGCGTCGTGGCCCGAGTCGGCGGTGCCGGCCGGCGCGTTCACCAAGGTCGAGGACGTGCTCAAGGGCAAGCGGGTGCCGCTGGTCCCGTTCGTGCCCGGCGAGGCGGTGCTCACAACCCACCTGTCCAAGCCGAACTCCGGCATGGGCATCGCGCCGCTGATCACCAAGAACCGCCGCGCCATGGCCATCACCACCGACAACCCGGTGACCCTGGCCCGGCTGCTGTTCCCCGGCGCGCGGGTGGACGTGCTGTCCA
Source organism: uncultured Myxococcales bacterium (assembly GCA_964511535.1). Taxonomy (GTDB): domain Bacteria; phylum Myxococcota_A; class Polyangia; family CAZCFB01; genus CAZCFB01. The sequence continues at coordinate 10,398 of CAZEFW010000023.1, read as the reverse complement.
CCATGCGCGACGCCACCGCCTCCCTCGAGGAGGACAAGCCGCGGGTGAGCACCAAGGTGGTGCTGCAGAACATCCTGGTGCTGGCGGTGGGTGAGGACATCGACCCGCTCACCATCACCCAGCGCCGCCGCGCCCAGCGCAAGAAGGCGGCCGAGGGCGGCGGCGGGCTCGGCGGCGAGTCCCAGGACGCGCGCGAGACCCGCGGGGTGGTCACCCTGTCGGTGACCCCCGAGGAGGCGGAGCGGCTCACCCTCGCCAGGCGCGAGGGCCACATCGATCTGATCCTGCGCAACCCGAAGGACAGGTCGGAGGTGGACACCCCCGGCGCCACGCCGGCCGCGTTCATGCCCTCCACCGAGGCTGATATGCAAGACGCCATGCTGCTCGAGGGGCTCGCCAGCGGCCAGAGCCCGGCCGCGGCGGTGCGCTCCAACCGACGCCGCCCGCGGGCAGCGAAGTCAAAGCCCGCGGATGACAAGCCGGTCCGCCGCGGGCCGAAGATTATCAAGTAGGAGTCGATAGTCGGTGGTCGTTGGTCGATAATCGATGCTCGATAGCAAACGAAAGGACACCACGTTGAGAACTCACACGGAAACTCGCTGGCTCGTCGCTGCCCTGCTGTTCGTCACCCTCATGCTGCCCGCAGGAGGGGCGCTCGCACAGGAGGTCAAGGTCGGCCTCAACGGATCGAAGGTGGTCTCCCCCGAGGGAGGGATCAGCCAGATCTCCATCGCCGACGACAAGATCGCCGACATCAAGCTGGTCTCGGGCCAGGTGCTCGTGATGGGCAAGGCCCTGGGCCAAACCCACCTGACCATCTGGAGCAACCGCGGAAACGTCACCCGCTACAGCGTGGTTGTGGAGCTGCCGGTCAAGGAGATCCAGGCCAAGCTCCGCTCTGTTCTGCCCAAGGAGCTGATCACCGTGGAGTCGGCGGGCGCCGGCCTCGTGCTCAAGGGGCAGGTGAGCGACCCCGAGATCTCCGAACGGGCCGCCAAGGTGTGCATGTCGTACATCCGCGCCGCGGGCGTGGACGCCAAGGTGCTCAACTTCCTCAACATCCGCGGGGATCAGCAGGTGCAGATCCGCGTCAAGGTGGCCGAGGTGTCGCGGACCTACTTGCGCCAGCTCGGGCTGAACTTCATGTCGCGCCCGGACACGTACACCGGCGGCCTGTTGTCGCCGGGCACCAAGGTGGACACCAGCCTGTCGCCAGACCTCGGCACCACCGGCACCCTGCTGCAGCCGGGCGGGAGCACCCTGGGCAGCGGCGGGTCGGCCGGGCCCATGCCGCTGCTCGCCACGCCCTTCTCCACCGACGCCTTCGGGCTGCTGTTCGCCACCCAGGCCGGGGCCAGCTTCCCCATGAGCATCGCGCTGAACCTGCTGCAGAGTAAGGGCCTGGCCAAGATCCACAGCGAGCCCACCATGGTGGCCTACTCGGGCCAGCAGGGGCGGTTCCTCAGCGGCGGCGAGTTCCCGGTGCCCATCCCGTCGGGGCTGGGCCAGATCGGCATCGAGTACAAGAAGTACGGCGTGCAGCTGAACGTGGCGCCCACGGTGCTGGGCAACAAGACCATCGAGATGAAGGTGACGGTGGTGGTGAGCGACAAGGACAACTCCGGCGGCATCACCATCGGCGGCGTCAGCGTGCCAGGCCTCACCACGCGCCTGAGCGAGACCACCATCCGCCTGCGCAGCGGCCAGAGCTTCGCCATCGCGGGGCTGCTCACGGACAAGATCGAGAACGTCAACAGCAAGGTCCCGCTGCTGGGCGACATCCCGGTCATCGGCATGCTCTTCCGCCGCACCGAGGCGCGGCGCAAGGAGACCGAGTTGGTGGTGCTGGCCACGGCCGACCTGGTCCAGCCGCTCAAGCCGGGCGAGGTGCCCCCGCTGCCGGGTGAGGACGAGTTCTCCGATCCGGACAGCTGGTCGCTCTTTTTGATGGGGTGGATCGACGCCGAGAAGAAGAAGACCAAGGGGCGGTCCAGGCGCACCGCGGCAGGCCCAGTGGGGTTCTCTAATTGAGCAACAGCGGTAGAAGAGGTCGCCCTGAAGGGGCGCGTCAGGATCCGGGCCAGCCGGTGGATCTCCGCCGTCGAGCCCCGTCGGGCCCCCTGCCCGCCCAGCCGCCGCCGCCCCAGCAGCAACAGCAGCAGCAGCCCCCCGGCTACGAGCAGCAGCAGCCCCCCCCCGGCTACGAGCAGCCCCAGGCCGCGCCGTATTACCTCGAGGATGATGAGGCGGACAACGAGCTGACCACCCGCGGCTCCCCGCTCCCCTGGGAGGAGCCCACGGGCAAGCGGCCGCCTCGCCACTGGCACGAGACCACCGCCCAGGTGGGCAACCCGACCCTCGGCGATCCCACCATGGAGTCCGAGCCGATGGAGATCGCGTCGAGCGACATCGAGACCCTCGACCCGGGGCCGTACGAGATGACCGAGCTGGACCCCACCGCGCTGGCCAACGCAGTGGCGGATCGCGGCCCGGCGCCCGCGGCGGCGCCACCCGCGGCGGCGCCGCCTGCGGCCGAAGAGCAGGGCGAGCAGCGGCGCTCGCCCTTCGGCGCCAACCTGCACCAGGCGACCTCGCTCAACAGCGGCTCCTTTCAGCCGGAGCTGCAGACCCGCATCGTGCAGAACCCCCTGGCCGACCCGGCGCTGGCGCGGCAGATCTCGGAGCGCTTCTCGGCCACGCCGGCCCCGGTGCCCGAGGCGGAGCTGGGTCAGGTGGCCGTGTTCTTCTCCTGCCACGGCGGCAGCGGCAGCTCCATGCTGGCGGCCAACGTGGCGTCGGTCGCGGCGGAGACCGGGCGCCAGAGCTGCATCGTCGACCTCGATCTGCAGCTGGGCGACGTGCTCACGCTGCTCGACCTGGAGGGCGGGTGCCCCATGTCCAAGATCGCGGCGGACATGGAGAACTTCGACTGGGACATGCTCTCGCCGTTGCTGGCGCGCCACAAGTCGGGGCTGGCCGCCATGTCACAGGTGGGCCACATCGAGGAGCTGAGCGAGCTGGACCCGGGGCGGATCCCCACCTTCCTGCGCTACCTGCAGGAGCACTTCACCATCACAGTGGTGGACGGTCTGCGGGACTTCTCGGACCACGCCCTGGCCGCCATGGACGTGGCGAGCCGCATCGTGCTGGTGCTGACCCAGGACGTGGCCGCCATCCGGGGCGCGCGCATCCGCCTGGATCTGCTCAAGCGCCTCGGCTACTCCGATGAGAAGTTCCAGGTGCTGCTCAACCGGTTCGACCCGAAGAACAAGCTGAGCCTGGAGCATGTGAGCGAGGCCCTCGGGCTGCCCATCTCCATCACCGTGCCCAACGACTTCCGCCTGGTGCACCAGAGCATCACGGCGGGCAGGACCCTCAAAGAGATGAACCCCCAGGCCAAGATCACCATGGCAGTGGACAAGGCCGCCCGGGACATCCTGGATCTTCCCGAGCCGGAGCCGCGCAAGGGGTTCTTCGGCCGGCTGTTCGCGAAGAAACAGAAGAAAGAGAAGAAGACCCAGTCATGAAGATTACGGATCGCCTGGCAGGCAAAGATCAACAGGGCGGGCAACACCCCGGCCAGGGCGCTCAGGGCCAGGCCGGCGGGGCGGCCCTGGACTTCAAGCAGGTGGTCACCTGGCTGCACGGCGAGGTCATCGACCGCCTGGACATGGCCCGCGTACGCCAGACCGACCCCGCAGTGCTGCACCAGAAGGTTGGCGCCATCGTCCAGGAGCTGCTGCTGCGGCGCCATGTGCAGCTGTCGGAGCAGCAGCAGGGGCGCATCGTCCAGACCATCGTGGACGAGATCATGGGGCTCGGGCCCCTGGAGCCGCTGCTGGCCGACTCCACCATCAGCGACATCCTGGTCAACACCGCCGGGGTGGTCTTCATCGAGCGGCGAGGCCAGCTGGAGGAGACCCAGGTCAAGTTCCGGGACAACCAGCACCTGCTCAACATCATCAACCGCATCGTGGGCCGGGTGGGCCGCCGCATCGACGAGTCCTCCCCCATGGTTGACGCGCGCCTGCCCGACGGGTCTCGCGTCAACGCGGTGATCCAGCCGCTGGCCATCGACGGCCCGATCCTCTCGATCCGCCGTTTCGGCAGCGGGCCGCTGGCCATCAACGATCTGGTGGCGGGCGGCTCGTTTACCCAGAACATGGCCCAGTACCTCCAGTGCGCCGTGGGGTCGGCCTGCAACATCGTGGTGGCGGGCGGTACCGGCTCCGGCAAGACCACCCTGCTCAACGCGCTCTCCTCGTTCATCCCCTCCTCGGAGCGGATCCTGACCATCGAGGACTCGGCGGAGCTGCAGCTGCAGCAGCGCCACGTGGTGCGGCTGGAGACGCGCCCGCCCAACATCGAGGGCAAGGGCGAGATCTCCATTCGCGACCTGGTGAAGAACGCCCTGCGTATGCGCCCCGATCGCATCGTGGTCGGCGAGGTTCGGTCCGAGGAGGTCCTCGACATGATCCAGGCCATGAACACCGGCCACGAGGGGTCGATGACCACCATCCACGCCAACAACGCCGACGACGCGGTGACCCGCCTGGTGACCATGCTCGGCATGGCAGGCACCAAGCTGAGCGAGAACATGATGCTGCAGATGATCGCCCGGGCGATCCACCTCATCGTGTTCGTCAACCGCCAGTCAGACGGCACCAGGCGGCTGGCCGGCATCGCCGAGGTTCAGGGGCTGCACAACGGCGAGGTGCAATTGCACTTCCCTTACCAGTACGAGCAGTGGGGCGTGAACGCCCAGGGTCAGGTGGAGGGCGGGTTCACCTCCAGCGGGCGGTCGATCCTGCTGGAGCGGTTCATGGCCCACGGGGTGCCGCTGCACCCGAGCTGCCTGCAATGAGGAGGAGCGAGAGAGAGCGCACGTGACCATCTTCAACGCCATAGCGATGTTCGCGGCGCTGGCGCTGTTCGCCCTGGCCATGGGCCTGTTCTGGCTCGTCCGCGGGTCCAAGCGGCAGCAGGAGGACGCGCTGCTGCGCCGGCTCAAGGTGGGCAAGGAGGAGGAGGACGTCTCCATCACGCGCGACGGGCACAAGGAGCTGGACGGCGCCCTGGCCGAGATGGAGGTCATGCAGAAGCTCAACGCCGCGCTGGAGCAGGCGGGGGTGGACCTGTCGCTGCAGGCCTTCCTGTTCCTCACCGGCGCCCTTGTGGTGGGCATGTTCCTGCTGGTCACCCTGCTCACCGGCGCCCTGGCCAGCGGCATCCTCATCAGCGGCATCACCGCCATGGTGATCTTCCTGGTGGTCAGCGGCCGCCGCACCAAGCGGCTCAACGAGATCGACCACCAGCTGCCCAAGGCGCTGGAGCTGATGATGATCGGCCTGCGCGCCGGGCAGACCCTGGAGGACACCATCCGCTACGCGGCCGAGGAGCTGCAGCCGCCGCTGGCGGTGGAGCTGGGGCGCTGCGCCGAGGAGTACGAGATGGGGCGGCCCATCGAGGAGTCGCTGAGCAACATGGCCGCGCGGCTGTCGCCCTGCCGGGCGCTGGGCACCTTCGTGGAGTCGGTGCTGGTGCTCAAGCAGACCGGCGGAAACATCATCGAGATCATCGAGCAGATCATCGACGGCCTGCGGGCCCAGGCGGCCTTCGAGGCGCGCTACCGGGCGCTCACCGCAGAGGGCAGGACCTCGGGCATCATCCTGGGCGCGCTGCCGGTGCTGGTGCTGGCCATCGTGCTGCTGGTGCAGCCCGGCTACCTGGGGCTGCTGCTGGAGAACTCCACCGGACGGGGCATCATCATGCTCGCGGCCGGACTGTGGGCCCTGGGCATCATGTGGCTGATGCGGCTGGTCAAGCCAGCCGTCTGAGGAGAGAGAGGAGGAAGACTTGTCGGTGGAGATGATATTCGGGCTCGGCGGGATCTCGGCGCTCATGGCGCTGGTCCTGCTCGTGCTCGCCATCCGCACCCACCGCCGCGGCCTGGTGGACGCCCCCGTCGAGGAGGACGACATCGACGACGAGGACCGCGGGCTGTCCATGGATGACGACGCCACGGGAAAGCTCAGCTCCCGATTCGGCGCGGTGCTGCGACCCAAGGACAAGAAGGAGATCGAGGAGCTCAAGAACCGGGTGACCCAGGCCGGACTGTACAGCCGCGATGCCATGGACCTGTACCTGACGGTGCGGCTGTCCATGCTCATGGGCGGCATGGTGCTTTCCATGTTGGTGGCCAGCAGCGTGGAGGAGCCGCCCGTGGCGGTGCTCTTCTTCTGCATGGTGATGGGCGTCGCCTTCGTGGGGCCGGGCATCTGGCTCGGGTCCAGGGCCAAGGAGCGCCAGAACGCGATCTTGCGGTCGCTGCCTTCCACGGTGGAGTTGATGGTGACCTGCCTCGACGCGGGCCTCGGCCTGGAGCAGGCCATGGAGCGAGTGTCGAGCAAGTCGCGCACCGGCGAGGATCTGCTGGCCAGGGAGCTTCGCATGGTGCTGGCCGAGATGAAGGCCGGCCTGGAGACCCAGGTGGCGTGGAAAAAGATGGCCGCGCGCATCGGGCTGGAGGACGTCAACACCCTGACCGCGGTGGTGATCCAGTCCGCCGCGCTCGGGACCAACATCGCGGGCATGCTGCGGGACCACGCCAAGACCATGCGCCAGCACCGGCTGCTGCAGCTCGAGGAGCAGGCCGGAAAGGCCAACGCCAAGCTGACCCTGCCGCTGACCACCTGCCTGCTGCCGGCCGTGCTGATCCTGCTGCTCGGCCCGGCGGTGATCATGATCATGCAGAGCTTCTAGGCATGACGGGGCGACCGCGCGCATACCGCCCTCCCCTGGCCACGGTGCTGGCCATGGCCCTCGCCCTGAGCGCTTGCGCGACAGTCCAGGACAAGCCGCCGCAGCAGCTCCCGCCCGGAGAGGCCTCCGCCCTGCGCCTGTCCATGGCCGCCGAGCTGGTCAAGCAGCGCGACTACGACAAGGCCCTGCCTTACCTGAAGGGGCTGCGCAAGCAGCACCCCGACGTCTCGGCCGTGCGCCGGCTGCTCGGCGTGGTGCTGCGAGAGAAGGGCATGCCGCGCGCTGCCGAGCGAGAGCTGAAGCTGGCCATCAAGCTGGGGCCCAGGGACCCGGAGGCGTACTCGGCGCTGGCCGTGCTGCACGACAAGCAGGGGCGCCACAAGGTGGCGGAGAAGCTGCACCGCGAGGCGCTGGACCTGAACGACGAGGTTGCGCGGTACCACAACAACCTCGGCTTCTGCCTCTTTTTGCAGAAGGACCTGGACGACGCCGAGGACGCGGTGAAGGACGCGATCCGCATCGATCCGGGGATGCGCGTGGCGTACAACAACCTCGGCTTCATCCTCGGCATGAGCGACCGCGGCGGCGACGCCCTCGAGGCGTTCAAGCAGGCCGGAGACCAGGCCCAGGCGCTGACCAACATGGGCCTGCTGGAGGAGATGAAGGGCAAGCCCGCCTCCGCCCGGCGCTACTACGAAAAAGCCCTGTCCCACCGGCGCGATTACAAGCCCGCCCTGGAGAACCTCAAGGCCCTGCAGCCTCAGGTGCAGCAGGGCGAGGGTGCGGAGCCGCCGTCGCCGACGGAGACCAACGAGAAGGCCAAAGGAGCGACACCATGATCAGGAGGATAATCATCACCGCTGCCGTGCTCTGCCTGGCTGCGCCCCTGCTGGGGGGCTGCGCCGTCGAGCACCTGCACGACCAGATGGGCAAGTCCTTCAACGGCATCATGCGCAAGCAGGTCACCGTACGGCTCACCGACCTGGACGCGCCCAAGAAGATGAACGCCGAGGACGGCAAGCTGGTGGTGAAGAACAAGGAGCAGGATCGCAAGCGGAGCACGATGGGCGGCGGGGGCGGCCGCGTGCTGCCGCTGTCACGCTAGACAGGGAGGTCGCGACATGGCCAGGCGCGGGGAAGGGGTGAAGAGGGAGCGAGGATCTGTCGCTCTGATCGTGGCCCTGTCGATGTTCCTGATCATGGGGGTCGCCCTGACCTCCCTGATCATCGGCCGGCAGGTGTTCCAGCGGCGAGAGCTGCAGACCGCCGGCGACGCGGCAGCCCTGGCCGCGGCCCACGCCATCCAGCAGCGCGGGCTGCCGTTCAACAAGGGCACGGTAAAGCACTACATCACCAACAACAGCAACCTGATCATCACCGGCGACGTGTACGACGCCAAGACCTGGAACCAGGCCCACAGCCCGATCTACCGGCGGGTGATCAAGGTCGACCTGACCGCCAAGTTCCTCACCCTGCAGAAATGGCTGCCCAAGGCGTTCCTCAACTTCAGCGTGCGCAGCCACGCCCAGTTCAACGAGCAGTGGTTCGGCGAGAAGTGGCCGATCATCTACTTCATCTTCGACGCGTCGCACTCCATGACCCACGCCATCGCCGGCGGCTCGGGCAAGCAGGCGTGGGACGTGCTCAAGGAGACCTTCCTGGCCTACGCCAAGCTGACCCTGCCCGCGCGAAACGGCGTGCTGGTGTTCGCCAAGGCCGTCGAGTCCAACGCCAAGCCTCCCACCACGAGCCTGAGCAACCTGACCGCCATCAAGTCGGCCATGAACAAGGTGAAGATCCTGCAGAAGGGGACCAACACCAACCTGGCCTTCGACACCGCGCGCAAGTGGTTCATGACCGTGGCGGACAGCGGCAAGAACATCATCTTCCTCACCGACGGGACGCCCAAGCAGGCCAGCGGCTGCCCCAACAACGGCACGCCCGCGGCGGAGAAGTGCGCCCAGACCAAGGCGATCCAGACCAGCGACAAGCTGCGCAAGCAGGCCGGGGTGACCATCTTCGGCACCGAGCTGCGGCACAAGATGTCCACCAAGAACGGCACCGAGCGCAAGTTCCTGATCCGCACCGCGGGCATGCAGGGGTCCAACGGCAACAACGCCAAGCTCTACACCCTGGTCTCGAGCAAGCTCGGCATCGAGATGTGGCTCACCACCGTGGTGCGCTCCATCTGCACCTGGGACAAGCTCAAGATCCGCCCCGGCGCGCCGCCTGACGCCTACCGGCTGCGGCGCGGCATCAGCAACCCCGACGGCGCGATCCAGCGGCTGTTCGCCTTCCTGTGGGATCCCGTCGGCGGCGAGACGCCCCTGGTGAAGGTCACCGACACCACCAAGTTCCCCAACGCCAACGCCTTCGAGGTGGTCAAGAACGCCGGCGACTACCACATCGCGCTCTCCCGGCGGGCGTGCGAGTACATGGGCAAGAACCCGAGCCGGCGGCTCATCGTGCGCTGGGACCAGCCGCAGCTGAGCAAGGACCCGAGCAAGCCGTAGGGCGAGCTTCGCTCGCCTGGCTTGAGACTTGAGGCCGTAAGGCTTGAGGCTCGTAAGCCGTTCCTGAGGGAACGGGGCAAGTTGGCTCCGGGACTTATCGATCAGGAGGCGGCAACATGCTGGTGCCAACAGGAGCCAGGAGCGAGCCGTACATCGTCGTTGAGAATGTTGTTCGCGGCGACGGCTTGGTAGACGTCAAGGAGTACATCAGGCCGCTGGACGAGGGCAGGCCCGTCGAGCATATCCGCGAGCTAATTTGCGCCTACACGTGCCGCAGGTTTGGTAGCAGCAGCGTGCCTTCGCTGGAGAAGATTGTCAGCATCTCGAGGAACCTGAAGAGGATCGAGGCAGCGATCAGCGGCGAGCCAGACATCTTCCCGGACCGCCAGCTTTGTGAGCAGGTCATCGACCACGCCAGGCAGCGCCTGGTTCATGCCCTGTTCGAGCATGAGCATATGGTCGCCGAGCTTCCCACTAAATGTCTCGACCTGGTTACCCGCGTCTACGATGAATACGAGGAGGAGCCGGATGAGCTCGACCTGATCGAAGGCAAGAACTTCGATCTGATGAGCCGCTGGAGCGGTCCTGACGCCATGCAGAGCATCGTCAACCGGAAATGCCGCAACATGATTTTCATCAGGACCGGCTTGAGCCAGGCGCACCAGGCCATCCTCAACGAAGCGTCCAACGCATTTTGCGCCGGCCTGTACAGAGGCGCAGTCTCCCTCTGCCGTTGTCACATCGACTCGGTGCTCGGCCACCTCTACGGCCTTGACCTCGGCAAGTTCAACCTCTTCGAGCTGATCAACCGGTTCAGCGAGGACTACTCGCAGGATACGTTGGCCAGCGCTGCCCATGGCGTCAGGAGGCTCGCCAATGATGTTCTCCACCGGGGCCGCGATATCCAGCAGGAGGAGGCGGCGCATAGTATTGGCGTCGCCGCCGAGCTGGCCACCTTCATCCTGAATCGGTGCAAAGACCAGCCGCACCTGTCGAAGGACCCGAGCAAGCCGTAGGAGGCTCGCTGCGCTCGCCAGGCCTGAGACTTGAGACCGTAAGGCTTGAGGGTGGAAGGTCTGGGGCACTTGACCCTCAAGCCTCAAGCCTCAAGCCTCAAGCCTCA